>JBNKCO010000015.1:0-128234 GCA_050287785.1 Bacteroidales bacterium
TATTCATATTAGTAAAGTCGGTATATGAAGCACCAGAAGATGAATTACTGAAGTTACCAATTTGAACCTCAGAAATCCATTCATCACTAAAATCTGAACCTCCTGAGCTGCAATAGCTAATAGGAGCTTCTTCAACAGTAATGTAACCTGTTTTTGTTTCTGTGTCGGTTCCTGCACTGTTACTAACTGTTAAAGAAACTTCGTAAGTTCCATTTGTACTGTATGTAACAGACGGATTTTGTGCTGTACTGGTTGAAGGAGAGCCTCCGGGGAATGACCAGGACCAGCTTGTTGGATAGTTTGTTGACAAGTCTGAAAACTTTACAGCGTTACCCGTATATACTGTTGTTGGAGATCCGTTAAAATCAGCTACAGGAGCAACTACAACACCTCCACTTATAATTACATTTCCAGTATATACAGTTTTATTATAGGCTGTTACGGTCACTTTTACCGTACCATTTGCCGGTAAATTACTAACACCTATATTTGCAGTTCCATTACTTACAGTTTTTGTGCCAATAATTTCTCCATTAATAGTTAAAGATACAAAAGCATTATCTGTAGTGCAGTTTACTGCAAAGGTACTTGCTGTTTGCTCAATTGAAGTAGCATGAGTTACACTCAGACTGGTTGGTTGTTTTGTGCGCATTACAAAAGATGGATCTCCGAAGAGTGTCCAGGTATCAGCCATATTGCTGCCATCGGCGCCATAATGATCAATCATGTCAAAAATACTATTCATCGCAGCTCCGGCAAAAGTTCTTTTAATATTATTTGTATAAGATTCGACTAATATATCTGTAAATTCATCTTGGGCACGCATTGGTGGAGCCCATGATTGATTAATAGTAGATCCGTATATTCCTATCGCTCCTGTTGGATTACTATTGCTTGTTGCTCTCAGCCATGTTTCAGCAAAACAAGTTATATCAGTGAAATTACCATTCACACATGCAACATCCATAATAAATGGAAGTTTGTTCACGTTGGTGAGGGCATTAACTTGTGTTGTACCAAAGGGCACATTAACCCATGAGTAATCGCTCCCATGACCGCAATAGTTAATTAATCCTGTTCCAGCGTTAATTGCATTACTCATCTGAGTAACAGAGCCTCCAGATTCATAAACACGAGTAACTGAATATCCAAAGTTTACCAGATCTGACTCAACGTTATTCATATGCTCAGCATCAGACTCCCCATCGTCTCCGGTTGATGAATTTCCTTCAGATGAGGCACTGCCGATAGCATTTTCCATCCAGGTTTCGGAAGTTGCAATATCGCGCTCGTAATGAATAGTTCGATCTACCATTGTAGAGACTTGGCTTTCAGTCTCAGCAGAGAAACGGCCAACGAAGATATCTGCATAATGGTCAGATCCAATTATATATCCATAGTTATTATCTGATGGACCTGCAGAGGTTGAAGAAGCTGGAACTTGAGCATCATCACCTACTAGTAATAAATAGGTCAATCCATTAGTATTGTAGTAATTAGAAACGTAAGTCTTTATTTGCGAAGCAGAAGAACCGATGGTAGAAACACCAACTATTTCAACAGGAATACCTTTCTGGGTTTTCCAAGCCACAAAATCGGCCATTTCATCTATAAAACTGTCATAACAGATAATAAGCATTTTCCCGGGAGAGTCATTTAGCGGAGTATAGTTTTTAGATACATTGCTGTTATAATTGATAAAATGATCTTTATATATTTCATCAAATTCACTTGAATGATCTTTTACAAAAGAAGTCAGCAAATTAGATGAGCTTTTTTTGCTGGTAGATGCTACTTTAACATTAATTTCAGTATAAATACGAAGTACTTTTTGAATTGGATTATACTGTACCGGATAGGTAAGAACTGTTTGTCCTCTTACATCTCTGATAATATACGGATCACTAAGTTCAGCCAGGTTACCAGGAAAGAATTTATCTTCTTTATATTCTTTTCCATATACATACGGAACTTTGTTAGGATCGATATCTCTGGTCAAATTTCCTTTTGACGGAGCAATATCAACATTTTTGATTTCATAGAATGAAGATGATATAACTTCAATTTTCATCTCGTCCTCTGCTGGAATAATTAGTGATTCAGCAAATTTTGGTAGATTCGGTGCACCTTCTTTTAGAATGTAGGTCGCATTTTCAATTTTGGGGACTATAGTTGTTTTTGAATTTACCTGTACTTCATCTAGTTTATAAGAATTAATACTAAACGTTAAACTGTTTGAAGATACCCCAAAACTAATATCTGTTTTGGAGGGCGAGCTATTGTTAATAACCTGCCATGTCTGAGCTAATTTAGATGTTAAATAATCAACTTCTCCAATTTTAATAGGTTTTGTTTGTGATCTTAATGTGCTTGTGTGGGCAAATACTAATACAAAGCATAAACACCCAAAAAGGTAAAGTTTTTTCATTTCTAGTAAGATTTTAAATTGGTTTTAAATAAGGTTGTTTGTTAAACATTGCAAGAATTAGAGCTAAAGTACACGATATCAATATACGATGCGAAAAAAAATTTACACACCAAAAGTTATGCGACTTAAGTTGCTAAAATTATGGGGTCTTACACTTTTAACTATAGTTTTATTTGTACTGATTATAAATAACTATTAGGAATAAAGGCTAAAAAAGCAATGTGATTTTAACTTGTAATTGCGGATAAACGATTTAATGTCAGCCAAATAAATTTGGAGGCCAATCAATATAGCTTGTATTATTTTTATTTATTCCTCCTATTATCATTATACACCCAGAGCACAACGATAGGTTTATAACTATAAGGAAGAATATTAGTTTGGGTTTGAAATATAACTATCCTGGTATTAAAGATAAATATTAAACCCGCACCTTTATTACAACTTTTTTCACTTTTGAGATTTGGTTAAATTGAATTCCTGGCATATGAAGATCATCGGGGAAAAATATTGCGAACATTCCAGTTTCAATTTTAATTATAGACGAATCACTTTCATAGAAAGCATAGTCATCTTTTTCGTTTTTGAATATAGGTATTTGATTTGTCAATGATGTTACTCCAATTAGTTCAACTCCATCAATAATATATTGAATGTCAATAAACTTATTATGTCCTTCAAGTTTGCATTCATTTTTCTCTTTTGTATCATATTCTTGAACAATTGCAAAAATATCATCGTTGTCGATTTCATATTTCCCCGATTCTGTTTGGGTTAAATCATTCTCATTAATATATGCAAATGCTTTAGCTATTTTTTCACTGAGGTTAGCATATAGTCTGTAATTTTCAATTTTATCAATTACCATTTTATTTTAGTTGTTCGCTTTCGTATTTTAATATAATTAATTGTCATTAAATTTAACATCTATTTCTATAATCTTTTAGTTTATCAGATTTACTATATCGTGATACTAAATATGCTGATGGTAAAACTCCTGAAATAATTGAAGTAAGTACTATCTTTTTTTAAAATTCCACAAATTATTGTTTTATAATACCTCTTCATTATTCAGTTAAGCATTTATAAAATTAATATATTTACTCAACCATAGAAAACCACATGAAAAGTATTAAGCTAAAAACACTTACAGCAGTTGCAATCCTATGTTTTTTTCAAAATTCATTTGGTCAGAATAGCGTTGAAGTAACTCTTGAAAAGCCCTCAGTAGGCTTGGTTCTCAGTGGCGGGGGAGCGAAAGGATTTTCCTATGTTGGTCTTTTAAAAGTGCTTGAAGAAGTTAACATGCCAATAGATTATATAGGAGGTACGAGTATAGGAGCTGTTGTAGGGGCTCTTTTTGCTGCAGGATATTCTGCAGAGACTATCGAACAGTTAATCCGCCAACAGGATTGGGATGCTTTAATTAATGATAAGCTTGAACGCCAATATATCTCGTTCGAAGAAAAGCTTTTTAGCGAAAAATACTATTTCACTATACCCATAGAAGAATCTGGAATAACTTTAAGTAATGCATTTACGGGGAGTTTTAATATTGATCTAATGCTTAATAATCTGTTTTCGCAAGTGGCTCATATTACAGATTTTAAACAATTACCAATTCCATTTTTATGCATAAGCACTAATTTGCTTACCGGCGAGCAAATTGTTATTGATAGTGGTAATCTTGCCAGGGCTACTCGTGCATCTATGGCAATTCCCGGGTATTTTCCTCCAATACAATATCAGGGTAACTTTATGATCGATGGAGGTGTGGTAAATAACTATCCAGCTGAGCAAATTAAAGAATTAGGCATTGATATAATTATTGGGGGAGATGTGCAGTCAGGACTAAGAAAAGATATCGATGAATTAAATTCTGTTCCGGCAATTCTCGATCAGGTATTAACATTTAACCGTATTGAGGCAAATAAAAAGGGGTGGGCACTAACCGATCATTATGTGCATATTCCAATGCCATACGGAATGCTGGATTTCTCAGAATATGATTCAATAATTGCAATCGGTGAAAGAGTTGCCCGAGAGCACTACAATGAACTTAAAGCAATAGCCGATTCAGTTAATGAGCTAAGAAGTTCTTTCTCAGAACGCAATTCTAATACTCAACCAATTGATTCTTTAATAATTCAAAAAATAAGGTTGCAGGGTATGAAGTGGCAACAACGAGAGCGATTTATTGGATATTTTGAAGGAATAGATCTTGGTAAAACATCAATTTTTGAAATAGAGGAGAGAATGAAGCTACTGAATGGTTCAAGGAGTTTCCAAGAATTACATTATGAATTAGTTTCAGAGACACCCAACCAAGCTATATTAGATATTTATGCCAGTGCATCCAATAAGGGAAGTTTATCAGCAGGAATCCATAGCGATAATGTCTATCATGGTAGTTTGCTGGTAAATATGACATTGAGAAATATAAGAGGGACCAGAACAAAGTTTTTTACTGACTTTGTTCTTGGACAGAATCCAAGACTGAATTCGATGCTAATTGTAAATAATGGTTTTAAACCTGGTATTGGTGGTGAATCGGATTTTTATAGTATAACATTTCCGCTTTTCAATAAGGATAAAAAAGTAAATACATGGAGTTTTGAGGCTATTAAAGCATCGGTTTTTATGCCTATAACTGTTAGGAATAACTTTTTCTTCAGAACAGGATTTCAATATGAACTTTTTCGCTTTAGCCAGAATGTTGTAGTAGATTCCATTACGGAAGAAAATATTGAGTTGAATGATTATGGTAATTTGTTTATGGAGGTTCGCTATGATAATCGGGATAAGGTCAATTTTACTACAAAAGGAAGAGTTGTTGAAGTAAAATTAATGCATGTATTGCCCTTTTCTTCTGAATGGAAGAATTTTATTTCCAATTCAACCATTTTATCCTTTAAATATAATGCAAATGTTAGTTTGGCTGAAAAATGGGTTGTTAGTCCTTGTGTTTATGCTGGTTACACATTTGTTAAAGAGGATCCATCAATATCGCCATATATTGGAGGCCTGAAAGGAAATGTTTATCCGGTTCAGCATATGTTTGGCTTTGGAGGATTAAATTCAAATAATTACGTTGAAAATCATCAGCCTTTTACTGGTTTACGTTATATCGAAAGAATGGGCATTTATGCCGGAAAAGTTTCATTGAAGGTTCAGTATAATTTTTATCCAGACTTATATTTTAGCATCTTAGGAGATGTTGGGATTAATGAATTCAACCTGGATAATATTATTGCCGATAATATACTTTTAGGAGGAGGATTAAAAGTTGGATATGATAGTTTTATTGGCCCCGTTGAAGTAGCTTTTATGAAATCTAATATATCATCTAAACCAACTGTTTTCTTAAATTTAGGTTATTGGTTTTAGAGTTTAAAGGTATTCTAATTTTACTTTGACAGATTAAATAAGACATCAGTTTTTCACCTTTGTTACGCCGACCCTAAAGGGTGAAAGGAGAAAAATTTGCATATTCCCTTTAGGGATTCAGGTTTAAAACAAGTAGATTTTTCAAATGTATCAAAGTAGAACTAAAAATCAACCATCTTTTTCCAAAGTGCTTCAAACTCTTGTTTAAATTGCATAACCGAATTAGAATCGTTTGAAACAATAATATTCTCATGATTGAATTCCGATGCACTTCTTGTCCAGTTAAAACTTCCTGTGATTAATGTTTTATCATCGAATATGGCAAATTTGTTGTGCATATGATGCGGGGTGGTATCAATCTTTGTTTGAATGCCACAATCTGCCAACGTCTGGATATCGGATCCTTTATCGAAGCTTTTATCGTTGTCAGTTATTATTTTAATTTGAACGCCTTTCCTTTTAGCATAAAGTAATTTTTCCTTTATTCGATCATCGCTAATAGTAAAAACACAAATGTCTATGCTTTTCGTAGAATAACTTATTTGTTCATTAATTGCGTTTAGGCAATCGGGGCCAGGACTAAAATATACTTTAGTAATTGTTTCAACTTTTAGCTTGGGAAGAATCAGCTTATTAGCATTCTCAAGCCAATCTAGTACTTGCTCGTTCTCAAATCCTTTTACTTTAGTTTTTGCTATATCAAATATCTGACTTCTTAACCAGTCTAGTTCCCGTTTAGTAGGCGATTTTTCTTCTATAATTTGTTTTAAAGCTTTCTTTTCCGATTTCGATAAAAATCCGTCTTCAAAAGAAGTATTTAAAAATTCTAGTATTTCTTGCATTTATGCCTATTAAAGTCTGTTGTACAAATCGTTTACTTGTAATTCTAATTTTCTTATTTTATCAGATTCATCTGTATTTAGCACCGGATTTCTTGAGATAAGTGACTCAAGAGGTAAAACAAAATCTATTTCTTTTATTCCCATGCTAATGGGCGCTGCATCTATTGGGAAGAATAAATATGAGTTTTTTTCCAATCTTCGTATTTCACCAAGATAAAGCGACTTCGATGATTTAATTAACCAAAATTTATCGGTAAGGCTGGTTTGTGGTTCAATAATGAAATCTGTAAATACGATTAGAATGTCATTATTTTCGATTTCATTTGGCAGGTATTTAAAACCCTTCTTGTCAACCAATATTGCCAGGTGTTTTTCGCTGAGATGAGGAAGCGATATATGGTTTTCCGCTTCCGACACGCAACTATTAATACTATTAATGAGTAATTCTTGTGTAATTACTAGTGAAATATTAATAAAGTCTAATTTACTTAGCACTTCATTCCCAATATTAACTTTTCCGCTAATGTTTTCATCGAAAATATTGAAATGGTAAAGCTCATTAACCGTAATTTCCTTGTTTATCAAATCGTCAACGGTTATG
Organism: Bacteroidales bacterium; assembly: GCA_050287785.1. Classification (GTDB taxonomy): domain Bacteria; phylum Bacteroidota; class Bacteroidia; order Bacteroidales; family UBA10428; genus UBA10428. The sequence continues at coordinate 7,259 of JBNKCO010000015.1, forward strand.
CTAAAATATTTAGCAATCTTAATTATTATTTCAAGTTTTGCTTCAGCACGACCTTCTTCGTAAGCACCTATGCTAGCCCTTGATAATCCAAACAGTTCGGCGAAGTTACTTTGGCTAAGTTTCTGAATAGATCGTATCTTTTTAATGTTTTTTCCAAAATATGTCATAAAAAAGCTATAAAAATTAGCAATAATAAAATAATGTTGTATATTTGCTAATATAATTGTCAAATATAGCAAAAATTAGTGCGCGCTACTAAAAATACTGTTAAAAATTTATTTTGAGAGTTTAAGGCTGTCTTGTGACTGATTATAATTTATTTTTTTTAATTTTCAATGCCCATATTAAAATCAAATTCTATGGAGAAAAGTTATATAAAAGTTAAAAATTATTTGTTAGAGCTTAACTGTAATATTGTTTTCGAAAACGAATTAGAAAGTGTTCTGGTAATTAGAAATGAGGAGAATGGAATATCAAATTTAGTACTAGGTTGTGCCGATCCGCTACTAATTATGGAACAATTTTTATTTGAACTGGATGAAAGTAATCTTGAGGTTTTTAGAAGCTTATTAATCAAAAACAGAGATATTGTTCATGGAGCTTTTGCCTTGGATGAGTCTGGGAAGAAAGTAATCTTCAGAGATACGCTTCAAATCGAAAATCTTGACCTGAACGAGCTTGAAGCTACAATTAACTCATTAAGCTTATTATTAAGCGAATACTCAAACGAAATTATCAGATTTTCTAAACTGTAATATCAATAAAAAACAATAAATAAGATGAATATTTTTAGACGTTTATTTAAAATAGGACAAGCAGAAGCACATTCTGCAGTCGATAAGTTAGAAGACCCTATTAAGTTAACCGAACAGGGAATTAGAGACTTAAAAGAACAACTCGATAAGAGTTTAAGATCGCTTGCTGAAATAAAGGCACTGGCAATTCGCTCTAAAGCCGAAATGAATAGTAGCCAAGAACAAGCTAAAGATTATGAAAACAAAGCTGTTTTACTTCTTAAAAAGGTTGAGTCTGGTGAGTTAGATTCTGCTGAAGGCGACCGTTTGGCAACTGAAGCTCTTGTAAAAAAAGAGGAAGCAGTTAAAATGGCAGCTGTAAAAAAAGGTGAGTCCGATAAATTCGAAGGTAATGTTGCTAGCCTTGATAAGAATATCAAACAACTGAAATCTCAGATTAGTTCGTATGAAAATGAACTTAAAACTCTTAAAGCAAGAATAAAAGTTAGTGATGCAACCAAAAACATAAACAAGCAAATGGCTAATCTCGATTCTTCAAGTACAGTAAGTATGTTGGAAAGAATGAAAGAAAAGGTAGAGAAAGAGGAAGCTCTGGCAGATGCTTATGGCGAAATTGCGAATGAGTCAAAAAGCCTTGATGATGAAATTGATAAGGCTATTGGAGATACTGCAAAGGTTGAAGCTTCTGAATCTCTAGAAGAATTGAAGAAAAAAATGGGGCTGAAAAAAGAATAGTAAATTTATAAATCATGTTATCTCATTGAAACCTTAAACTAACATCAAATGAAAGAATTAATCGAGGCTGCGTTTTCTTCAGTCAATATTTTTCCTACTATATTATTTGGTCTTATAATTCTTTATTGGTTATTTGTTTTTATTGGAGTCCTTGATATGGACTTCCTTAATTTCGATGTTGAAGGTGGAGATGTAGATATGGATATGGATGTTGATGTTGATGCCGAAGTTGATGTTGAAGTAGATGCTGATCTTGAAATAGACGCTGATGCCGACGTTGATGTCGATGCTGACGCCGATTTAGACGCTGATGCTGATGCTGATATTGGAGAAGTTGAAGGCGGTGTTTTAATTTCACTAAACTCTGTTCTCAGCTTTTTCAACTTAGGTAAAGTTCCATTTATGATTCTTATGAGTTTCTTTGCCTTATCCATGTGGGTGATTTCTATAAGTATCAACCATATTCTCGGAAATCATTCCACTCTTTTTTCAATTATACTTTTAATACCTAACATTATCTTAAGTTTAATTGTATCTAAGGTATTAACAACCCCCTTTGCTATGATTTACTCGCGCATGGCCAAGAATAATGATGATAACTTTAAATATCAGGGGAAAATGTGTACAATGGTTATGCCAGCAACTGACACCAAAATTGGACAGGCTGAAATAAACGATAGAGGCAATATATTTCGGATAAATGTGCTGACTAAGGGGGATACAAAAATTGAAAAAGGAGAATCTGGATTAATTATAAATTATATCGCAAATAAAAAATGTTATTTAGTTGAACCTTATAAAATTTAAAGAAATATGATATTTGGAATATTTGGAGCATTAGGAAAGGTAACGGTAGCTGCAATTGTTATTATACTTTTCGTTTTTTTAATCATCTTAATTAAAACCTTTAGAAAAGCTGTGCAGGGGCAGGCTCTTGTCAGAACTGGTTCAGGCGGCGCTAAAGTGTCTTTCTCAGGTATGTTTGTTATACCTGTTCTTCATAAGTTGGAGATAATGGACATTACCCTTAAAACAATCGTTATTGAACGAATGGGTATTGATGGCCTGATTTGTCGGGACAATATGCGTGCAGATATAAAGGTAGCCTTCTTTCTTCGTGTAAATAAAACACGTGAAGATGTTATCCAGGTGGCCGGAGCTATCGGTGCAAGAAGAGCCTCTGATCAGGTATCACTTATAGAACTGTTTGATGCAAAATTTTCAGAAGCATTAAAAACTGTTGGTAAGCAGTTCGAATTTGTTGAACTGTATAATTCACGAGAGAAATTTAAGCATGAAATATTAAATATTATTGGTACTGATTTGAATGGTTACATTCTTGATGACTGTGCCATTGATTTCCTGGAACAAACGCCTCTTAAAAGTCTGCTGGAAGATAATATTCTAGATGCTGAGGGTATTAAGAAAATTACAGAATTAACTGCAAAGCAAAAAATTCTGGCAAACGAAATTCAACGCGATAAAGAAAAGATAATTACCAAGCAAGATGTTGAAGCTCGGGAAACTATCTTAGAATTAGAGAGACAATTAGCCGAAACTGAGGAGAACCAAAGACGTGAAGTACAAAACATCAAAGATCGTCAGCAGGCAGAAATTGATAAGGTAGCAGAAGAACAACGGTTGTATTCTGAAAAAGCCAGAATAGCCGCTGATGAGGAAATTGCGGTTGCAGAGCAGAACAAGGAACGTCAGATTATTGTTGCTCAAAAGAACAAAGAAAAAGTTGAGGCTGTTGAAACAGAATCTGTTATTCAGGAGCGTGAGCTTAAAGCAACCGAAAGAGAAAAGGTTGTAACTCTTGCTCAGATAGCGAAGGAAAAAAGTGTTGAGATTGAGAAAAAAGAAATTCAAGAGGTAATTCGTGAACGTGTAGAGGTTGAAAAAGCTACTGTTGCCGAACAGGAGAAAATCAAGGATACACAGGAATTTGCAACAGCTGATCGTTCAAAGAAAGTAGCAATTACTAAAGCTGAAGAATTAGCAGAAGAAGCATTCGTTAAAGAAATTAAAGCTGCCGAGGCTGCTAAGAATGCAGCTGAACATAGTGCGAAAAAACAAATTATTGATGCCGATGCTGAATTCGAAGCGTCTGGTAAGAAAGCTGAAGCAATGAAGATTATGGCTGAAGCAAAAGCTGCTGAGGCTGCTGCCCTTGGTGTTGCCGATGCTCAGGTTATTGAAGCAAAAGCTGATGCTCTTGAGAAACAAGGATTGAATGAAGCAAATGTTCTTGAAATGAAGGCAATTGCTGAAGCAAAAGGTATTTCTGCAAAGGCTGGAGCAGAAGCAGAAGCCACTAAGAAAATTGGCACTGCAGAAGCGCAGGTTATTAAAGAAAAAGCTTCAGCAAACGAAGAAAAAGGAATGGTTGAAAACAAAGTACTTGATGAGCGCTATGCTGTTGAAGCGAAAGGTATCGAGGAAAAGGGTATGGCAATGAAAAAACTTGATGCTATTGGTAAGGATCACGAAGAATTCAAACTTAGGCTTGAAAAAGACAAAGAAATTGAATTGGCTCGTATCCGCATTCAGAAAGATATTGCCGATGCTCAGGCTAAAGTTATTGCTTCAGCGCTTGAATCATCGAATATCGATATTGTTGGTGGCGAAACTATGTTCTTCGATAAGATTATTGGAAGCATAACTCAAGGTAAGCAGGTAGATAAAATTGTTAATAACAGTGAAATAATCTCTGACATTAAGGATCAATTCTTCAATTCCAGCGATGGCCTAAACTTCAAAGAAAAAATAGCTGAGTTTATTGATAAATTTGGAATTTCTTCAAACGATATTAAGAATTTAACAATAAGTGCATTGCTAGTGAAGCTTATCAAAGAAAATGAAGATGAAAAGAACCAGGGAGTATTGGCAAACTTATTAAATATTGCCAAATCACTTGGAATATCTGATAAAACTGCTTCCAGCCTTGGAATAGGTTAATACAAGTATGCAGAGGCTGTTCAGTAGCCTCTTTATTAGTCATTTCGAGCGGAGTCGAGAAATACATTTCAGAATCGACGAACAAATCTCGACTCCGCTAGATGTGACTGAAGCAGTGGTTTTATTCTTGTAAGTCCTTTGTAATACTATTTCATGTTATGGTAAGTCAGTGGTAAGTTCTTTCCTATTTAAAAAGAACTTCAAAGCCGATATTGACTTGGTTATGATTTATGCCGATTTTTTACGTGAAAGTTATATACGCAATTTATATTTATTATTAATCTCAAATTTAAATACCTATGATTACATTTATTGGTTTTTTACTACTATTAGCTGGAATTGCAGCAATTATTATTACAAAACTTGAAAAGCTGAATAAAATACCAGCTTGGTTACATGGGGTAACAAAACTTCATGCTATTTTATTAGTAGCCACAGGCATATTACTAATGTTACTCAAATCGCTTTTCTTTTTTGCAGATAGAGGTTTTAACTACTTGTTAGTGTCTCCAACAGGGAAAATGAGTGCTGTTATGGAACAAGGAATTAAGTGGAGGGGATTTGCTAAAATAGATAAATGGCAAAAATATATTGATGTTAAGGTTGTTAGTGACCAAACAGAATCTGATGTTGATGAATTAGAGGGAGTAATGAACCCAATACCAGTTAGATTTATCGATCAGGTTACTGCAAATGGCCATGTCTCTCTTAGATTTCAACTACCAGAAGATAATCCTTCCTTTATTAAATTAGCTGTTAAATACCGAACAATGAGCAACCTTGTAAATAACACAATTATTCCAACAGTTCGTGAGCAACTAATAAATACAGGATATATGTTCGCAGCTCAAAATTATATATCTGGTGAAGCACAATCGTTTCGACAAACATTTGAGGAGCAGCTTAAAAATGGTACCTATGCTGTAAACAAATTGGAAGTTAAGGATACAATCTTTACCGAAATTGATATGACAAGTAAAAAGCGGAATATCAAAGAGATTCAAACAAGTTACCAGGTTGAAAAGATACTTGTTAATGGAATACCAAAGCGCATACCTCATGAATTATCAGAAAACAATATTATTGTATCTCAGGTTATTGTTGACAAAATTGATTTAGAGGCTACCTTTAAACAAAGGTTGGAAGCTCAAAGAGATGAGTCTGCAAAACGTCAGCTTGAACAACAGAAAATTGAAACTGCTAAAGCTGAACAGCAGCGTATTGTAGCACAAGGAGAGAGAGATAAAGCTGGAGAGAGAGTTACCCAGGAGAAAGAGCAGGTTAAAGCTCTAATTGCTATTGAAACAAAACTTAAGCAAGAAGAAACCAATAAAAAGCTTGCTGCTATAGCTTTGGAAACAGAGAGGCTAAATGCTCAGAAAGTGAAAGTTACAGCAGATGCTGATGCATATGAAATTTCTAGAAAAGTGCAAGCTGGTATCACACCTGAGGTAAAACTCCAGATGGAACTTGACAGAGATGTGAAAGTAGCTACCGAGATAGCTAAAATTAAATTTCCAGATACTATGATTATTGGCGGTAATGAGAAGGGTGGAACGCCATTAGAAAGTCTTATTGGAGCAGCAATGGCTAAACAATTACAAAACTCTAAAAACTAGAGTTTTGTAAAAAAACAATGATATCTATTTTATTAGCCAGATGCTCATGATAATAAAAAGTCATCTGGCTAATGATAGATTTTTGAAAGTTGGTAAATTTACTATATTATGTAGCGATGCTATTTACTGAAATCATAACTATAACTCAAAACTGACTTTTATGTCTGAAGAAGTAAAAGATCCAAAAAGCAAACAACCCGATATACAACTCGAAGAAGGTACATATGAGATAATCAGAAATCGACTTCGAAAGCAAGGTGAAGATTTAAGAAATCGTTTGGATCTTCTAAATAAATCAAGGAAAGAGGTATTTGGTTCTATTGAAACTACCTTGATTTCAACTGATAGAATTACCACAGATAATAACTGTGTTGCTGTTGATATGGTGCCCATTGGAGACAATCTTCTATTTGGATACAATGTTACCATGGGCTTGAAATCGAAACTAGCCATCTCAGATGTTTTCAGTGTTTATAATTATTCCGACCATAAGTTCTCAAAACTTCCAATTGATTTAATTGAACACGAAAAGTTTAGTGATGATTTTCAAAATCTTTATGAGTATTATAAGAACACCAGGTTTGTGAAATTTGGAGTTGTTGGTCCTCACTTGTTCATGGTATTCCAATCGGGTAAAGATATTGATGACATAAAAGCTTTTAAATGGCTTATCAAAGGAAATAAACTAGAATACAAAGGGAACAGGAGTACACATGAATTTGTATATCCTGAACAACACGAATTTCAGTGGATTAGAACTACTCGGGATAATTACCATTTAGGCTTACATCCTCATGTGTCAATTGAAGATATTGTTTTTGTTGAAACCGTTGGTGGCGATTTAACAATTAAGGTTGAAAATAATACCGATTCGGGTCTTGGAATTTACGCTGAAGATGTAGAGAACGAAAATCAAACTCTTGACGATGCCGAAATCTTCTACGCCATTATTGGGAACATCATTGTTTTAAAAATTCTCCCTTATCAGGAAAAAGATTATAGATATATTGTCTACAATTCAAAGGTGCAGGAAGCCATAAGAATTGATTCGCTCGAAGATTCCTGCGTTCTTTTACCCGATAACCAGGGATTGATTTTTTCAAATGGATATTATCTTCAAACCGGACAATACAAACTTTTCGATAATTCTCTAGATAATCTTTTGTTCGAAATGAAGCAGGGCTCTGTTAACGGCGAAGATTATTTATATGTTTTTTACAGTAAAGAGCATGGTCAATATATATTATTAATATATAATATTATCGAGCAGAAAATTGATACCCCGATTGTCTGTCATGGTTATTCAATTTTCGAGAATGGTGAACTTTGTTATTTTAAAGGCGATAACGAGGAAAAAAAACATCATTTGGTACAAGTTTGGCAAACGCCATTCATGAGTAGCGATCTTCAAGCTCAAATCGATAATGATTCTTTCCTTTTTAAAATTGGTAACAAGGATATTGTTAAGGCAATGGCCGAATGTAACGAGCTTATCCTGCTTATAAATAAAGAAGACTCATATGCCAATTTATATATTGATCTTGTAAAAAGAGCAACAGATATTCTCGATAGTTATTACTGGTTAAGCAATGCAGATACATACGAAATAATTGCTCCGTTAAAAGAGATAAAAGCTTCAGCAACATCTGCAATTAACGAGTATGAGAAAGTAACCGGAATCAGAAAAGAAACTAATGCAAGAGTAGCAGAAACTCAAGAGAAGGTAACCGGTATTTTTCGTCACATTACAAAGCAAAAGTTCGATAACATCGATAGGTATGTATTGCTTTTAGCAGATTTGCGGAATGTTCGAGGAGAAATAATATCTCTTAAAGATCTAAGGTATGTTGATCTAAATTTGGTTGAACAACTTGAAAATTCTGTTGAGGAAAAAACCCTTAAACTATCGCAGAATTGTGTGAATTTCTTGCTTAGAGAAGATTCTCTTAATTCATATGTAAAAAGGGTTGGAGAAATAAAATTATCGGTAGAAAAAATTGCCAAGGTTAAAGATGCCGATGATATTTCAGAGGAAATAATGAAAGTATCTTCGCAGCTTGAAATGCTAATTGAGATTGTTAGTAATCTTAAAATTGAAGATGCTACTCAGACAACTCAGATTATAAATAATATTTCATCGATTTATTCCGGGTTTAACCAAATTAAGGCCGACCTAAAGAAAAGAAGGAAAGGTCTGCATGCAGTTGAAGCCAAAGCTGAATTTAACTCCCAAATTAAACTAGTTGAACAGGGTGTAGTAAATTACCTTGATTTATGCGATACTCCAGGTAAAACAGAAGAGTATTTGACCAAATTAATGGTTCAGATTGAAGAGATTGAAGGTAAGTTTTCCGATTTCGAGGAATTTATTGAAACAATTAGTCAGAAGCGTGAGGAAGTATATAATGCCTTTGAATCGAAAAAGGTAAGTTTACTTGAAAGCAGAAACCGTCGATCAAATTCACTCCTTTCTTCTGCTGAAAGAATTATTAAAGCTATTCAAAGTAGAATTTCCAAGTTTAAAGATGTTACTGAAGTAAACGGGTATTTTGCTTCCGACCTTATGATTGAAAAGGTCAGAGATGTTATTGAGGAACTAAAAGAACTTGATGATAGTGTAAAGGCTGATGATCTGCAAAGTAAGCTAAAGACCATTAAGGAAGAAGCCGTACGGCAAATAAAGGATAAAAGAGACTTATATGTTGAAGGTGCAAATACGATAAAGTTTGGGAATCACAGATTTTCTGTAAATATTCAGGCCTTGGAGCTTTCTATGGTTCATAAAGACCATAGCATGTTCTTCCATCTTACCGGAACCAACTTTTTTGAGAAAGTTGCAAACGAAGAATTCCTAAGTACAAAGAAGGTTTGGAATCAGCATATAATATCTGAGACAAACGAGGTTTACAGAGCAGAGTATTTAGCATATCTGTTATATGCTGCATCAAGAGATCAAAGCAATGACGAGATTCCTTCGCTTCATGAAATAACCAAATTGAGTGATGAGGATTTGCTTTTGATTATTCAGAAATTTATGAGCGTGCGTTACAGCGAGGGGTACAGTAAGGGATTACATGATGTAGATGCTTTAGCTATTCTTAAAGCTTGTCTGGAAGTATACAAACATGCCGATTACCTAACATATGCACCATCGGCCAGAGCTTGTGCTGAGTTTTTCTGGAATTACCACTTATCAAAAGAAGAGAGAGAGCAACTAAACTTGAACCTGAAAGGAGCAGGAGCAGTACTTCAGGTTTTTCCGGGAACATTAGAGTTTCAAAAGCAAATAGAAAAGTTAAGAGTTCAAATAGAATCTTTTATTGAGAAAGCAAAACTGTTTGCATTGCCGCTTGCATCTGAAGCTGCAGAGTATTTGTTTTATGAGCTATCGCGTGGCGATTCATTTATTCTTTCAAAAGAAGCAAAAACCCTTATTAGCGATTTTAAAAGCTATTTGAAGAAAAATCGTATAGCCAAGAAATTCGACGATTCGGTTAAACCATTGTATAGTAATCCAGAACTGGCTTTTAACTTAATAAGAAACTGGATTAAGTCTTTTATAGTTGAAACAAATGCTGAGTTAAAAGTTGAATTTGTTGATGAAGCAGCAATTACTTTATTTGCTGATTCAGCTGAGCAGAAAACATTTATTGACAAAACTGTTAAGCAAGAATTGGAAGGCATGAAGGGCTCACATACACTTTTAGAGGGCAATAAATACCTTTTTAACTTCAATGCCTTTATGCAAAAGCTCAGGAACTACTCGAACGAAATAGTTCCCGAATTCGAGGCATACACCAGGCTGAAGAAAGAAATGATTTCTGAAGCAACAGATGAGCTACGTCTTAATGAATTTAAGCCGCGGGTGCTTTCATCGTTTGTCCGAAATAAGCTAATAGATAAAGTTTATTTACCCTTAATTGGAAATAACCTGGCAAAGCAAATAGGTGCCGAAGGTGAAAGTAAACGTACTGACTTAATGGGCATGTTATTGCTTATTTCGCCTCCTGGATATGGTAAAACCACTCTAATGGAATACCTGGCAAACAGGTTGGGTATTATTTTTATGAAGATTAACGGACCATCAATTGGTCATTCAATAACATCTTTAGATCCAAGTGAGGCAAGCAATGCTGCTGCCCGGGAAGAATTAGAGAAGTTGAATCTGGCATTTGAGATGGGTGATAATGTAATGATATATCTCGACGATATCCAGCATTGTAATCCAGAGTTTCTCCAGAAGTTTATTTCCCTTTGCGATGCTCAGCGTAAAATTGAAGGAGTTTATAAGGGAAAAAGCAAAACCTACGATTTCCGAGGCAAGAAGGTGTGTGTTGTTATGGCAGGTAACCCTTATACAGAAAGCGGAGAGAAGTTTAAAATTCCTGATATGCTGGCAAACCGTGCTGATATTTATAACATAGGTGATATTATTGGCGATTCTGATGAAGAATTCAAGTTAAGCTATATAGAGAATTCACTTACCTCAAATCCAATATTAAGTAAGATATCATCTCGAAGTCAAAAGGATTTATATACACTAATTCAAATTGCTGTAACAGGGAAGAAAGATGGTTTTGATTTCGAATCGAATCATTCTCCAGAGGAAATTAACGAATATGTGAACGTGTTAAAGAAACTCTTGATGGTTCGCGATATTATACTTAAAGTAAATACACAGTATATTATTTCTGCTGCACAGGCCGATGAATATCGAACAGAGCCACCATTTAAGCTTCAGGGTTCGTATCGCGATATGAACAAAATAGCCGAGAAAGTATTACCGGTTATGAATGATAAAGAAATGGAAACTTTAATGCTTAGTCATTACCAGAATGAAGCTCAGACATTAACCACTGGAGCAGAAGCTAATATTCTTAAGTTTAAAGAACTATTTGAGGTAATAACAGCTGAAGAAAAATCGCGTTGGGAAGATATAAAAGAATCTTTCCAGAGAAACAATAAACTTCGCAGTTTAGGCGAGGACAACCAAACAGCACAACTTGTTCTTCAGATGGAAGAAATTGCCAAAGGACTACTCGGAATTAAAAATGTAATAGGAAAATCTTAATTTTTTTTTGCTTAAGTAAGACAGCATGAGCAGTACTTGGCTTACAATTACTTACATCGAATTCACATTATTTATAATGACCCCCAAAATTCAAAATGCATTAATCAAACATGATTTTTTTTCTATTCAATAGAAACTTATCCTAATGAGTTCTCGTATGTTTGTTAGAAAATCAGGAGAAGCATTTGAAATATAGTTAATAAGTATATAAATAATTGTATTTGATTTTAGATAATGGATAGTTTTTACAAAAACTGGTTTTTTAGTCAATTAGAATAGATATAATTGTTTGGACATTAAACGGGTTTCTTTTGTTAATAACTTTTAGCTTTATTGTTTTGGCTGAAAAATGATGCTGGATTACTTTTACAATAATGAAGTAAAAAAAATGTAAAGTCATTAATTAATCTTAATAATCTAAATTTTGTTTTACCAAAAATGAATATTTTAACTTTAACTTAATAGTGTAATTATGAAAAAAACATCTTTATTTTTAGCTTCCCTTCTAGTGGGAATAATTGTTTTCTTTAACAGTTGTGAAAAAGAAATCACCTCTACAGCTTTAGTTGTTGATCAATCTAAAACAGCAGTTTTAAAACTTTATCTAAGAGCTGACTTAGATTCAACAGAAGGAATAGAGAATGCTCCTGATGGTATTGTAATTAATGCATCTGTAAAAAACAATGATTTAAATCCACATTTCACTGGTGCCGAGCGTACAGTTGTTTCAAGTACAACTGCTGGTGGAGTTGTAGAATTTACATTGCCAACAACCGATGACGGTGTAACTGTATATATTGAAGGTAATACATTTGAGCGTGAATATCTGGACACAGATACTACATTAGAATTGAGAAAATATGAATTAAAAGATCTTGAGTATACGATAAAAGCAGGTGGCTCATATGTTGAACGTAAGGAGTTTGCGTGGGAAAAACTTGAAGATATAGAAGAATAATTAATCCAATAAAAAAGGTTATGAAAAAAATATTATATATAGCATTCCTTAGTGGATTGAGTTTATTCTCATTTGCTCAGGAAGAAGTAGCTTCTGTTAACGAGCAGAAAGCACCTGCGAAAGAATCTAGTGCTTTTCTTCCAAGTGCTGGAACAATTGCAATTGGTGTTGATGCGATACCTTACCTAGAGTTTGTTGGTAACATGTTTAGTGGATATACTGGAAAAAACACTTTGTCTCCATCATCTACAACTATTTATGGTAAATATTATTTAAGTAAAGATGCAGCAGTACGTGCAGATTTATATATAAATAATATTACCAACATTGATCTAGGATATGTTAGAGATGATGCTAACTATTTAACAAATCCAAATGCTCAGGTTGAGGATAAAAGAAAAGTTAAAACTAGTGCTTATGGAATAGGTCTGGGATATCAAATGTACAAAGGCTCTGGAAAACTTCGTGGTACTTACGGTGCTGTAGCTTCATATTATAGAAGCAATAGTACAACAGATTATGAATGGGGAAATCAGATGACTGATATGAATATTACTCCTACTTCTACAAATTGGTATGGAGCAGGAACTGCACCTTCAGAGCGTAATTTGAGTATACAAAACCAAAGTACACAATCTGTTGGATTAGGAATAATTGCTGGTGTCGAGTATTTCTTTGTTCCCAGAGTATGTATTGGTGGCGAACTTGGGTTGTACTATAATTATTACTGGTACTCGCAGGAAAGCAGAAAATACGAAACTATACAGCAAGGAAACCTTGTTGAGTATGAACTCGCAACAGATCCAAAAGAGAATTATGGTTCGTTAAGCACAAGAGTTTACGATACCGATAATGTAGCAGGTAGATTATATGTATTATTTCACTTTTAAGAAATAATAACTACAAACATAGTCCCGGGTCAGAAATGGCTCGGGCTTTTTAAGAATATATTATTATTACGCGAATACTTTTTATTGGAGTACATATTATTTTCTTTAAACTATCAATACTACAAAAAATAGTTTATTGTTTATACCCAGTGTGAATTACGGTGGTTTGTTACCGTTTCAGACTAAAAATATTTTAATACAGAAATTGAATAATGTTGTGCTAGCCAAATGTTTTTAATACCTTATAATTAATCTTAATTCAAAATTAATCATATGAGAACAAAGGTAATAACCTATGCGTGCATTGTGGTTGCTATATTTATTTCAGCAGTTGTAAGTGCCCAATCAGCCTACCATCCAGATGACATTGGCGTTTTGCAAAACATAATGAATAACAACTGGTCTAGTTCAACAAACTTAAACTGGAAAACTTCCACTGATACATCTTACTGGACTGGTGTTGGTTGGGATTATTCTACTCCCAAAAGAATTACAAACCTTAATTTGAATAGTCGCTCACTGCAAGGTGATATGGATGTGAGTAAACTAACGTCTTTACAGTATTTATATCTTCAATATAACTACAATATAAGCAGTGTTAATGCCTCTGGTTTATTAAACCTTAGTTATTTATATTGCTATGATAACAAAATAACAGATTTAAATGTATCTGGAGATTCCAATCTTTATCGTTTGGAATGTTACAATAATATTCTGGATTCTCTAATTCTAACATCGTGTAGCGATCTTTATTACTTGCAAGCAAGTAACAACGTCTTAAAGAAAATAGAAATAACAGGCCTAAGTAATATGAGTTATCTGTATACTTATAATAATATTTACCTTAACTCGATAGATGTTACAGGTTGTACAAGTCTGAGCTCTATTTATGTATACAACAATAGTCTATTGCTTTCGTCAATAATTCCAATGATTAATTTACCTACCAATCCTTATGTTAATTGGAATTCTCAACGAAACGTTGTCTCAGCTTTAGTTGGAGAAACTATCGATTTTAGTGAAGAAGCAATAATTAATTCTGAAATAACAACGTTTAGATTGAATAACTTTAATACTGGAGAACAAATAGAGAATAATACTTCAGGTATATTTTTGGCGAGTGAACCTGGAAATTATAGAATCTCTATGAGCAATTCAGGACGTTCAATAGAAGTAACATTATCAGTTAAAGCAAATACTCCCAATTATAATGATGTTGCAGTTTTAACAAAGATACGAGATGAGAATTTTGCACAGGGAACTACCTTAAATTGGAATATTGAACCAGATCCCTATTTATGGGATAATGTCACTTGGGACGAAAACACAAGAAGAGTAACAGAATTAAATCTTAGTGCGAATAATGGTATAGGCTCAGTTGTTTTGACCGGAGCTATTGATGTTTCGGATCTTATGCAATTAGAACTATTTAGATGCGATGGGCATTCAGCTGTTACAGCTGTTGATGTTTCTGGTCTGAATAAACTTAGAGAGCTTCGGGTAAGTAAAACAGGTATTTCTTCCTTAAACCTTTCCTGGTTATCAAATTTAGAAAGATTATATTCTAGTGAAACAAGCAGTTTAAGCAGTCTTTTTCTTAACGGATGCTCCAATTTAAATTATATTAAAATGCGAGGGTCTAACTTTGAGGAGCTTAATTTTGCCGGCTTATATAATTTGTTAGAATTAGATCTTGAAAGTTCTAGCAACCTTGAATCAATTAATTTAACGGGTTGTAGTAAGTTGCAAAATTTAAATTTGGCTTACACTAATTTTTCAAGCCTAAATCTTTCAGGATTTAGTAGTTTAGCCTATTTAAATGTGAGTTATGCAAGCAGTTTAGAAAATTTAAATATATATGGATGTGCAAACTTATATAACATAAATCTTAGTGGTACATTGTTTAATTCTTTTGACTTATCTGCATTTACGAAGCTTCAATATGTAAACTTTAATTCTGCAATAAATCTTAGTGATATTAATCTTACGGGTTTAACATATCTATATAATTTAGACCTTGGTGGGACAAAAATTGCTACGATAGATCTTTCCTCATATAAAAATTTACAGTATATCAATTTATCATATAATTCGGAATTAAAAGATTTTGATATAGCAGGTTGTAATAGCCTTCATGATTTAAATCTTAGTGGAACATCCTTTAGTACTCTTGACCTATCTGGTTCTAATTTTTCATATTTGTATTTGACTGGAATGAGTAATCTTGAGGAGCTAAATCTTGAGGGGTGTAATAATCTATATTATCTATATGCACAAAGTACGAATCTACCAAATCTCGATTTATCTGGCCATAAGAGGCTTTATACTGTTAATCTTGATTATAGCAATAATATGGATAGTGTTAAGCTTTCGGGATGTACTAACTTATATTATCTCTATACTAGAAATATGAATTCTTTAAGTAGTATTAATGTTGATACATGTACCAGATTAAGGTATTTGTATACTCAATATACTAGTTTAGAGGAAATTGATTTAAGTACTTGTACCTATTTATATAGAGCATATCTTGATCATAATAAGTTGAAGAAGATTAATATTAAGGGAAATTCGAATGTGAGATATATTTATGCACAAAATAATAAATTACCACTTAATCAAACGGCTTCTATTTATAATCACTCTAGTCTAAGTGGCAGAAATATAAATAATCAGGATGTATATCCTGAAACTATTCTTGCAGTGGGAGAATCAACTGATTATACCAGTGATTCTTTGATTAATATAAATGGGAACAATGTTTCGACACAATTTCAATTATATAGTGAAACTACTGGAAATTTAATAGACCAGAATACTACAGGTATTTTTACTATTAACACTGCCGATTTATATTACATCCGATTATATAATAGTAATGTTACGATGTATACCAATAGAATTACAGTTGTTGATGGACCAGCTATTACTGTAGCCATTACAAATGATAATTATGGAATTGTAGGTGTAGATAAAACTGGTACAGAGGCGCTTACTATAAGTAATCCTGGGAGCGATGATTTAACGGTTTCGAGTATCTCCTTACCAACAGGTTATACAGTAAGTAATAATAACTTTGTATTAAATGCAGGATCATCTATTGATGTTAGCGTGTTTTTTAATCCTACAAGTACTGGTTCTCACAGTGGGCAACTTATAGTTCATAGTGATGCTACGGCTGGTGATAGTGTATTGCAAATTTCAGGTGTTGGCGGTAATAGAGCAATAGGGGTAGATAATCCTGAATTAGATTTTGGCTACATTCGTATTGGAAGAAGCAATAGCTTACAAACTATTATTAGCAACTCTGGTAATTCGGAATTGGCTGTTTCAAGTATTGACTTACCTGAAGGATTTACTATAGATAAATTGTCGTTTGTAATTGCTCCTGGTGGTAATGAAGAAGTTACTATTAATTTTATACCAAAGAGTATAAAAGACTATAGCGGAACTATAACATTAAATAGCGATGCTTTAAGCGGTACAGAAACTATTTCTGTAATAGCACATGGATTAGAAAGAGCATCTGGTCTTGATAATAATGAATTATCATCAAAAACTATATTCCCAAATCTGGTAAAGAGCCAAATTTGTTTAAAAGGGTTTGAAAATGATGATTATGTTGAAATATTTACATTAAATGGAGAGCTGGTTATGACAATCCAGCCTGACAGTGATTTGTATTATGTAAATGTTGAAGGACTAGCTTCAGGTACATACTTTGTGAAAGAAACAAAAAACACAAAATCGTATCGTTTTATTAAACAATAAAAAACGAATACTACATACATTAAAAGAGGCCGCAATTTGCGGCCTCTTTTCTTTTATAGATGTTGCACTGGTTACTTTTATCCAGAATGATTATTTATCAGGATGAAGAGGCACAAATTATAATACAGAGCATATTTTAATTAATCCTGGCTTTCCAGAACTTTCTGAAGATTTAATATTCAAAAGAAAGGTTGTTTTGTTTGACTCCAAATATGCATTAAGCAAGCATATTTACCTCTATTAGCCGACGAGAAGTCCTTTTACCATGACTTTCATCGGGATTTAGCTCTGACAAAGAAAATCACTAAACAGGTATTATTAATACCCTTGTTGCTCTCTGGTTTTCTTTCGTCAAGTTATTCATTTATATTCAAATGAATAATGCGGGTTTAATCGTATACTGATATGTATTCATGAAAGGAGGGGTGTGATGGTAAGATGAATGATTCGGGTAAAAGTCTTTCATTTTCATGCTGGAGTAGAAAATAGGGTGGACTTCTGATGCAATTATTTTACTAACTGGATTCACTAACCAACTAAAGCTAATTACCTTAGTGAATAAACTTTTGCATTGGCCGAAAGAAATAACTAAATTGGCAACCAACCTTTAGCTCATGAACACTTTTTAATTTTATTTTTGAGAGTAAAATAATAGCTTCGGCTTGTAGTAAACTGATAGGGAGGTGCTTTCATTTGCCCAACATGCCATATCAAAAACCTTGTATTCAAATGTCGAAGACAGAAATACGATAAGATAAACAGAAAAAATATTTTGAGACAATTGTGCTAAGTATTATTTGAAAAGATGGAGGTTGAGATATAACACAATGAAAATGATTATATGATATCTTAAAATATGTTGTTATGGAGATACTAAACTTGAATCCTCACCCTGTTTTAAGTCAATTAATATCAAATTATACTTTTATAGACGACAACTCTTTGTTACGTTCAATAACTCTCCGAGGAACAGCAAGTGGTAATACTCAGTTATATTTCTTTTATAATCCAGTAGAACTTCATATGATCAGGATTCATAATGGCGATACATATTCTGGTATTTATAATTCATTAATTACGGGGCAATTCACAGGACCAACAATGATTAATGCTAATAGCAGAGTTAAGGGATTTATTGTTGACTTTACTCCTGTTGGAATTATGAATCTTTTTAATATTTCTGGAATTGAGCTTTATGAAACATTTTATGAAGTAAATGAAGTGCTTGGTCGTGATTTTATACTCCTACAAGAGCAAGTTAAGGAACAAAAAATAATTTCTAACAGGAAAAAAGTTCTTGATGATTTTTTTCTAGCGAAGTTTATAGAGCAGGGTTTATCATATAGTTGCACAAGACTAAATCCTGTAGTACAGCAAATTATGCAAAACAAAGGTTGTGTAGATTTATCTATGCTCAGAAGCATGGCTGGTATTTCAAAACGATATTTTGAAAAACAATTTAGGGAGTTGGTAGGGACTACACCTTCTACATTAAAAAGGATTATGCGTGTAAATCAAGCCATTGGCCTAATACATCAAAACCTAAATCATTTTGACATTATAGCCGCCCTAAATTATTACGACCAAGCGCATTTTATTAAGGAAGTAAAATGGTTTACCGGAATTACCCCTAAAAAACTCACCAACAAAGGTATGGCTGTTTTTGGCGATAGCATAAGTATTCTTGAGCAGAAATCTTAAAAGGACGCTTTTTTACAATAACTTCTTTCTAGGTAATACTATTTTTGGAGACAAATATCAGAAGTATTATGATATTTATAGGAATCCATGACTGTTCAATAGATATAGCCGTTAGTGTTTTTTTGTATTTATGAAAGTTGCAATACAATAGGCTTTGAGAAAATAATTGGACTTATAGGATGTTTAATACATAATAAACTATGAAAAGAATAATGTTTCTTAGTCTCACATTCTTGGTAGTCAGCTACCTACAGGCTCAAAACAAGAACGGAATTGACTTTTATGCTGTAACCATGTTTTTTGGGGGAATATGGAGCACAATTGGATATTGGGGACAAAAAAGCTTTGGGATTTCATCTTACTTATTACAATCCAAATTTAGGTTTAACCGGGGTTCTAATTCGCTCGCAACTAGGAAATGGGGATGAATTAGAACTAAATACTCACGGTATATTGCCGGGGGTTTCATATACCAATACCCCAAAGGAGGTTTGGAAGGATTTCTAATTACTAAAATATAGTTTTAATCAAATACCCAAAGCAGATGAAAAACCTGATTTCACTGATTTTATTTATCACGATGATTGGATTAAGTAACACTTTTTCCCAATCTACAATCGATAATAGATTCATAGAGTTTACCTTAACAGGAGGTGCCTGGCTTAATATTCCTACTACAATTTATTTTGAAAGAACCAATAGTGAATTTAAAAAGAGTGTTTCTCCTTTAATTAAAGCAATGGGAGATGTATATCTAAATAAACATTTTGCAATTGGATTATATTTAAACTATTCACCTTATAATCACCCAAACCTTACAAATTCAACACCTACTACTATTAATACATTTGAATATGGTGCCGGGTTTAAGCCAGTGTTCTATTTGTCTGAAAAAACAGCTTTAAAAGTTGGCGCAAATGTTGGCTTACGAAAAATGATTTCTGATTCAGAGAATTTAACTGGAAAGGGGCTCGGTGTGAACGCTTCCTTTGAAATACAACACCAGCTTTCAAACACTGGAGCAATAACATTTGAACCAGGATTTCTTGCCCAGCCAATAGGTTTTACAGGTCCTGGAGTGAAAACAGTAGGAGCAACTATATATGAATATTCATATCCGCCAATATTCTATTTAAATATTGGTTATTCTTTCTTTTCGACTAGAAAATAGTAATCCAAAAGCAAAATAGAAATGAGAAACTTAAAAAAGCCTATAATTGGTCTTGCCATTAGTATTATGCTGTGTACGCTCAGTTTTAACGCGAATGCTAAAGAAAAAGTTGAGGCAAACAATCCAATCCCCAGCGAATATGTTAGTCGAATAAAACAAATAAGTCTGGAGGATAACATTCATATCTGGGACTCAAAATTCCTAATTTCTTCTAGCACACATAATGCTGCAGGTTCGGTTGGCTTGGTCGGTATTGCTTTTATTAAAATGGCAAAGACTGTTATGGCACAACTCGAAACAGATATCGCAACTACTATTCCACCGGAGAAGGATACAATTATTTTAAAGAGTTCTGCTTTTAATGCTTATAATACAGAATTCACAAAAAAAGGAGTGTCAACAAATACTGATAACGATTTGACACTCAATCTGACCATTATCGATCATGGCTTTCATTGGTCAACAAGTTCTGCATTAGGTGTATATATTCGAGTTAAGTCTGAAGTGCTATCACCGGAAGGTAAAGTTCTTTGGGAACAGATTTACTACATGGATAAGGATGAAAAAAAGATTCCCCATAACAGGAAATCGTTAAACGTTAAGCGCGGGGTTGAGGGGTTGCTTGCCGATTATGAAAGTAATTCAGAATTGTTGAAAGAGACGTATGATCAAATTTTCGGGTTTTTGGCCGTAAAACTATATTCGAAATAAAATACTCATTTAGTTTAATAATTTTTTTGCAATGAAAACAATCAAACTCATCTTTTTGTTAATTTTTAGTGGTTTCCTAGCTACTGTTGCTCTAGCGCAACAACCTATAGCCAGCTGGTCATTTAATGATCAGGATTTCACAGATCAAAGTGGAAATGGATTTGATGGCGATCCTTTATATATGGAGTTTAATAATGGAGTGAATTGCGATACTGCAGCCTGGTTTGATGGAATAAATTCCCTCATAATGTTTCAAGACATTCTTGATACTGTATTTGTTTCAGGTACTTTTAGTATTTCAATGTGGGCTTATCCAGAAGCATATGTCGATAATGAAGGTTATGGAGGATTCTTGATTCAAAAGTGGCACACCGCTGGAGTAGATGATAATGCTTTTATTCTAAGGCTGAGCAGTTTTAATTCTAGCAATAGGAGTGTTAGTTTTTCACCACTTGAACTAAATATTTGGTCGCACATAGCGCTTTCAGTAGATTCTGGTGATGTAGAAATATATGTGAATGGTGTTTTGGAAGCTTCCGATACCGGTCATATATTTAGTGAGACAAATTTCAAACTTATGGTTGGGGCTTTGCATAATAACAGGTATAATTTTAAAGGAGGAATAGATGAAGTTAATATCTACAATTATGCATTATCAGAATCGCAGATAAATGAAGAAATGAAGCAAAATATCTTTTATGATCAATACATGAAAGATGAAACCTTTATTGCTGGAAAAGAATATACCATTGGACCAGATAGAAAAGAAGGGTATGACTATAAGTGGAATACTGGAGCTACGGAAAACACTATTAAAGTCAACAATAATACTTCTGGTAGCGAAGATGTTTTTTTACTGGAAATAATAACTTCAGAAGATTGTAAGGTGTCAGATACTATAAAAGTTTCGTGGCTTTCTTTTTACGAAGACCTTGTTGCAAGATGGGATTTTAATGACAGCATTGAACTATCAGCTGATGCTACAATAAATAACGCAATGGTTGATACGGGAGTTATGTGTTCAAAATCGTTTAGTTTTAACGGGGTAGATGCTAATATTTCTTTGGGAGATACGTTGAATGATCTTTTTACTAGTGGAGAGTTCAGTATGTCTATTTGGGCATATCCGACAGATACAATTGATGAGAATGATTATACATCAATGATTGTTTCGAAATGGCATACATCTGGTCAGATAGATAATAGTTTTATACTATACATAGACAAACTGGTTTTTGCCGATGACCTAGTAGCAAAATCCATCAAGTTTGGAATGCCGGAATTAAACAAATGGCATCAGTATGTAATTGTGAGAAAGAAAGGAGTAACAAAAGTTTATCTTGACAATGAATTAGTCGGTAAATGTATTGGGGGCTACATCAATTCTTCAACATATCCACTTATGGTGGCTTCGCATGGTAATAACCATTATAATTTACAAGGTAAAATTGATGAAATCAAAGTGTATGATCGAGCTCTTACTGAAGCATTCATTGATCAGCTATATGTTGAAGGTTCAGTGCAAAAATTAAATGCACTAACCGATTTGTCTGTAGATAAAAATAGCACAGTAACTCTTGATGCCGGATCTGGATTTGACACCTATTCATGGACCGATGGCTTTAGTTTACAAATGAATACCATCACTAATATTGTCTCAGATATTAATAATCTATCAGTATTGGCAACTAATAACAAGGGGTGTTTTTCCGATACAGTTTCTATTACAATAAATCAGAGTAGTGTTATTGACAAAAATGAAGTAGGTTCATCAATAAAGATCTGGCCCGTTCCTATGAATAATGTGCTGAACCTTACTTTTAGCAAAGAAACACCGATAAATATTCAGATATTAAATTCTTTGGGTAAAACTATGCTATCTGAGGATACATTTGAATCAGAACAGAGTTTTGATGTTACTGACCTTATTCCAGGGCTTTATATCATCCGTTTTGATTTTGATGGTTCAATTTATACCAAGACTATTGTGAAGAACTAAAAGAACAATATATACTTTATACGAGGTCGCATTTGTGAATCCATTTGCGGCCTTTTTTTGTTTCTTATTCAGACCATTGATAAACCAATTCAGCAATTATAATGCTAATTGAATTGGGTTAAAGAATCTTCCAAACAATAAAGCCAACAGCAAAAACAGATAAACTGATTAAGCCAACCCAACTTAAAATTTGCAAAAACTTTCCGGGTTTGTTTTCTGCCAATACATTCTTTCCATTAACAACCTTGTAATTCATATATCCTAAGACAGGGGCGGTAATAAAAGAGAGGGTTGTAGCAATATCTACAAGAGTTCTCATTTTACCAGAAAACACAAAAATAATTATCAGAGTGCCACCAATTAATATTGCCAGCCAAATAAAGGAAAGAATATTGTTATTTCGTTCGGAATCTAAACCTGGGAAAATCAGCTGGGTAGTAGGAATTAATACTCTTGGGTAGGCATCTAAAACAGTAAGTGTTGTGCTAAACATTGTGGCTAATGCTGCAATTGCAACAAAATAATATGCCCATTGTCCAATACTGCTTGTATACAAGTTTAAAAGTTGACCAGAAAATGCAACCCCCGATTGAGCAAACTCGTTTCCGGAGCCAAACATAACTAATGCTCCAAGAGTTAAGAAACAAAGTGAAAGAAATGCTGTACCGATATATCCAATATTGAAATCAAGAAGTGCTTCTTTAAGTTTAGGTTTATATCCAGTTTGTTTTACTTTGGCAATTGTCCATATAGAATGCCATACCGATATGTCTATTGCACTTGGCATCCATCCGGCTAATGCAATCAAAAAGGCAATGTCTGTAACCTTCCAGTCAAAATTTCTAATAAAATCCGGATTTGGGTTAAATCCTTTTCCGGCTGCAGCAATAACAGAAACTATGGTAGAAACTGTTAAGGTTAGAATTATAATCTTAACTATTCGGTCGAGTGTTTTATATTTTCCAATAGTAATTATAGCAAGGCAAACTGATAAAAGGACAATTGTCCAACCTGTGGGGGAGAAAATATCAGGGAACAAATTACCAATAAGACCAACGGTTACTGAAGTTACAGCAGCTTGTAAGGTAAACATGGTAGCTATTGTTAGTGCGAGGAAAAGGTAAAGTGCCCATTTGCCAATTCGTTGGTATCCATGAATTAAGCTTTCTCCTGTAGATGCTGCATATCGTGGGCCAAATTCGAAGAAAGGGTACTTAAGCAGATTTATTATAATTACTACCCAGACAAGTTCAAAACCATAACTTGCTCCAGCACGTGTACTTTGCACTAAATGTGAAACTCCAACGGCTGCTCCAGCCCAAATAAGTCCTGGACCTAAGCTTTTCCAGAAAGTTTTTTTCATAATTATTATCCTATCAAATCCGTATAATCAATTGTTTTTTATTGAAAAATATATCTGTAATCTCATCCATGTAACTGAGATTTTGGATAAAAATATGTTTTTTTAGAATATAAAGATATTTTTTTCTTGAATGACAAAAATGAAAGATAGGAGACAAAAAAAAGACCGACATTTTGCCGGCCTTTCTTTTTTTTCAGTTTAATTTTCCTACTCAATAGACATTGAGTTGATTTTTACTTGCTTACCATCAAGAATTAAACGGTAGAAGTAAACACCAGAACTTAGTCCATCAACTTTGAAGTCTACATGATGTTTGCCATCAGATTGCTTTTTATCTACAAGCATTCCAAGCGAACTACCATTCATATTGATAATTTCAAGCTGAACATGTGCAGTTTCAACTAATTCGTACTCAAAGGTTGTTAATTGCTTAACAGGATTTGGATAGTTAGTTAAACTATTCCTGGTGATTTCATAATCATCGATTCCTGTAGGCGCAGTAACAACAGCCTTAAATCTGGTTGATGCAACACCACTCTTATCATCACTGGCATAAACTACAATTGTACTTTCACCAATTTTCGATGGAGTAATAAGTAGTTTGTTGTTTTCAACTCTGATTTCAACAGCATCGCCGGATTCTACCTGAGCTACAAAACTTAACTTATCACCATCTGGATCGTTGAAGTATGTGTTAAGATCAAGGATATCCTCGTTTAATGTTGAGGTATACGATTTATCTCTCATCATATTTGATAAGAAAGGAAGACCATTATCTTCACCTATAACAAAAACAGCCATTGTTGTTGCTGTAACTCCGCCACGACTATCGTCGGCATATATTGTTAAAACAGCCATGCCCGATTGCCATGGGTCGAGTGATAATATTCCTTCTGACAGACTAACATTTACTGAAGCAGTACCTGCAAGGAGGAAAGAATAACTTATCTCATCCCAATCAAGATCAGTAAAGTGATTATTAAGATTAATAGTCGTTACAGGATCTTCCGGATATAGCATAATGTTGTCAAGAGCTTCTGTTAACTCTGGTGCATGGTTCTCAGTATGACGTACTCTAACATTAAATGTTGCAGCAATGTGTAATCCCGAAGGATCAATAGCCAAAACAGTTACAGTACCCAAACCAATTTCCATCGGCGTAATGTATAACTTATCTCTTGAAACTTCTACTGAAAATGCATCATCGTTTGTGCTTTTAACAGCATAAACAAGGGCACTGCCATCAGGATCGTTGAAGTATGTTGATAAGTCAATTTCATCCCCATGATCTGTTGGGAAATACATTTTACTAGGAATGTCAGTGATTAAAACAGGAGTTCTGTTAACATTCTCAACTACTAAGTGCCAATTTACACTAACTACTTCACCATTGCTATCAGTAATGTTTACAGTGAAGTCATAATGTCCTGAATTATCGTAACCAGGCTTATGAGTGATAATTGCTGTATCTCCACTTACAAGATTAGAGAAGAATTGATCGGTCACAAGCTCGTAAGTTACTTCACGACTTTCTTGGTCAACTGCAGATACCATTACATCAAGGCTTTCACCTTCACGCATAACTAAGGTGTCGTTTGGAGCAATAAGTACTTCAGGAAGTTGATTTATGTATACTTCTATTGGCCATTCGAATGTAGGATTCACAGGATCATTCGAAGTATAAACAACTTTAGCATAATGCATGCCACCAGTGGTTAGAGATGCGTTGGCTACTAAGTCATGTACTTGCGAACCATTTGCTTCAACAGATGCCATTTCAGGTGAAATAAACAACCATTCATCAGGTGTTGTTCCTCCTTCACTCTGATATGCTCTGATTTTATAAACATATCCAGGATCTTCAGATACCCATGCCATAGAATTAACATCATACCAATAGGAAACACCATCAACTCCTGTTAAGCCACTATTAAATGCTGCAGGGAAGTTGATGTCTTGTGGATAATGCATAACAACAAAGAACACTTCTCCCAGACTAAATTCCAGTGGAGTGTTTAGCTCAATAAGGCAATTAGCACCTGAGGCTGCTTCTGCATGTGTGAAAGTCTGAGTAGCCACCAAAGTACCATTCGCAGGTAAAGTTCCACCTTCCCAAACTTCCATGGTTACAGGTGCTGTTACTCCTTGAGTCTGATAATAGTTAGCAACATGAGTTAATCTGAAGTTATTGCTTTCAACAATAAACCTGTTTGCCGAACTATAAGCAGCAGAGGCATTGTATCCATAGTAATCTGTAGGAGCAATTTCCGGATCATAAATAATTGAGTCGGTAAATGGCACATCGAAGGTTTGAATTGCTGTTCCGCCCACAGGCTGTTGTGAAATACCTCTTTTAACATTACTAGTAGAGGTAAATGGAACATAACTTCTGTCAACAATAGCATTTTCAATTCCCAACTGATTCATATATACTACCTCTGCGTCGTATTCAAGAAGGCTTCCACCTATGTTCGATACTGTAGAAACTGTAGTTGCAGTTTCGTCCGAATTAAGATCTAAGTGAAGTGTATCAAATGGTACTACAGAGAATACAGGAGGTGCTAAAGCATTTGCCTCAAGAGTTGACCATACCAGGGTGTCAATTGGATCATTACTTTCCACTTTAAAATGAGTACTGAAATGACCAACAGCATTAGGCATAAAGGTAATTGGTACTACAACTGATTCATCAGGTTCAAGCTCAGCTATGAATCCAAAACTTGAATCAAAACTAAAGACATCAGAATCAGGATGGAAGTAAATTGTATCAATAACCAAAGTTTTCGAACCAACATTACTTATTGCGATTTCCTGAGTATTCATTAATCCGGCACCTTTAACATAATATATGTCCTCAAACATTAGTGTGTCGAAGCTAAGGCTGATTTCAGGAGAGCCAATAACAGTTAGCATTGTAGGTATTTCAACCATTGAATTAGCAGGGTCATTGCTCATTACTTTTAGAGGAGCTTCATAAACACCATCATTAATATTTTCGGTGTTAATTAACAGCTCAATATTAGCAGTTAGGCCTTCACCAACAGTTCCAGCAATAAACGGACTTTGAATCATTACAGCCAGTTCATCTTTAATGTATTCACTATTAAATACAACATTTAAAGCATCTGTGCCATCTCCATTTTCAATACCAACCGTTGAACTTGCAAGTCCCGAATATGTACTAACATCATTGTACTGGAATTTAATATCGCCATTAGGATACAAGATAACCTGGAATGTTGCCAGACCTGTTCCTGAGTATTTTGGCACTTCATTATACTGAACAACTACATAGTCAGATGTTGTATAAACATATATACCACCATTGTTTTGTGGCTCTATGTCATCCCACATTGGAGCAATAACATTATTAGGATTTGTGGTTGAAGGAATATTCTGATTAGAATACCCACCAATAGATCCTAGTTCGTCACCAAATGTTAGGAATCCGTTTGAAGCAACAGTTACCTGACTGTATGAACCATCGTAGAATGGGAAGCTAAATGGTAGATCAACTAAAACACCATCGTCACCACTTAAATCAAGTAAAGTGCCGGTAAGGCTAATTTCCATCCAATCGTAAACTACTTCTGAGCTTTCGTCGCTATCAATCCATGTATAGCCAAACCCGTCAGGGCCACCGGCACCTGAAAGAACTGGCTCTCCAATACGGCTGTCGCTAGCTTCTTTGCTACTAAGTTCAGGTGTAGGATCAGCATTAACTTCAACAGCACCTGTTTGTGTGTAATATGGTTTTACAATAACATACTCTAGCGGTGAACCACCAGAATTTTCTATAGCTACCATAAGTGTATCAAAGTCACCATGATTAATAACAAATTCAGCTGGATTAGGATTAGTGCTGACGCCCATAACTGGAGGTACAAGACCTGTTCCTGTTAATGCTACAGAAAGGCTCTGGTTACCAAATGCATCATCGCTGGTAATAGTAATAGTACCATTTACAACACCAATGTTTATTGCTGTATAAGTAACCGAAACACTTACTGTTTGATTTGGGGCAACTATTATTGGATCAGTAAAATCAACAACAAATGAAGCCTCGTTAGGCATAATAGAACTTACAGTTAAGCTTTTAGACCCAGTGTTTTCAATAGCAATTTTTCCGGTTGCAGAAAGTCCTTGTAATATTGATCCGAAGTCAATTTCAGTAGGTGTAACTACTATCTCAGGATAACCTATTACATCTAATTCTGTAGTAAATACTTGAATTGGACGAACAGGATCGTTACTATTAATTATAAGTTCATTTAAGTAGCTATCTTCATTAAGGTCGGTAGCATCAATAAACAATTCAATCACCTGCTCGCTATTAGGCTGAATAATTCCTGAAATTGGGCTGGCTTCCAGATCAAATGGCGTTATGCCAGGGAATATAAGCACAGACATTTCAGGAGCAATGTAATCTGTATTAAAGGCAACCTGAAGTCCACCATCTCCATCAGGATTCTCAATTCCAATTGTTGCACTGGCATTGTTTTCTAATGAAATATCCTTGTATACATACTCAATACTACCATCAGGATAAAGAATTACCTGGAAGGTTATAGTGCCGGTTGAATTACTTGGATAGTTTCCAATTTCGTGATACTGAACAACAAACTTATTAGCAGATGCTTTATAGAATATCTGACCACGTTTGTTGAATGGTCTTAAGTCATCCCAGAATGGAGCAATGTAATTATTTGGCACCGATGAGTTAGGAATTTGATCGTTTGAATAATATGTTCCATCATCACCAAAAGTAAGGTAACCATTTGAACCAATCTTGACGGCACTTTGGATATTACCATAGAATTTGAACCCAAATGGCAGCTCAATTTCTTCATATCCATCATCGCTATCAGAAATTATTTCTGTTCCTGTTGTTGAAATATCATTCCAACTATAAACCGGTCCACCTGCTTCATCACTATCTATCCACCTATAACCAAATTCGTCAGGTCCACCTGCGCCTAATATAACAGGATGTCCAAGTCTTGTGTCTGCAACATCTTTGCTGTTTAAAGTAGTTAGCCCTTCTATGAATTCTGTATTGTTTTTCTTAATATCAGGGTTGTTTAGCAAGCGATTAACAGCTACCGATGGTAATGAGAATTGCAACGGATACATTCCATAGTTTCTGATTACAAATTGCTCGGTTGTCGTTTCTCCAGCATCAAGCGTTAATTTAGCTTTATTAGGATTAAGAGAAATAACTGGAGGTGCAATTGCTGTTGCAGTTACAGTTACTTTCACAGCAGGATTAACAGGATCGTTTGTGTTAATGGTAAGTATACCGTTAAATTGACCTTGGAATGTAGAAGCAAAATTCACCATAACTATTAATGTGTCTCCTAAAGGAAGGGTAACAGGATCAACCAAGTCTGTAGAGAACAAAGGAATGTTTGATTCTATGTTCGAAATGGTTAAGTCGCCAATACCATTGTTATATATAGTTAACGGCATATTTTTCGCACCATTTACAAATACAGTTCCAAATTCCATGAAATTAGTACTTAGTCCAACCTCTCCAATTTGTCCTGTAACAGTAAGACTTACCGGTATAGTTGTTGTGAGGTTATCATAATCGTTTGAATAGAGAGTTAACGATGATGAATAGTCTCCATTTGGAAGAGTTGTAGCATCTAATTCTACATTGATTGTTGATGAAGAACCTGCAGCAATGGTACCGCTTAATGGAGAAACACTAATAAAGTCGTATGTGCCACCGCCAGGGAATCCGAATGCAGAGACCTCGGCGTTGCCTGGGAATGTACCAACAAGTTCGGTTGCTCCAGTTTCAGTATCAACAATGCGCAATTCACCCGCGCTTGAGGCATTGTTATAGGCTGCCATATAGATTATATCCGATGCAGGATCCCAGGCCATGCTTTGTGCATAGTTGGCATCAAATCCAACAGATCCAACCAGTGTCATTGCTCCGGTTTCTGAATTAATTGAATACAGGTTATCATCAAGGTTTAGGCCCCAAAGATTTCCATCTCCATCGCAGGCAATTGAAATCATAATTCCACTACCCATTGTTCCAATAAGAGTCGCAGCTCCAGTTGCTAAATCAACTGTATATAAGTATGAAGTGGGGTCGGCATATAATGCAGCATACATAATGCCTGAAGACTTATCAGCTGCGAGGTCTGTAAAGGCCATTGATGAGCCAATTACTTCAATGGTTCCTGTTTCTATGTTGAGTTTCCATAGTTCAGCTTCGTTATACTCAATAATATACATATGTTGATCATCACCCTTGGCAAAATCACCTGCATATGCTGTATAGGTAACAGCCATAGAAGAAAGGTAAGTTCCCGGTGCATCAGTAGATAGAGATATAAAATCTGATCCGGGGAACACATCGTGACCATAACCAACAGAAGCAGCCATTTGATTTACTAATGGTGTACCGTTTACCAGTGGTGTACCGTTTACATCAGAATTCACCATAGGGGCCTTACCCATTGAAGGCGAAGCACTACCTCTAGGGAAGCTTGAAGTTGCAGCTGATATATGAACGTTTTGCTCAACAACAGGTTGTGCAAAATCGTACATAAGTTCGCCAGAACCATTGTTGAATATAGTAAGGGTTTCATTCAGAACAGGATTTACACTTACATCTATTGCTGAATTAATAGTATCAGGAGCAACAGCAATTGAAGGTTCGGGTAGTCCGGTAACCATAACATTAGCTTCAACCTTTTCAACTGGGTTTACAGGATCGTTACTTAGAACAAAGATGTCGAATAAGTAACTGCCGTTTCTTGTAACATCTGATGCATCATAAATAACATCAATATTATCTGTCATTCCAGAACCTAGAGTACCACTATTCTGGCTTAAAGTTAATCCTTCAACAGTTGATTCAATGGCTCTAACATTCCATACATATTCATCCCAGCCAGACTCATTCTGGATATCAAGCCATTCGCCGTTAAGATATGCCAGATATGCACCAGGTCTGTTTCCACCAGGAACATCATCTTGCCCCATGCTAAGTGGTACATCAGGGAAATTGTAAACAACCCAGAATTTATCAAATGAGTTAAATGGAATAGGCATTTCGAGCGATACAGTTACATACTGACTACCTATCACGTTATCAAACTCCTGGCTAAGTAATAATTCGCCTTCAGAAGGAGTTGTGCCACCGGCAATAATTGATAACTGTGTTGGTACTGAACCTGCTGCAACAATATATCCGCTTACATGAGTAAGAGTGAATGTTTCACCACCCAAATCGGGTACGTCAAATGCAGAACCAATTGCCCAATTTACTGGTGTTCCACCTGCTGTAACAGCAATTGTTCCGTCAGCATCTTCGTCACCATCGTCATAGCTTATTACATTTGCATTAACATTGTCAAAGCTTTGTGTAGCAGATGCGCCACTCGGAGTAATTACCTCATTTTTCAGAATAGCTGTACCATTAGAATTATCTTCCGGAACAATATTAATTTCGCCTCCAGGGAATAAAAGAGTACTAGTTGTACTTACTCTTCCTCTATAGGAGCCGATTAAACTATACTCGAGTTCTTCAGGTCCCTCATTTCCAATTGTAAAAGAGCCTGTTCCAACTGGATTCACAGAAACATCAATGTTTGCATTGGGGGCACCTGTGATAACAATTTCTGCTGCAGTTTCAGTGGTTATAGTTACTACATTAGAAATGTCAGATTGATTACCAAAGAAATCTTCTGATTTTAGGGCGAAGTAATAGGTAGTGCCAGGACTTAATCCACCTATAAGGAGAGTATCAGGTTCGCCTGGCAAAGCAGGGGTTTTGACTTCATATAATGTAGCAGATTCAAAATTAGCCGCTGTAATTGGAGCAGTCGAACCTCTGAGCTCGTAATGATTTGCTGGATATCCATCTGGCTGATCGGCAGGGGCAGTCAATGCTAACATTACGCTTATAGGGTCCGATAAGAGAGCTTGAAGGTCGGTTGTTGCAGTTGGAGGAAGTCCATCATCTTCAACAAGAGCCTGAAATGCGTTAAGTCTACCTGATCCCCAATTTTCAGAGCCAGCAAAGGTTAACGGATCGGTAGTATTTACCAAACGGTTCCATAACTGGCTGGGAGTTATTCCGTCACTCATAAACTGAGAAACGATAAGTGCAGCAACTCCGGATACATGTGGGCAAGCCATTGATGTACCTGAAAAGCTAGAATAGGTGTTATTTGGAGTTGTACTACGAACATTAACTGCAGGAGCAGCAAGTTCAACCCAATCACCGAAATTTGAAGAGCCATATGGCTGATCGTTATGGTCCGTTCCAGCTACTGCCATAATTGGCTCATAGTATCCAGGATACCAAAGGTCATCTGATCCGCTATTTCCGGCAGCAAAAATTACAATTCCGCCTCCCATTGGACCAACTTGTATTCCATTTTCATCATAGCCTGCTTCTGCAATAAAATAATCAATTGCATCTTTAAGAGCATCCTCAAAAACATTTGGACTTGTATAACCCCAACTGTTTTGTGAGATTACAGAACCATTATCGGCAGCATAAATATACGATTCTGCGAATCCGCCGCTGCTACTAGAAAATACAACACAAGACATGAGTCGTACGCCATCATCGGAGCCACTTCCTCCGGCAATGCCTGACATTCCAATTCCATTATTGGTCTCAGCAGCTATAGTTCCTCCAACATGGGTTCCATGGTCGTTTGCAGGAATAGTATTTGTAATATCTGCAAAATTATAACCGTTAACATCATCAACGTATCCGTTCAAATCATCATCTATTCCGTTTCCGGCAATTTCTCCGGGATTAATCCACATGTTTCCTCCAATATCTTCATGAGTGATATCGATTCCACCATCGTGGACAGAGACAATTACATCTGTACTACCGGTTTGAATTACCCATGCTTCTGGTAAATCAATATCGGCATCAGGAGTACCTCCCGTTTGTCCGGTATTGTGATAATGCCATTGCTCATTAAATCTGGGGTCGTTTGTACCTCCTGGTAATGCAGTTTGCACTTCGTCAGCTAAAGGATTTTTTATTACAGAGCCCCATGTTTTTTCATATATGGGTTCAGCTTTTGATATTTCTGCCAGGCTAAGATATTCTTGTGATACCTTATTTACATTGGCTGATTTGTCAAAAACAACTTCATACCAAAGGTGTAGTCCATATTTTTGGTGTTTCTTTTCAAATTTTCCAGCGTAAGGGAACACCCTTTTTAGGGTAGTTACCTGGTGCTTTTCATTTAACATGTCAACTGCAGCGAATCCTGTTTTTACAGTCCCATCTGCAATTTTTATTACCTGCATTGAATTAAGCTTAGCAGCCTCAGTTTCGCTAAACTTTATTCTCAGGCTGCCTTTTTTAATTCCTTGCTGAGAGTAGGTAGCAGTGCCAAATAGCACAATTCCCAGCATTAGGACAAGCATTCTAGAAATGTAGAGTTTTTTATTCATTTTTCATAGTTTAAGTTTGTATTGATGAGAATTTTGGGGGTTAAGCAATTAATAGGGACTTGCCCTCGGGTTACATGTCGATTCCATTGTATAGATTTTAGGTTATTAATATGAGATACTAAGTTCATAGTAGCTCGTTTGTTTACTTTTTTGCTATCTATCTAAATCAACATAGTTTACAGTCTGGATATTCAGAGGAATATCACTCTGTTTTTACTATTATTTTTGAAAAATGAGAATAGATTAGTTTTCCAGTAAAATGTATCTCTAAATACACAATACAAGATTGTTAATCAAAATGACTGATAGCTGTTTATACCCTTCTAGTAGTGTGGTTTGAACACTGTTTTGTCTATAAAACAAAGACGACAGTTTGGCTAATGTTACTAATAATTAACGACTGGTTTAGGTATTTTGGCTGCTAAGTTTGATAGAATTTATTTTTCACTTCTGATATAGGTTTTTAAAGATTTAGTTGTACTTTATGATATAGTCATCCAAACAGATAATTATCCGATTCTAATAGTTTACAATAAAAAATGAAATCCTTCAAATGGGCAATTCCTTATAACCGGTTTTTGGTGGATAAGGTTGTAGCTAAATTCGTAAATATTTTTTAATTGGTCAATGTTTCCTCGAAGAAAAATAGTTTTATTTTATATATCTCAGATTATGATATACTTACGGGTTTGTTGTCTGGTTGAAGGTTGAAAATCCACCATTTATTTGCAGATTCTTTAGTTTCTCTATGTTTTTATGAAAGGTTAGAAGATTGAAGAAATGACCATCTAATCTAAAAGCTTGTTAAGCGTCTATGAGTTGCTGAAAAAAACTTCCTAGATTAACAAGTTCTTTATGCCAATATTTGTTTTGAATTAAACCGTTTCTTGATCAAGAAATAATTAAAGAGATATTAAAATATGCCTTTTATATGATTAAATAGTTGTAAATGGAACTGCTAGTTTGAATGTATTTCAAAGGGAATCTTGACCATCTCTTTAAATTCTTCTCCTGCATCCTCCATGGCTTCGTCATCTTCATCGTGGAACCAGATTACTTTGACTTTATTTCCCTTATCCTGTATCTCTTTTAAAATATTCATAATCTCATGAAAAAACTTGGACGATGCAGAATTGAAGTATGTCATTTTGAAAAAAAACTCTGTCAAAGGATTTGCCTCGTCTTTATACTCCGAAAGCCATTCCATTATTGGCTCATAAAATGCATTTACATCCTCAGGCATCGATTTGCCAGACAATTCAAAATTACCTGCGCCAGCATCTAATATAACATGTGGAGTATCTGTTTGTCCTTTAATTTTTATGACTATCATAACTTGTTTGGTTTAATAGAAATTTAATTAGTAATTAAGAAAGCCTTAGTAAAAGCATTCTCAATCGTAAATCTATTAAAATCTTTCAATTATTGAAATTAATTAACCCACAATATATTGACAGTCTAGTTGAGGTGTTTTAGGATTTACCCATTGAAAGTGTTTTATTATACTGGAGATTCCAAATTTCAGTAAACTTAATTTCAACTTAATGACATAGACGGTGTTTCACAATAGGTGTTTAATATAACCGGGCATGAATATTTCATTTAAACTATTGTTTTTGTTATTGATAGCATCATGTAGAAACAATACATTAACAAGCATTAAAAGTTCGAAAATGATAGAATCAACTAACTATAATTACACGAATAAACTTATACATGAAACAAGTCCTTATCTTTTACAACATGCCCATAATCCGGTTGATTGGTATCCGTGGGGAGATGAGGCTCTTGAAAAAGCCAAAACTGAAAACAAACTTTTAATTGTAAGCATTGGGTACTCTGCTTGTCACTGGTGTCATGTAATGGAGAAAGAAAGCTTTGAGAATGAAGAAGTGGCAAGATTAATGAATGCGCATTTTATTTGTATAAAGGTAGACCGGGAAGAAAGACCAGATATAGATAACATATACATGGACGCTGTTCACCTAATGGGACGCCAGGGCGGATGGCCATTGAATTGCATTGCTTTGCCAGATGGACGACCCGTTTTTGGAGGAACATACTTTCAGAAGGAAAACTGGATTGAGGTATTGCAAAAAGTAAACGAGCTTTTCGTTAATGAAAGAGAGCAATTGCATGAATATGCCGAAAGGCTAAGTGATGGTTTGAAACAACAAGCTATTATGCATATCAATACACGCGAATATGAATTTAATGAGGACAACCTAAACGAAATGGTTTTTAACTGGAGTAAATCCTTTGACATGAAATGGGGCGGAAGTCAGGGAGCTCCTAAATTTCCAATGCCAAACGGTATTTCATTTTTGCTTCAATATTATTATTTCACCAGGGATGAGGAAGTAAAAGACTATGTTGAATTAACGCTTGATAAAATGGCCTCTGGAGGAATATACGACCACATAGGGGGCGGATTTACACGATATTCTACAGATGAATATTGGATGGTTCCTCACTTTGAGAAAATGCTATACGATAATGCTCAAATGATTGGACTTTACTCCGAAGCATACAAACTCTTTAAAAAGGATAGGTATAAAGATGTTGTTTATGAGACTGTTGAGTTTCTAAACAGCGAATTGACAAATAAATCAGGAGGAATTTATTCCGCACTTGATGCCGATAGCGAAGGCGTAGAAGGGAAATTTTATGTGTGGACAATTGCCGAAATAGAAGAAATATTAAAGCGAAATGCACCAATATTTATTGATTATTTTAATCTAACAAAAACAGGTAATTGGGAACAGGGAGTTAATGTAATTCATAATGAAATTGAATTGAAAAAAATAGCTAAACAATACAGTATTTCTGTTGAGGAGGCATATTCAATTTTAAAAAATTCGAAACAGCTTTTATTAGATGTAAGAAACAAGCGAATAAGACCCAGAACAGATACTAAAATTCTAACAGCATGGAATGCGCTTGCCATTACCGCTTTGGTAGATGCTTACAGAGCATTTGGTGAAAAAGATTTTTTAGATAAATCAATTGAACTAGGTAAGTATTTTAAAAACACACATATTGCAAAAGATGGAACAGTAAAGAGAATGCTTAAGAAGGATGCTGAAGATATTTCAGGTTTTTTAGACGATTATGCACTATTAGCCCAGGCTTATTTAAGTATTTATGAAGCTACTTTTGATGAGGCTTGGCTCAAGGAATCCCGCAAAATTTCTGATATGGCAATTAAAAAATTCTTTGATCCAGTATCGGGTATGTTTTTCTATCACATCTCATCCGATTCAAGTTTGTTTTCTACAAAGCAGGAAATTCAGGATAATGTTATTCCTTCATCGAATTCGGTTATGGCAAATGTATTATTTAAGCTGGGTTTGTATTTTGAAAATCCTGATTATACTTCAAAGGCAGAAAAAATGCTAAGCGGAATTTACCCAAATTTATCAAAATACGGTCCTTATTATTCGAATTGGGGAAAACTACTGATACAGTTTGTTTTCCAACCTCCGGAAGTCGTAATAGTTGGTAGTGAGGCTATTCAGAAGAGATGGTTGTTAGATCGAAAATTCCTATATGTGAATCTTTCTGGTAGCGAAAAGGGAAGTGAGTTACCACTTTTGAGAAACAGATATCAGTCGAACAAGACAATGGTTTATGTTTGCCGAAATGGAACCTGTAAACTACCTGTAGAGAGTATCGAAGATGTTTTAAAACAAATCGAAAACTGAATCTTTGAATATTTAGGGTAACTTTATTTGTTAGAAATTGAGTCAAAGTTAATTATAGTATTTAAATAAAAATCATATACAAATGAGAGCTACAACAATATTGTTTATGTCATTTTTAGCATTCACTAATCTTTATTGTCAGAATAGTTTTGAAAAGGACAAAATTTCAACCAGTGAAGGAGAGCTTGAAATAGTTTTTATTGGACATGGGACATTATATTTCACCTTCAACGAAAAGGTTATCCACATCGATCCGGTAAATCAATATGCTGATTATTCGGTGTTGCCCAAGGCAGATGTAATTTTGATTACTCATGATCACGGCGATCATTTCCAAGCCGAAACAATTGATCAATTAATAAAAAAGAATACGGAACTTGTATTTACCGAAAAGTGCGCAAGCAAATACCACGGAGAAGGTATTGTTGCTAACAATGGTGATGTTTTGAAAATAAAAGATATTGATATTGAGGTGGTTCCTGCATACAATCTAAAACATTTACGAGACAATGGAAGTCCATATCATGCAAAAGGTGAGGGGAATGGATATATTTTGCGGTTTGGCGATAATAGAGTTTATATTGCCGGAGATACTGAGAATTTTCCAGAGATGATTGATATAAAAGATATTGATATTGCTTTTCTTCCTATGAACCTACCATATACAATGACTCCTGATATGGTTGTAAGTGCAGTTGATATGATTAAGCCAAAGGTTTTGTACCCATATCATTATGGCAATACAGATACTAATGAGCTATTGAAATTAATGAAAGGAAAAGACTTTTGTGAGGTGAAAATCAGAAAAATGAAGTAAAAAAAAGCTGCTCCAAAGCAGAAAGGAGCAGCCTCTAACCCAATAAGAGTTTTTATTATATTGCCATGTCAGCACCAGGCTTATACTTAACAACCTTTTTTGCTGGTATTTGAATTTCTTTTCCAGTTTGTGGATTTCTACCAGTACGGGCACTTCTTTCAGCAACAGAGAAAGAACCAAAGCCTACAAGACCAACTCTTTCACCTTTTTTCATACTTTCAGTAATAGTTTCAGTAAGAGCGTTAAGTGCTTTTTCAGCACTAGCTTTAGTAAGGCCACTTTTTTCAGCCATTGCAGTAACTAATTCAGCTTTATTCATAATAATAAGGATTAATAATTAATATTTTATCGATTAAATATAGATATAAACCTCAAACAAACAAGAGGGAAACGGTATAAAAGTTATCACCATCTGTTAATAAGTCTTCTTAAAAAAGCCCGTTAACAGGGCAATATGGAGTTTTTGCTATTAATGCAAGCGTGTAATGTGTTGATATACAGGTGAAAAGCTTAAACTCCTTGGTGCGGGCTGAAGTCAGCCATTATTTGGGAAGCCCTCCAAATATTTTTACAATAGTTCTATGAAATTTATGAATTCCAGCAATTGGTTCGGCAAACATATACATACATTTATTATGTATTATCTGTTTTTGGTTCTCTTCTGCAATTTTTAAAGTATCATTTGTCTCGCACGATTGCTGAATCCAAATGTTGTCTATTCCTTTCTTTATGGCACCTCTTAATATTTCATCTGTTTGTCGTTTAGAAGTAGCAATAAGCAAACTGTTAACATCCTGTGGAATGTCTTCAATAGATTTGTAACATTTTACGCCATCAATTTCTTCAGTATTCGGATTTATGGGTAGAACCTCAAAATTTTTATTTCTTAGTTCCTTAAAAAGTAGGTGGCCAAATTTTTTCTCATTTCTGGAAACACCAGCAATTGCAAGTTTTTTTGGCTCTAGGAATTTGTCTATCTGGTCTTTTGATGCTTTCATAGAAAGAAGGTGTTTGAATATTATTTATTGATGTTGGTAGTGTAGTAAATTTAAGGATAAATGATTTACTTTGAACCAAGAAACATGATGATAATATTGTATTTAAGATTATTTAGAATGGTTAAAAGCGGAATAAGCAAAATTGCACCCGTCATACTTTTGATTTTTCTTTTTGCATCTTGCGGAAACTTTGAAAATATTGAATTTGGCGATCCTCAGGATTTTAAAGTTAAGGGGTTTGAAGATAATTTCCTTATGGTGAATGTAAATGTACCTGTTAAAAATCCAACCATATACAGAATTAATTTGAAGGAAATTGATGTAAGGGTTTTCTTGAATGGAAAATATATTGGTAAACTTCTTATTGATGATAATGTAATTATAAAGGGTAAGGAAAGCAGAACATGCGAACTACCAGTAAAGGTTAGACTTAATAATTTGTTAGGTGCTGCATTTATAATGATGAATCTTAAGAAAGGACAGCAAGTTGAAGTGAAATTTGAGGGCACTATAACCGCTAAAACTTTTTTGTTAAAGAAGACAGTTGAAATTGATGATGTCGTGAATTTTGTTATTTAGTACCTGCCAGAAAACAACTCTGAGTTTGCTGGTAAGTACTATTTAGGTCAATAGTCCTAATAGAATATTTGAAATAGTTTTCATCTCTATATAGTTGATATGTAGTAAAGTGGGGGTTACTTTTCTTTCCAGAGTGAAAAGTAGAGTTAAACAACTGTATTTTTCAGATTGTCAATGTAAAAAAAAAACTAATTTTGCAGGACATTAAAACTCTATTTGTGAAACAAGTTTATCTTATACTAATGGCTTGTCTGATAATTGGTTCAATTAATCATGCAGATGGGCAAGTTGCAAGTATTTTCGATGAGGTTGAAACTACCTCTGTAACTGGTGGTAAAATTCGGATTATTCAAGATGAAAATCTCGAAAAACTGGTGGAAAAAAACCAATGGGCAAATAGTAAGGCAAATGGTATTGCTGGGTATCGAATTCGAATTTTCTCCGATTCTGGTCATGATGCCCAAAAGGAGTTTGAGTATACAAAAGCCAAGTTTAGCGAAAAATATAATGAAATAAGAATACATCAGGAATTTGTATATCCATTCTACAAAATATATGTCGGCGATTTTAGAAACCGCTCAGAAGCCTTGAAAGTTTTAAAGCAAATAGAGCAAAGATTCCCCGACGCTTTTATAGTGCAAACCAGAATTAATCATACAAATTAGAAGACGGAATGAGTGACAATATCAAGCATGAATGTGGAATTGCCTTTATCCGATTAAGAAAACCTTTAGAATATTATCAATTAAAATATGGTACTTGGCGCTATGGTTTGAATAAGTTGTATCTGCTAATGGAGAAACAACATAACCGTGGTCAGGATGGTGCAGGAGTTGCAGGAGTGAAGCTTAATGTAGAGCCAGGTAAGGAGTATTTGAATAGGATACGTTCGGTGCAATCTTCAGCAATTAATGATATTTTTCAGGCGATAAAGAAAAACTTTTCAGATGCAGAAGATAAATCTCCCGGATTATTAAAAGATATTTCATGGGTAAAAGACAATTTACCCTTTGCTTCTGAAGTATTAATGGGACATCTTCGGTATGGTACTTATGGAAAAAATAATATTGAAAATGCTCACCCGGTAGTTCGACAAAATAACTGGCGATCTAGAACACTGGTAATGGCTGGTAACTTTAATCTTACAAATGTTGACGAGATATTTAACCACCTTGTAGATCTTGGACAGCACCCAAGAGGTAAAATCGATACTGTAACTATGCTTGAGAATGTTGGCCATTTTCTCGATGCCGAAAATCAACGCCAGTTCGATTTCTTTAAGAAACAAGGTTTCTCAAATAGAGAAATTTCAGGAAAAATAGAAGATAATATTGATGTTTCAGGAATTCTTAAAGACTCAAGCAAAAAATGGGATGGAGGCTATGCCTTAGCTGGTGCAATGGGCCATGGAGATGCTTTTGTGATGCGAGATCCCTGGGCAATAAGACCAGCATTTTATTATTACGACGATGAAATTGTTGTTGCGGCTTCAGAACGTCCTGTTATTCAAACAGTAATGAATCTTCCTGTTGAAAGCATTCATGAACTTAAGGGCGGTACTGCACTCATAGTTAAAAAGAGTGGCGAAGTGGAAATAGAAAACATTCGTGGGCCCTTTGAGCGTAGAGCCTGTTCATTCGAAAGGATATATTTTTCGAGGGGTAGCGATAAAGATATTTATAGAGAGCGTAAAAAACTTGGTTCGCTTTTAACTCCAGCTATTGTTAACGCAGTTGAAGGAGACCTTGAAAATACAGTATTCTCATTTATACCTAATACAGCAGAAACGGCCTTTTATGGTATGGTTAATGGTGTGGAAACACATATGCAAACCACAGCAAAAAAGCAAATTCTAAAGCATGGGAAGGAAATTAGTGAGGAAGAAATAGATGCAATCATATCATTGCGTCCCAGGGTAGAAAAAGTAGCAATTAAAGATATTAAGCTTCGAACTTTTATTAGTCAGGATGAGGGACGAGACGATTTGGTAGGGCATGTTTATGATGTTACATACAAGACAATAAACAAGGGAGTTGATAACCTGGTAATTATTGATGACTCTATTGTTCGTGGAACTACTCTTAAAAATAGTATTATTCGAATTCTTGATAGGTTGAAGCCAAAACTTATTGTTATTGTTTCTTCATCACCACAAATTCGCTACCCAGACTGTTATGGGATTGATATGGCTCGTTTGGGTGACTTTATTGCCTTCAGAGCAGCAATTGAATTGTTGAAGGAACAAGGCAAAGAGTCGATTATTAACGATGTGTATAAAAAGTCTAAAGCTCAGGAAGGCCTTCCAAAAGAAGAGATAATTAATTATGTAAAAGAGATATATAAACCATTTCATCACCAGGATATCTCTGATAAAATAGCTCAAATGCTAAAGACGAGTGAGATTGAAGCCGAGGTGAAAATTGTTTATCAAACTATTGAAGGTTTACATACTGCTTGTCCCGAACATACCGGAGATTGGTACTTTACAGGCAATTATCCAACAGCTGGTGGCAATAAAGTGGTAAATAAATCATTCATTAATTTTATAGAGGGAAGAAACGAAAGAGCCTATTAGTGTCTTATCAGATTTTCTAAATAGTAAAATATCGACCCTGGTAATTTCTGCCAGGGTTTTTTATTGACGCTAATTCAACCTTAGATTTGCCTATAATACAATATGCTGAAACTGAGATTAAATTAAAAGTCTAACTGAGCTTAATAGGTCATAGAGCAAAAAAAACCTGATAAATAGATTTATCAGGTTAATTAATATCGTTGAGTATTTATTATCTATTATTTTCTTTCTTCCATTCCAGATATGAATTCAGATGTCTGTCGGTTTTATTTGAATACAGATCATCTACTGTCAATAATATGGCTGTTTCTTCAACGCCTCCAAAACCATCATTCATTACAGTGCCAAAACATCGCAAAGTTGGTGAAAGGTTAATATATGCATTTATCAGAGGAGGAATATTTTCTCCTCGGGCTCTTACCTCTTGAGAAAGTGTTTTTAAATCGTCCTGAAAACTGTTGGATGTAAGAATTTGAGCCAATTTTGATTCATTCATTCCTGTATCTAAAGGATTTATTGCTGAAATCAGACCTTCCTTATCGCTAAAATGTTTTTTTAAGAAATACAAAATAAGATTTCTAGCTTCAGGATTGTATGTAGTATACATTGTAACCTTACCAAAAAAATATTTGTAATCAGGATTATCTATACAAATTGCTCCTAGACCGTCCCACAGATTATCCAATGCGTAAAGACTTTTCTTTCCTCTTTGTGTCGATTGGTATGCAGGTTGAACAAAAGACCGTCCTAACTCAATTGTGTAAGGTAAATATTCTTGAATAAATGTATCTGAAAAATTAAAAAGCTTTGCAGTAGCTATGTGAACTCCATCTTGGTCAACATCAATTTCTTTACCAAGCATATAGCGATATCCACCAAGTATTTCATTCTCTTGTGGATCCCAAACAATTAGTTGCTTATAAGGATTTTCTTTTGTATCGTAATTATCAATATCAGCTTCCTTACCTGTGCCACCATTGGCTGCTCTAAATGTAATTTCTCTCAATCTCCCGATTTCCAACATAGTATTTGGCGAATCATGATGTGTTATTACATATAATTCATTATCGGCATTATTTGATATACGGAGTAGCTTATCT
Source organism: Bacteroidales bacterium (assembly GCA_050287785.1). GTDB lineage: Bacteria > Bacteroidota > Bacteroidia > Bacteroidales > UBA10428 > UBA10428. The sequence continues at coordinate 50,187 of JBNKCO010000015.1, forward strand.
GAGGTTAATTCCTGTTCGATTAGCTTTCTGTCAATGGGAGGTATTACCTCTTTCATTTATTTCTAATGTTATAGTTATTACTATCTTAACTAGTTTCTCTTTCCAAATAATAAATTGCAGTAGGTATTCTTAAATACCTATGATGTTTGAAAAAAGGTTGACAAAGTTAATGAAAAAAAAGGAAAATCTGTTGTATCCATTTAACCATGGGGTAGAACTTGATATATTCCGTCGAAATATTCAAATTTATGGATGAATTTATTTAAAACAGGGCTAAATTATTTTAGCGTATCGACTTCATAAAGAAACATAAGCTATATTGGGACGTTTTCTATATTATCCATTTTATAAACAATTTCTTTCACCCATTTAGCCCATTCATTTGGTCTTTTAGATTTATCAAAAGTCTCCCATGATATGGGTTTTCCAAATTTAACAGTTATATGTTTATTACGGTGTTTATATGTTTCATCCATAAGATAAAGCATTTCTATATTAGCCTTTATGCCTAAGAATTTCCTGAATTTGTATAGACGATAAAAGAATTTTGTGTTACCTCCTCCCATATGAATAGGTATAATATCTCTTTTATATTGACGGGCTTTATTAATGAAACTTTTATGCCAAACAAGATCCATTACCTTCCCTTTTATTTTACGACTCACTAAACCTGCGGGAAAGGTTAAAATATGAACATCTGATTTAAAAGCTTCATCTAGTTGTTCTGCAAGCAATGAGCCTTGACGACCATGTTTATTTACTGGCATAAAAACATCACCCATGTTTTTCAGGTTCATTAAAATGTCGTTTACCAGGAATTTATATTTGTCTGGGCCATACTTTTTACCAATCAGATACATTATAATGTGCCCATCAAAACCACCAAGAGGGTGATTTGAAGCAAAAATATACTTGCCATCTTCTGGAAGGTTCTCTTCTCCTTCAACCTTAATTGTTACATTAAAATATTTCATCATTGCAACACTGAAATCGTATCCTCTTAGATGCCCGTAGTCTCGAATTATTTCGTTAACAAGATCTTCATGAGAGATTCGTTTTAGATATCGATAAATAAAACCGGGGATCCATCTAGCTAGTTTTGGATTCTTGTCATGAAATATTTCTTTAATATTAACCTCTTTCAACCCTTTGTTGTTGTGCCCTTCCATATATTAGACTTTGCATTTTGGTGAACAAAAATATAAAAAAAATATTACCTCGATAAAATTGTTAATAGTCATTCAGAGTAATAGAGAGAAAAAGGTTTGTAAAATGCATAAGCTATTTCATGTGTATATAAAATGGAATATTTATAATGTATTATTGCCTATTTCATAACAACTATTAAAACAAACGCTATACTTTAATTTCTTAAAGTTATATTTTCAATTTGTAAGAATAATGTAAGGGAATACAGTTGCTGGATATTCTAATAATTTGTATGTATTGCTTATGAATTAAAAACAACTGTGTACATAGCAGAGAACAAGTAAGCCCTGTTAATGAAGGAATTTGGAGCAAGCTATAAACTTAAGAATTTCATCGCTGAAAACGTTCTTAATTCAAGTAATGAATTTTAAGAAAAGCAAATCTCATGAACAGAATAAAATATTTGAGTGTAGTTAACATAACCACACCCAAATATTTTGCAACAGTTTTTGAAAAATAGGTGGTCGTTAACCTTATTTTTCAATAATTGTAAGTGTCTTGTTTATATCGTTAATCAAATACTTTTTGTAGGTTTGATTCCTATCCAAAGTGGTTTTAAAGCTATTGAGTTCTTTTATTGCCTCATCTTTTCTATCGGTTTTTTTGTAAATTTTTGCAGTAAGGGCTGCACTTTTACTTTGATAGTAAAGAGGCATCTTAGTTTTCTTTACTTCATTAAGAATTTTCAAAGCATCTTCATACATAGGAGCCCTGTGCTTATTGGTTACAAAATTTCTTGCAGGTACAGAAAGGTTCTGAGCCTTAACCTGCAAAAAATAATTTGTTATCCTATATTGACTATATTCCTTTGCTAATCTATCAAGGTTCTGATTTGCTTCTACTAATTCATCATTACCTCCTAATTCATAATAGAGTCCCATTTCCTTGCTACCCAATATCATTTTAGCGATCTCTTTTTCTTCATTGCTAGCAGGTTCTAGTACTTTAATTGATAAAGGATTGCTTGTAAATTCTTTGTGTTTTACAGAGATTTTGTAATTGCCAGGCTCGGAAAAGTAATATTTACCAGCACCAAAAAAGAGTTCGACACTGCCACTAATACTGGCACCCTTTTTTAGACTTACCAATTTATCTGGTTCAGCAACCATAATAGGACTAAAGATTTGTTCTTCCGAATTTGGTCCGGTAATAAAGTAGGCGTACTCTGTCATTTCCGGTTTAAATTCTTCATAAATGCTAACTGCATCATTTCCTGTGTTTGTTACCGTTATGTACACAAGAATTGGTTCGCCTAATTGGTAACTTGTTTTCTCAGAGACAAGTGTGAGTTTTAATTGAGCATGTGCCAATGAATTAATACTGATTAGGCAAATAATGGCGATTATATATTTAGATATGTTTTTCATAATTGAACATTTTAATGGATTAATGACAGGTTGCATCACCAAAATCTGTACCACCTGGTGCTACATCGGTTAAATTGTGATTTCTAAGATGATCGCGACTAGTGTTAGAATAGAACATATGCCATCCTGCTGCAAGACTTCCGGTTGTAGTCATAATAGTTTGACTTGCTGAGGCATCTCCATGCAAAAGATTAAATCCATGGCCAGACTCGTGTATTGCTGTTCTTAAGTAAAAGGTTTGTCTGGGGACGAAAGTTGAAAAATCATCCCAAAAAACCGCATAACCTTGTCGGATATTGGCAGCAGCAATGGTAGGAACTCTATATGTCCACATGAACATTCTTCCTCGTGTTGTTGGTCCATCTGGAATAAATTGACCATGCATATAATATCCGCTGGCTGGAACATTTGCATTTGCGACCCAAAAGTTATACAAATCAGCATTTGACCACTCAGTGCCAGGGAAGGGATCGGTGATTTCCACATCATCATAGGTTAAATTAATTATCCAACCTGCATCACAATAACTTCGGCGTAAAGTATTTACCGTATTATTCTGCCATGCATAATAATCAGGAACGGGAACTCCATCAATGGCATCAAATTCCATAGACAATACGCGGGATGGTACAGTAATGTTTAATATATTTGAGTTAGTATTATCTGGATTTTTTACCTGAACATTATAAGAACTACCAAGAGTGAGTGGAGTCACAGGAGAGCATATAATTGCATTGTCTCTCATATCAATTGGTAAGGAACGTAATGGTAGAGAACTGCCAGCATATCTGTCAACCTCAACACCATCTATAAACACTTGCGATAAAGTACTGAAATTCGATCCGTAAAGTGTAATTTCCTTTCCGGTATCATCGCCGATTTCAAAACCATTGAGCACTGGTGTAGGAACCGAAGCTGTGGCCGTAACATTAAATACTACTGCTGGAGAAGTACCTGCGGAACTAACCTCAATATTTTTGTTGCCAACTGGAGCATCATATGGAATAGTAAATCTTAATGTTTTGCCTAGGCCTAAATGGCTAGCAGATTCAGTTGGTACCTCACTTCCTTCATAGATAATTTTGCCGGAAATTGCCCCCTTAGTGTAAACAACTTCCACTATTGTGCCGGCAGGTCCGGAACTAGGGGTGATAGAGCTAATAATTGGTGGTTCGCATTCACAACCTGCCATAAAAATGAACAAAGCAAGGCCGGAAATTCTTAATAGATTTAATTGAATTTTTTTCATAAGGTATTTTTTTCTTTTAACTAGAGAAACAATATGTTATGGGAGTATTAATACACTATAAGTTTGGTAACTTATATACAATTTACAAAAAATATGTGACGAATTGCCTGTATATAGTTTTAAAAATGAAATTTTCTAGGATCAAACTAATTTGGTTGGTTCCAGTTTTTTTCAGCCTAAGCCTTTGTTAAATATTTTTTGCGAAGTACCTTATAATGAAATATTAACATTACAAGAAGACCCAAAAAGGTACAACCTAAAGAAATCCATTGCGAAGGGTTTAAGTAAATGAAATAATCTTCTTCTGGGTAGTATCGGAAGAATTCAATTATAAATCTACTTAACCCATAAAGGACTAAATAGGAGGCAAAAGTAAGGCCAGAAATCTCATTGTATTTACTCCAAATCCACTTCATTACAAAAAAGAGAAATAAGCCATTTAACGATAAATATAATTGGTTGGGGTGTACCGGGGCAGAAAGCGTTGCTGTATGATTAACAATCCCAAGTTCAAAGTGAGTACCAAATGGAATACTTTTGAATGGATATTGAACTGCCCAGGGTAAAGATGATAAAGTTCCAAAATCATCACCATTTAAATAACAACTCCATCTTCCAATAAAGATACCAATAGGAATGCAGGTTGCAATAATATCTAAATAGTCAAACGTGGGTAATTTCCTAATTCTTGTATATATAAAAATGAAGATGAACAAACCCACATATGCTCCCCAAGAAATGCTTCCCGACTGGAAAAGGTGGGATGGTGCATAAATATAGCTTTTAAAGTGAGGGATTACAAAAGCAAGTTTTGCACCAATTAAAGAGCTAATTGCGCATAGAAATACAAATAGAATATTTGTTGTAAGCTGTTTATTCTGATGGGTTAATTTCTGTATGAGAATAATTGCGACAACAATAAATACGATAATATATACTTGCGAAGGTGTTGGTATAATAACATTAAATATGTTTACACCAAACAGCTCATTGAGGTAATTAATAATTATTGGTCTCACTGGTTTAGATATTTATAACTGAAAAATAGTGACTTCAAAATAAAGAATACACCTTTTTTAGAATAATTTTTGTTTTTTGAGCCACACACTGTGGTTAAAAGAAAATGTTTTAAAAATTACTAATTATATTAGGACATTACACTTAATCTAAGTGTCAATTCTTAACCTAAATCAATTTTATGTAATTTTATTTCCTTAACAGTCTCTACTATGTTAACATTCATATTAAATAATAAAACAATAAAAACTGAAAGTCATCCGGGAACTACTCTTCTTGATTTTATCCGTTACGGAGAAAATTTACCCGGAACAAAAATTGGCTGTCGCGAAGGTGATTGTGGAGCTTGTACGGTTTTAGAAGGAACACTTGAAGAAAATAATGTTATTTATAAAAGTATTGTTTCATGTCTTACTCCATTAGGAAATGCTCATGGAAAACATATAGTAACAATTGAAGGAATCAATTTAAAGGGATTATCACCCATTCAGGAATCAATGGTTGAGCATTCGGCTACTCAATGTGGTTTTTGTACACCAGGATTTGTTATGTCTTTAACTGGTCATGGTATGTCTAAAGAACAAACAAGTAATGAAAAAGTTATAGCATCCATCAGTGGAAATATTTGCCGTTGTACAGGATATAAATCAATTGAAAAAGCAGCTTATAGTATCTCAGAGATTATAAAAAACAAAGACATTAGCAATCCGGTAAAATGGATGGTTGAAAATAAGTTTTTACCCGATTATTTTCTTGAAATTGGAAAAAAGCTAAAAGAAATTCAAATAAATTTTAACCCGGAAAATTCAGATCAGATTATTGGAGGTGGAACAGATTTAATGGTTCAGCGTCCTGAACAAATTGAAGAAAGTGAAATCAATTTGTTCTATAATAGAAATGATTTAAAAGGTATTGTAAAGGAAAAAGATTCAATCCACATAGGATCGGCTACTAATGCTGGTGAAATTATGAATTCTCCGGTTATGCAAAAGTACATACCTAATATTATACCATATTTTAAATTGATATCTTCTGAACCAATCCGAAATATGGGGACAATTGCCGGTAATTTTGTGAATGCTTCTCCTATTGGAGATTTGAGTATATTTTTTCTAGCTCTAAATGCGGATTTAGTTGTGCGAGATTCAAATATCATACGTAGGGTTCCTTTAAGAAATTTCTTCATAGATTACAAAAAAACAGATTTGAAGAAAGGTGAATTTATAGAATCAGTTAGTATCCCTATTCCAAAAGCCGGGTGCAAATTTAACTTTGAGAAAGTGAGTAAAAGAACACATCTTGATATTGCAAGTGTTAACTCGGCAATTTATGTAAAACTAAATGATGATATTATTGAAGAGTGTTCTATTTCGGCAGGAGGTGTCAGTGCTATACCAAAATACTTAAAAAATGTCTCAGAGTATTTTATTGGTAAAAAGGTTTCTAATGGTACAATTATCAAAGCCAATGAAATTCTACAGGATGAAATTTCCCCTATTAGCGATGTCCGTGGAACCGAAAAGTATAAGCGATTATTATTAAGACAATTGTTGTATGCTCATTTTATCGAACTTTTTCCTGAAAGCATCTCTATAAAGAACTTATTAAGCTAAACGACCATTCGAATGAGAAATATAGATTCAGAAAACCACGTTACCGGTAAATCAGTTTATTTAGATGATATACCGGTTCAAACGGGAACATTATACGGAGCCGTTTTTGGTTCGCCAAAAGCACATGGGAGAATTAGAAATTTTGATGTATCAGAAGCTGAAGAATTAGTTGGAGTTGTGAAAATCTTCACTTATAAAGATATTCCAGGCAGAAATCAGATTGGAGGAATTATTGAAGACGAACATCTTTTAGCAGAAGATGAAGTTCATTTTATTGGGCATCCTGTTGCTTTTATTATAGCTACAAGCGAAAAAGTTGCAAGAAAAGCACTAAGCTTTATTAAAATTGATATTGAAGAGTTAGAAGTAATAACGGACCCTAGAGATGCGCAGCGAAAAGGACAACTATTAATTCCCCCACGTACCTTTAAGCTTGGAGATGTGGCTAATGAATGGGCTAAATGCGCTTATGTTTTTGAAGGGAGAGCGGAAAATGGCGGGCAAGAGCATTTATATATTGAAACTCAAGGTTCATATGCGTATCCGATAGATAATGGTAGTATAAAAATCCATTCATCTACTCAGGGCGCAACTATTGTGCAAAAAATGGCTGCTCGTATTTTAGACCTACCTATGCATCGGATAGAAGTTGATGTTGCACGCCTGGGAGGTGGATTTGGAGGAAAAGAAGACCAAGCAACACCTTATGCCTGCATGGCTGCTTTGGCATCCTACACATTACAGAAACCAGTTAAAATATCTTTACACAGACTAGATGATATGCAGATGACAGGTAAGCGTCATCCGTATAGTTCAGATTTCAAAATAGGGTTATCTAAAGATTTTAAAATACTTGCTTATCAAACAACAATGTATCAGAACGGAGGTGCCTCTAATGATTTATCTCCCGCAATATTGGAACGAACATTATTTCATTCAACAAATGCTTACTTTATTCCAAATACAGAAATAACTGTTTATAGTTGTAAAACTAATCTCCCTCCAAATACTGCTTTTAGAGGTTTTGGAGCTCCACAGGGAATGTTTGTGATAGAATCGGCAATTGCAAAAGCAGCAAGTGAATTAAATGTTTCAAAAAGAATAATTCAAGTGAGGAATTTTTTAAAAGAAGGTAGTGAGTTTCAATATGGTCAAATTGCAGAACAGGTAAATATCGATAAGTGTTTTCGAACTGCAAACGAAACCTACAATATAGAAAAGATTGAAAAAGAAATAGAAATCTTTAATTCAGAGAACACAAATTTTAAAAAGGGAATGGCAGTCATGCCTATTTGTTTTGGGATTTCTTTTACAAAAACGCCAATGAATCAGGCACGTGCCTTGGTTCATATATATCAGGATGGTAGTGTAGGTATTAGTACCGGAGCAATAGAGATGGGACAAGGTGTAAATACTAAAATGATACAAGTTGCAGCATCAGTATTCTCAATAAATACCAATAGAATAAAGATTGAATCGACCAATACTACTCGCGTTGCAAATACATCTCCAACTGCTGCAAGTTCAGGAGCCGATCTAAATGGAAATGCCTTAAGAATTGCTTGTGAGTCACTTTTAAAAAGATTAAAGGAAACATCATCAAAAATTTTAAATTGCGAACTAGCTGATATATCAATAGAAAACGAGACGGTATTAAAAAATAATTCCAAAACGGAACTTCACTGGGAACAATTAATTGAGACTGCATTTTTAGATCGTATTTGCTTAACTGAGAATGGGCATTATGCAACTCCGGTAATAGATTTCGATAAAACAAAAGAAAAAGGTCATCCATTTGCTTATCATGTCTATGGTATAGCTATTACAACGGTTACGGTAGACTGCATTCGAGGAACCTATAAATTTGATAATGTAAGTATTGTCCATGATTTTGGAAATAGCATGAATTCAATAATCGATAATGGCCAAGTTGAAGGAGCCTTGGTTCAAGGTATTGGATGGGTAACAATGGAAGAAGTATCTTTTGGAATAGATGGTAAACTCTTATCGAATAGTTTATCTACTTATAAGGTCCCGGATATTTATTCAGTTCCTGCAAATATTGAGATTAAGGCTCTTGAAACTGACGGGCCCGAATTAGCCTTATTGCGTTCCAAAGCAATTGGAGAGCCTCCTTTTATGTATGGCATAGGAGCTTATTTTGCAATTGCAAATGCAATTAAATCTTTTAATTCAAATTATAAGCTCGATTTTGATTTGCCTTTAACTCCTGAGAAGGTGTTGTTGAGATTATATCAATAGAGATAAAAACTGTTAATAAAGTTGAATCCGCATTATTCATTTGAATATAAATAATTATTTGACGAAAGAAAATCAGATAGTTACACCGGCATTAATACTACTTGTTTGGTGATTTTCTTTGTCAGGATTAAACCCCTGTAAAAGTCAAGGTAAAAAGGATTTTTCGTAAGCTCGTAGAGTCAAATATGTTTGTTTAATACATATTTGAGGTTGAAGGAATAGGTAGCACTGAAATAATTTGTATTGCAAGTTATAGAGCCTATAAAAAATCGCCCCTTTTAGTTTAACCAAAAGGGGCGAAGTGTATTGTAGCTATGCAAATATTATCTTAATGCACAGTTTGTTTTTATTTCTTAATCAGTCGCATAGTAGCAACTGCTTTATTATTTATATCATTTAGCCTAATGAAGTATAGTCCGTCGTTTAAATTACTTAAATCTAGGCTTAATTTCTTTTGTTCATTAACGTCGCTGTATTTGTAAACAACACTACCCAATAAATTAACAACAGAAACTGATTCAACAATATCAAATTGATTTAAATCGACATTCACACTTCCTGTTGTTGGATTTGGAAATACAAATGGTGAATTTGAATCCTTAGTTTCAGAACCAATTATTTTAATGCTGTTAGGATTTGTGCCGGGACTATAATACATAACAGATGTGAGAAAGTTGGAATAAGTTACATACTTACCTCGCATCCATATCACATCGAAGCTTCCGGGTAAATGTCCTCTAGGTATTACAGGCCTAACATTAATCATATCAGCAGGAGTGTTTTCAGTAATGGCCTCTGTTTCCCAGGTAGCGCCTTTATCGTTTGTAACATATTTAAATATCTCAAAAACGCCATTAACTTGTTTCGAAAGATATACTATAGATGGATTATTAGGATCTAAAACCATTCCTCCTGAATAGTTTGGCTCTGGTTCACCTGCTCCCTCGGGCGTTTGAGGAAACCATTTACCACTATTTACAATATGGTTCGATACCCACTTGCTGTTACTTTTATCCCAGGTAGCGTAGTAGTAATGATGGTTATTATCGTCAGGAAATGCAGCGTAGAGGATCACAGGGCTTTCTTCTTCATCTAGTGCAATGTCCCATGTCCAGCCTTTTCCGGCAGATGCATCATAAACAACTTCGGCTTCACCAGAATCAATATTTAGCGCATCAGTACCGCTATTGAAATCTTTAATGAAGGTGCCATCAGCCTTATAGAATTTTTTATTGATGTAATAAACGTAATACACTTTATTATTGGCTTCCTGTCTTGGGTGACCTGTTGTAAAGGTAATATGCATACCACCTTTGCTATCTTGCGTATATTTAGCATATGGTCTTTGCTGGTATCCGTCTCTGGTAATAAATTCTTGTGGTGTACCCCATGTTATACCTCCGTCTGTGGAAACGTTCATGGTTGGATGCCATGAATCACCATCGCGATAGAACATAACGGTTGAATCGCCAATCTGGTAAGGATTTGCATAAGTAACATTACTTCCGAAGTTTGCTTCGGCCCCAAATGATGTAATATCTTCTGGATTAGTGGAAACAATCACCCTCATTGGGCCATAGAAATGACCGGAATAGGAAACTAGTATACGACCATCTTCTCGTACCATAATTGTAGGGTTGTTATGGTCATCTATCTGTGTAAAATCACTAGGGCTAATTTGTTTTGTAATAACTTCTCCAGTTTCGTGGTTATAACTAGCTACTTCCACTTTTCCTTTACTGGTAATCCAACCTGTATAGGTTTGTTTCTTTGTACCTTCGTAATACACCGCCCGAGGATCCTGGAACCAACACCAGGTACCATCGTCACTTAGTGTATCAACACCCTCTGCCATCCATGGAGGTAGAACCTTCCGAATACTGATTGAATCTTTTGTTGCATCACTGACTAAATAAATTTTGCCACTTGCAACATCTCCTGGAGTGTCAAATTTTGCAACAACATCAATACCACAAGCAGCATCACCAGCAGTAACTGTTGATGGAGTGAATGACATTCCCGAAGGTCCTGTAAATGTAACATCATTTGTTAATCCATGAGCATTTAACTTAAATGTATTAGAAAGGTTAATGCTATCGTAGACTAATTCTTCTTCCAAAGCATGAATAAATGGTAAGCCATCGTATGCTACAACTGACAAATCGCGTATAGCACCCAAAACTGCATTGCTTGCACCAAGGGTAAAATAGTAAGTTCCTGCACTTGAAGTTGAAAAGGTCAAGCTAATATCGTGAAAGACTTCTTTTGAAGGTACTGTATATTCATCTTTTGCTAAGCTTGTTCCTGAGTTGTCTGGCTGAGTATTTATTTGAAAAGAGTATGCTGGTGCAGTTCCATTATTGTGCCAACCAATTTTAGCTGTAAATACATATGTTTTACATGCTTCCAGGGTTGCCGGATAACTATACACACTGCTGGCTGAAGAGCCTCCTACTCCATCCCAACGAACAAACAACAACCGACCTAATAATGATCCTCCATTGTATGAATATGTTATACTGTCCTGAAACCTAATTCCAAAAACATTGGCTTCTGTCCAGGTAACTGAAGGGGTGCAATCCCATCCGAAATTATTAGGTTCTGAGCCCGTTCCAGTTGCTCCGCCACCATCCCAGTTGGACATGTAGTTAGTGGTGGCTCCGCCACCAACTCTATTGTCAGCTTCGGAATTATTCAATGTGTTTGCAGATAGCAATAAAGGCCATATCATGCAGGCTGCGAATATGAGTCTTATTCTTTTCATTAGTTCTAATGTTTTGGTTAATGTACTTGTAAATCTACATATTGATTTAAGCATGTTTAAAGGTGATAAAATTATTTTGAAAGTGTTTGAATAAAATTAAAAATAGATAGTACAAATTTGATTAGGGTTGTGCTCAAGTTATTACTGGAAAGTATTTTTGGTATTCTTCCATGGTATTAATATTAACCAAAACCTTTTCATCATCAATAGTAATCTTAGATTTAGAATACTGATTTAGAAATTCTTTTAAGTGGAGTTGATTCGAGATGGTGGATATTATATCCTTAACTATTAATTCTGAAATTAATATTGGATGCCCACCTTTCTTTTTGTATTCAGGAGCTAAATAGTCAGCTTTTGTGCTATTTGCAAGCAATGCATTTAAGACTTTTGGACTAATAAAAGGATTGTCAACATTGTGAATAAAAGTAGGTTGCAATTTCGATAATTCCTTTACTCCTGTTTTTAATGAATAGAATCGATGCCAATCAGGGCGCTTATTAATAACGATCTTAAGATTGTCAGCGAACCTTATATTATTGTCTTTTAAATGCTGATTTCCTACTTCATTTACGACCAATACTATTTCTTTACACCCAAAGTCATTGAATTCTTTTACTATATGCTCAATAAAGATATTGTCCTTATTATACTTTAAAGACAACTTTGGAAACCCTAAACGTTCCGATTTTCCAGCAGCCAATATTATTGCAGAAAATTCTTTTTCAATCACGATGTTTTGCTTCATCTTTTTCCTAAAATAGGTTATAAATGTAGAAGAAAATTAAGAATTATAGCTGATTTGCGTAAATTTGATTTGTTTTACTTTTTGTGTTTCCATTGGTTATCATTTTAATTCATAATTATTAATTCAAATTGCACTATGTCAGATAAGTTTTACCCTGTTTCAATCAAGTTAATATTACAATTAATTTTAAAAGAATATCAAGCTCACAAGAGCATTTTTGGTATTCCAGAGGAATTGTTTTTCAATCCGAATAAAAATAAATCTCTTACTATTAATCAATTTAATCAAGAGATTAATTCGCCAATTGGAGTTGCTGCCGGACCACATTCGCAAATGGCTCAAAACATTATTGGAGCATGGCTAATGGGTGCGCGGTATATTGAACTGAAAACGATACAAACTCTTGATGAACTTGAAATAGCTAAGCCTTGTATTGACATGCAGGATGAAGGTTATAATTGTGAATGGTCACAAGAATTAAAAATTAAAGAAAGTTTTGATGAATACCTGAAAGCATGGATTATCATTCATGTTCTTAATCACAAGTTTGCATGGAGCAACGAAATAAAAACCATATTCAACATGAGTGTTGGGTATAATCTTGGAGGAATTCTAGAAGAAAATGTTCAATGGTTTTTTAACAAAATGAATAATTGCCCTGCCGAATTGCAGAGGAAAATAGATGAAATAAGGGAAATATACCCTGAAGTTGATACTCTTCAAATACCACCACAGATATCGAATAATATTACTTTATCAACAATGCATGGTTGTCCAGCCAATGAAATTGAGGATATTGCAAAATATTTATTGGAGAAAAAAAACCTGCATACTTTCGTTAAGCTTAATCCTACTTTGCTAGGATCTGAACTACTACGAGAAATTCTAAATAATAAACTGGGCTTTAAAACCAATGTTCCGGATATTGCTTTTGAGCATGATTTAAAATATCCCGATGCAGTAAAACTTATTAAATCATTGCAGGAAACCGCTAATAAAAAGGGCTTGCAATTTGGTTTAAAACTAACAAATACACTTGAGTCGGTTAATAATAAAGGAGTGTTTGGAACCGATATAGATATGATGTACATGAGTGGAAGATCATTACACCCAATCTCTATAAATGTTGCTAAAAAACTACAGAATGAGTTTGATGGCAATCTTCAATTATCCTTTTCAGCAGGTGTTGATGCTTTTAATGTTGCAGATGTTTTAGCATGTGGAATTAAAACTGTAACTGTTTGTACAGATATATTAAAACCAGGCGGATACATGAGATTGAATCAGTATTTTGAAGGAATTCAGAAGCACAATTTGTCAAAGGTTACTAATGAAACGGCTCTAAAAAATTTGAATAGATATGCTGAAGAAGTATTGGAATCTGATACTTATAGGCGAAAATCCATTAAAGATCCTGATATTAAAACTGAGCGGAGTTTAGAATACTTCGATTGTATTTCGGCACCATGCAAAGATACCTGCGCAACAAATCAGGATATCCCGGATTATATGTATTATGCAGCTAATGGGCAGTTTGATAAGGCTTTCGAAACTATTTTAAAAACTAATCCTTTTCCTTCAATAACAGGAATGGTTTGCGACCATCTGTGTCAGAATAAGTGCACCAGAGTTAATTATGATAGTTCATTATTGATTCGCGAAGTAAAACGTTTCATTTCTGAGCAGAATGAAGTGAAATTACCCATAGAAAATAAAAACGACCTAAAAGTTGCAATAATTGGTGCTGGTCCTGCCGGACTCTCTTGCGCATATTACCTTGCTCTGGCTGGTTTCTCAATTGAAGTTTTTGAATCGAATTCAAAAGCCGGAGGAATGGTTCAATATGCAATTCCGGGCTTTAGATTAACCGATGAGGCTATTGAAAAAGATTTTAGAAGGGTGACCGATTTAGGGGTTAAAATCCACTATAATAGCAAAATAGACAAAGATAAATTTCAAGAATTAAAGGATCAATACAATTATATATTTGTTGGAGTTGGTGCACAATTGTCGGCGCCCTTCAAGATAGAAGGAATTGAGTCGAAAGGTGTTCTAGATTCGCTTGAGTTTCTTTTTCAGGCTAAAAAAGGAGAGGAGTCCGGAATCGGTAAAAATGTTGTGATTATTGGTGGTGGGAATACGGCCATGGACGCAGCCAGAACAGCTTATCGATTAGTTGGAAAAGAAGGAAGGGTTACTATCGTATATCGTCGTACAGTAAGTGAAATGCCTGCCGATCAAGGGGAAATAAAGGCAGTTATCGAAGAGGGGATGAAAATAATAGAACTAGCCGGACCAGAAAAAGTTATAATAGAAAATGGGAAAGTTAAAGCCATCCTGGTAAGTAAGATGGAGCTTCAAGAATCTGATTCTTCAGGAAGACCTAGGCCTGTGAAAATTGCAGGGTCTGAATTTGAAATTTTGTGCGATACCATAATCCCCGCTGTAGGACAAAGTATAAATATTGATTTTGTACAAGATGAATTGCTAAAAACTAATAATGACAGTTATCAAACTCAACTAGAGAATGTTTTTATTGGTGGTGATGCTTACCGTGGAGCTGCAACTGCAATAAAAGCCATTGGCGATGGAAGAAAAGCAGCCAATCAAATACTGAAAAAAGCAGCTGTAGATTTTACAATTTCAGAATCTTCAAATGGTAAAGATTATACTAAAAAAGCTCTAATTCTAAAAAGAGCAAAAAGAAAATTTGCTCCTGCTCTGGTTGAACTTGATACTTCTGACAGGAAAAACTTTAAATTGGTTAGTGAAACATTAGATAAAGAATCAATTGTAAAGGAAGCTGAACGGTGTTTGCAATGCGATGAGATTTGCAATATTTGCACAACAGTGTGTCCCAATTTTGCTAATTATTCATACGAAGCAAAACCAGTTGCATATTTTCTACAGAAAGTAATACAACTTGAATCGGGTGAGATTGAAATAGAGAATCAAGGTTTGTTTGAAATAAAACAGAAATTCCAAATTCTGAACATTGCAAACTTCTGTAACGAATGCGGTAATTGCAACACTTTTTGTCCAACTAATAGTGCGCCCTACAAAGAAAAGCCAAAATTCTGGTTAAGCGAAGAATCATTCAATAATGCTACTGAAGGTTTTTATGTAAAAGGTGGTAAAACCATTTTTTCTAAACGAAATAATAGTGTAAGCTCGCTTACTGAAGATGCTGAAAGCTACAGCTATACTTCTGATTTGGTAAATGCAAAATTAAGTAGAATTGATTTATCCATATTAGATGTTACAACAAAAACAAAATCTCCAATGGAAATTGATTTTGAAAAAGCTGTTGAGATGAAAGTTCTTCTTGAAGCATCAAATAATCTAATATTTGAGTAAAATTACAATTTAAAATTCTGCTTCACTTTATTCTCAGACATAACAAAAGAACTATAGAACTGAGTAATGTTGCCGATTACCGAGAATTTATTCGTAATGAAATGGTGAAAATCGTCCATGTCATTGCAATATACCTTAATAAGAAAATCTGAACTACCGGAAATGTAATATGATTCCATCACCTCATCTAGCTTATCCATTTGAGCTTCAAACTCTTCTACGGCCTCTTTAGTATGCTTGTTTAAGGAAACAGAAATGTAAACAATTAGCGTTTTTCCTATTTTCTTCGGGTCAATTAATGTTATATATTGTTTTATATATCCATTTTTCTCCAGTTTTTTAATTCTTTCATGAATTGGTGTAGTTGATAAATGAAGCTGTTCTGATAATTCCCGAATCGTAATTCTACTGTTTGTTTGAAGTATGTTCAATAATTTCTTATCTATCTCGTCTAACGCTTTCATGATTGGTCTATTTTTCTATTCTGTTATTTGAATCCTCGACAAAAATAATAAAATACTTTAAAATAATCATATATTAGGAATATATGCTAATATGATAGCTTAATAGAAGAAATAAAGTATATTATTCGTAAATTGCGAAGTAAATTAATCTAATAAAAATATAATGATTCCTATTATTGATAAAATAGTCAACGAGAAAGTACTGCAAAATGCAGTTGATAGATTCAAAGAGAGAAAAATCATACTTCCTACATTTGAGCAACAAAGGAATCCTGATTTAGTACCTGATAAAATAAAAGATCAACTTAAGAATATTGGTTTATGGGAGATTAATCCTCTAAATCTGTTTCGTATTACATGGAAAAATGAACCAAAAGAAAAAGGTGGCTTATATGGAAATGTGAATCATATCGAATTGCCTAAAGAATTAACTGGTGTTAATGCACGAATTGTACTTCTAATTGGTAAATGGTTCCCTACTGGTGCTCATAAAGTAGGTGCTGCTTATGGTTGTTTGGCACCAAGGATTACTACTGGTGAATTTGATCCAACATATCATAAAGCAGTTTGGCCATCAACAGGGAATTATTGCCGAGGCGGAGCTTTTGATTCTAAATTAATGGGCACAGAGTCGGTTGCAATATTGCCAGAGGAAATGAGTAAAGAGCGATTTACCTGGTTGCGCGATGAGATTGGCTCCGAGGTTATTGCCACTCCTGGTTGTGAGTCAAACGTAAAAGAGATTTACGATAAATGTTGGGAAATAAAAGAAACCAGGAAAGATTGTGTTGTTTTTAATCAGTTCGATGAATTTGGTAATGCTGCATGGCACTATAATACAACTGGAAAAGCAATTGAAGATGTTTTCAATTTAGTTAAAACAGATAAAAGTAAACTTGCCGCTTATATCTCAGCAACAGGATCTGCGGGAACAATTGCTGCTGGCGATTATTTAAGAACAATAGTTCCGCATTTGAAAGTTGTTGCTTCTGAAGCTTTACAGTGCCCCACTCTTTTACAGAACGGTTTTGGTGGTCATAGAATTGAAGGAATTGGTGATAAGCATGTGCCATGGGTACATAACGTAAAAAATACAGATGTAATTACAGCAATAGATGATGAAGATTGTATGAGAATTCTTCGGTTATTCAACACCAAAGAAGGGCATGCATATTTAAAATCTTTGGGTATTGGGCAAGAGGTTATTGATAGTCTTCATTTGATAGGTATTTCAGGTATTAGCAATATGCTTTCATCAATAAAAGCAGCCAAATATTATGAAATGACAGCAGATGATGTAGTAATAACAATAGCTACTGATTCAGCTGATATGTATCAATCCAGAATTCAGGAATTAACAGAGGAACGTGGCACTTATAATGATTTGCAAGCTGTTAAAGATTTCGAGAAATGTATTCTTGGTTCTACTATTGATAATATGAAAGAACTGAACTATTATGATAGAAAATCCATTCATAATTTAAAGTATTTTACATGGGTTGAACAGCAAGGTAAGGAAGTCGAGGATCTTAATCTTTTATGGAATGATCGTGAAATTTGGAACAAGCAATTTAATCAGATCCATAAATGGGATGAGCTTATTAAAGAATTCAACGAAAGAACTGGGTTGTTGAAAGATATATAAACTGCAATTTAATGGTTTATTGATAAAAAGGTGTCTTGTAAGCAGTTGTAAAACTACCTGAACTAACTAAGTATTATTACTAATGGAATAAGTGAAATTCAGGTAATCCGGAACTGCAGAGCACCTTTTTATTTTTTTTGAAAAAATATAGTTTAAGGGTTTTACTAAACTTCTTAATTTCGTAGTAGTTCAAATTATTATGCAAAATATTCAAGGATCACAAAAGTTCATTTATGAGTGTGTCAATTGTGGACGACAATTTAACTCATCAGAGACACTATACCTTTGTTCATATTGTAGTAAGGAAAATAACGATTCAAGTCCACCGAAAGGGGTTCTAAGAATTGTTTATACTATATTCCCCCAAAATATTCTTTTTAATGATCTTAAAAAGGAAAATTTTCTTTCGTTGCTTCCTATCGAAAAAATAGAGAGTATGCCTAATTTAAAAGTTGGTAATACTCCTCTATACAAAATTGAAGAACTTGATGGTGACAAGCTGCCCTTCAAAATTCATTTAAAGGATGATTCACAAAACCCTACCTTTTCATTTAAAGATAGGGCTTCTGCTATTGTTTCTGCTTATGCAAAAGAAAAGGGATTTGAAACTATTGTAGCAGCTTCTACCGGCAACGCAGGTTCATCATTAGCAGGAATGTGTGCAGCTCAAGGTCAAAAGGCAATAATTATGGTTCCTGAATCGGCTCCGTTGGCTAAATTGACTCAAATCATAATGTACGGTGCCACTATAGTTCCTGTTAAGGGAACTTATGATAATGCGTTCGATTTAAGTATTCAAGCTACCAAAGAGTTTGGTTGGTATAACAGAAATACAGCTTTTAATCCATTTACTATTGAAGGGAAGAAAACGGTTTCTTTTGAAATTTATGAGCAGCTTTCTGAGTCTATTCCAGATAGGATATTTGTTCCGGTTGGAGATGGTGTAATTATTTCAGGAGTTTATAAAGGCTTTGAAGATTTACTAAACCTGAAAATAATTGATAAAATACCAACAATTATTGCAGTTCAATCAGATGGTAGCGATAACTTAACTAGAAATATCAATAATAAAGAATTTGAGATTAGACCTAGCAATACTATTGCAGATTCTATCTCGGTGGATATTCCGCGAAATTTCAATATGGCAAAGCAATATATTCAAAAATATAGGGGAGAATATATTGCTGTTTCGGATGATGCTATAATGCAAGCTTCAGCTAAACTGTCTAGAAATACTGGTATTTTCTCAGAGCCAGCTGCGGCAACTTCTTTTGCAGGATTATTACAATATATTCAAGAAAATAGAATTGAAAAGGACTCTAAAAATGTTGTACTTTTAACTGGTAGCGGACTAAAAGATCTTAATTCAGTTCAAGGAATTCTGAATATTCCGAGATCAATTCTACCTACAATTGAAAATTTGAAAAAATTTATTTCATGATAAGGTTTACACTTAACGGAGTAAAAGAAAAATATTCTGGAAATCCTGACGAGAATTTATTAAAATATTTACGTCTGGATAAACACATTACTTCAGTAAAAGACGGATGCTCAAACCAGGCGGCTTGTGGTGCATGTACTGTTGAAATAGATGGAAAAGCAAAGCTTGCCTGTGCAATTAAAATGAAAGCTTTGGAAGGAGCAGAAATTTATACTCCTGAAGGTTTTCCAGAATATGTAAAAGATACCATTGCCAAAGCATTTGTAAATAAAGGAGCCGTTCAATGTGGATTCTGCTCACCCGGATTTATTAGCCGCACAAAAGTTCTCTTGCAGGATAATCCGAATCCGAGTAAGGAAGAAATTCAAAAAGCGATAAAGCCTCACATCTGTCGTTGTACCGGATATAAAAAAATTGAGGAAGCTATTATTCATGCAGGCAATGCAATTCGTGAAAACAAACAATTAGAAATTACAAAGACATCTGGCAAGATAGGCGTTGCTCATCCTAAGTATGATGCATATAAAACAGCACTTGGAGAACGAGATTTTGTAGATGATATTCATATTGAGGGAATGCTTTATTCTGCTTTAAAATTTAGTGATCATCCTAAAGCTAAAGTTTTAAAAATTGATGTTTCAGAAGCTGAAAAAGTATATGGTGTTCATAGGATTTTTACCGCTAAAGATATTCCTGGAGAAAAGAAAGTAGGATTAATCCTTCAGGATTGGAGTGTAATGATCGATGAAGGCGAAACAACACATTACATAGGTGATGTAATTGCCGGGGTTGTTGCTAATTCATATGAAATAGCACGAGAAGCAGTTAAATTAATAAAGGTAGATTACGAAGTGTTGGAACCCGTCACTGATGTTTTTAAAGCTCTTGATGGCGAAAGGGTACATCCGGAAAGACCAAATAATTTCGACACTTGTCAATTCACTATTGGTAATGCCGATAAAACTATAAGTAATTCAAAATATAGCTCAAAAGGAACTTACGAAACTCAAAGAATAGAGCATGCGTTTCTTGAAAAGGAAGCAGCCATTGCTTACCCTAATTGTTGTGGTGGATTAGAATTACTTAGTCAAAGTCAAGGAGTCTACGAGGATCGCAGACAAGTTGCCATGATTTTAGGAATTCCTGAAGATAAAGTTCGAGTTACTTTAGTTCCAAATGGTGGCGGATTCGGAGGTAAAGAAGATTTAAGTGTTCAGGGATATGCTTCATTATTTGCATTTATCTTGCAGAAACCTGTAAAACTGACGTTAACGCGAGAGGAGTCAATTCGTTTGCATCCAAAGCGCCATCCTGTTTTTATGGATATTGAAATTGGAGCAGATGAGAATGGTAAATTAACAGCTTTGAAGTTGCGTGCAGTAGGCGATACAGGAGCTTATGCATCCGTAGGAATGAAAGTTTTAGAACGTGTTGCTGGTCATGCTTCTGCCGGATATTTTATTCCTGAAATTGATATCGAAGCCAAAACTGTTTACACGAATAACATTCCTTGTGGCGCCATGCGCGGATTTGGTGCAAATCAGGTTTCGTTTGCTATCGAAAGCTGTATCGACGATATTTGTGCTCAAGCTGGATTCAACAGGTGGCAATTCCGTTATGATAATGCGCTGGTTGATGGTGCTAAAACTTCAACCGGACAGATTGTTCAAGGAGTAGGCATTCGAGCTTGTTTAGAAGCAGTCAAAGAGGATTTTAATAATGCTAAATTCGCCGGATTAGCTTGTGCAATTAAAAACTCTGGCGTTGGAAATGGCATGGTTGATGAATCAAAAGTTATTATTGATATCATTTCTGAAAATAAGATTCTGTTACAACACGGTTGGACCGAAATGGGCCAAGGTGTGCATAATATGGCATTGCAAACACTATGTGAAGAAACTTCGGTCTCCCCGGAAATTATTGAAGTAGTTGTAGATACCGAAGCACAGATTAAAACAGGAATGACTACATCTTCTCGTGCAACAGCATTAGTAGGTTTAGCAGTTATAAACGCAGCTAAATCATTTAAAGAAGATTTAAAAACAAGATCGCTAAAAGAATTAGTTGGGAAATCCTATAGGGGGCAGTATACATGCGACTGGACAACTAAGCCGGGAAGTGATGTAAAAGAACAAATTACACATTATTCCTATGGTTACGCAGTTCAGGTCTGTATCTTAGATAAAAATGGAAACATAAAGAAAATAATTGCTGCGCACGATGGTGGTAAAATAATGAATCCGATGTTATTTGAAGGCCAGGTAGAAGGCGGAGTTCATATGGGATTAGGTTATGCTCTAACCGAGTCTCTTCCAATGATAGGTGGATTTTTAGTGAGTGATAAAATGAGAGATTTGAAAATCTTAAGAGCCCATGAAACACCTGAGATTGATGTACGCATGATTGAAGTAAAAGACCCCGTAGGACCATATGGAGCTAAAGGTATTGGTGAGATAGGAATGGTGCCTACTGCTGCCGCTGTTGCGTGCGCATTGGTAAAATTTGATGGTAAGAAAAGATATAAATTACCTTTACTACGAGATTAATAAACATGCTGTACCAATTATAGGTTGACAACCTATCACATATGTCGTCATTCCCGCAGTTATCGGGAGGCGGAAATCTATTTCTAACATATTCTGAAAATGATTCTACTTAAAAACGCCACATATATTAACTGGAAAACTTTAGAGTTCAAGAAAACGAATATTCTTGTTGAAGAAGGAGTTTTCGGGAAAATAAAATTGATTGACAACACCGATTCTGTTAAAGCTGATCAAATAATTGATTGCGAAGGAAAGCTGGTTACAAAATCATTCGCTGTTGGTCATCATCATGTATACTCTGCATTAGCTCGAGGAATGGGAGCTCCAAAAAAGAATCCTGAGAATTTCCAAGAGATTCTTAAATACATTTGGTGGACCCTGGACAAAGCTTTAGATATGGATATGATTGAAGCAAGTGCTTTAACTACTGCTATGGCTTGTGCAAAAGCAGGTTCTACCTTTGTTATCGATCATCATGCATCGCCTAATTATATTCAAGGTTCTTTGGATATTATTGCAAAAGCTTTTGATAAAGTTGGTGTTAGTCACCTGTTGTGTTATGAAATTACAGACAGAGATGGCTTAGAAAAAGCTGAAGAAGGGCTTGCTGAGACCGATAATTATTTAAAATCAAATCAAGGTTTGGTTGGTCTGCATGCATCGTTTACTGTAAATGATGAAATCATGAAAAGAGCGGCAAATCTGATGGTTAAATACGATTCTGGATTTCATATTCATGTAGCTGAAGATTTATATGACCAAAGGCATTGTCAGGATAATTACAATAAACGAGTAGTTGAACGATTAAATGAATTTGGTGTATTAAACTCTTCTAAAACCATTCTTGGTCATTGTTTACATATTAACGAAAACGAACGAAATATACTGAAAAATTCAAGGGCTTTTGTTGTTCAAAATATGGAAAGTAACTTGAATAATAAAGTAGGTTATTTTAATGCCAAAGAGTTAGGTGACAATATAATGTTTGGTACTGACGGAATGCATAGTGATATGCTGCAAAGTGCCAAAGCGGCCTTTTTTGTAGGGCAAGGATTTGATACAATTGATTATCCATCGGCTTACAAACGGTTCAGAAAGGTTCATGAATATATCTCCATGAATCAATTCGAGGGAGATGATGAAAACAATTTAGTAATTCTGGATTACGATTCTCCAACCGAGATTAATCAAGATAACTTCCTCGGTCATTTTATATTTGGTATTAATTCAAATCATGTAAACGATGTAATTTCCAGCGGAAAAATTATTGTTAAAGACCGCAATATTCAAAATGTAGTAGAATCAGAAATCTTAGAATTCTCTAGAGAACAATCTCTTCGATTGTGGAAGAAAATGCAAAACTAATTACGAGTTTATTGTTTTTAGTTTCGGGTTTTATTTTTTATGCTTACTTTAAATCCCAAACTTTAAACTTTTTATATGGAAATTAACATGTTACAATGGGTAGGGTATGCTGCATCAGTAATTATTGCTTTTTCAATGACAATGAACTCTATTGTGAAATTCCGATGGATAAATTTAATTGGAGCTTTAACATTCTCAACTTATGGATTTCTAATTAATGCTCTTCCTGTAGGATTTTTAAATGGATTTATAGTTTGTGTTGATATATATTACTTGTATAGCATTTACTCTAAAAAAGAAATATTCGAAACCCTTGAAATTCGACCTGATAGTAAATATTTAGTTCGTTTTTTAGAATTTCACGATAAGGAAATACAGAAATATTTTCCCGGTTTTGTTTATAACCCTGAAATGAATTCTATTTGTTTTTTCATACTAAGAAATACCGCTGTTGCAGGTCTTTTCTTAGCTCACAGAGAAGATGACAATGTCCTTAGAGTTGGACTGGATTATGTTGTTCCTGAATACAGAGATTTCAAAAATGGGAGATATATATACTTGCGACTCAGGAAAAGATTTATTGATGATGGTTTTGAAATAGTAAAGTCTTCTGGGCGAAGTGAGAAATACAACAAATACCTGAAGAAACTAGGTTTTAAAGTTGATTATGAAGGCATGTTTGTGAAGGTCCTGGATAAATTATTATAGTCACTATTTGTTATTATGAACATACTAATTGAGAACGGTACTATTATAAATTCAACAAAGGAATTTAATTCTAATATTTATATTTCTAATGGAAAAATAGTTCAATTAGGGGATTCTTTAAAAATTGTTGATGCAATCGATAAAACCATTGATGCGAAAGGGAAATATATATTTCCAGGTGGTATTGATCCTCATGTTCATATGCATTTGCCAACACCTGCAGGTTATTCTGCAGATGATTTTATATCAGGGAGCAAAGCTGCCCTTTTAGGTGGCACCACAATGCTACTCGATTTTGTTACACCACATAAAGGGCAATCACTTATTGATGCACTTTTAGAAAGAAAGGCTGAAGCAGTAAACTCATTTTGTGATTATTCTTTTCACATAAGTCCTGTTGAATGGACAAATACTACAGAACAAGAGATTCTGGCTTGTATCGATTCCGGAATAACTTCTTTTAAAGTCTACATGGCCTATAAAGATAGCATTGGTTTAAATAACGACGATATTCTAAAAGTAATGCAAGTTGTAGGTAAAGCCGGAGGTATTGTAACACTGCATTGCGAATTAGGTGACGAAATAGATGAGCTAAGAAATAAATTTGCAGAAGAAGGCAATTCAGGTCCTGTATTTCATCCACTCTCCCGACCAGTATATACTGAATCAGAAGCGGTAAAAGCGGCAATAGATATGGCTAAAAAAGCTAATTGTCCTATATATATTGTCCATACATCTTGTGGCGACTCCATTAAATATATTACAGAAGCTCAAAAAACTGGTCAACAAGTTTACTCTGAGACTTGTCCTCAATATTTATTATTAAATGATTCAAAATATATTGGTGATTTTAATGATACATCAAAATTTGTACTGAGTCCACCTTTGCGCAGTGATGAGGACCAGAAAATGTTATGGGAATCAATAAATCAAGGAATAGTACAAACAGTAGGAACCGACCATTGTCCATTTACATTGAAAGAAAAAAACCAAGGCTTAAATGATTTTAGAAAGATTCCAAATGGAGCAGGTGGGGTGGAACATAGAATGACATTGCTTTATACTTTCGGGGTTTTGGAAAAAAGAATTAGTCTAAACCAGTTTGTTGATATTACTTCTACTCAGGCTGCAAAAATATTTGGCTTATATCCTCAAAAAGGAAATATATCTATTGGTTCTGATGCAGACCTGGTAATCTGGAATCCTGAAACTGAGAATACTATTTCTGTAGAAAATCATCATCAGAATTGTGATTTAGAAATCTATGAAGGAGTAAAAACTATTGGAGCTCCAGAAGTGGTTATTTCAAATGGTAAAATTGTTGTAAAAAATGGAGCATTGGTTTCTAATAAGAACGGTCAGTTTCTGGAAAGAAAGCTTTAATTAAATGTGGGAGATGACTAAAGTTTTGGGCATAGATTAATATGATCAACTAAAAACCAATTCTTATCAACTCTTTAAAATTATCCTTACTAGGCTGGAGATTACTTTCAGTGAGGACTTCGTCGTTCCCGATCAATTTGAGAACTATATCACGAATAAAAGTAGTAATGACGATAAGTTGAGTTTTCTTTCTTGCACTTGTTAAACTAAATACAAAGTATTTGGCTTTATTAGTTTTTTATTCTAACTTTAATATAAGCTATTCCACCGCAGGGTATTAATGATTTAATCGATAGTTATTAAAGGCTGTTATTGTAGTAGAAGGAAAGTCTGCGGAATATCTCAAAAGGTTTATCTCAAATTAGCTGGAAAGAAAAGTGATGTAGGATTCATTACAGAAAACGCCTCATCATAATAGACTACTTAAGCTATCCATATTTGTATTGATTAAATTGTCATTTTAATATTGACAAGAGCATTATTGATGGGCAAAGACTTTATGAAAAAAACAAAACTGAGATTAAATATCATTTAATTTAAAAATTAAAATTATGGAAGATTTTGTAGGAGTAATTAAATTATTTGCTGGCACGTTTGCCCCAACCGGTTGGAAATTTTGCGATGGAAGCTTGCTTCCAGTTGGCGATTATCAAATGCTGTATTCGATATTAGGAACTCAATTCGGAGGTGATGGCAGAACAACATTTAAGTTGCCTGACCTAAGAGGGCGAGTACCAATTGGAGTCGGACAAGGCCCTGGATTAATGCATTATACACAAGGTTTTATGGGAGGACAGGAAACAATTGTATTAGATAAATCTCAGATGCCGAGCCATAG
Source organism: Bacteroidales bacterium (assembly GCA_050287785.1). Classification (GTDB taxonomy): domain Bacteria; phylum Bacteroidota; class Bacteroidia; order Bacteroidales; family UBA10428; genus UBA10428. The sequence goes on from JBNKCO010000015.1 coordinate 76,163, forward strand.
CCATTTTGTTCAATGTGATGTAAAAACAGGAGGAAGAACCTTAAAAAATTCTCCTGAGGGACGTGTGCCTGCGAATATTACACAGGGTGAAGGTTATGGAGAAGATCTTTCTGGAAATACCCTTATGAATACTGAAATGATAACACCCGAAGGTGGTAGTGCACAAGTTGAAAATAGGCAGCCATTTCAGGCTATTAACTATATTATCTGTTTTAACGGTATATACCCACCAAGACCTTAATAATCAACAATAAGTTTATTTAGTTTCCGACCTGTTATGGATCGGAAACTAATATTTTAGCCTGTTTCCCCTAAAATAGTTAATCTATGTTTCAAGGGGCCATTTGTTGTTTTTCTTGGCAAGAAATTATTCAGGTTTAATTTCAAGTAGTCTTAATTCAAATCCCTCAAAAACAATGAAAAAATTAATACTTAGAATCCTACTATTAGTCAGCCTTAGTTTTGGATGCTTATCATCGGGCTTTTCACAAAATTTGGTAGTCTCTGGTATAACAAATCCTACAGCAGCCAATGGGATTTATGAACCCAATGGAACTCTTTTTGGTTACGACTCATGGAAACATGCAACTCAAAATTTTTATATATATAATGATGACTATGTAGGAAGGTATTGGAATATTGATGATGATACAGATGATGAAAGTAGTGGAGTATTATTTTACTCCACAAGTATTTCTACAGCTGCTTCACCAGTTGATGTGGTTTCCTGGGATACATATGGTACAACAACAACTCCGTCACCAACGGGCACTCCTTTAATAGCAGAGCAATCTCTGAATCCTGAAATGGATATCCAAGGAAATAGTATCTCAATTTTAGATGGAGATTCTTCCCCTTCAGCAGCAGATCATACTGATTTTGGAAGTTTAAATGTAAGTTCAGGGTCAGTGAGCCGAACCTTTACCATTGAAAATTCGGGTACTGCAAACTTATTGCTTACAGATGCATCACCCTATGTATCTATAAGCGGCCACACCTTAGATTTTACATTAACGTCTATTCCTTCATCAACCATCACTTCTGGTGGAACTACTACCTTTGAAATAACTTTCAATCCGACAACTATTGAAACAAGAACTGCGGTAATTAGTATTGCGAATAATGACAGCGATGAAAATCCTTATAATTTTACTATACAGGGAGAGGGTTATGCTGAACCTTCAGTAACAACAAATAGTGCGTCAAGTATAACTGGATCCGGAGCTACACTTAATGGCAACATAAATGCGAATTATGCTACTACAACTGTAACATTTGAATATGGCCTTACTGACAGTTATGGTACGCTTGTAACTGCTGATGAGAGTCCGGTAAGTGGTACTTCTGACATATCAGTTAGTCGTGAAATCACAGGATTAACCCCTAACACTACCTATCATTACAGAGCTGTGGGGAATAATAGTGCCGGCACTGCATATGGTGCTGATGAGACATTCACAACTGCACCACTACCTGCCACAATAACAACCCAGGCTGTAACAGAAATTGCTGTGACAACAGCCACGGGCAATGGAAATATAACAGACTTGGGTGCTCCAAACCCGACACAACACGGTGTATGCTGGAGTACAAGTGAAAATCCTACTACAGCAGATGATCATACGGAAGAAGGAGCTGTAGGAGCTGTAGGAGCCTTTACTTCGGGTATTACTGGTTTAGCCGCAAATACAAGCTACTTTGTAAGGGCGTATGCAACAAATACAGCAGGCACTTCTTATGGAGCCCAGGTTTCTTTTACAACAGATCCGGCACCTGCCACAGTAACAACACAGGCTGTTACAGAAATTGCTGTGACAACCGCAACGGGCAATGGAAATATCACAGACTTGGGTGTACCAAATCCGACACAACACGGTGTATGCTGGAGTACAAGTGAAAATCCTACTACAGCAGATGATCATACGGAAGAAGGAGCTGTAGGAGCTACCGGAGCCTTTACATCTTCATTAACTTCATTGCTTTCAAACACTTTATATTATGTAAGAGCATATGCTATAAATACTGGAGGAACTTCATATGGTGCCCAGGTTAACTTTACTACTTTAGCAGAGGCTCCTGTTGTTACTACAAATGCAGTAACTGAAATGAACGCAACATCTGCTACATTGGTGGGTACAGTGAATGCTAATAATACTAGTACAACAGTAACATTTGAATATGGACTGACTGATAGTTATGGTACTACTATAACTGCTGATGAGAGTCCTGTGAGTGGTACTTCTGATACTCCCGTAAGCAGCGAAATTACAGGATTAAGCCCTAATACAACCTATCATTACAGAGTTGTAGGAGTGAATGACGGTGGTACTACCTATGGTGATGATCTTTCTTTTACAACTACGTCTCAAGCATCAGAGGTTACAACAAATTCAGCTACAGAAATTGAAACAACATCAGCAATATTGAATGGTACAGTAAATGCAAATGATTTAAGTACAACTGTGACATTTGAATATGGATTGACAACAGATTACGATAATTCAGTAGTAGCTGATCAAAGTCCGGTTACTGGGACAACAGATACAGATGTAAGTGCTCAAATATCAGGATTAAAGCCGAATACTGTTTATTTCTATCGCTTGGTTGGACAAAATTCTGAAGCTGTTACAAACGGAAATGGTCAAACATTTACTACGGCAAGATATGATCAGGAAATTACTTTCAGTGCATTATCCGATAAAACGACAGCCGATGCAGATTTTGATCCGGGAGCAATAAGTAGTCTCGGATTAGAAATATCATATTCAAGTAGTAACGAACTGGTTGCAACAATAGTTAATGGTCAAATTCATATTGTTGGAGCAGGAACAGCAGACATCACTGCAAGTCAGGAAGGTAACGATACGGTTGATGCTGCAACTCCTGTATCTCAAAACCTTACTGTTAATGCCCTAACAGGTACAGAGCAAACTCAGCTTTCTAAGCTAGAAGTATATCCTATTCCAACGAGAAATACTTTATTTATTGATATAGGAATTCTTTCAAAGTTGGATAATGTTTCTGTAGAGATTATTGACCTAACTGGGAAAGTTGTAGTTGATAAAAAGTTTGATGATTCTAAATTTAGCCTCGATGTAAGTAGTTTAGCTACAGGTTTGTACTTTGTTAAAGTAAAGTCGAGTGACTTTACATGGGGTATGAAAATAATAAAAGAATAGTTATTTGGATTTAAGATAAATGCAGGTTGCAAACAGCCCTGTGCCTTTGACACAGGGCTTCTTTTGTGAGAAAAACTATATTTAAAACGACGAGTATTCTCCATTGAAGGAAATCAATAAATTTTGGTCGGCTTATTGGCGCAAGCCTAAATGTATTACTTTGAAAAAGCGCGCGAGAAAGGTTGACTTGTCTACATATCCAAAACTATCCCGCAGTTTTCTTGCAGACACTATATACGCTTGTAATTGACAAATAAAATCTATTATCCATATAATGAGCTTGTGCGAAAATTAAACCTTACTCAAGGTTTTTTTATTTCGGCTACTTTTGTTTTCTTCGCGCATATGAATAAAGCCTGGTAGTATTAAGCAATAATTACATTGGGCCTCGCTTAATTTTTATCACATGTGGATTTCCGAAATCTGGGCTGATTCACGATTAATTTAATAGTACTAGCAATATGGGGATTTTTTTTCCAGATCAAAGATGGATAAGTGAGGGTGAGCCTGAACTGGGTGTAGGGGTTGTGACAGAGACCAGCAAAGATAGGGTACAAGTACATTTTCCCATTTCGGGTGAGACGCGACTGTATGCCATAGAAAATGCTCCCCTGCGTAGAGTTGTTTTTAAGCCTGGAGATACAATTAAGGATGTTAGTAATCATCCATTGCTAATTGATCGGGTTGAACAGGTTGGCGAGCTATTCATATATTTCGGACAACAAAGGGAACTTTCTGAGGCTGAGCTTGGAAATGTATCTGCCAAGCATGATGTAGACGATCGACTTACCATGGGAGATGTTGACACACCGGAACTATTTGCTTTGCGACGAAGAACTCTTCAACTTGATCATAATCGAAGAATATCACCTGTAAATGGTTTTGTTGGTGGACGAATTGACCTCATTCCACATCAACTATATATTGCCCATGAAGTGAGTGTACGCTATGCTCCCCGCGTATTACTTTCGGACCAGGTTGGACTGGGAAAAACAATAGAGGCTTGCTTAATTCTGCATCGCTTACTTTTAAGTGGACGAATTTCAAGAGTTATGATTCTTGTTCCTGAATCGCTCGTTCACCAATGGTTTGTTGAAGTATTGCGGCGATTTAATTTGTGGTTTCATATTTTCGATGAAGAGCGTTGTGCCTCAATTGATGATAGCGCACCAGACGGGAATCCATTCCTGGACGATCAACTTATTATTTGTAGTACAGATTTTCTGGCCAGTTCAGAAAAACGAGCCAGGCAGGCCTTATCAGCTAGCTGGGATATGCTTGTTGTTGATGAAGCCCACCATCTTGAATGGTCTATTAATAAAGTGAGTCCGGAGTATAGTATTGTTGAACTATTAAGTAAAGTAGCAAAAGGCTTATTGCTTCTGACTGCTACACCTGAGCAATTAGGTGTTGAAAGTCATTTTGCACGTCTTCGATTACTCGACCCCGACCGTTATTCAGACTATGAAGCTTTCAAAAACGAGTCGATGGACAGTAAAGAGATTGCTAATATTGTTGAAGATCTTTCATTAGGAAAAAGTATTAAGACTAAGGATATAAAATTTCTGGAATCGATTTTTGGTATGGAACGTATGAGCTCGATTGCAGAAGGAGGAGATGAGGCACGGAATAATCTCATCGAAGATCTGCTTGATCAGCACGGGCCGGGTAGGGTTGTGTTCCGAAATACCCGATCGGCAATGCGCGGTTTTCCTAAGCGAAAGCCCTATCTAATTCCCATCGAGGCAGGAGACAAGTATGAACTCTGGATAGAACGCTTGTCGAAGGAGTTTACTGCGGAAATGGAGATTTCAACAAACTCTTCAAATAAGCAAGATTTTTGGTTCACGAAAGACCCAAGAGTTAAATGGCTTATAAAAACTATGGAAGCTCTTCAACCAGCAAAAGTATTGCTCATCTGCAGGACTAAAGAAAAGGTTCTGGCATTAGAGCAGGCATTAGTTAAGCGTGTTAATTTTAAAGTCGGTGTTTTTCACGAAGACCTAACTATTGTGCAACGCGATAGAAATGCAGCATGGTTTTCAGAATCTAAGGGTGCCCGGTTACTTCTTTGCTCTGAAATAGGTAGCGAGGGTAGAAACTTTCAATTCGCACATCACCTTGTATTATTCGATTTGCCCCTTCATCCGGAATTATTGGAGCAGCGAATTGGCCGTCTCGACCGGATCGGACAGTCTGAAGACATTCACATTCACGTTCCCTACTTAAAAGGAAGCCCTCAGGAAGTGCTTGTAAGGTGGTTTAACGAAGGCTTAAATGCTTTTGGTGAAAACCTTGAAGGGGGAAGTCAATTTTGGCAATTGTTTAGCGAAAGACTAAAGAAAACCTCCTTATCTGTCTCATCGCAAAAGACAGGCAAGCTTATCGAAGCATTAATTGCCGACACCGCTGTTTTCAAACAAGAACTTAAAACAATTCTGGCAAACGGAAGGGATCGCTTACTCGAAATGAATTCTTTTCGTCCTAAAGTTGCAGAAAAGCTTGTTGAGCAGATTCAGACAGAAGACCGCGACATGAGTCTTGAAATTTATATGACCCGAGTTTTTGAGCAATTTGGTGTTGAAATGGAAGATCTTGCTCCCCGAACCTATTTATTGCATCCTTCACAAACAGATAGAGAAGCTTTCCCTTCTATTCCAGATGCAGGTATTTCAATTACATTCGAGCGAAAGCGCGCGCTTAGCAGGGAAGAAGTAAGTTTCATTACTTGGGATCATCCGATGGCAATAGGTGCTATAGACATGGTTTTAAGCACCGGAACAGGAGCTGCAAGTTTTGGAGTTCTTCGGGGCGGAGGTGGAAGTCCGGCAATACTTCTTGAGTTACTCTTTGTGCTGGAAACCGCAGGAGAACAAAGCACTTATGTAGACCGTTTTCTTCCTAATACGCCTCTTAGAGTGGTGGTTGATCATACAGGTAGGGAGCTAACAGATGACTATCCAGTGGAAGTTTTTGAACAACAGCTGATACCCGGTCAAATTGATGACTTGTTGGATAATGAAACCTTAACGGAAACCATTCTTCCAAATATGATTACGGCTGCTACAGAAATTGCCGAAGCACATGGAGCTATAGAAATATCTAAGGGATTAGGAAGAATGCGTTCAACACTGGATCACGAAATAGCTCGACTTAAATCACTGCAGAAAGAAAACAAAAACATTCGACCAGAAGAAATTCAGATTGCACTAAAAGAGCAGACAAACCTTGAATCTCTTATTAAGGATGCGCGAATTCGATTAGATGCACTTCAACTTATTCGAAAGGGTGATTTTTAGTGCAAAGAAATGCTAAATTAGGTAGAAGAAGATATAATTGAGAAATTTTCGTATAGTTAAAAGAAAGACATAGGGGTAACACACCCCTATGTCTACTCGATTTTTATAGCTCAAGCTTTCTTTTGTCTTATAGATCTTTTTATTCTTAAGATTTACTGTATTATGCTAAGCCTTCTTAAATGAAGCAAAACGTATTATTCAAAAACAGTTACTAACTCTTCTTTACTTTTACGAACTTTAGTAAGATTAACTAGCCAGTCATTTTTATCGTCACGATAACCTAAGGGTAGCATCACACAACTTCTAAGTCCTCTTTCTTTTAGGTTTAGTATCTCATCCAATGCATTGGGGTCAAATCCTTCCATGGGTGTGCTGTCAACCCCTTCGAATGCTGCAGCTGCAATGGCTTGCGAAAATGCTATATAAGCTTGTCTTGCTGCGTGATTAAAATTCACCTCGGCATCTCTTTGTGGATAAGAGTTCAATAACATTTGACGGTAGTTTTCCCATCCCTCATTTTCAAAACCACGTACTTTATTGGTATGATCAAACACTTTATTTATTCGCTCGGCCGTGTATGTATCCCAGGCTGCAAAAACTAATAAATGAGAACAATCTGTAATTACGGATTGGTCCCAACCAATAGCTCTTATTTTTTCCTTTAATTCTTGATTGGTTATTATCATTATTTCAAAAGGTTGCAACCCACTTGATGTAGGAGCCAGTGATGCTGCTTCAATAATTGCATCAATTTTATTTTGTTCTACTTTTTGGCCATTCATGGCCTTTGTTGCATAACGCCAATTTAATTTTTCTAATAATTCCATGTTTTCTATTTTAATATATATTCTACTCTAATTGTTAATTTGCATTAATAATGGTTCCGTTTTCTGTTTATGTTTTATCTGATGATTCACTTTTTTTGGTGAGAATTAATATCAATTCGTTAAGTATATCTTTCAATTTCAGCATATCCTCAATTTTAATATTGTCTGATAGTAAATCCATAGTTAATTTCTCAGGAATTGGAAGTGCCTTGGTTTTTAGCTGTTTACCACGTGAAGTTAATTGAATAATAACACTTCTTTCATCTTCACTAGAGCGATTACGTTCCAAAAGTTTCATCTTTTCCATGCGTTTAAGTAAAGGTGAAAGAGTATTAGTGTTTAGGAGCAATTTCTCAGTAATCTGATTGATGGAAAGCCTATTGTTTTCCCATAATACCATAAGCACCAAATATTGAGGGTAAGTAATACCCATTTCGTCTAAGTACGGCTTGTAAGCTTTAGTAATAAGACGAGAAGCCGAATAGAGAGGAAAGCAAATTTGACTACTTAATAGTAATTGTTTATCGTCCATTAGTTCTCTGTTTTTTTTATAATCTTATATAGACCATAAAAATGGCTGTTAGAATTCTGAAAATGTTTTGTGTTAATGTCATTAGCAGTGTTGTATGTTATAAAAATCGAGAGCGATTATATCGCGCACGATGCAAATGTAATTGTTTTTTTATTATTTCTCAAACTTTATTAGAAAAATATAATTTCAACCTGCATTATTCATTATACTATAAGTGAATAGTTGACGAAAGAAAATCAGAGAGTTGCAATGGTATTAATACTACCTTGTTTAGTGATTTTCTTAGTCGGGGCCGGTTTTTGTCGATAAGAGTGCGCCAAAACTTTTAAGTAATGGTGTCGTGTTTACTTCTATTGAGAAGGGAATAGGACTATGATTTAGTTCGGTGTGAATAAGCTTGGATTAATAAATTACATCTCCTCTTGTAATTTAAAATAACTCAACATTAGCCTTATTTTACCTAAATCAATGCTTTGTTTGAAAAACTCCTGGTATGGTTTTAATTCTGTCAAGAATCCGATTTCTTTAATGGCTTTGTTCATGTAATTTAACTCTTCATCGCTAACTAATTCACGAATATTTAGATTATGACCATTGCTTATTAAATGGGCTAGGTGAGAGTATATAGTGATTTCCTGTATCTGTCTGATTGAGGCTATTTCAGGAATGGTTTTTCCCGAGGTGTATAAGGCCATAGTTTCTTTGTAAGTATCACCTTTTGTTTTGCCACTCATAAATTTTTTAATAGCCTCGGTAAAAATACCTGCATATAAATTCGCTTTGTGTTCACCTACACCTGTTATGGTAAGGAATTCTTCATTGGAGGTAGGGAGTGTTTCGCACATATCCAATAATGTAGCATCGCTAAAAACAACAAAGGCGGGTTTTTTTATCTGAGTTGCAATCGATTTTCGCAAAGATTTTAAATGATCAAAAAGTGATTCATCTACTTTAACTCTTGACTTAGACGTTTTTGGCTTTTCCTTAAGTTTTTCCTGCCTGTCTTTTATGGTTTCAGATGAAACTAAACGTACCGATCGACCCTTGAATAAAACTTCTCTGCTTAAAAGATTCAACCTTAAATTATAATGTTCTTTGTAATCGATCTCGAGGTAGCCTTGCTGTATTAACTGCTGAACAAACATTTGCCAACTGAAAAGTGTGATTTGTTTGCCAACGCCAAAAGTTTTAATTGTCTCAAGTTTACGCTCTAAAACACTTGGAGAATGTGTGCCTTTTAATATATCTATTAATGTACTAACGCCTATAGTTTCTTGGGTTCGGTATACAGCAGACAAGGCCATCTGTGCTTCTTTGGTTCCATCGAAATACTTTGGAGGATTGGCACATACATCGCAATTTTTACAATCGTGTTCCGGTATTTCGCTAAAATAACTTAAAAGTATTTTTCTCCTGCAAATCTGTGCTTCAGCATATTCTTGCATTCGCATTAATTTTGCCTTCTGAATTTTAGCATAGTTCTGGTCTTTTACTTCATTGATAAATCCCAGGTGTGTTTGCACATCGCGGTAGCTATAAAAAAGAATGGCTTCGGCAGGTTGCCCATCTCTTCCGGCACGTCCAATTTCCTGATAATAGCTTTCCAGATTTCCGGGCATGTTATGATGGATAACAAAACGAACATTTGATTTATCTATACCCATTCCAAATGCCAGGGTGGCACAGACTATTTTTAAATTACCCTGAATAAATTCGTCCTGAGTCTTGCTGCGAATATCGCTACTCATGCCAGCATGATAGGCTCTAGCTGAGAAGCCTAATGATTGAATTTGAGCAGCTAATTTTTCGGTCCCAGCTCTACTGCTGCAATATATGATTCCACATTTATTCTTATATCTGCGAAGTATTTTCTCAATTTGCTGCCATTTTTTTTGACCGGGAAGTACTGCCAACGAGAGATTAGGTCTATCGAATGAGGAGATAAAATATTTGGCCTTGTTTAAGTTTAACAGAAGGCTTATATCGCCCCGAACCGCCCTGTCAGCTGTGGCAGTTAATGCCACAATCGGAACTGACTGAAAAACCTGTTTTAATATCGATAATTTCTTGTATTCGGGTCTGAAGTGATGTCCCCAGCTGCTAACACAATGGGCTTCGTCAATGGCAAATAGCCCTACATTGAGTAGGCTTAAGTAATCCAGAAAATTTTGTGAGAAAAGGCGTTCAGGAGATACATATAATAACTTAATAATTCCATTGTTTAATTCGTTTCGAACAAGATTTTCTTCCTGACCATCCATGGAAGAATTCAGATATGCAGCCTTAATTCCATTTGATTGCAAAGCTTCAACCTGATCTTTCATTAATGCAATAAGAGGAGATATTACTACTGTTAGCCCTTTTCGCATGAGGGCGGGCAATTGGTAACACATTGATTTACCACCACCAGTAGGCATTAATACAACGGCATCGTTTCCATCAATAACGTGTTGTATTATTTCTTTTTGTTGTGGTCTGAAGGTACTGTAACCAAAATGTTTCTGAAGTAGCTTTTCCGGGCTATGGTTCTCTGAAATTGGCTTGTTCACTTAATATTTACTTTCTAGGTGCATATCGCAAAGGTACTAAGGCTTTCTCTAAATCTGTTGCTCTAGATTCTTATTGTTGTTAGATGCCCGTTTACTGTCAAATTCAAAAGGTTGTATATGGGAATATTATTTGATGTGTGTTACAACAAATAAAGTGCGCGGTAATACAAATAAATCCGGGCCCAATGTATTATATGTAATCTTTATTGTTTGTTCTTGATAATTATTCGATCATTAAATAAATAGTATTATCAATTTTTTCACAAATACATTGATATCCTTTTGCAGTAACATTTTCAAAATCGCCTAGTATTTCATCTCCCTGAATGATTGGAATTCTGTCCCCTGTTTTTGGCTGATTTTTTTCATCGAATACAACAACAAGTGTGCTATTTTGCAGCGATACTTGCTTATTTACCTTAATGTACGTTGCACTATCAGAAATAATATGAACTAAAACAGTTCCGTTAGTTTGCGTAAACTTACCCTTTATATTCAGTGGTTGGTATACCTCAAGTGTTCCTTGCTCATTAATAGAAACATTTCCAAAACCAAGTGCATTATTTGAAGTAGTTGCCAATGTACCTTCATTAATTATGGTACCACCATTATACGTATTATTACCTGTTAATATGAGCTTTCCTGTTCCGTTCTTTATCAGACATCCACTCCCGTCAATATCATTTCCCCATGAATCCTGTGCATTAAATCTACCTAAGGATGCATCCATATTCACATTAACATTACCAATAAAAGAGCCATACCCATCGGCTGCGGTAACTAAATCAATTCTTCCCCAACCATTTGTTTTGTCAATAATTTTATATCCCGAAGCAATTTCGGTTGTGTATAATACAGCACGCCGTTGGTTATCGGTTAAATAAGGGAAACGAGATTTTAATATGGCCTCGGCGCCTTTTGGTACAACTGGTTTTTGTCCTGATTTTTCTTTATCTTGAGTAAATCCATAGGTTAACCTTTCCCGGTAAATCTTTTTAGCTTTTGTTTTATTGTCGTAAATATTATTATTGAACACTTCAATATTTACATTAGCTCCAATTGTATAGCCGGTTGGGTTTTCCACTTTCCGGTGTGCATAGTCGTACAGGCTCATGTTTGCACTATCGGCTTTTGCACCAAAAAAATCCAGGGTTGATTGTAATGCTGCTTCTGCATTCTTAGCAGTTTCAGGCTGATTTAAGGCTGCACAGACAACGGCTAGTGCCATTGTTTTACCACCTATTACATCAACAGGCGAATGCATTCCTGCTACAATTCTGTTTTCGCCAAGTTGTGCTCCCCTAAATACCAATTCTGTAAACCTTTCAGGAAAGGCGTAGGCATATGCCAAAGAAATAAGTGTGCCAGCATTGGTATGGCCGCTCGGGAAAGCATTATCTGTTCTTATGTTTTCTGTGATGTTGGTATACAAATCGTTTGGAGAAGGATTGTTGTCATCATAAATATCTTGATGGTTTTTCCTTGAACATCTCAGTCCGGGAACAACTTTTACATCACTCTCATATTTATCAAAAATTTTAAAAGTGTCTTTTCCGTCATAATATTTGCAGTTATAAGTAGGTTTGTGTGAAACTGTATCGTAAGTAGTTCCTAGAAATTTTATGGCACCAGTATTATTCATACGCCAAGGCCTGGGTGTTGAAAAAAGATACTTAGGAGCATTTGTACTGGAACAGGTTTGTTGAAAATTTTTAGCTAGTTTAACAACAGCCCCTAAGGTACTGTTTTCAAAACCGGAATATATTGAGCCATTATTATAAGTACTCTGAAAATGTGTGTCGTTCAAAATCAGATTTGTTGGAATACTTGGTAAAGTAACATACGCACCGGAATTTTTTACATAATCTTCGGTTAACGGGCCAAAACCATCTATTACACTGTAATATTTTGATCGCACATCATCTAAATATGCTAAAATAGTTTCGTCAGTAGTCCTGTTATTTGTAACTTTTATACAATATTGAATGTTTTCTTTCCAAATTACTGAGTCGATAATCGGATTTCCTTTTATATAATCATTTATACCAGGCCCATTTATTGTCGAAGAATTTTGGTAGGCATCCGTTGTTCCTTTCCAGACGTCATTTATTCCCTGTAAGATATATGCAGCCGGATTGTCTTTCAAGCTTCTTTTTTTCTGCATATCGCAGTTATTTGCAATGTGATCAACTATTGGCAATGGATAAGAAACTTGAGGAAGTTCAACTATAAATTCGTTATCAGCATTTTCGGATTGATTCGTGCAATTTTGGTTCTTACAACCAAAAGAATTAATTACAATAACAAAGGCAACTATTGTCTTAGTATTAAAATATCTCATAATTTCATTTTTTACAAAGCCTGTAAAATTAGGACTTTAAGAGACAAATAAAAATTTATGCCAAAAATTCCTAGATCCGATTAGTAAATACTATGGAGTATTAAATGGGTTGAAATTTTATAAGGTAGGCCACTATTCACAACAGATGCGAGAAGCGGAGTTGTAGATTCGTATTGACATTATCTTGTTAGGACTAAATAAGGAGTAGGTTAAAAACCTACCCTTTTAGCATTTCTTTTTAGTATATTATCTAAGACTTCAGACGGATTCTTAAATTTGTTTGTAAACATCATTGCAGCAATAATATATGGTTTGTATCCAGCCTCCAAATAAGTTCTGATTCTATACTTTTCAAATACATCTGCATTTACTTCACCTTCTTTGCAAGAAACTCCACTAATATCAGCAGGCAAACAATGCATATACAGTGCATCCTGGTTTTTTGTAAGTTTCATTTTAGTTTCATTATATTCCCAATCCTTATATTTTGCATTATTCGCTAAGCATATTTGTTCAAGAGTCTTTAAACCTTCTTTATCAGAATTCTTCAATAGCTCTGTCCTTTGTTGCATAATATGAAAGGGGGCCCAACTTTTTGGATACACAATGTCAGCATCTATCATGGCATTTTCCATCGAGTGTCCAACATTAAATGAACCGCCGCTTTCTTGCGAGTTTTTCTTTGCTATATCAACAATTTCAGGAATTAAATCGTAACCTTCAGGGTAAGCTAATTCTATATTCATTCCATAGCGTGACATTAAACCAATAATTCCTTGAGGAACCGATAGAGGTTTTCCATAACTAGGAGAGTATGCCCAACTCATTACAATCTTCTTACCTTTTAAATTCTCTAATGAACCAAACTCATTTTGTAAATGCAATAGATCTGCCATTGATTGTGTTGGATGGTCCATATCACACTGCAAATTCACAATTCCCGGACGACTTGGCAAAACACCCTGATTGAATCCTTCATCTAAAGCATCTCCCACTTCACGCATGTATTTATTTCCTTCGCCTAAATACATATCGTCACGTATTCCAATAAAATCGGACAAGAAAGAAATCATATTGGCTGTTTCGCGAACAGTTTCTCCATGAGCTATTTGAGATTTTTGTTCGTCTAAATCCTGAACGGCACAACCTAATAAATTACTTGCTGATGCAAAGGAAAAGCGTGTTCGTGTAGAGTTATCACGAAAATTTGAAATTGATAACCCGGAATCAAAAACTCGTGGAGAAATATTATTATCCCTCATTTCCTTTAAAATTTCAGCAACCTCTAATATTGCTTTTAAATCTTCCTTGCTTTTTTCCCAGGTAAGTAAAAAGTCTTTTTTATATAAATCAGTTTTTAACTGGCTAAGTTTTTGGATTCTATCTTGTAAGCTCATATGTTTTATTTATTAAATATGCTTAAGTCTATATTTTGCATTTTTTTGTTAAATAGGCAGGCAAGAATCATAGCAATTTAACCTTGCCTAATATATGTTATATGCAAATGCAGCGTAAAATGCAGCAGAAATAACTAAATCGTCAATAGCAACTTTCTCGTTTGGGGCGTGGGCCAATACCTCATTTCCTGGGCCAAAACCAATAGTTGGAATTCCATATACTCCGTTGGTCATAATTCCATTGGTCGAGAAAGTCCATTTATCAATTTTAGGTTCCTTATTAAATAAGCCTTTAAATGTTTTTAATCCTGTTTGTACTATTTCATCATTAATTGGAATTTTCCATGTTGGATAATATTTTTCCATTCCATATTCTAAGCCAGTGTATGCTGTTTCCAAGTATTCTAATACTTCAACTTTTGCATTCATTCCATTAATTAACTCTTCAATTTCCGCTACTGCCGATTCTTTGGTTTCACCCCAGGTTAATCTTCGATCTAAATGAATTCGTGCATAATCTGATACTGCGCAAAGAGATGGACTTCCGGTAATCATTTCAGAAATAGTTACAGTTCCTTTTCCCAAGAATTCATCAAACTTAAGTCGCTCATTCAATTTTTCAATCTCCAAAGCAGTTTTAGAAGCCATATAAATTGCATTTTTTCCTCGTTCCGGAGCTGAACCATGCGAAGAAACTCCATGAAAATGGACATGCATTTCCATACGTCCTCTATGGCCTCGATATATTCCCAGATTTGTTGGTTCAGTGCTGATCACAAAATCGGGTTTGATTTTTTCTTCTTCAACAATATATTTCCAACATAAACCATCACAATCTTCTTCCATCACACTTCCCACGAAATATATTGTAAGGTCTCTTTTAAAGCCTAATTCCTTTAAGATTCTGCCTGTAGTAATAAATGCGGCTGGGCCACCTTCTTGGTCAACTGTTCCACGACCATGAACAAACCCATCTTTTATTTCGCCACCTAAAGGGTCAAAATCCCAATTTTCCATATTGCCCATGTCAACTGTGTCCATATGGCCATCAATTGCAAGTATCTTTTTACCGTTTCCAATTCTACCAATTACATTTCCTAAACCGTCAATTTTTACGTCATCAAAGTCAGCTTCTTCCATCTGTCTCTTTAACTCAAGCTGAACGTCTTTCTCCCCTAAGCTAAGTGATTTTATCTTTACTAGTTTTGATAAGTTTTCTGCTGTATAATTGCGATATTTCTCTGATAATTCGTTTATTTTCTGATAAATATTTTCCATATATTGTAGGTTCTAGAAATTCAATGCATAAAGTTACATATTTTATCTATTGGTGGGTATTTATAGAATAGTTTTATGTATTGAGCTTTATGAAATGGAATAATATTATGCTAATAAAATGATATTAAGAAATATTTTCTATATAAGCTTGAAAATTTCTGAAATCAATCTTTAATTTCATGATAAATAATAAAAACGGAATTTGAGAGAATAGTTTTATTTTGTTCATTGTACTTTTGATAAGTAATACGAGTCAAGGATTTCAACCCTTGATTCGTATAAGCAAATAATTAACATGAGAAGTTTGGATGTTTGGAGTTTTATAAAGAAAGAAATAACGCAAAACAATAATACTGTTTTGCTTGTTGTTGTTGAGCGAAAGGGAAGTAGTCCGGGAGCTGTAGGTTTTAAAATGGCAGTTTCGGAATCTGGTGCAATAACTGGATCAATTGGTGGTGGATCAATGGAGTATAGTATGGTTGAATTGGCCAGGGAAACTGCGAAAAGTGGCAAGAAAATTCCATTTTTAAAAAGACAAATTCACACTTCTGAAGCAGGAAGAGATAAATCAGGATTAATTTGTTCTGGTCAACAAACTCATGTGTTTTTACCAATTAATAAAAATAATATTGAAATCATTAATACTATTCTCGGAGTTCTCGGAAATGGCAACAATGGAGCATTTGAATTAAATCAAAATGGGTTTTCTTTCAATGAACATGAAATATTAACAGAGAAACATGGTTTTCAGTTTATCGATGAAGACAATTGGAAGTATTTTGAGCAAATAGGATTGAAGCCAACTTTATATATTTTTGGTGCAGGTCATGTTAGTTTACAAATGAGTGAGATATTTCGGCTCCTTGATTTTAACGTTGTTGTATTTGATAACAGAAACGAACTTTCGACATTCGAAGATAATAAGCATGCACATCGAAAAGAAATAATTGATTACACCGATGTGGCTGAAATTATTCCTGAAGGAGAAAATAGCTATGTAGTTATTATGACAGTTGGGCACGAAAGTGACGAACTTATTTTGAAACAATTGGTAACAAAAAAGTTGAAATACTTAGGTATGATGGGAAGTAAAAGTAAGGTAAGGAATATTTTTAATTCTCTTATATCTCAGAAAATTTCCAAGGAAGATTTATCAAAAGTAGATGCCCCTATTGGAATAGCTATCAATAGTAAAACAACAACTGAAATTGCTATTAGTGTTGCGGCAAAGGTTATTCAATGCAAGAATGGAGAAAATTAGATTGTCGTATATATCCAATCTTTTTATTCGCAGTTCTTGATATAGGTTTTTAAAAACAATTCTCCTTTTGTGGTTTTAAATCCTTTTTTAAGTGCAATAAAATAACAATCACAAGCCCTATCCTTGAGGTTGTTGTTTAAATATATTTCTCCTTTTGTGAAGTAGCAATATGGGTTTTCATCGCTTAGGGTAATCGCTCTGTTAATATAAGAGCAAGCTTTGGCAAAGTTGTTAGTGGAATTATAGAGCTTAGCCAGGTTCAAGTAGTTTGTGTAATCGGCATCCTCTTTAGCGATAAGTTTCTCACTTGCCATTATTAATAAAGAAGTATCCTGAGTGATGTTAGCCAACTTTTTAAGCAGTCTTATATCATTAACATTGTCAGAGCTTAATTCAATTTTTAATTTAAGTGCTTCAAGAGCTTTTGCTACATTGCCTGTGCTCATGTAGTATTGAACTAAAAAAGAGTTAGTGTTTTCCTCATCTGGACAACTGCTAAGAAGCTTGTCTTTTGTTTCTTCACTTTGTTCTCTGTTTTTTAAATTAACCTGAGATATTCCAAGGCAGTATAAATAATCGCAATTAGTCGAAAATACATCTTCGATATTAGTTAGTAATGCTTGAGCCATTTCAAAATATCCCAATTTATTATATGCTTCAGCCTGTCTTAACTGGCAATATTTTTCGCCAAAACTTGCTTCTGAGCTTTCTGCAGCTGATTTAAATGCATTAACAGCAGCGTTATTTTTATCCAATTTCATGTAAGCTTCGCCCATTATTAAATAAGCATCAAAACTTGGTGGGAAAACCTCAAAGTACTTTTCAATATCCTTTATCGCTTCTTCATATTTACCTATTTCAAAATTCAGGTTGGCCCTAAGAAAATAATATTGGTAAATGTTTGGATTTGTTTCAATCGCATCGTTAATATACTCTTCAGCTTGTTTAAGCTTGTTGTTTTTAAAAAATCCCCAGAACGTTGATTCAGTTGCAGTTGTTGTTTGCGATTTTAATACTGAAGTGAAGAAAATCAAAAAGAATGCCAGGAGTGAAAATGATTTCTGCTTTAGTGAGATGTTGGGAAAGGAGTTCCAGAGTTTTTTAGTATGACGACTAATACTTAAAATATTCATAATTGAGAGCAGAAATTTTATTGGTTAATACTAACATTCAGGTCACCAATTTTAGTGGGGGCAGTTGTAAGAAGTTGAATGTCTTCTTCGGTTATTCTAAAAATTCTTTCTTCTTTAATTTTGCCTTGAGAGAGAACAAGCTTATACTTTCCTGCGGGCAAATTGGATAAGTTGCAAAAATCAAAAATAGAATCACCCGACTTAATGGTTTTTTCGTAAAAACTTGTTTGATTCTCATCCAGAATATTTAGGCGTATTGACTTATCTGAAGAATTTACAGCCCCTAATCTAACAGTTTTGTTTGAGCTAACAGAAAACAACAAAACATAGTTATTGTCTATTGCAAAGGATTTATTGGGCATGTTTATTAGAATAAAACATGTCGCCATAGTAATGAAAAACCTCATAGTTAAGAATTTAGGTAGTGCAAATATATTAAGATATTGGGATAAAATGCAAATTATTTGACAAGAGACTTGTATTTTTTGTTAAGTGGCGGCTATTGGAAAAGAATTTGTGACCTCAATAGGGTCTATTTTGAAAGTCATTCTCAAGAACCGAAGCGTTCGAATTCTGTGATTTTACGAGTTGGGTCTTATTTTAAGAACGCAAGGGAATAGAGCTAATTCTGTTACTTTTTGATATTTATTATAACAAGGGAGAAAGCGATTAGATTTTTATCAATCCGCATTAGTAGTTTCATGATATAACTTTTGGTCTTTAAAAAGTTGTGTTTTACGCAATCTGCATAGGAGGTCTGAGTATTGGTGTGGTATATTTTTTCAATTTTCACATAAAGTTATCAACAAAAGTGGGGAAAAGTGGATCAAAATGGATCAAAGTGGGAATATTTTTGTATTTTTACGCAAATTGTATGAATCACTATGACAACTTTTGTTGGAGACCATATTTGCAAACTAGACGCTAAAGGGAGGCTGATGTTACCATCAGGATTTCTTAAGCAGATGTCGGGTGGAATACCCGCAAAGTTTGTAGTTAAAAAAGATGTCTTCGAAAGTTGTCTTGTTCTCTATTCAGAAGAGGAGTGGAATCGTCAGGTTAAAATGCTTAAGAAAAAGCTGAATCCTTATAAGCGTGAGCACAATACATTTTTGCGAGTTTTTTTTAAGGGTGTGGCCGAGGTTTCTCCTGATGCAAATAACAGATTGCTTCTGCCAAAAAGGCTTTTGGATGAAATTGAAGCTGAAAAGGAAATTGTATTAGCTGGTCAACCAGGGAAGATTGAAGTGTGGTCGAAAGCCAAATACGATGCAGTTGAATTGGGCGATGATGAATTCGCGGATATGGCAGAGAAATTATTGGAAGGACTAACAGACGAGCCAGAAGAATGACAGATTATCACCAGCCAGTACTGCTCAATGAAAGTATTGACGGGTTAAATATTAAGCCGGATGGGAATTATGTCGATGTTACTTTTGGTGGGGGAGGTCATTCGCGAGAGATTCTTAAAAGACTAGAGAAAGGAAGGTTGTTCGGATTAGATCAGGATCAAGATGTTCTGGCAAATATTCCAGACGATCCGCGGTTTACATTTATTCAGCATAATTTCCGATTCCTCAAAAACTTTCTGAAGTATCACGAAGTCGAACAGATTGACGGATTGTTAGCCGACTTAGGTGTTTCGTCACATCATTTTGATGAGGCAGATCGTGGTTTTTCTTTCAGGTTCCAATCTGCAATTGATATGCGGATGAATAAACAGTCAGACTTTTCGGCGCGCGATCTTTTAAATACATATTCAGAACAGGATTTATCTAAGGTTCTTTGGGAATACGGTGAGCTTAAAAATTCCAGAAAGGTAGCAAGTAATATAGTTTCTTATCGTCAAAATAAATCTATTAATGAAACTAGCGATTTGGTTGAGGCTGTGTCTGGTTTAATACCAAAGCATGTTGAAAATCAGTTTCTGGCGAAGCTATACCAGGCTTTACGGATTGAGGTAAACCACGAGATGGATTATTTAAAAGAAATGCTGGAACAGGCTTTGGAATTCTTAAGCCCTGGAGGCAGATTGGTTGTGATAAGTTATCATTCCTTAGAAGATAGAATTATAAAAACTTTTATGAGGAACGGTACTTTCTCAAAAGAAGAGGAATTCGATTTTTATGGAACTAAAAAGCATGTTTTTAAAGTCATAAATAGGAAGGTGATAATTCCTACTGACGAAGAAATAAATCTAAATAACAGGTCAAGAAGTGCTAAGCTTAGAATAGCAGAAAAACTATAAATCAATGCTAAGAAAGAAGAAAGCTAAAATAGAATTTGTTGACTCGAAAACTGAAAGAGATGTAATAAAAGGGTTCTCCTTCAAAGGTTTTCTTGATGGTAGTTTGTTGGCCGGAACAAACTTAGGAAAGCAACTACCCTTTATTCTGTTTCTTGTCTTTTTAACAATGATTTATATCGGTAACCGCTACCATGCCGAAAAACTCGTTAGGCAAATTATAATATCAAAAGAAGAAGTAAAAAATCTTCGGGCAGAACAAATAACTACAGCCTCAGAATTAATGAATAATAGCAAGCCATCAAGGCTTGAAGATATAATTGAAAAACGTGGATTAGGTCTTAAACAACCAGAAACACCTCCACTTAAAATTGTAGTGAAGAAAAAGTAATGTCAATTAAGAAAGACATATTATGGAGAGTTGGACTCACTTACCTGGGCGTATTTGCATTTGCTCTGGTAATTGCTTCTAAGCTTATTTTATTGCAGTTTATCAATGGAGATAAATGGAAGAAAATGGCAGAGGAGTCACGTGTTCGTTATGTGCGTATTCCTTCACATAGAGGAGATATTCTGGCCCATGATATGAGGTTGTTGGCAAGTTCAATCCCTTACTACGAGGTACGAATGGATATGAAAGCTCCTGCCTTGACCAATGCTATATTTAATAGTAATGTCGATTCTCTGGCTTATTGCCTTATGAATTTATTTAGAGATCGCTCTAAAGAACAATACCTACAAGAACTAAAAAATGCCCGTAAGAAGGGGGAACGATATTATCCCATAAAAACTAAAGTAAATTATCTTCAGCTTAAGAAATTGAAGGAATTTCCAATATTTCGCCGTGGACGATATGGAGGAGGTGTTATTTATACTTCAAGAACTGAAAGAGCAAGGCCGCACTATGAATTAGCCAGGAGAACTATTGGTTACGAAACAGATAGTAAGACAGATAGAGATGTTGGGTTGGAAGGTGCATATAATGAATACCTGGACGGCAAAGAGGGGTATAAAAAAATGCAAAAACTATCAGGTGGGGTCTGGATGCCAATTAATGGCGAAAGTGAAGTTGAACCCGAAGATGGTAGTAGTATTGTAACAACTATTGATATCGATTTACAGGATGTTGCCCACCGTGCTCTTCTAAAACAATTAAAGCTTAATGATGCACAATATGGTTCAGTAGTTTTAATGAATGTTAAGACTGGAGATATTAGTGCAATTGTGAATTTGAGCAAAATTGGCACCAACTATTATGAAGATTATAACTATGCAGTTGGTGCGAGTACTGAGCCAGGTTCCACATTTAAACTACCTGCATTAATCACTGCTCTTGAGGATGGTTATATAGATCTTAACGATTCGATTGACACAGGAAATGGAAGATACAGGCCATGGGAAAATGATGATTTTGAAATAAAAGATGATAGCTGGACTCATGGCGGTTATGGAGTTCTTACTGTTCAGGAAATATTTGAAAAGTCATCCAATGTGGGTATGGCTAAAATTATTCATGAATCCTATAAGAAGAAGCCTTACTTATTTGTCGATAGGCTTTATCAGATGTCACTGAATGAAAAACTGGGGCTTAAAATTCCGGGAGAGGGTGCACCTCAGATTAGATACCCTGGCGATCCTCAGTGGTCGGGAGTTTCTCTTGCTCAAATGGCATATGGATACGAAGTGAGATTAACGCCACTTCAAATCCTGACTTTTTATAATGCTGTTGCAAACAATGGTAAGATGATGAAACCTAGATTTGTAAAAGAGGTAAGGAGTCATGGAAAAATAGTTAGAACCTATCAGCCACATGTAATTAACCAATCGATTTGCTCAAAATCAACAATTAAGAAGGTTAACAAGATTTTGGAGGGTGTAGTGGAAAATGGAACTGCAACCAATCTTCAGGCTTCGCATTTTAAAATTGCAGGTAAAACTGGTACTACGCAGATATATAATAAGGTTGGTGGATATAAAGGAAAGAAGAGTTATCAGGCATCGTTTGCAGGATATTTTCCTGCATCAAATCCTAAGTATTCTTGCATTGTGGTTATTAGCGCTCCTTCACGTAATGTATATTATGGTAATCTGGTTGCCGGACCCGTATTTCTAGAAATAGCGAATAAAGTTTATGCTACTAATTTACCACTTCAAACGGCATTAAATGCTAAGAAAGGGAAGCTATTAGAAATTCCATATTCCAAAAATGGCTATTCAAAAGAAACCCAATTAGTACTAAACAAACTAGGTATTAAAACAGAGGTTGACGGAACTATTGGCGATTGGATAGTAACGCAGAAAAGAGATGACTGTATAGTTCTGGGAAATAAACGAACGATTGAAAATCTAATGCCAGATATGGTTTCTATGGGGTTGAAAGACGCCGTTTATATGCTTGAAAACATGGGGCTGGAAGTCGAAGTAATAGGTAGGGGGAGTATTAGAAAACAATCAGTTCCTCCTGGAACAAGAGTATACGCAGGTCAGAAAGTAACACTTGAAATGAGTTTTGTAGAGGGATGAAAAAGAAGTTAACCGACATATTATCAGGTATAGATTACCAGCTTATTGGCAATGGCTCAAAGCTTGTTGGGCGACTTGTTTTCGATTCGCGAATTGCCAAGAAGGGCGACTTGTTTGCTGCTCTTAAAGGAACGGCTCACGATGGCCATCAATATATCGGACAGGTTACTAATGCTGGTGTGGAGTGTGTTTTATGTGAAGAAGTTCCTGCTGAAATTAACGAAGGTGTAAGTTATATTCAAGTGCCTGATTCGCATGAAGCTTTAGGTATGATAGCTTCCAATTTCTACGATAATCCATCTGCAAATTTTAAACTTGTGGGAGTTACCGGAACTAATGGTAAAACATCTATTGCAACATTGCTCCATCGCTTGTATACAAAGTTGGGTTATAAAACAGGATTACTTTCAACCGTAAGGAATTTAATTGGAGAATGCGAAATAGAATCAACACATACCACTCCCGATTCGGTTAGTATTCAAAAACTAATGGCTGATATGGTATTGGAAGGCTGCGACTATGTTTTCATGGAAGTAAGTTCTCATGCTATTGATCAGAAAAGAATTGCTGGTTTACAATTCGATGGGGGAGTATTTACCAATATTACACACGATCACCTCGATTATCATCAGACTTTTGATGCTTATATCAAAGCTAAAAAAGCTTTTTTCGATGACTTGTCAGATTCTGCTTTTGCATTAGTAAATCAAGATGATAAGCGTTCTGCAGTTATGGTACAGAATACAAAGGCGACCAAGAAAACCTATTCACTTAAACATTTTTCCGATTTCAAAGGGAAAGTTCTTGAGAGTCATTTTGATGGAACGCTAATGCTCATAAACAATAAAGAACTCTGGATAAAGTTAATCGGACAGTTTAATGCAAGTAACTTATTGGCGGTTTTTGCTGTTGCGTCATTATTAGGAGCAGAAGATCAGGAAATACTACAAATATTAAGTGATCTCGAAACTGTTGATGGCAGGTTTGAATATATCCGCTCGAATAATGGTATTACTGCTGTTGTAGATTATGCACACACACCAGATGCATTAAGTAATGTGATTGATACAATTAATCAGATACGTGGTGGGGCCGGACAGCTTATTACAGTTGTTGGTGCCGGTGGAAATCGTGATAAAACAAAGCGTCCTGAAATGGCACACATTGCCGCATCAGGAAGTACTAAGGTGATTCTTACTTCCGATAATCCGCGCGATGAGGAACCTCAGGCAATAATTGAGGACATGTTGAAAGGGGTTGAAGCGCACCAAAGGAGAAATGTATTATCAATTACTGATAGACGTGAGGCTATTCGCACAGCTTGCATGTTGGCAGCTTCCGGAGATATAATTCTTGTGGCAGGAAAAGGTCATGAAACCTACCAGGAGGTAAAAGGTGTAAAGTCACACTTTAGCGATAAAGAAGTGATATCAAAGAATTTAATGTTGAATCAAATTAACCAACAATAGGGCATGTTATATTATCTGTTCGAATATCTAGAAAAAACTGATTTCCCGGGAGCTGGAATATTTCAATATATTTCATTCCGCTCTGCTCTGGCTTTAATCACTTCGCTTATAATTTCCTTGTTATTCGGAAAGCGCATTATCTATTTTTTGCAGCGCAAGCAAATTGGCGAAACCATACGTGATTTGGGTCTTGAGGGGCAAATACAAAAGAAAGGAACACCTACAATGGGTGGTGTAATTATTCTGGCAGCAATACTTATTCCAGTATTACTATTTGGTGATTTGGCTAATATCTATGTTTTATTAATGCTTCTAACTACTGTGTGGCTCGGATTTGTTGGTTTTCTCGACGATTACATAAAAGTTTTTAAAAAGAATAAAGATGGTCTGCGAGGCAAATTTAAAATGCTTGGGCAGATTATTCTTGGTCTGATTGTGGGATTAACCATGTACTTCAGTGCTGATATCACTGTAAGAGAGAAAGTCCTTCGTGAAGATGGATCTCCTGTTATGCAAGTTATCGAAGATGAAGAAGGACTTTCAGAAACAATAACTCTAACAAAAGATGTTAAATCTTCAAAAGTAAATATCCCATTTTTTAAAGATAATGAATTCGACTATGCCAAGATTATTGGTTTCATGGGAGACAGGGCAGGTAAATTGGTATGGATAGTTTTTGTGCTTGCAGTTATCCTTATTGTTACAGCTGTGTCAAATGGAGCAAATCTTACCGATGGACTGGATGGACTGGCGGCAGGTTCGTCAGCAATAATTGGGACAACGCTTGGAATTTTAGCCTATGTCTCTGGTAACATGATTTTTGCCGATTACCTCAATATAATGTATATACCAAATTCGGGCGAGTTAGTGGTTTTTATCTCTGCATTTATTGGTGCAATGGTTGGCTTTATGTGGTATAATTCTTACCCAGCTCAGGTATTTATGGGTGATACAGGAAGCCTGGCAATTGGAGGAATAATAGCTGTATTTGCAATTCTAATCAGGAAGGAACTATTGATACCTATTCTGTGTGGAATCTTTTTAGTGGAAGCACTATCAGTAGTAATGCAGGTAAGTTGGTTTAAATATACAAAAAAGAAATACGGAGATGGCAGACGGATTTTTCTTATGTCTCCATTACATCATCATTTTCAAAAAAAAGGATATCCCGAACCTAAAATTGTAACTAGGTTTTGGATTGTAGGAATACTACTAGCAGTAATCACAATAGTAACACTAAAAATAAGATAGTTTATGGAGAAAAGAATAGTTATTCTCGGAGCAGGCGAAAGCGGAACGGGCGCTGCCGTATTAGCAAAAACTAAGGGTTACGATGTATTTGTCTCAGACTTGGGAAAAATCAAACCACACTACAAAGAAATTCTTTTCAATTACGAAATTGACTGGGAAGAAGAGCAACATACCGAAAGGTATATTCTTAATGCCGATGAGGTAATTAAAAGTCCTGGAATATCAGATAGTGCTGATATGATTCAGCTGTTGATTAAGAAAGAAATTCCGATTATCTCTGAAATTGAATTTGCAGGTAGATTTACATCAGCAAAGAAAATTTGTATTACGGGAAGTAATGGCAAAACAACAACCACTTCACTTTTGCATCACATGCTACGTCGTGCAGGACTGAACTGTGGAATGGCCGGTAACGTTGGTAAGAGTTTTGCTATGCAGGTGGCAACTAAGCAGTACGAATACTACGTAATTGAGTTGAGTAGTTTTCAGCTCGATGGCATGTATGAGTTTAAGCCAGATATTGCAATATTGCTGAATATAACTGCAGATCATCTTGATCGCTATGGATATAATATGCAAAACTATGTCGACTCTAAATTTAGAATAACAAACAACCTTTCAGAGGATGATTTCTTTATTTACTGTTCCGACGATGAAATAACAATCTCAGAACTAGAAAGAATCGTTCTAAGAGCGAAACAATTAGAATTCACTCAAAAGAAGAAAGCAAAACAAGGAGCACATATTGAAGATGGAAATATGGTTATTAATGTGAATAACGATAAAATGACCATGCCTTTATCTGAACTTTCCATTAAAGGGAAACACAATACTTACAACTCCATGGCTGCTAGTATAGCATCTCGTGTACTTGATATTAAAAAGGAAGTTATTCGCGAATGCTTGCGTGATTTCCAAGGTGTTGAGCATCGCTTAGAGAGCTTTATCAAGGTTCATGGTATTGAGTTTATTAACGATTCAAAAGCTACCAATATTAATTCTACATGGTATGCGCTGGAGTGTATGACGTCTCCTACGGTTTGGATTCTTGGCGGAGTAGATAAAGGCAACGATTATGAGGAACTAAAAGGTCTTGTAAAAGAAAAAGTGAAAGCAATTGTTTGTCTGGGTGTTGATAATGAAAAAATTCACAAGGCCTTTGATGGTGTTGTTGAGGATATTGTTGATGCAGGTTCTATGAAAGAAGCAGTTACTAAAGCCTATAAATATGGCGAGAAAGGAGATGTAGTTCTTCTATCGCCAGCTTGTGCAAGTTTCGATTTATTTAAATCATACGAAGACAGAGGCGAACAATATAAAGAATGTGTACGAGAGTTATAGAAGTGACAAGTGACTAGAGACAAGAGATAAATTAAAATTAAGGTACTAGCTAAATACTCACTACTAAGTACTAATTAATGGTTGAAAGATTAAGAAAATATTTTAAAGGCGATTCAGTCATTTGGGGAGTAATTATTGCATTGATGGTGTTTTCATTACTTGCAGTATTTAGTTCTACAAAAACCCTGGCTTATAAAACTCATGGGGGTAATGCTGTATATTACCTTTTTAGGCATGGATTTTTTCTATTCCTGGGATTTGTTACCATATATTCTATCCATATGGTTCCTTACAAATATTTTTCGCGTCTTTCTCAATTATTACTATATATCACAGTACCTCTACTAGGTTTTACATTGTTATTCGGAACAAGTATCAATGAGGCTTCGCGATGGTTAACAGTTCCAGGTTTGGGATTAACCTTTCAAACCTCCGATTTGGCAAAAATAGTTCTCATTATGTTTCTTGCCAGGATGTTGTCGCTCAAACAAGATCAGATTAAATCATACAAGAATGGTTTTTTGCCATTAGTAGCACCTGTATTGGTTATCTGTGGATTAATAATGCCGGCAAACTTATCGACCGCAATTATCTTATTTGGTGTATCTATTATTCTTATGTTTATTGGTCGAATTCGGTTTATTTTTCTGTTTGGATTTTCAGCCCTAATACTGCTTTTTGTAGTATTAATGATAGTGCTGGCTTTAAACCTCGACTGGGAAGGACGAGCTGCGACCTGGAAGAATCGTATAGTGAATTTTATCGAAAATACCGATGAGGATGCAAACTTTCAAGCAGATCAGTCTAAAATAGCCATTGCCACAGGCGGAGTAATCGGACGAGGTCCTGGAAACAGTGTACAAAGAGATTTTCTACCTCATCCCTATTCAGATTTTATTTTCGCAATAATTGCTGAAGAATATGGCTTTTTTGGAGGTATGCTAGTTATTTTCCTCTACTTGTATTTATTATTTAGAGCAGGACTTATTGTAAGTAAAAGCACTCTCACTTTTCAGGCATTTTTGGCATTCGGGCTGGCCCTGATGTTAGTCTTGCAGGCCATGTTTAACATGGCTGTGGCTGTTGGTTTATTGCCTGTAACTGGTCAGCCTCTGCCTTTTATTTCTATGGGAGGAACATCTATCTTATTTACTGCCGCAGCATTTGGTATGATTTTAAGTGTTAGTCGCAGCATTGAAACTGAAAAAGAACCTGAACCTGAAGTCGAAACAGCCAATGAAGAATAAAAAAAACATACGTGTTATTATTAGTGGTGGTGGCACTGGGGGACATATATTTCCGGCTCTATCAATTGCCGATGAAATAATAAGACAAAAGCCAGATGCTGAGATTTTGTTTGTTGGGGCATTAGGCCGCATGGAAATGGAACGTGTGCCAGCAGCTGGTTATAAGATTATAGGACTGCCTGTTCAGGGTTTAAAAAGGAAACTAACCCTTGAGAATTTTAAAGTTGTAGCTGATTTCTTAAAAAGTCAGCGTTTAGCAAAGAATATTATAAAAGATTTTAAACCCGATTTAGCTATTGGGGTTGGTGGGTATGCATCGGCTCCTGTCCTTAGGGCAGCATCGAAAATGGAAATACCTTGTTTATTGCAGGAACAGAATTCTTATGCAGGAGTAACAAATAAAATGCTTGCAAAAAAGGCTTCAGTAATTTGTGTTGCCTACGATAATCTGGAAAGGTTTTTTCCTTCTGAAAAAATTATCAAAACTGGCAATCCTGTAAGGAAATTAGAGATTAACAATAATTTAAAAGCAGAAGCAAAATCTCATTTCGGAATAAAGACCGATAATCCGGTTCTGTTTATTATGGGTGGTAGTCTTGGTGCACGCACTCTGAATAACGCCGTAGTAAATAGCCTCGATGTATTAGCCAAGACTGGAGTGGAAGTATTGTGGCAGACAGGAAAATATTATCATGCTAAACTAAAGGAACAATTGGGAGGAAAACTTCCACAAAATATAAAAATGCTGGATTTTATCTCCAGGATGGATCTAGCCTACAATGTTGCCGATTTATTTATTAGTAGGGCAGGAGCCCTGAGTCTTTCAGAACTTTGTTTAGTTGGTAAGCCATCGGTACTTGTGCCATCCCCAAATGTGGCTGAAGATCATCAAACCAAAAATGCAATGGCTCTTGTAGATGCTGGTGCTGCATTAATGGTAAAAGACCTCGATGCTGAAAGAAATCTGATTAATCAGTCGTTGGAATTAATTGCAGAAAAAGATAGATTAAAAGAGCTTGGCGATAATGCAAAGAAATTGGCAAAGCCTGAAGCTACTAAATCAATAGTTGAAGAAGCTTTTAAATTAATAGAAGAATGAGCTTAAATGTAATGAGTAAATAGATTAGTTTATATCAATACTCGCATCTAAAAACTCATTTGTAATAATATATGAACTTAGAAAAACTACATAGTGTATATTTCTTAGGTATTGGTGGAATTGGTATGAGTGCTCTTGCTCGTTATTTTCACGCCAATGGCAAAGTTGTTGGTGGATACGATAAAACCTCAACCCCGCTTACTGAGAGTCTGGTTGAACAAGGAATGCAAGTACATTATGAAGATAAAATTAAACTGGTAAACTCTCATTTTCTAAATAAAGATAGAACGCTAATTATTCGTACACCTGCAGTTCCTGATGATCATAAAGAATTAAATTTCTTCAGAGAGAACGGGTTTGTTATTAAGAAACGAGCCGAGGTGCTTGGCTTAATTTTTAATTCAAGAAAGGGAATCGGTATTGCAGGAACGCATGGGAAAACTTCAGTTTCGACCTTTGTTGCCTACATACTTCGTGAGTGTGGTGTCGATGTCAGTGCATTTTTAGGAGGTATTTCTAAAAATTTCAAATCAAATTTATTGCTTGGTAATTCAGAATTTGTGGTGGCAGAAGCCGATGAGTTTGATCGGTCGTTTTTACATCTCAATCCGTATATCGCACTTGTCACAACTATTGATGCCGACCATATGGATATCTATAGCGATATTAATGATATTCAAGATACATTCTCGAAGTTTTTGCACCAGGTGCATCCTGAAGGGAAAATCATTTTACGAAAGGGCATTGAACTTAAAACTCCTTTTGGTATAAGGCAATTCTCGTATGCTCTTGATGATCCTTCAGCAGATGTTTATGCCTCTGATATTCGGGTAGAAAAAGGCTCATATTTTTTCACTCTTAATACACCAAATGGTTGCTACCAGAATTTTAATTTAAAAGTCCCGGGAAAGACAAACATTGAAAATTCTCTTGCGGCAATTACAATTTGTATAAGCATTGGAATTGACGAGACTGAAATTCAAAAAGCCTTACCCAAGTTAAAAGGTGCAGTTCGTCGCTTCGATTTTCAATTGCAAACCGAAAAAATTACGTATATCGATGATTATGCCCATCATCCCAGTGAGTTAGATGCTGTAATTAGTTCAATTAAAGATTTATATCCAGGGAAAAAATTAACTGGTGTTTTTCAGCCCCATCTATATACCAGAACCCGTGATTTTGAGAATGAATTTGCTAGAAGCCTTTCAAAACTCGACGAATTGATTTTGTTGGACATTTATCCAGCTAGAGAGAAACCCCTTGCTGGTGTGACTTCAGAAGCCTTGTTGAGTAAAATAGCTATGAAAAACAAGCACTATTGTTCAAAAGAAAATTTGCTTCGTAAGTTAAAAGGATTAAATATTGAGGTATTGCTGACATTAGGCGCTGGCGATATCGACCAATTTGTTGGACCGATTAAAGATATGTTGCTGAAAAGTGAAGAAGATTAAAAGAATATCACTTTGGGTAGCTATAGTACTCTACCTTATTCTGATAACCGGATTTGTATCTGGTCGTCGGAACGAGCTGCTGTGCAACAATGTCAACATTGTTATCTCTGATAGTTTAACAAAAAGATTTATTGAATCTAAAGATGTTTTGGAGATGTTAAGCAAAAACAACAGTCTGCCACTTGGTACACCTGTTGCAACAGTAAACACTCAAAATATAGAACGCATTGTACTAGAGAATTCACTTGTAAAAAGTACAACAGCTTATACTACTGTAGATGGGAAACTAAATATAGAGCTTTTGCAGCGAGAGCCCGTTGTCAGGATAATCGATTCCAAAGGGAAAAGTTATTATTTGGATAATGAAGGAAGTGTAATTAGTCTTTCAAAACGCTTTACACCACATGTCTTAGTTGTAAATGGTGCAATTTCTACACCGTTTAGTTCTAAGTCAGTAGAGAATATATACGACAGGAAATATAATAGTAAAGCAGCAAAACTTAGGGAAATTCATAAGTTGGCGATGTTTATTTCAAGAGATGAATTCTGGAATTCTCAGGTGGTTCAGCTTTATGTTGATTCTAAAGGCGAATTTGAAATGGTGCCAAGAATTGGGCCTCACCTTATTCAGTTTGGGACAATAGAAAACTACGAGAAGAAATTTCATAAGTTATGGGTTTTTTATAACGAAGGGCTTAAAACAGAAGGGTGGAATAAATACTTAAATATCAACTTAAAATATAAAGATCAGATTGTTTGTACGAAAATATAATTTATCATGAGGCAAGAAAGAAAACATGTAGCAGCTATCGACATCGGCACAACCAAGATTGTGGCAATAGTAGGTCAACTTAACGAAAATGGTAAACTTGATGTGTTAGGCATGAGCAAAACTCCCTCAACTGGAGTTAAGCGAGGTGTCGTTTTAAATATTGAAGAAACAGTAAATGCTATACGAACTACAATTGAAGAGGTTCAGAAGCAGGCAAATATAAGTGTCTCCGATGTTTTTGTTGGCATTGCCGGACAGCATATTAAAAGTGTTAAGAATCGCGGATACCTGAATATTGGACCAAATCGCGATGAAATAACACGCGAAGATATTGATGCGCTTATCACCGATATGCATAAAATTCCTATCGATCTAGGCGAAGAAATTATTCATGTATTGCCACAAAATTATATTGTCGATCACGAAACAGGAGTTAAGAATCCGGTTGGTATGTCTGGTCGGAGATTAGAAGCAAACTTTCATATAGTAATTGGCGAAATAGCCTCGGCCAAAAATATAGAGAAATGCGTAAATCGATGTGGATTAAAAGTAAATCAGTTAATACTTGAACCTCTTGCTTCATCATCAGCAGTTCTTACCGATGATGAAAAAGAAGCAGGAGTAGCACTAGTTGATATTGGCGGTGGAACAACAGATGTAGCTGTGTATTACGATGAAGTTATCAGACATACAGCTGTTATTCCATTTGGTGGAAACGTAGTTACTCTTGATGTAAAAGAAGGCTGCTCTATTCTTAATAAACAAGCAGAAGCCCTGAAAACCCAATTTGGATCAGCTTTAGGAGATTTGGCGCCAGAAGATAAGGTTGTAACAATCCCAGGAATTAGTGGTCGTGAACCTAAAGAGATTTCATTCAAAAGCTTGGCATATATTATTCAGTCAAGAATGGAAGAAATAATCGATGCCGTGATGTTCGAGATTGAAAATTCAGGGTGTCTTGAAAAACTCAGCGCTGGTATTGTACTAACAGGTGGAGGAGCAATGTTGAAGCACTTACCTCAGTTAGTTAAATTTCGTACTGGACTTGATGTTCGTTGTGGATTTCCAAACGAGTATCTTGCGTCAAATTCTCTTGAAGAGATAAATCAGCCAATGTATTCTACCAGTGTAGGTTTATTGTTACAAGGGTTGGATTTTAAAAAACTTCATGTTGCCGATTCAACCTTCGATACGGAGGAACAAGAACCTGTAGAAGATACAGTGGAAGAAAAAAAAGAAGAACAAGTAGAGAAAGAAGCTTCAGGAAAGTTTATGGATGCTATTAAACGAGGATTCACCAACATTTTTGAGGAGAAAGGGGCAAGTATGGAAGACTAGATAGTTTGTAGTTTAAGGTTCAAATTTAAAAGTTATTCTTTCAGACATGAAACTTTAAACGCGAAACATTTAATTTTAAACTGTTATTAATATGGAAGATTTAATGAATTTCGATATACCAAAAAACCGCTCCTCAATAATAAAAGTATTAGGTGTTGGAGGCGGAGGCAGCAATGCTGTTAATCATATGTACCAAAAAGGTATAAAAGATGTTGATTTTGTTATTTGTAACACCGATTCGCAAGCATTGGCAAACAGTCCTGTTCCCGTTAAAATTCAACTGGGAGCTTCCTTAACAGAAGGGAGAGGTGCAGGCAATAAAGCTTCTATTGGGCGTGAAGCTGCAATTGAAAGCCTTGATGATGTTATTAAGGTTTTATCTACAAATACAAAATTGGTTTTCATTACTGCCGGAATGGGTGGTGGTACAGGTACAGGTGCAGCTCCTGTTATTGCAAAAACAGCTAAGGAGCTTGGAATATTAACGGTTGCCATTGTAACTATTCCTTTTAGAAACGAAGGACAGCGAAGAATAAACCAGGCACTGGAAGGTATTGCTGAAATCGAGAAATATGTCGATTCTTTGCTTATTATTAATAACGAAAAAATACGTGAAATTTATGGTGATTTAAAAATATCCGAAGCTTTTGCAAGTGCCGATACAGTACTTTCAACAGCAGCAAAGGGTATAGCTGAAATCATTACGGTTCACGGTTTTATAAACGTTGATTTTGCCGATGTAGAAACTGTAATGACAGACTCTGGAGTTGCAATATTAGGTTCGTCAACTTCACAGGGTGAATGTCGGGCAATGGAAGCTGTTCAGGAAGCATTAAATTCACCTTTGTTGAATGATAATAATATTTCCGGAGCAAGGAATATACTTATTAATATCACCTCAGGAAGCGAAGAAGCTACAATGGATGAAATAGGTCAAATTACCGATTATATTCAATCCTGTGCTGGCGACGATGCTGATTTAATCTGGGGTAATGGAGTGGATGATAAACTTGGAGATGCCTTAAGTGTAACTGTTATAGCAACAGGATTTGAGACTAACAGTATTCCAGAACTCTATAAAAGAAAACAAGAGCTCGAAAAAGTGCCACTTGAAAAAACATTTAGCAAAGAAGAGCAGTTTAGAGCTGAAGAACAAACTGGTTTTGAGGTTCGGGAGAAAACAGGAAGAAGTAAGCGCGAAAGCAATGTTATTTCTCAACGTACAATAGAGTTTGATATCTCATCAGAAGAAATGCAGGTGAAATCGATAAAAGATAGTATACCTGAGAAATCGATGGAAGTAAAAAGAGCTGCAGATAGAGTGAAATCTCTTAAGCGCAATTACGAACAAATGCGTGAGCTAAATTTAAGTCACCGTCAACAACTTTCTAGTATTGATGAGCTTGAAAGTCAACCTGCATATTTACGTAAGAATATTAAGTTAGATAAAGATAAACCTTCAACCGAGAACAATGTATCTAAATATTCGCTTTCCGACGATACCGAAGAAGGAGGAGTCAAGTTAAGCAACAATAATAGGTACTTGCACGAAAATGTAGATTAAAATAGTTGAGGAAGAATCAAGATGCGAGTAAAAAACATTGAATTCTTTGCGAAATAGTCATAGAGTAGTGTGCGGTAACCCTTAAATTCACTTAATAAGTTACAAGTTTGAAAAGGTGTGAACTTATAATAATTTAGCTAAAGCTATTTTACTAAAATTCACATTTTGTATTTTTGTCCCAATTAATCCTTAGAAATTAATCTTTATGTCATTAATAGATCAAATTACCTCCGATTTAAAAGAAGCCATGAAATCGAAAGACAAAGTGGCTTTAGAAGCACTTCGTGCAGCAAAAACAGCTTTTACACTTGCTCGAACAGAGAAAAGTGCTAGCACTGAACTCACCGAAGCTGAAGTGCTTAAAATAATACAGAAATTAGTTAAACAACGAAAAGATTCAGCAGCAATTTATAAAGAACAAAATAGAGAAGACCTTCTTGAAAAAGAAGTTGAGGAGATATCAGTGTTAGAAAAGTATTTGCCTGCTAAAATATCTGATGAAGAACTAACTTCAATTGTCCGGACAATAATTGATAAGCTTGGTATTTCTTCACCACAGGAGATGGGAAAGGTAATGGGAGTAGCTACAAAAGAACTTGCTGGTAAAGCAGACGGAAAAGAAATTGCTAATAAAGTGAAACAACTTTTAGCAGGATAGAGAAGAGCTTTTACCGAATTGAAAAGAAGATCTTACTTATCATTATCATCACTCTGCTTATTGTAAGTAGATAATGCAATCTATAGAAATAAAAGTTGTTACATTTAAAAAACCCCTGCATTCAAAAAGAAGGCAGGGGTTTTCTTTATGATAGAAATGCTATTCCTTAGTAGAATAGTATTCTGTTGTCTTCTACTTTAGCAAGCTTATTTAGAATTTTACTTGAAGAGAAGCTTACTCTTGAGCTTAAACGTCTTTCAGCATTTGCTCTTTCACTAGTATAGTCATCAGTTAATTCACCTTCGTTAATATTGTCAACCTGAATAACATAAACTCCATTTGTTCCTGCAATAGGTTTAGAAAGTTTACCTTGTTCTAAATTAACAGAAGTTGCAATTAGTTCTGGTTCGCTACCAAGCTGAGGAATCTGAAAAGATGAAAAACGAATGTTTGTAGCTAATTTAGTTGTTGTACCCAAATTAGCAGCTAACGAATTAATATCAGAAGCGCCATTGATTTTTTCGTTAAATTCAGCAATAAGTTTCTCAGCTTTCTTTTCTTTTTTAACCTCAATGGTAATCATACCTTTAACTTCTTCAAATGCTTGGTATTCATTGTCGTGAATTTTATCTAAAGCAGCAACAACATACTTGTCGCCAAATTGATAAACTTCGGTTGATATATCGCCAGCATCTGCTTTAAAAGCCCATTGTATTAATCTTCTTGAATCTTCTAAACCAGAAACATTCTGGTCACTTTCACGAACGCCTGAAGCAACTCTAACAGCAAGTGAATGGTCTGAATTTACAGCAGCATCAAACTGCTCGATAGTTCTATTCTTACCACCAAAATCATTAGCTTTCATGAAGTATAAGTCATCAGCATCATCGCTTCTTATGTCGCGAGCAAGAATTCCGACTTTTACTTTTTTAGATTTTTTAGATTGAGCGGTTATTTTAATTATGTGAATACCAAATTGAGTATAAGCCAGCTTAATATCGCCAGTTTTATTGTAAAAACAAGAATCGCTAAAAGGTTTTACCATAGCACCTTCTTTAAACCAACCTAAATTTCCACCATCGAAGCGTGAGCCATCGGTTGAATTCTGAGCAGCTAGTGCAGCAAAATCAGCCCCACCTTCAATTAATTTTTTTAGACTATCAGCAAGAGCATTTTGCTGAACAAAATTGTTCTGATCTGCTTTAAGAAGTATATGACTTGCTTTAACCGAATCAGGAATAAATTCTATTTTTGCTAGCTTAGCAATTTTGTAGGTGTTATCCTCAAAATAAGGGCCGAATGTTTCTCCTATGTTGGCATTAAATGCAAAGTCGTTAATTTCAGGACTTAACTCTCCAAAAGCATAGTTTTTATCATCAGGAGTCACATCAGAATTCGATCTTAAATAAGTCCAGATTGAACTAGGTTCTAAAGCCTCAAAATACTTAGCTTCATTATTTATCCAGTTTTCTGCTGTTTTTATATCCTTTTCTGTTGGAACGATGTTCCACATAACATACCGGAGGTCTCTTGATTTTTCTTGCTTAAATTCTTCGATATGTTTCTTGTAATAAGCTTTTAATTCTCCATTTGTAACAGAAACACTAGAATCAGATATCTCAGTATACCTTTTTACAATGTAAGAAAAATCAACGCTTTTGTTAAAGTCAGCTTTTTTCCTTTTCGCTTCCAGGCTTGTTACATACAACCCTTTCGAAAGTAGGTTGTTGTATTTTCTGTTAAGACTTTCTCTTTTGATAATATCCTCAAGATATAGTCTTATTTGTAATTGAGCATCATCAGGATCGTCAATCTGATTCGTTTTCTGCCAAA
This sequence comes from Bacteroidales bacterium, assembly GCA_050287785.1. Classification (GTDB taxonomy): domain Bacteria; phylum Bacteroidota; class Bacteroidia; order Bacteroidales; family UBA10428; genus UBA10428. Next base: position 112,750 of record JBNKCO010000015.1, read on the forward strand.
AATCACGAGCCATCATTGGGTTGAATACTCCAGTATTTTGGTCAACAAATAATTGCTGAACAAATGGGTGTGGATTGGATCCAAGAATTGTCACAGCTAATTCGTCTGAATGAACATCGATACCAAGTTTGTCATATTCCCTGCCCATAACACGATCGTTTATTATGTCATTCCAGGCCTGTTCTCTTAGTGCACGTTGTGCTTCTTCATCTAGAGAATTAACTCCTCCTCTAAGTAATTTGTTTACTTCCTCTATTTTCTTTAGGTAATTCTCGTAATAGTGAATCGAGATACCATTACCATTTATTTCAGCTACATTGTTTTTTGAGCTGCTGAAACTCACATTACCTTTTGAAAGGAAATCTCCAAGAATAAATGCTATTAAAGCAGCACCAATTACTACTGCTACTAATATTCCAGCTCTATTTCTTATCTTCTGAATAATTGCCATTTATGTTAAGCTTTTGTTCGTTTTTTTATCGGCTACGAATATAGTAATTTAAAGCTTTTTCAAAGAAAAAAAATTGTTTATTTCGACATCGCGGAAAATTCTTCTCTGATTGTCTATGTCAAGGGTACGTAAGTGATTGTTAATATGAACTATAGATGGGTTATTCGATAATTTTCAGATTGATTAATTCAACCTTTGTGCTTGACACTTTAATGGTTTTTATTTCGAATTGCTCAATCTGTATACGTTCGTTGAGTTTTGGAATGCTTTCGTGGTGGTGAATGATAAATCCGGCAATTGTTTCGTACTCTTCAGATTCAGGAATTTGAAGGTTGTATGTTTCATTAAGATGGTCTATTTCTAATCTGCCAGAGAAAATAAATTCTGTATCAGAGATTTTCCTTTCAATTAATTCAGATGTATCGTGTTCATCTTCAATTTCACCAAATATTTCTTCAATTATGTCTTCAATGGTAAGCATTCCGGAAACTCCTCCAAACTCATCAACAACAACGGCCAGACTTTTCTTGTCATATATGAGTTTTTTAAGCAGTTTATTGGCCGACATTGCTTCCGGCACAAAGGATACTTCAATTAAAGCAGAATCAATATTTTTTAGAGAGTCAAAAAGCGATTTTGAAGTAACATAGCCAACTATGTTGTCAATAGTATTTTCATAAATTAATATTTTCGAAAATCCGGTGTCAATAAACTCATTTCTGAATTCATTAACATTAGCTTTCTTTTCAAGAGCAACAATTTCAGTTCTGGGAACCATGCAATCCCTAACCTTAACAGAACTAAAATCTAAAGCATTTTGAAATAATTTAATTTCATCAGCGTCTGTCTCCTTACTTACTTCAGGCATATTTGACTGATTAATAAAATAAATGAGATCAATTTTATTAAATACATTTGAATCTCGGGAGTCTAATGAACCATCATTTTTTAATCCTCTTAATACAAGATGTATAAGCCCGTTTATAAAAAGTGTAATTGGGTAAAATATTATGTATATAAGGAAAACAGGAATGCTTAGTATGTTTAATGAATGATTTGCGACATTTCTGAATATCATTTTTGGGATGAATTCAGCTGCGACAAGAATTAATAAGGTTGAAATTATAGTTTGAATTGCTAGAATTGCAATTCCATTTGTTGTTATTCGTTCAATGGGTGTTTCCAGAACTTTTGCCATTATAATACCATAAATAACAAGAGCAATGTTATTACCAACCAACATAGTTGTAAGGTACTTCGAAGGACTGTTAATGAAAATAGAAATAATTCTTGACGAGAATCGTCCTTGCTTTTTATCAAGCTCAATTCTTAATTTATTTGCTGAAATAAAAGCTATTTCCATTCCGGAAAAGAAAGCGCTAAATATTAGAGTAGTAATTATAATTCCTAAATTGCTCATCTTCGGTAGATGTACTAATTGTTTTAGTTAGAGTTTTTTCTCCTTAAGCTTCTTCTTGTAAGATATAAAACTAAAGCCATAATACTCATAACGAAGAAAACATAATTGTTTTTAAGGCCAGTATTGAATGATTGAATCAATCCAATAATTATTGTGCCGAAGAAAACAATTAACCAGAAAATCTCAAGGATGAAACTAATTTGTGGTTTATTCTTCATCTTTCATTCTCATTGTGCCAACAGAACCATTCAGGCGATACTCGGATAAATCCTGATTTGCTTCAAAGCCTTTTTCTCCGAAATGAACTCCGCCTTCATCACTTATTTTAGTGAAAACTTCGGAGTATATTTTTTTCTTTCTTTGATCCCAGAATAATTGTTCGGTTTCTACTGTTTGCCCATCCTCTATATCTTTTGCGACAACGCTGTCTCTAGCTTCAAAAAGTTCTTCTTCTTTTTTATAAATAGCATATTTAGAAGTAATTATTGAATTCACCTTATTGTATTTATCATAAAACAGTACTTCAATACCTTTTGGAAATTCATAATAAGGTTCTTTACCATTCACATAATACTCTATTATCTGCGCGTTAAGTTTTGCCTGGAGTTTGGCTGTGTCGGTGTATTCTAGTGATGCATTGGTGTAAACCATGGTTGGACGCTCTGGGCCAAACAGGGCATTAATTGTTTCAATATCGTTTTTGCAAGATATTGTAAATAGAATAATGCTGCTCGCAAGGAACAGCATTATTCTTTTATAGATAATTATGTTTTTATTAGAATCTAGCAATTGTAGATGCATTTATCCAGCATTCAACTTTATATGTATCCCCTTCATTTATGCCTAAAAAGAAGGCATCTTCTTTATTAGGGAAATGTTGGCTGTAATTAGCAATAGATTTATTTGCAACTTCTTCAAGAGAAGGATCAATAGATTTAGCTTTTTTAAACATGTCAATAGCCAACCAATAAATGGCTTTTGGAAGTTTTATTGAGCCGCAATCTGATATGCTTGTACCATAAAGTTGTCCAATTATAATGTAAGGTTTTCCAAAATTTGGACGAATTGATGCTGCTTTTAGGGCAGCTTCGCGTGAGCTGATTTTGTTGTCGAGTTTTTGATATGCCATAGCAATCTCTAAATAATAATCTGCAGTTTTGTCAACATCTTCCTCAAGCTCTATTGCTTGTTTGTAATAATCAATAGCCTCTTTATGTTTTCCCTTGTTTCTGGCAAGAATTGCAATATTTATTGCAGACCCAGCTGATGGTTGTAAGATATGCAAATCTTTAGCAGCAATATAGAATAAGTCTGATTCGGTACAATCTCTCTGACGAAGAAGAACTGTAAGCATTTTTAAGAATTCAATATCTGCTTTTTTAGTTTTATGTTCCTCTGTAAAGTATTCAATAAGCGTTTCACATTCTCCTGGCCCCTCGTTTACAAAGTTCGCATCAAGCGTTGATTTTAAATCTTGAAGGCGTTTGTCATTAGGTTTTTTAGCAATCATTCCCTCGATAATCTTTGAGACTGCCATATAATCTTCAATTACTTGATTTGCTTCGGTTTCTCCTTGGTTGTATAGGGTAATTGATGCGGATAATAATGTGGGTAATACTGCTTTAGATGTTTTGGCACCGGAAAGCTTCATTGATTCTTGAAGGTATTCATAACCTTGTTTAACAAATTCCACACCATCGTTACGGCGATACTTTAATAAGTCTGCACCCTGACGTCCTCTTACATTACCTTTTTGTCCATAGTGTTCAATTCGCCTATCATAAATAAGCATTAGAGTGTCACAAAGAGTAATTATCCTTTCAGGATTTTTTTCTTTATCTAAAAGATACTGGTAAATTTTCGCACCATCAATATATACATTTTTCGAAGCTTTAGGGCATTCGTCAAAAACTGTTTTCCAATCGTTTAATGCATAATCAAATGCTTGGTTTTTAACATTCTCTCTATATAAAGATAGACTCTTAATACATCGTATACTATCTTCACCATGGCCAAATCTTGAACCATCCACTTTGCCCATCTGTGCCTGAGAATTTATTGAAAGTACTGTAAATAAAATTAATCCGAATAATAATGTTAATGTCTTTTTCATTGTTGATACTCTTTAATCATATTTAGGTTTAAGGAACCAGAAATCGTGAAATGTCAATCCAAGTGAAAAATTATGGTATTTTTCTTTAATTAGTCCATTGTCTGTGGTCCCTCTCTGTCCGTATTGATATCCAATATTTATATGGGTACCTGAAAAAACCTTCCGAGCATTTTTAAGGGGTAAGCCTATTCCAACACTCATGCTGTAGTCCGAAATATTGTTATTGTCAGTATATAAATATGTTTTTGTATAGTTACCTCCAATTCTATAGTTCATTCTTTTGATGTAGTTTGTCCTTATTCTGTTGCTCATAGGAACAGGAGTAAACTCAGCACCAAATCTGTAGCTCTCATATAAGCCTGATTTGAAATTAGAATTTGCAATTATTGTGCCACTCCAGTCTTGACGAATATATTCAGCTGTTACCAGTATTCTTTCATCAAATATATATGTTAAACCCACGGCTAATTTCCCAGGCAAAACTAAAGGAGCAATTGAATCAATATTAAAGTATAGAGAATCTTGAGAAATAGATCCTTTTGAGGCTGTATTATATCGTGTTGTTTGACCTTTAAGTTTAATATCGATATTTGATTCAAAATCGTAGGTAGCACCTATAATCAATGAATGCCTCTCATTTATTATAGGATGATATTGTATCCCGGTTTTTAAGTAGAAATCGCTAGCAATATAATTTGTTTTGTTTTCTATTGCAGCTGAATAGTCCATTTTTTCAGGTAAATAGGAAAGTTGTTTTCTGTCCAGAGAACCAAATAGGTAGCTGACATTAACACCGAGCGATAATACATTTGAAATTGTAAAAGCATTTCCAAAGTAAAACTCATTAAAACCTCCAAACCCCGTATAATCAAATCCAATTTTTTCCCCTAGTATTTCATCGTTAACTTCCTCCTGAAAGTAATACTGCATTCGAGAAAAAGGTGTGGCTCCTAGACTGATATTCCACCACTTAGTGACTGGAAAACCAATGGCCAGATAGCTAATGTTACTATTAAACGCTTCGTCTGTATCAATACCAGAAAGGACTTTGGCGTACCTGCCGTCAACACCAAGCTGTAGTAGAAAAGAGTTAGTATCCTGCGAAGTGTATGAAGCAGGATTTAAATAGTTAATTTGATTGTGGGGGCGAAGGGCAATTGAGCTACCTCCAAGAGCTTTATTATAAGCAAAGCCATTATTAATAATGTCTCCAACTAAATAGCGTGAATATGGTGAATTATAGTAATTCTGCGCAATAACGCTTTTCATTGCAAAAAGCAAGAAAAATAATGTAATCCCTTTAAATATTTTCTGCATTATGTGATAAAATAGAATTGAGTCCTGTACTTACTAAATTTTGAACCACAAAGATGGTTTTTTTTAGCTTATTTACAAAAAATTGAGCATCGCCTCCCGTTAGTATTATTGTTAAATTATTGTAAAGGCTTTCTATTTCATCAATAAAAGCATTTATTTCTGATATTATTCCAAGTAAAACGCCATTTTCAATTGCCTCAATCGTACTTAGTCCTATAAGAGTTGGGCCATTATTTGGGTTTACTAATGGAAGTTTATTAGTGAATTCATTCAATGCTTTAAACCTTAAATGCATTCCTGGAGAAATATTTCCACCTAAATGAATATTTGCTTCGTTTTTCAAATCATAAGTAATTGCAGTTCCTAAATCAATAATTAGAACGTTTTCGCCTGGGTGTAAAACGTTAGCACCCGATACAGCGGCTAATCTGTCCAAACCCAATGTCTCTATTGTTTTGTATTCGGAGTGGAATGGCAATGGAGTACGATGGGAAAATTGCAAACAATATTTTATATTTTGATTTAAGAAGTTTATTATGTTTTCAGGAATATGACCAGTGGCAGATAAAATACACTTATTTATATAGGTGTGTTTTTTTAGAATTGTCTCAATTGTTTTAGTAGTAAGTATGTTTTCTGAGTAGGAGGAAACTTCAGTTTTATCGTCGAAAACTGAATATTTCGTCCTGGAATTTCCTATGTCAATAATAAGGTTCATATAAAAAAGCTTATGAAGATATGGTTTCCAATATGGAATATGCATGACTGATGTCAGGGACATCTTCAATAGATAGCGAAAGCCTGTATTGACCCTCTTTCATTCTAAATTTACGAGGATATTTCTGTACATGATTTAATATTAATGAGAATTCAGGCGAACGATAATAACTCGATTCCTTATCGCTAATGAAATAAAGTATTAGTTTTTTGTTTTTAAGTATGAATTTCTCGAAGCCTAGATCCATAGCCAACCATCGCATACGTACTACTTGAAATAGATCTTCAACAGCTTGGGGCAAGGGGCCAAACCTGTCTTTTAATTTTCCTGCAAATTGAACAAGCTCTTCATCGGTTTTCGAATTATCAAGTTCCCGGTAGAGTCGGATTCTTTCCGAAATGTTTTCTATATAGCTTTCAGGCAAATATATTTCAAGGTCGGTTTCAACTTGACAGTCTTTGACGTATCTAATCTTTTCTCCGGTTGGTTTTTCTATTTCTTCATTAAAAAGATCTTTAAATTCGGTTTCTTTTAATTCCTGAATAGCTTCATCGAGAATACGGTTGTAGGTTTCGAAACCAATATCGGCAATAAATCCACTTTGCTCTCCTCCAAGCATATTTCCTGCACCACGAATATCAAGATCCTGTAGTGAAATATGAAAACCGCTACCTAAGTCAGAAAATTCCTCAATAGCGCGAAGTCTCCTCCTTGCCTCAGGAGTTTGCATTGTAACCGGGGGGGCCAATAAATAACAAAATGCTTTTCGGTTCGATCTACCAACTCGACCTCGAAGCTGGTGTAAATCACTTAGGCCAAAGTTATGGGCATTATTTATAAAAATGGTGTTTGCGTTAGGTATATCCAAACCAGATTCTATTATGGTTGTTGCTATTAAAACATCAAAATCACCATTCATAAAGTCAATCATTACTTTTTCAAGCTTTGGGCCTTCCATTTGTCCATGGCCCACAACTGTTTTAATATTCGGACAAATTCTTTGAATTTGAGCTTCTACTTCATAAATATTCTGAACTCTATTATGTATAAAAAACACCTGGCCACCTCTGGAAACTTCATAATTTATTCCTTCAGAAATAATTTCTTCGTTGAATGAATGGAGCTCAGTTATTATTGGATGTCTATTAGGAGGAGGGGTGTTAATCATAGATAAGTCTCGAGCTCCCATTAACGAAAATTGAAGTGTACGGGGAATTGGGGTTGCTGTCATAGTTAATGTATCGACATTTACCTTCATCGATCTGAGCTTTTCCTTAGCTGCGACACCAAATTTTTGTTCTTCATCTATTATTAGTAAACCAAGATCTTTAAATTTTACATCTTTTCCGATTATTCGATGCGTACCAATAAGAATATCAATTTTTCCTTCTTCAGCTAAAGCGAGTGTTTTTTTTATTTCAGAAGGTTTTTTTAGTCTGCAGATATAATTAATGTTGCATGGGAAGTCTTTTAGTCTTTCACTAAAAGTTCTTTGATGTTGTAATGCTAGAATAGTGGTTGGAACCAAAACCGCTACTTGCTTATTATCAGAAATTGCTTTAAATGCTGCACGAATAGCTACCTCAGTTTTTCCAAAACCAACATCTCCGCATATTAAACGATCCATTGGAATAATTTTCTCCATGTCTGACTTCACAGCCATAGTTGCTTTGTTTTGATCAGGTGTATCTTCATAAATAAAAGAAGCTTCAAGTTCTTCCTGTATATATGTGTCGGCTGAAAAACTAAATCCGGTTTGAGACTTTCGTTTTGCATAAAGGGCAATTAAATCTTTGGCAATGTCTTTAACCTTTCTTTTTGTGTTTGATTTTAACTTCTGCCATGCTCCAGAGCCAAGTTTGTTAATTTTTGGAGCTTTATCATCTTTACCTTTATATTTAGAAATTCTATGAAGTGAATGTACACTAACGAAAATTACATCGTTATCGCGATAAACAAGCTTAATTGCTTCCTGAACCTTTCCGTTTTGCTCTATTCTTTCCAGTCCACCAAATCTTCCAATACCATGATCAGTGTGAACTACATAATCTCCTGGTTTCAGATCTTTTAATTCTTTAAGAGATATCGAGGCTTTACTCGATTGGTAATCGTGAAGTTGATATTTATGATATCGGTCAAATATTTCGTGATCGGTATAACAACATAGTTTTAATTCTTCATCGATAAATCCTCCATGTATTGAATTAATGGCAGGAGAAAAATTAATACCTTGATGGGTTTCCTTAAAAATGTCTTTTAAGCGCTCAATTTGTTTTTCATTCTCAGAAAATATTAAAGTTGTGTATTCCTGAGCAATGTGCATTTTTAAATTATCTCCAAGCAGGTTGAAATTCTTTCTGAATGCAGGTTGAGGTTTGGTATTAAACGAAAAAGTAGTTGATTTTGGGTAGTACGAGCGTTGCGAAAACTCTATTACTGAGTGTTTACTAATCTCAGAAAGAAACTCACTACCCATCCATAGCATAGAATTCTTTTCGCTTTCACTACCATCAATAGTTGTATTGGTGTAGAGAGATGACATTTTTTCGGCAATAAGTGAAATATCGTTACACCAAATTTTTGCTTCTGAAACCGATGATTCTATTAATGAAGTTCTCCCACCAGCATACTTGCTGGTTTCAAGATTTGGTAAAATTGAAATTTTTTGGAAAGTGATTTTCGAAAGCTGAGATTCTACATCAAAGGCACGTATTGTTTCTACTTCATCACCAAAAAAATCAACGCGGTATGGGTTTTCTGCTGTAAATGAGAAGATGTCTACAATTCCTCCTCGGAGAGCATATTGTCCGGGTTCATGAACAAAGTCAACTAACTCGAAACCATATTCATCTAGAACCTCATGAATGAATTCAGGATTTATTTTTTCGCCAACATGTAGTTGCAAAGTGTTGTCATCAAGCTTTTCTTTAGTAGCTACTTTTTCAGCTAAAGCCTCAGGATGAGTAAAAATTAGCAATCTCTTTTTCTTAGAATCTTTGTATTGGTTGAGTTTATTTAAAACTTTGGTTCGAAGGATTATGTTTCCATTATCGGGATGCTGATATTGAACAGAACGCTTGAAAGATGATGGAAAGAACAAAATATTATCTTCATCATCTAGCATGTTTTTTAGGTCGGAATAGAAATAAGCTGAAGCATCTTTTTCATCAAAAATAAAGAAGTGAACTTGCTTATCTTCTTCGAGTAGTGCAGAGGTTAGCATTGAGGCAGCTGAGCCGTTGAGTCCTGAAAGTAAAATGCGCTGTCGTTCATTGGAATTAACAGCCTCTTTTAATTTTGAGAATGATGGATGAAGTTTATATTTTTTAATAATCTCTTTTAGTGTCACTTCTTGTGTTTTTATTTGCGACGACAAAAATCGTGTTTTGATTTGGATTTTCCAAGTTGGTTTTTGGAGCATTAATTGGTTCTGAATCCTTTGTTAATTATATCTAGAAATATTGATTTAATTCCTTTTTATCGGTCGTATAATATTTTATATTAGTTTAAAAATAAAAGTAACCCTATGAAAGTCTTCAAATTTGGTGGAGCATCGGTAAAAGATGCACCTTCGATTAAAAATCTCGCGAACATTGTTTCTTTGTATGATGAACCTTTAGTTATTGTTGTGTCTGCGATGGGGAAAACTACCAACGCAATGGAGCAACTCGTTGAGGCATATTTTGAGAGAAAAGATAATCTGATTGAAATTTTTGAAGGTATCAGAGCTTATCATTTCGATATTTTGCAAGGTTTATTTCATAGTGAACATGAGGCATACCAAGAAGTAGGAAAGCTTTTTGAACTATTAAATGAAAAAATTCAATCGGATTCATCAATGAATTTTAATTTTGAATACGATCAGGTTGTTTCATTTGGTGAACTTATTTCAACTACTATTATTGCATCATTCCTTGAATTTAAAAAATGCAAGGTTTCCTGGATTGATATTAGGAAAGTTTTAAAAACCGATGAAACTTACAGAGAAGCAAATGTTGATTTTGAACTATCGGCAGATTTAGCTAGAAAAGTTTTTATTGAAAGTGAGTGCAATAAATACATAACTCAAGGCTTTATTGGTTCGAACAAAAATAATTTAACAACAACATTGGGCAGGGAGGGCTCTGATTATACTGCCGCTCTAATTGCGGCCTTTATTGGAGGAGAGTCAGTTACTGTCTGGAAAGATGTTCCGGGTGTGCTTAATGCCGATCCAAAATGGTTCGATGATACTGTAAAACTCGACAAGCTAACCTATACAGATGCAATTGAACTTGCATTCTATGGTGCAAGTGTACTGCATCCAAAGACAATTCAACCTGTGAAGCAAAATAAAATACCTTTAAATGTTAAATCGTTTATTGATCCTCGGGCAGAAGGTACTGTAATTGGAGATGTAAAATACAACAAACTTATCCCTTCTTTTATATTTAAGATAGATCAGGTTTTGCTAAGTATTCATCCTTTGGATCTTTCATTTATTGCAGAAGATAATCTGGAAAGGATATTTGGAATACTAGCAAAATATAGTCTTAAAGTAAATTTAATGCAGAATACTGCAGTTAGTTTCATTATTTGTGTAAATAATGACAATACCCGAATTCCGCGGGTAGTTGAAGAACTATCAAAATTCTATCGTATTACTTTAGAAGACGATTTGGAGCTTATTACTATTAGATACTACGATCAAGAAACTATTGACAGGGTATTGGTTGAAAAGGAAGTTTTACTCGAACAGCATAATCAAAATACAGTTCAAATGGTTGTACGTAAATTGTAGCACCTTAATAACATAATCTGCAAAATTATTTTACGCAAAGAACATCATTTAAAGCTATAATTGCTTTATGGTAGTCGGGGCGGTTTATTACAAACTGCATATTTACCTGTTTTAACGATTGCGACAGACTTTCGACATTAATATTATTAACTGCAAGGGCTGTGGTTGCTTTTGCAATTATTCCAGGGTGAGCAATATTTGTACCCAAGGCACAAACAATTGCAGTGTCTTTAATTGTTACTTCATAGAATTTAGCCTCTAACTCGGAAATAAGTTCGCTTTTCTTGTCAGCTTCCCAAATTACCTGGGTTATGCTATTTGCATTTGTTGCTTTTAAAATGTAACTCACTTTATGTTTCCTGAATACTTCCATTATGTTTAAGTCAAACCCAACTTCACCAACCATTGAAGGATCATGTATCTCAATAGCCACTACTTTGTCGGTACCTGAAATTATTTCAACTTTTGAATTCTCTCCGGTGTAACCTTTGGATATAAGTGTACCAGGATGTTCGGGTTCAAAGGTGTTTTTAATCCGGATGTTTATTCCGGCCATTTCTAAGGGCTTTGAAGCTTTTGGATGAATAGCTTCCATTCCAATATCTGCTAATTGGTCGGCAACATTGTAATTGGTTTGACCGACAGGAATAGATTTGTCAATCCCCACGATATTTGGATCTGCAGAAGACAAGTGGAATTCTTTATGAATAATTGCTTCATCAGCTTTTAGGACAACAGCTATTTTACTAAAAGTAACTTCAGAGTAGCCGCGATCAAATTCACGCATAATTCCTTCAGTTCCTTTGGTGTATCCAGTTACAATTGGAATAGTTTTATCAAATTCGATCCCGGTAAATGTTTTGTTAATGCGTTCATCAATCGTAAGGAATTCTGCATCGTGAAATCCGCACAAATCAATATATGTTGAAGGAATTCCATTGTTATTCAGAATATTAACTGCATTAAAGGCAGAGTGAGCTTCTCCTATTGAAGCTAATATTTCACGTGCTGCCAGAAGTATGTTGCTTTTTGTTACATATCCTGTTGCTAAAACATCTGCCAGGTTGTTTAAATAACTTTTAGCCTGTTCAATTCTTTCAGTAATGAATTTGTCAGCAATCTTCAGATCAAGTTTAATCGATACGTAGTTTCGATTTAATTCCAGGAGTTTATTTAAAACTTTAATAAGAGATGCATTGAAATCTTTATTATTTACAAAGTCTTCATATACGCCTGGTTCTCCGGTTTTTTTATGCTCTAATAGCCAATTTGTAACACCTCCGTAAGCAGAAACTACAAATATTCTGTTAAATAACTCATTCTTGGTTCGTTTCCCTATGATAATATTATTTAGAACATCTCCGAAGCTGGTCATCGAAGAACCACCAATTTTCTCGACTGTAAGCATTTTATGAAATTTGAATTTGGACGGCAAAAGTACTAAAATATTCCTTGGATAAAAATACACACAAAATGAATATTCATCCTAATCGATAAAAATTATGAAAAACAGATTATATTTAGTTTAAGTCGATCTTGAAAATAGGTTTATAATCGCGAAACTCTCCATTGTCTGCGAAAGTTTCAGTACCAACAACAATGCTATAAACTTTTTTATTCATAATAAATTGCTCGGAATTTAAATACCAAACTTCTCTAAATTGAATTTTTCCAATATCATCTCTGGAAATTGCGCCTTCATTTTCCAGCTTTGATAGCTCTTGCGGGTTTATTTCTTCACCTGAAAATAGGTCATATGCTTTATGTCTGCCGCTGTAAACAGCAGAGAACAGACTGTCAATTAATGCAGATTTGTTTAAATATTGCAAACACTCCTCTTTCCATGTATCAGAAGTATCTCTGTTTTTAATAATAACATCATATATTATGGTGTCAGCAATAAGATCTCCTAAAGTGCTATCATTGTTAACGTAAACTATCTGCTTTTCTGAGGAAGTGTTCTTGCTACAACTAATCCATATTAAACTCAAAGAAAGGATTGACATCACTATAAAGAGCATTGACTTTTTCATATCCATATTATTTTTGGTTATCGGTTAAATTCTAAACGTTTTGCAGATTTCTTTATTATCCGATCATTTTCAAAAACAATTTCACCATTTACAATTGTGGTCTTTATTTTTGATTTGAAAGTTTCTCCTTCAAATGGTGACCAGCCACACTTATATAATATATTATTAGTATTAACTGTCCATGGATTATTTAAATCAATTAATACCAAATCCGCAAAATATCCCTCTTTAATATATCCACGCTTTTTTATCCTAAATAAATCAGCAGGAGCATGACACATTTTCCTCACAATTGTCTCAAGGCTGATTTTACCTTGATGATAAAATTCTAACATAGCAACTAATGAATGCTGAACAAGCGGGCCACCCGAAGGGGCGCTGAAATATTTATTAGATTTTTCCTCCAAGGTGTGTGGAGCATGATCCGTGGCAACAACATCAAGTTTGTTATTTAATAATCCATGTAGAAGAGCTTCCTGGTCTTCTGGGAATTTAACAGAAGGATTCCATTTTATTCTTGCCCCGTATTTATCATAATCGTTGCTATTGAACCATAAATGGTGTACACATACTTCTCCAGTAATATTTTTTTTTGTAACATCAGGGTTTGAATCAAGTAAGCTTAATTCCTTAGCAGATGATAAATGCAGAATATGTAGCTGAGACCCATACTTACTGGCTAATTCAGCAGCTAGGGCAGATGATTTGTAACACGCTTCAGCACTTCTTATAATAGGGTGATATGAAAAAGGTATATTTTCACCAAGTTTATTTCGGTACTTCTTCGTATTAGTTTGAATCGTAGCTTCATCTTCGCAATGAGTGGCAATTAGTGTTGGCGATTCAGAGAAGATTTTCTGAAGTGTTTTTGCATTATCAACAAGCATATTACCTGTGGAAGAGCCCATAAATACCTTAACGCCACAAACATTTTTAGCATTAACTTTTTTAATTTCTGCAATATTATCATTGGTTGCACCTAAATAAAAAGAGTAATTCACAAAAGATTTCTCAGCTCCTAAAGCATATTTTTTTTCAAGTTCATCAATTGATGTAGCCTGTGGGGTTGTGTTTGGCATTTCCATATAACTTGTAACACCACCGGCTGCTGCTGCTTGCGATTCCGTTAATATGTCGGCTTTATGAGTTAATCCAGGCTCTCTGAAATGTACCTGATCGTCAATCACACCCGGAATAAGAAACAAACCTTCAGCATCAATAATTCTGGTAGCATCTCGATTTTCAAGGTCTTTTCCAATTTCAACAATTATATCATCCTTTATATATATAGATGAAATTGAAATTTGTCCTTCAGTTATCAGGCTAGCGTTCTTAATTATTAGAGAGCTCATTTTCGGGCATTTTATATTTCTTAAACCAACTTGAGATCTTTAGTTTTATTACTCCCCAAAATGCTTCATTAAAAATACCACCAGACATTTTTGATTTACCTTCTTGTCTATCAGTGAAAACAATTGGAATTTCTTGAACATTAAACCCAAATTTCCAAGCAGTAAATTTCATTTCAATCTGGAAAGCATATCCTTTAAAACGAATTTTGTCGAGATCAATGGTAGAAAGAACCCTACTTTTATAACATTTAAATCCGGCAGTTGTATCATGAATAGGTAATCCCGTAATAAATCGAACATACTTTGAGGCAAAATACGACATTAGAACACGTCCCATTGGCCAATTAACAACATTTACACCTGACTTATACCTCGATCCAATAGATAAATCAGCTCCATTCTGACAGGCATAGTATAGTTTTGCTAGATCTTCCGGATTGTGAGAGAAATCGCAATCCATCTCAAAAATATACTCATAGTCATGTTCCAGACACCATTTAAAACCGGCTATGTATGCCGTTCCTAAACCTAATTTCCCCTCTCTTTCAACCATGAATAAATTGTCAGGATATTTTTTCTGAAAGTCTTTTACTTTCTCAGCAGTTCCATCAGGAGAACCATCATCAATAATTAATAAATCAAATTTATCGGGAAGGGAGAATACTTTTTCAATCATCTTCTCGATGTTTTCTATTTCATTATAGGTTGGAATAATTACAATTGCTTTACTCATCGATTATGTTTTTTACCATGCGAATATACCATATTTTGCAATAGCTGACATCTTAAAAAATGCAAAGTTGATTTTAATTTAAATTAAATCATCTGAAATTCAGGTAATTGACAAAACAACACAAAAAAAGTTTCATGTAGCTATTGTGGAATTGAAAACTTCCATTACTTTTGCAGCCGCTTTAGAAACAAGCACGTTCTTTGTCAGATGTAGTCGGAATTATTAATAAGCTTTCAAGTTTTGGTCAGTAACATTAGATTTTAGCCTGAAAACAAAAAAAAATAAAAATAATTCCATTTACTATTGCAGATTAAAAAACTTCCATTACTTTTGCATCCGCTTTGAAAAACAAGTGATGTTCTTTTGCAGATGTAATAAGGTGTTCAGCGATTTTCGTAAACTCAATATGGGTTGAAAATAGCAACCAAAACAAATCTTAAAAAAGGTAAAAAAAAAGTTTGGAGGATAAAAAAAAAGCAATTACATTTGCAGCCGCTTTTCGCATGAATGATATGTGAGAGAATAAAAGAAAAGTGGTATAGATAGAATAATAGTTCTTTGAAAATAT
>JBNKCO010000016.1:0-42459 GCA_050287785.1 Bacteroidales bacterium
TGCTCATGGAGATGCGCATCCGCAATTATAGCGAGCGTACAGTAAGCACTTATTTATCTCTTGCAACATGTGCTACCCCGTAATTTTTATAAAATCAGGTATATGGGCATACTTGCCATGACAAATGCACAAACAAAAAAAGGCCGGTGCATTGCATTGATGAATAAAGTGATTCCAAACGTCTTGGAGAAAAGCACAAAAAACAACATGGATGGATAAATATAGGCTTTATAGAAGAATAAATACTACCACAACCTATCCGAAAACAAAAGGGTGCAAAATAGAATACCCATAGCGACGGACGGCATAGTCCAACGATATTCTATCAACCATTATCAGAGCTTTTAATCAAACCCGTGGGCTGTTTGTCCAACTGGCCATTTTGATTTACTTTTGGTTAACGATTGATAGAATGCTTATTAGTTGGGCGTAATTTTCCGCATCAGTGAGAATTCAATAATCTAGTGCAACAAAAATTATTTTGTAATTTGCGTTTAATGATTCTTTATGATAAATAAAAAGAAGTTTTAATGTTCACCCTAATGACTGTATTGATTTAATATGATATTTAAAAGGAATGAAAATATTGTGATTGTATTATTATACTTAATTAGCTTCTTACTTGCTATTTTATTATCCAATATTTTTAATTTTTTTAAAGAAAGTAAACAAATAATATACGTAGCTAAATTTTCAAACATATTAGCCTGGATATTATTAATTGTATTTGGTCTTATCTCAATTTGGTTCTCGATTCGAATATATTTGATTTTTTCTAAGGGACTTAAGAAAAAAAGGTTGATAATTTACATTGTCTATATAGCTATTAGCTTTGGATTCATATCTAGTATTCTTCAATATAAGCTATATTTAAACAATCCAGATTCATATATAATTGATGAACAAGTAACTGATTATTTTTCAAAGAAAAGGTCGACAGAAGTTGATAACTTAATTGAAATTTATACCAAAGAAATAGATATTATCAGTTCTTACATAAACTCCCAAAATGATAGTGTACTTAAAACGAACTTGATTGAGTGGCAACCTAAAAAAACTAGAAATCGAAATTTAAAGTATGTTGGTTTTGCATATGTAGATAGTATTTGTGATATCTACTTTAGGGAGAATGTTGTTGATGCAGATGAACCTGCTCCGGAAGGACATAAAACAACATCTACAAACTTTAAATTAGATGCAATAAACATGGTATCTGATTCACTTGATGTGGAAATACTGATTAACGGTGAGAATTATCAATATTTTAAATTGCTTCGGCAGGATATTTCTAAAGTACCAATAAAAGTACTCTATGAAATTTTAGCTGACTTTACGATTAATAGAGAAGATAGAATAAATAGACTTCAGGATAATAAAAAGTCTATATTAAAGCAATCTCTACCAATCGGTGTTTTTATATCAGATACTTTTCAGCTAATTACTGGAGGTTCTCAAAATTATAGAGCTCTAAATTTGTTAGGTAAATTAATTGAGTTTCTTCAAAAAATATTGACTTTAATAATATTTACACCGATAATAGGTGAACTTTATATATATATCAAAGGGAAATCAAAGTAGTCAATAGCTAATCTAAACTACGCCCAACAAAAAATATAGGTCATTTGGTGGAAAGTGCTAATTTTAAGGTCAGTACATTTAATCGAGCACAAAGCGGTTTGATACTTTTGAGCATTGAAACCCCAAAGACCACATATTATCAACGTTGGTAACAATTTAGGCCCACTGCAAACACTTAAACGATATGATGATAATAATAGCACTTCTATTCTTTTTACTCGGACATAAGATTTCGTTATGGATTACTGGTCAAAGAATGATTGAAATTAGAGCCAAAGGTGGCTTGAGACAGATTTTCTTTGAATTGAGCGGAGTATTATTTGTCTTTTTAATTGCCTTTGTGATTCTTACTATTGTTGGACTATCGACAAAAGAACTATATCTTCTCAATGAGAATGTTATCTACGGTTTTAACTTTAGTCAACCTGCTAAAGATTTAGGATTTAAGAATGGTGACAAAATTGTATCGATAAATGATAAAGAAATAGTTGAGTTTAATGAGATATTGGAAGATATGCTGTATGCTTATAGTGATGTTAAAGTTGGAATAGTACGAGAGAACTATGATACAGCTATTGTACTGTCTAATAAAGAAATATTTGGACTTATCAAGGAAGGGACCACTCCTTTTATGCCACGATTAAATGCAGATACAGTTTTTAATACACGTAATGATTTAGTATACAGCGAAAGAAAAAGGAGTTTTTCAAAATCACTTTCATTTTTCCCAATGACTGTAAGACAAGTTTTTAAACTCATTGCTCCCGGTAAATATAAAGGGATTGGAGGATTTCCTATTATTAAAGTCACTAATATAGCATCGTTTATGCATCTGATTAGTTGGAATTTAATCTTTTTTGGATTTCTAAATTTATTACCTATTCCTGGATTGGATTTGGGAAATGTATCGATTGCGTTAATCGCGACTATGCGGAAAAGGAAGTTTAATGAAAAGCGGATTAAGATTGTAAGATATATTTGTATTGGAATAATTACGCTATTGATGATAGCAATTATAATCTATGCAAAATTATAAACTATAGCACATCCACAATATAAAACAGTTGGGGTTCAGTGGTTTATTCGCGAAAAGCTCATGAGCTCCCGCTGGTTGGTTGCGAGGGCTTGGTTCTCGCATCAACTTTTCCAACGAAGGACAAGAACGCAGCCCGAAAACCTAACCGTTTCATATTGTAAAACGTTACAGCCAAAGTAAAGACGAGTTATCGTGCATTAGTATGGTATAAATATTTATTAGTGATTTTACCGATAAGTAAACTTTATTAGTATATTTACCGATAAATCTAAATGATATGAATGGAGCAACAATATCAGCAGATATAATTTCCTATACTTCACTTCATGAGGTAGATAAAAGAAATATTGAAATTAATATTAAGAACTTACTAATTGAACTTACCGAAAAATATAGAGAAGATGGTTTCTTTGGTAGAATTGTTCAAGGAGATTATATTGAATGTGCAATTAAAACAAGTCATAATGCTCTAAGAATAGCTTTACTGCTTAAGACTTTTATCAAATCAATAGAATTAGAAAGTAAAACTAGGAATAAAGGTATTAAGTATTATAAAGAGCATGCTGTTAGACTTGCAGTCGCTGTAGCACCTTTAACCACAATTGATTCAAAGAAAGGAATAATTGATGGAGAAGCAATATATATGTCAGGTAGGGCTATCAAGGATTTTAGCACCTCAAATAAAAAGAAAATAGTAATAAAAAACACAATGTTTTTTTGTAGTCAAGACAGGTATATTAATGAGCAATTTGATACAATTTTCTCCTTATTAGATACACTTATTTCGAGGTGTTCAGCAAAGCAATCTAACGTAATTTATCTTAGACTTCTTGGGCTAAGTGAAAATGAAGTTAGTGAGGTGCTTAAGAAAAGTCAATCTACTATAAGTCAACATTCGACAGCGGCTGGATGGCATTCGATTGATAAAGCAGTTAATTATTTTGAAAAAAATATAGAGTATGCTATATAAATTTATCTTATTACAGTTAATCGCTCACTTGCTAGGAGATTTTGTTTTTCAACCTCATGGCTGGACAATTAAGAAAAAAGTTAAAGCTGTCACTTGGTACCACCTTTGGCATGCTATAATAATTTTTCTATTTTCATTTCTACTAGCATTCGATTATGGATTTTTAAATTGTGCGGTTTTATTAACTATTATTCATTTTACAACAGATGTTCTAAAAAGTTATTTTCAATTACAATTTATAAGAAAAGAAAGCTTCTACTTTTTCATAGACCAGATAATACATTTGACTTCAATGTCTTTAATATCTTTGGCATATTATTATATTTGTGGTGTAGATTTCTTATACGAAATTCCAATTAAACATATAGCAATTGTAGCTGGATTTGTTTTTTGTGCAAAACCATCCAACATCCTCATTAAAAACATCTTCAATTCTTTAGAAATATCAATTCCTACAATAGCATCTTCTGAAGATGAGAATAAAGATTTACCGAATGCTGGTAAACTAATTGGTTTAATGGAACGGTTCTTAGTTTTAGCTCTTATACTTGTTGGTCAATATAGTGCAGTTGGATTAATCATAGCCGCTAAATCAATACTTAGGTTTAGAGATAATAAGAAAAATGAGTACGTATTGGTAGGGACGATGTTGAGTTTTGGAATAGCTACAATATTAGGGATAATCATTTCTTTATTATAAGCGAATTTACTTATAAAACACGTTTATTAGTAAAAACACCGATACACCAAATTATCGATTTAGATGACACATAATGATAAAGCCCAGGCTGTAACAATAAATATACGTAATGCGGGACGATATGATAAATCTGAACTTTAAAACAATTAATAAACAAAGTAGCGGTTTGATAATGACGTGCTCTAAAATCCCGCACTACGCATATTCAGACCGTCAGACTGTCTAAAAACCTAAAAACCATGTTTTATTATTTAGGTAAGTATCTGTAAATTCAACCAAATATTAAAACCTGAGGAGGTTAAAAATAGTTTTTAGACAAACTGACGTTAGATACCAAGATAGGAAACACCGCAAGATTGTACAATTTTATGATATAATAGGAATTTAAATTTGCTTTCATAATTAAAACAATAGATATTATGGATACAAATTATTTTAATAAAGGCAAATTGTATATCAGTGACAAATGTGTCGATGTTGAAAGCTTAGAATGGAATGAACATCCAGCTTTTAAAGGTGTGTTTTTAAAACATATTATTAAAGGAGAAAATACGAATAACAGTTTGAGTTGTCATCTGGTAAAAATCAATCCAGACTGTGAAATCGGAAATCATAATCATCCTGGTAAAACTGAATTGCATGAAATTCTGAGTGGAAATGGTACTTGCAATATAGAGCAAACCAACATCAATTATAAAAAAGGAGTTGTTGGATTTATTCCTGCTGATAAAGATCACTCTGTAAAAGCTGAAAAGGATGGATTGTTATTGTTAGCAAAATTCTTTCCTGCATTATTATAAATTTGTGATATGAAAAATGAACAGGAGAAATTGATACATTTTGATGTTAATAGTATAAAAGGATTATCAGTAACTCATGGATATAAAATTATAAACGCTTTCCCTGTTCATTTTCATACAACCTATAACCTTGGGATTATAGAGCAAGGCGAAAGAGAATTTTCTTATAGAGGAGAAAAAAATGTTATAAAACGAAACGATATATTTATTATTCAACCTTTTGAACCTCATAGTTGCAAATCTGTAAATAACTCTGAACATAGTTATAAAATAATTTCAATGCATCTGGATAATTCCTTTTATTTTCCACGATTAATTATTCATCAATATAATTTATTGAGTCAAATTAAAGAATTTCATGCATTGGCAGAATATGAAAAAACATCAGTTAGATTAAGGTATCTATATGATGAGATTATAAGGCTGTTGAAAACATTCTCCATAGGATGTAATAAAGAAAGTTTGGATATAGGAATTTCATCAAATGTTAATAAAGCTAAAGAATTTATTGAGAATAATTGCCATCTTGAAATTTCATTAAAAGATATGTCAGAAATTGCCTGTTTAAGTGAATTTCATTTTAACAGACTATTTCATAAACAGTTTGGCTTGTCACCTTATGCATACTATTTAGTTAGTAAATTAAAAATTTCACAAAATATTCTAATGGAACAAAAATCAGTAACGGGAACTGCATTTGATATTGGTTTTTTTGACCAAAGTCATTTTACAAGATTATTTAAGAAGCATGTTGGTGTTACTCCAGGTAAATATTTGAGAGATAACAGAATATATGAACAATAAAGCCCAGCACCTAACAAAAAATATAGGTATATCGGGAGATAGGTAAGTGCTTCGAAATCACTTTCGTTTCTTATACCAGACGTCAGACTGTCTAAGGTATGATATAGATACATCGTTTACAAAGTTATAGAAACATCGTTTACACTTTTTGAGTTGTAATTTTTCATCTTCTTTTAGATTTGACAGCCATATTTGAAAACTTTTCAGGGGCTAAGCCTCAAATTTCTAATAAGTAGTATTACGTTAAGTGAATTTTACAGGTAAAATTTTTTAAAATGCAAAAGGGGTTGACTGGCTTTTAGAAAGGTTGTAATTTTCATAGACTAATTCTAATTCCTATGGAAGAACTCGAAGCAGAAAAACTTAGAAACGAACTACGTTTTGTAAAATTTATTTTTCAATAACTTTTTTTTATAGCTTATTAGCTTAATACTGATTATATGCTAATCATAGGACAGATAGGAGATACAGAGAGTTTTGAAAGATATTTTGAATGCTCTTTTAATGAGGAATTTAAGAAGGATTGGAACATACATCCGGAAAAGGAAAGCTTTGCAGTTCTATCCGAAAAACCACACTCTTTACAGAAAGTAAAATATGGTTTAATTCCTTTTTGGTCCAAAACTAGAAAATTATATTCCGAAGCTCCAATCGATGGTGGTGTTCCTTTCGACGCAGAAAAAGTAGTAAAGGTTAGAATTATCCAGGACCCGGCTTTTCGAATGCCAATACGCGAAAAACGATGTCTAATTCCTGCAGACTATTTTATACTTGTTGAAGAGGGTAAGAGCATGCTCTTTTTTAATCAGGATAGGTCTCCTTTATCTCTTGCCGGAGTGTATGACTCTTGGAAACCATCAATAAACACAAAAGAAACCTATACAGGTTTTTCTGTGTTGACTTTTCCCGCAGCTGGAATTTTTAAAAGCTTTGGTTTTGAAATAATGCCTTTTATTCTTCCAGAGAGAAAATTTAAAAGATGGATGAAAGATTCTTTACACCTGGTGGAAGTTACGCAGATGATTGAACCACTTGATGAAAAGCTGTTGAATGCATACGAAGTAGATTCTCGAAAAATTCTCCAGGGAATTAATGAACGAGCTGTGACATTTCCAACGAGTGAACTTTTAAAACCTCTTAAGGAAAATAACTTTGGAATTACTTCAGCTCGAATACTTAGATCACATCGTTACATTAAAGGAGCAGCACGCAATTTTAAAGATCAGGAACCAAAGATTTGGAGTCAGTAAACGAGAGTTTAGTGTGACATTTTAAAATACATTTGAAGTACTGTTTATATGTGTAATAAAAGTGTGTTTTTCAGCCGGCTCTTAATATACACGAAGGATGGATATCACACCGGAAGCAAACCATGATTTGCTTAAGTATTTAAAAAGAAGTTGGGAGCAGGCTGGTCACCTAATAAGATAATCAATAGTTTAAAACACGAGTACCCTGAATAGTCAGAAATATGAATATCCTATGAGTCTATATACAAATACATCAATGGGCTGGCCAATTCACTCGAAAGAAAGAAGCTGATAAGCCTATTGTCCTACAAAAAGCCTAAACCTTGCAAAAAGCATAGAACAGAGGGGTATAAAGGAAAAATAATGCTGAATTCCATCCAATAATAAAATCTTTTCTATTTTTGTTTTATGGAGGTAATCTTTTTAATAGGTTCAGTACAAGCATTGTTTTTTGCTTTTCTTGTTTTTAATAAAAAGTCAAAAAATATTTCTGATAAAATATTGGGCGTTTGGTTATTGGTATTTGCTATCCATCTTGTTTTTCCTTTCCTACTTTATAGTGAAAACTACAAAAAATATATTTCTATTTCTGGTGCAGATGCCGGACTTATGGTTTTACATGTTTGTTTACTTTACATCTATACAAAATCATTAATCTCAGAACAAAAACGTCTTAAGGCTACGGACTTTCTGCATCTTATACCTATTGTAGGTACATATATTATGCTTATCCCTTTTTATCAATTAAGTATAGAAGACAAAATAAAAGTATACGAGATGGAAATCGATTTTCCATCAAGCATGTATATTTCAATGATTATAATGTTTACAGTTATTGCTGCCTATGTTTACGCTACTTTGGTACTAATACAAAAGCATAAGAAAGACATAAAACATAAGTTTTCGTACGAAGAAAATATTAACCTGCGCTGGCTGCAAAATTTAATTATCACTTTTATAGTTATTACAATTTCTGCAATTGCCCTTATAATATTGTTATATATAAACCAAATTGATGTTGTTGACACTGATTTTCTTATATATATATTACTAGTTGGAACTGTTTATGGTATTGGATATTGGGGGTATAAACAAGGCGAAATATTTACATATCGCAAACCTTCTTTTGAAACAAATGGCAGTTTTCAGCATCAACCATTTTCAGCTGTTAATACTGAAAATAATACAAATGAAATATCTCAACAAAACGGAGAATATAAAACGAATTCAAGAAAATCTGCCGACGATTTATTTGTGAAGAAACTTATTGATTTTATGGATAATGAAAAACCATACTTAGACAATAAGTTATCGTTATACGATTTGGCAAGTAGTTTAGATGTTTCTATTTATTACTTATCTCAAATTCTTAACAACGAGATACATGCTAATTTCTATGAATTTGTAAATAATTACCGCATTAATGAGGTAAAGAAAATGTTTTCTAAAAACGAAAATTCAAGATTTACAATTCTTACAATTGCCTTCGAATGTGGGTTTAATTCAAAAGCATCTTTTAACCGCATTTTTAAAAATGTTACCGGACAAACTCCTTCTGAATATCAGAAATCACTAGTTTAGAGAGGAAATTTAGGAAAAAAAACAAATTCCACTAATAGACTCTAACTTTCCAATACAATCTTTTTATTTGCCTTATATTGCAGATATACAGCTGGTTGCCGTTTATTGAGACTTTTGTAAAATTGTTTGATACTATTATTTTATGGTCTCAATAAAAAAACTGCAACTCTTTAACCTATTGTTACTTACCAATTATTGATACCTCAACAATATCTCACTCCTTGTAGTGAGACGTCTTGCCTTTCTCTCCTACGTAGATTTGTATGTAAAGTCAAAAACATAATTGATTAATACAATTAAAACATAAAAAAAAATGAAAACAATAATTCTTGAAAAAATTGCAAAGCTTGCAGAAAAAAGAACCTTGCTAATGATTGTTATAGCACTGGTTCTGACAATTATCGCAGGAGGACTTTCCGAATCCTTGGAATTAAAAATGAATTTTAAGGATTTGATGCCTCAAAGTCATCCAACAGTTATAGAATACGATAGTATTATTGAGAACTATAGCGCTGCTTCGAACATTATTATTGCAGCCACCGGAGCCGAAAGCGAACTCAAACAATTTGCCGACGAAATTGCCCCTAAGGTTGAAGCAATGGATCAATATATTAAACGAGTTAACTATAAGGTAAATCGAAAATTTATTGAAGAACACGCTTTTATTCTTACAAAAACAAAAGATTTAAAGAGCAGTAAGGATATGTATAAAAACCTGGGTATTATTCCATATATCACAGAATTGAATAACAGTTTTGAAGAAACTTATGTGGCCGATGGCGAAGAGAGTATTTCAAATAAAGAAAAAGAAAACAATGCAGTTGCTTCTTTAGAAGGGATTGAAAACTGGCTCATAGCTATAAAAGAATATGTTGAAAAAGGGGATGAACTTAATCCTGAGACAGCAGAAAAAGCGGTTGATAAACTACTATTGGGTGAAGAATACATGCTGTCGCAGGATAAAAATATGATTGTGCTTTTTGCCCAACCATCATTTCCTACCGACGAAATGGATAAGTCTATGATCTTAATTCATAATCTTGATTCACTAATAAAGGTTACGAAAGCAAAATACCCAAGCATCGAAATGGCTGGTACTGCAGGAACAATGTCTTTGGCTGTGGCAGAAACAGATGCTGCCTCGAGCGATATGATGACAACATCGTTCATATCATTTATTCTTATAATAGCCTTATTTATTATTTCCTTTAGAATGTGGTCTGCACCGCTACTGGCAGGAATAAGTCTTATTATTGGTGTTGTTTGGACAGCTGGGTTTACAGCTATTACCCTAGGGAGTTTAAACATGATGACTTCAATGTTTGCGGTTATTCTGATTGGTTTAGGAATTGATTTTAATATTCATGTTATTTCGGCCTATAATGAAAACCGGGCTGCGGGCCATGATATCTCCGATGCTATGAAACTTGCATTTTTAAAAGCCGGAAATGGAATTGTAATTGGTGCAATAACAACAGCGCTTGCATTTTTAACAATGCTGATATCTGAAAACGCTGGTATGAAAGAATTTGGTCTGGTTGCCGGTGTAGGTGTTTTACTTACCATGTTTGCTTCTTTATTGGTTTTGCCATCGATGCTTGTACTTCATGATAGAATTAGAAACCGTAAGATTGAAAAGGTGAAATTAAGTTTGAGTAAAATCGATCCGGAAAGTGAAACCTATAACAAAAAGAAAAATAAGATTGAAAGTCGAATTGCTAAACTAAACAAAACAAGAACAACCAATTTTGATTTTATGGGACGTATGGCATCAGCCATTTATCATAAACCAGTTTTATTTTTGTCGATCTCGATTTTTATTACTGTTCTATTATTATATTCTGCTCTGAAAATTTCCTTCAACTACGATTATTTGAGCCTTGAACCGAAAGGTTTACAATGTGTTGCCATACAAGATACCATGTTAGAAAAGTACGATATCAGTCCCGATATGGTAATGGTTACAACATCAAGCGTTGAAGAATCCAGAAGAATTGCCGAAGAAGCCAAAAAGCTGAAAAAAACCGGAATGGTAACTTCAATCTCAAATTTTATTCCTTCTGGGGAAGAATACAATGACAGACTACCATACCTAAAGGGAATTAAATCTGACCTGGAAAATAACAAAGAAGTGGATTTGATATCAGCAGGGAATTTAGATCAGTTGATAGATGAATTATACCGAATAGAAGATAACATTATTGAACTTGCTCAATTGTCGTTTACCGGGGGACAAGACAAGGTTGATAAAAAAGCAAAAAGTATTGTTGGTGATCTTGAAGTGTCGATGAAGGAGAGGAAAAGTCTTGTAACAGAAGTGGTAAAAGCAATACAGGCAGATGAGGAAAGAAGCATTAAAAATGTAAATAAATTCATTTCACATTACGAACCTCACTTGCGTCAGATGGCTTTAAACATGACATCGGATGATATAATTACTGTGGAGAATTTGCCACAAGATATTCGCCAACAATTTGCCAGCAGCGATAATAGTCACTTTCTTGTAAGTGTTTATCCAAAAGAACAAGCCTGGAATTTCGAATTTCTTGAACTTTTCTCAAAACAAATGCACAAGATAGACGACCGTGTAACTGGCATGCCTTTGGTTTTTTATATTCTCATAACGTACATTGGTAAAGATGGAGCCATGGCTGCAGGCCTAACTTTAATTGTTGTATTTTTTCTTTTGTTAGCCGATTTTAGAAGTGCAAAACTTGCAGCGCTAACCATGATTCCGTTATTGTTTGGAACAATTTGGATGCTCGGTTTTATGCAGTTGGTTGGCATGCAACTTAATGTATTAAATGTAATGGGCGTTCCGTTAATTCTGGGAATAGGAATCGACGATGGAGTTCACATATTACACAGGTATAAAATTGAAGGAAAGGGAAAAATACGTACCATCTTTTCAAGTACCGGAAAAGCTGTTTTACTAACATCTATAACTACATTTCTCGCTTTTGGCTCTCTTGGATTTTCGTTAATGCGCGGATTGGCAAGTCTTGGAGTTACCCTTGCTATTGGTATTACAACTTGTCTTTTAACAACAGTTATAATTCTTCCGGCTATTATTGGATTGATGGATAAGAAAACAAATAATAATATATAAACAAGACAAACGGAGATAAACAAATGAAAACAAAAATTATAACCATAATCGGATTAGTAGTAATTGCATCATCAACAATTGCACAGCAATTATCAGTTAGTGAAATTATCAGGAAAATTGATATGAACGAAAAAGTACTTTCTAGTGAAAGTACAGCCCGACAAACCATTGTTACTTCAAATGGAAATAAGCGAACACTGGAAATGACTTCGTATTCAAAAGATAACAACGATAAACAGTTATCGGTTTATACTAGTCCTAGTCGTGTTGCCGGCGATAAAATTTTAATGTTAAACGATGGTAATGATATCTGGTTTTACACGCCAAAAACCGACAGGGTACGACATTTGGCCAGTCATGCAAAAAAACAAAAAGTACAGGGAAGCGATTTTGCCTACGAGGATATGTCTGGCGGAAATTATGAAGAGGATTATACCAATAAGCTTCTGGGAACAGAAAAAATTGACAATAGGACCTGTTATAAATTGGAAATGATACCTACAGAAAACGGACCTCATTATTCAAAAATCATACTTTGGGCAGATGTTGAAAGGTTTGTGATTTTAAGAGTTGATTACTACGAAGAAGGTGAATTATTAAAAAGGTTAACCTGCACAAATATTGAAAACATCAGTGGTCATTGGATGGCAAAGTACATGAAAATGAAAAACCTGCAAGACTCTGGTGAAACAATAATAGAAACACTTTCTATGAAAGTTGATGTTACATTGGACGATAAAGTTTTTTCAACTAACAATTTAACCAAGAATTAACAAGGAACTTTGATAGTGATTTTTTCACCCTAAATCTCCTCCGGGAGAGGGGATTTAGGGGCCAATTTGGCAAATTAACACAAGTTCATATTCCTTTTAAACAACAAAACAATGAAAAACACTATATATAAATATTTCACAGCGATACTTTTGTCCTTTACAATATCTGGCTTGTTTGCGCAAGATGAAAGTGATAATAAATTAAAACTTTCAGGATATTACGAGAATCAGTTTTTTCCTCAGATGATGGATGATAAACTTATTCTGCAGGACTATAATAAACTTAGATTGAACTTATCTTCAAAAATTGGAGATAACATGTCGTTCAATGGAAATTACAATTATAAAACTGTTCATGGAGCAACAAAATTAAATACGTTTGATATTTTACCCAAAAGCGTTGTTTCTGATTATGCTGCAACCTTGGGATCATCTCCGGATAGTCTGAGAGACCAATTCGGTTTCGAGCTTCGGGATGAAAATTATCTTGATAATGCTTATATTTCACTGTATACCAAACATGTGAATGTTAGAGTTGGAAAACAACAATTACCCTGGGGATCGGGTTATGCCTGGAATCCAACCGATATTTTCAATTCAAAAAACATGATGGATCCTACCTATGAGAAAGTTGGTGTAAATGCCTTTAAACTTGAAATACCTTTTCATAACGATGGACTGATTACCGGCGTAATAAGCACCGACAAGGAATGGGAGACATCAATAAAAGCCATAAAAGTTAAAGAATTTATAGGAGGATTTGATGTATCGGCAAGTTTTATAGAAAAAGAACAAGTTGGGTTTGACTATTATACGTTTACGGAGTTGACTGAAAAACGACAATTGATAGGAGGTGATTTTTCGGGTGCAATTTTGGGTATTGGAATTTGGGCCGAAGGGGCTTACAATATAATGGAAAACACCAAAGATTTTGGTCAGTATGTTATTGGTGCCGATTACACCTTCGGGAATGGTCTTTATTTAATGTCTGAATATTATAGAAACGACCTGGGTAAAACCGATAAGTCGAAATACGATTTTAACAATTGGATGGGACTTATGGGACCTGATGGGGAAAACTTAAGTAAAGATTACATTTATTTTGGACAGATGTATCCAATTGGAGATTTAACCAATTGGTCGAATTATCTTATCCTTAATATAAATGATAAAAGCGGAATGGTATTTCCATGGTTTAGCTTTAGTTTAAACGACAACACCGAGTTGATATTGGTTGGATACCTTCCGTTTGGCAAAAAGGCTACGGAATTTGGCGAATTCGGAAAAGGAGGTTTTGCTCGGATAAGAATATATATCTAATTTAAATATAAATGGATAAAGCTATGAATAGAAAAAATCATTTTATATTAGGACTAATACCCTTCTGTGCCTGGTTAATATTTTATCTACTTGGGATACCTTCAAATTATTATCAGGAATGGTCAACCGCCGGGCAAGTTTTGCTAAGTCTAGTTACAATTTTTGGGGTGGTACCTCTATTAACCTTTACAACAATGATTCTGATTGGTCATGATTATATCAAAATTGGTCTTTGGCTTGCTTTTTATGCCTCAATACCTTTAGCAATTATTGATTTTATTGTTGGAGGAATAATCCAAAAGAAAACATCCGTATAGAGTAGAAAGCATCACATACTGCTTTAGTAGCCTCAATTTACAGATTTCTTGCTGCAAATGATAAGCGAAGTGATTTTGTTGGATCAGACAATTTGTCTGGAGTTTTCTTGCCGGCTAAAGCAAATATTTTTTCTGTCGATAGAGCTTTTCAAAGAAGTTTTATTAGAAAACTGCATAAGAATGTTCCTGGTTCGTACGAATAAATTACAGCGAGGACTAAATTCTTTGATGAAATATTTATCCAATCCTTAATATAAAATGTACTTAAGATTGTCTTTTTTGGAACAGGCTATAATACATGTTCAATCAGATTTTTAGGAGATTCTAAACTCCTCGAAAGCTTTTGAGCTAGTTGTACCAACCACTCAATATGATAATTATTTATAGAAAATGAACACTCAAAGTTTAATATATAACCACTCGAAAAAACTATTAAGAGTTAAGGCAATAGCTCCAATATGTATGGCTGATTTACTTCTTGCCATTAATAATTTGCCTGGGTATTTTGAGAATCACGGAGAATTAAAGGTATTACTTGATTTTTCCGATACTGAAGTTAGAATCACAAGAAAGGAGCTTCCTTATATAGCAAATAGCTTACAGGAGATAATCTTACCCGAGAATTATATTCGAATAGCTAAAATAGTTAGTAAGCCATATGATACAGCATTAGCGATTCTTTTTCAAAATATGATACAAGATATATCCCAACTTAAATTTGAGATTTTTAACACCAATTCAGCAGCCATGAAATGGCTCATTAATTAAAAGAAATAATGTTTGTCTATACAGTTTTACGTTGGCTTTATCAGGTGTTCAATTTGACAATATACGGATTGCGGATTTGGATTCTCATAAGCCTTGATCTTTTAAAGAATTTGTTTGCATTATTGCTACAAAGCTAAAAGAAACAAAATCCTGTATTTATTGATAGTGGTTTAGGCAACTGCTATTTGCAGTTTTTTGGTTTACTATTTTTATCATAACATTAAGGTCCCTTTTGATAGAGAGATTTCCTTACAAATTAATGAATTCAAAGAAGCAATAAAGCATCTCGCGGTTCATAAGGCAACTGGAAGGATTGTTGTTGATATGACCATGTGAAAATATAAAAATTATAATCTTTTACCGGTTTTGCATTAATATTTGATGTTGGCTATTTTCAAGATATTGGTATTTCAGTCGTTGCCTATTATCATTATAGCAACAAATATGCTCTGGCTATTTCATTTTTTTCATATACACTAATGATTGTTATATGGATTATTTGCTTATTCCAGTAAGTATTTCTTATTGTTTTTTTATGATGGGCAATCATAAAATCAAGTACTAAGTTGTTGAATATTCCCACCTTCCCTTCATTGCCAGGTACATACTGTTAAACGCACAATTCAATACTCAACCCAATTTAACAGCAAGAGCCTGTCAATCCGTCCCGCAAGGATAAATGGACAATTTTATGTATAATTGAAAATGATTAGAATCAAAGATTGCCAGCCACTAACAGCCAATAAAAGTAAGTTAGGGTGTATTGGTTTGCGAAAAGTCAGTACATTTAATCAAAAAAGTAACGGGCTGATAAGTAGTTGGCTTAGAAAACCCAGCATCCTCATATTGGCGAACCGTTAGCAATAATAACGCATACAAACATTAGAAATAGAAAAACAATGAAATATATAATTCCATTCATTTTAATATCCTTATTATTTGCTTTTTCAAGCTGCTCTGAAACGTCAAAACAAAAGAAAAATGATAAAAATTTGGATTCAAAAACAAATATCGATTTTAAGATTGTAGAAAAGGAGACCTCATTTGTTTTAAAAGAATTTAATCCTTCTGAATTATCTCCATATTTTGAAAATATGAAATGGGGATATATCGATAAGAAAGGTGAAATTGTAATTAAGTCTGTATTTGATGCTTGTAGTTTTCCCGTTGAAAACTATGCGTGGGTGAGAACAGATGGCAAATACAAAATAATAAACAGTAAGGGTGAGTTTATTCAGGATTCAACCAGCTATGATGGTGTAGGCAATGTGTTTAGAAGTATGATTCCTGTTAAGAAAGGTAATTTATGGGGAGTGATTGATACGACTGGAAACTTGTTGATTTCATTTGCATATGAAAGTTTTTCTTTTCCCGATGATGGTTTTATACATGTACAACAAAACCAGCAGTGGGGAATTATTACTTACACGGGCGAACAGATTTGTGCTCCAATTTATGATGTGGATTTTCATTTTGAAGGTAATTGCGCTATTGTTTCAAGAGGATATAAAAAAAAGGGCGTAATTAATAAGTCGGGTAAGGAAACTGTTAAATGCAATTATTCACAGGTTACAATTGTGAGTGATTCAATCTTTATTCTTCAAAAAGAACCAAATTATAATACAAAAAAGTATGGTGTTATAGCAAACGAACAAGTTTTATACCCTGTTGAATATGATAGGATTGAACCATTGTTTGATACTATGTTGGTTTTAACCAAGGAAAACTCCTCAGGAATAGTTTGTTTTAGGGGAGATACTATACTGGATTTTGTTTATTCTGATTTAAAGGTTGGCAACACGAATATAATTGCAGCAAAAAAAGACAGTAAGTGGGGTTTCATAAGTTTATTTAATGATACAATTATTGATTTTAAATATGATGAAGTTGAAGCTTTTCGTGGCAATGTTGCAATAGTTGGATTCGGGCAAGAAAAGTATAGTTCCTATAATTCAACATATTCGAGTGGATTAATAAACCATAAAGGAGAGTTTGTGATTCCTATTGCAAAGCAGACATTAAAGTTCCTTTCTGATAACGTAATAATGGCAGTTTTAGATTACAGTAAGTACAAACTGTATACTATCGATGGTGAGCAAATAAGTTCAACATATTTTGATAACAATCAATACCATAGTGCAGAAGATTATACAGGAGAGGTTGATAACCCTATGAACTTATATGAATTTGTCAATGGATTTGCAATTATTGGCCATAAAGGCAGAGTTGGTATGATTAATTCAAAGGGCGAAATCGTTGTTCCTATGAAATACCATCATTTAGAACCAATGAATGAGTATGGATATACGAAAGCAATGTTTTTGAATAAATATGGTATAATTGATTGTAAAGGAAATGAAATAGTCCCAATAGGATATGATAATATTGGGTATGATTATAGCTGCAACCATTACTATTTGCAATATGAAGTTAAAGGCGGCGAATCAAAATACCGAAGGGATTATATTAATGTTGGATATTTTAACTATAATGGAAAGTACCTAGGCAAATCAGCGATTGGAAAACCATTGCCTTTTGTTCTTGAAGAAAATATCAAGAAAATAAGAAATTCGTATAACAGGATTCAGAAGGAAACCAAAAACGCAAAGGTAATTGAACGTGAATTACTGGGAAATGGTGTGGTTGGAAGGTACACAAATAACAAGCTGGTTGTAACCGATAAGAATAATGGAGTTACATATGAATATTTTTATGATGAAAGTTTAAACAGAAACGGTCCGTTTTTTATTTTCGAAGTTCGGGATAACACGGAAAACAGATATTATTATTTGCATGGAAGAATTATACGCTGGTTAGATGAGAATAAAAACGAGCAGCTTATTGCCGATGCGCTATTTGCCCCTGAAAATGAGCAACATTATTTAGCAAGGAGGTATAAAACTGATTTTGATAATGCCGAATTATTAAAGAAGTATAAAGTAGAAAAAATCAAATCAACTATTGATGGTTTATGCGCTAAAATTAGTGAGGATATAGGAAATGGCATGTATAAAAGAGGAGATAGCGACAATACATCGATGGGGGAATATCAAGTTAGACAAGAGACTTATTTAGATGACGAACAAAATCTAATCTATTCTTTAAATTCTCAGTCAGATGAAGGAGGTGGATATACTGAAGAAAGTTATTATATGAATGGAGAATTGATACGCAGTTCTTCCAACCATAGTTATATAGACAATACAAATAAAGAAGACGAGCCATTTTGGACTTCGGGTCAATATGAAACTATAGTTTATCATGATGAAAGTGGACTTGTAATTATTGAAGAAAATAAGGGTGGCATAACTAAAATACTAATTAATGAATAAAATTATTGTTGCTAACACACTGTCATAAAACATGCCGGTTTCAGTGTGTATTCGAGTGTTTCTTTCCGCCTCAAGCTCTTGCAATGGTGGATAATGAAGCAGCCCCGCAATCCGGTATGTTTAATACCGCAAAATATTAGCGGTAATTTAAGGAAATGCAAAGTCCTAAATGATTGACAAAACTTACTAAGTCATAATTCGACAAAGACCACTGAAATTTATACTCACATAGCAGATATTTCATTTTCAAATATCATAAATCCGATCGATTCGTTACATTTGAGGTCATGACACAATGGGAATAAATACTACAAGGGGTTTATTCGGCTGTTGGGCGTCATTCAAAAAACACAGCGACATATGAGAAACATAATATTGACAATAACGATTTTTGCAACAACTTTGATTGCTTGTTCACAGACTAATAGGACAATATTAGGAATCGAATATGCAAAACAAGAATTGGAAAGTGCTTTGAATGACACGTCAGAAAAAAAGATTCTAGTTGATACGATTATAAAGTCTCAAGTGACTGCAATAAAGTATGCAGAAACGGTTCTATTTGATATTTATGGACAAAAGAATATTGAGAAACAAAAGCCATATGAAGTCTTTAATATAAAGGGATATTGGATAATTGGAGGGACATTACCGAAAGGAATGCTTGGAGGTACTTTTCTGATTATAATTAATTCTCAAAATGGACAGGTTATTAAATTGACGCACGGAAAATAAAACTGACTTACATAGATTGATAATTTAAATTGAAAATATGAAAAAAATATGTCTAGTATTAATTTCAATAGTATTGATTGGATTTACAGCTTCTGCTCAATTTGTTGCCAAAATGGAAGTGAAAGAGGATATACCTGGTATTTGCGATAAAAATGAAGTTTATGCACTTTTTCCAATGATGGATGGACAAGATGAAGCAATTTGTCCAGTCAGTAAAGATGAAATACTTAAGAGGTTGAATGCTGAAGTAAAGTATCTTAAGGATAAACCGAAATATAAAGACAAAGGAATGATTGGTTTGATAATCAATTGTAAAGGGGAATTGGTCAAATGCGAAATGGATAATGAGACACAAAGTCCAGAACTAGACAAACAAATTGAAGAAGTTTTTAATTCATTAGGAGAATGGAAAGCAGGAAAACTTAATGGGAAAGCGGTTGATAGCTCTAGATTGTTTAGCTTTAAGATTAAAAAGGGAGTATTCACATTTGATTAAGAACGAACGCCCAACAATGTGTATAATTCATAAGGGTTTACCTTCGGTGAGCTCCCTGCGGTCGGTTCAGAGGTTTTCGAGCGGTATCTCTCGCAGTAATTTTGGGTGGTATCTTGATAGGTTTAGCTGCGCTGAGCTCCTTTCAGTCGGTTGAAGCCCGCAACGGCGAAGCCCTCATGGAGCGTAGCGTAATAATCCTTTACGACACCATACACGTAACGTCAGACTGTCTAAGAAAGATCCTGCAAAACTGATAAATAGTGGAAAGAAAGATTTTGATATTTGTATTGGTTTTACTCTCATTTAAAATTTTCGGACAAAATTCCGTGAATAGGCTTGAAAGTAAAACTGATTTTGATAATTTTTCTGGACTTCCTTTAGTCGAGAAGTATGGACAGGTTTCTGCCATAAAACTTGTTTATGATTTAAAGTCTCAAGAAATCTATTACATTAATTCAAAACACTTTAAATATCATCATGAATTTTGTAGTTACAAATTAGAAACCGAAGTTGACTTAGAATATTTCAATAAAATAAACTACTCGAATGATTCAAAAAGGAAATATTTACTTGCAAATATTAACTACTATAAATCGCTTGAGATATATGCTCTAGAGATTTCACCAGTTGATTTAATGACCCAGGAGGATATCATTCGCCTTTTAAATATTGTTACTAAATCAACGTTTATTGGTGATAGCTTACACCTATTATTAAATAGTACAAGACTTCAAAATTTAAGTGCTTTTCTTGAAAGTAAAATTCAAATATTGAATCCTTCCGACATTTATAGAAACTTGAATTACCAGGCAATTAGCAAATATAAAAGTTGTGGAGTCTTACATTTTATAGACAATTTGGAATTAGGGAAAGATGATGTTAATCCAATAGATATTATTGTTTTAAATGAAACTCCATTAGTTCTACCAAAAGTCGCAGGAATAATAATCAATAAATTTCAAACGCCACTAAGTCATTTAACTATTCTGGGACAAAACAGAAAGATTCCAATTAGTGCTTATAAATTAGCATTTGAAGATTCTTCACTACTGCAATTGAATTATCAAAAGGTTTGCTTCGAAGTTTTGAGTGATACTTTCAAATTAGAATTGGTTGACAAAATAAAAATACCTAAATTAAATCAGAAACAGATTAATTTAAAATATAACCTTGAAACTGACACTTTGGTAGGTGTCGAATTTCTTGATAAGAGGTCATTCAAATATGCAGGTTATAAAGCCAGTAATTTTGGTGTTTTATTTCAACTAAGTAAAAAACATAATTTTAAAGTTCCAGAAGGTGCATTTGTAATTCCATTCTATTATTATAACCAGCATATTCAAAACTCCGTTGCAAAACCATTTATAGACAGCTTGCTCATTGGAAAGGATGAAATTAATAGCGACTCATTAAAAGTGATTCTTAAGAATATTAGAAAAGCAATTAAAACAGAACCGATTGATTCTGCATTGTTATATTCAATAAATGATAAAGTTATAACCAATGGTGGATGGACACGAATGAGATTTCGTTCATCAACAAACGCAGAAGATGCAAAAGGATTTTCTGGAGCAGGATTATACACATCAAAAACGGGGATTTTAAATAATGAATCAAAGTCATTTGAAAAAGCCATTAAAAAAGTTTGGGCAAGCCTATGGTCATATGAAGCATATTCCGAAAGAGAGTATTACAACATCGACCATCATGAGGTTTTTATGGGAATACTAGTGCATCGTTCTTTTCCAAATGAAGAGGTAAATGGAGTGGTAATTACAAAAAACCTATATCGTCCAGATAATTATGGTTTCGTAGTTAATGCTCAACTAGGAAATGAAAGTGTTGTAAAACCCGCCCAAGGGTTAATAAGCGACCAGTTTATTTGCTATCCTAATAATGCAGATAACATTTTTAAAAATAAATACACAGTTGATATAATAACTCAATCAAGTTTGAATGATAATAAATTAGTAATGACTGAAACAGAAATACAAAACTTAGCAAATCAAATTGAATTGATTAAAAAGTATTTCATTAGTCATACTTTTACATCTAAATCATATTTAGACTTCGGATTAGATGTAGAATTTAAATTGGAAGAAAAGAATAGAGAACTTTATATAAAACAAGTAAGATTATATAATGATTAAAAGTACGAAAGCCTATTAATATGTATAGTGCATGCGGGGGGCATCGGTTTGGGAGCGTTTCTGGCTCGTAAAAAAAGTTAGTGTAAACCCGATAGCTATCGGGAGATAGGAAATCGCTTCATAATCCCGTACGACACCATATTCTCAGCGTTATGGCTCATTAGCGAACGACACAGCAGGAAACTAATATGACAGTATTAACCAACGACCAGAGAAAATATTTCGGACTAGAACCTGTGATGGATTCGTGGGATAAAGTTCAATTCAAAGGTGATACTTGTCGACCTGATTCAATATTGTATTTCGAGGGAGACACGATTAAGAAACAAGTGATTTCTACAGAAAAAGAATATAAAGAGATTCAGTTTAATGAGCAGACCGAAAATAGAGAGCTGATTTTACCTAAAACAAAAAAAGGTAAACCTAAGAAGTTAACTCCTTCAGTTCTTGAATCAAGGACTCCAATTGGAGTTTATTTAAATGTAAATTCAGGTGGAGATTTAATAATTGGGAACCACACTTCACAGACAACTTTTTATTCAAGAAATTGGGAGTTCCGCAGGAGTGATTCTGATTTAGAAAAAATGGTTATTGAATTCATTAATAATTCTCCGTCCGACCATTTGACACAAATCGAAGAGTTTAGTAAAGCTAAACGCAAAAATGTTAAATATAAAT
This sequence comes from Bacteroidales bacterium, assembly GCA_050287785.1. Taxonomy (GTDB): domain Bacteria; phylum Bacteroidota; class Bacteroidia; order Bacteroidales; family UBA10428; genus UBA10428. The sequence goes on from JBNKCO010000016.1 coordinate 22,398, forward strand.
CTGGTGATTTTTTCGCCCTTAAACTAAACAGAACAGAGTTTGGATTTGGTAGAATTCTTTTTGACGTTAATAAAGCAAGAAAAAGAAAATTACTACCAGAAAATCATGGATTGAATTTATTAATGGGGCCTCCATTGCTGATTAAATTGTATTCATACAAATCAGATAGCAAATCAGTAGATATTGAACAACTTAAAAGGAAAAAGTCTTTACCATCCGACTTTATTCTGGACAATATTGTCTTTTACGGTGAATTTGAAATAATTGGTAATTTACCTCTTGAAATAGAGGAATTTGAATTTCCAATTTCATATGGTAGGCGGATTGACCAGACACCTAATGTCTTTTTGCAATGGGGACTGATTCATAAAGAGTTGCCAAAGAAAAAGTTTGATAAATACATAACTGCAATTAATGAAAAGTTGGCTGAGAAAAATCCTTCAAGGCATTTACAAAATCCATATGGATACTATAACATCGGATTTAGACCAAAATTTGATACTGTTGACATAAATGAAACGATTAAGAACAATGGGGAATTCGATTTTACAAAAGGAGAGCATTACAAACTTGATTGGGACTTAAGAAACCCGAAAAATGATGAAATCCGCAAGGAGATTATGAAAAAGTTTGGACTTGACCCCAAAAAGAATTATGAGGAGAATTGTAAAATTACAGGGACAAAAAGTATTATCGAAATAATTAAAGAAATGAAATAACGAGCCATACCAATGTATAAAAATAATAGCAAAGCTAGCCGAAAACCATACTGCATGAAAAAACACTTATTTATATTAATAGTATTTGGACTAATTTTAGGTTGTGAAAATTCGGGATTGAAAATTCAATCCTGCCCAAAATCATATTTCACAGAACCTTTTCCAAAGCGTTCGATTAATTTAGCATTAAGACTTGGAGATACTGTATTGATGGAGATAGCAACAGCATTAGAACCGATATTGGTTGAACTTAATGATAGTCTGACAATAACGCAAGAATTCCAAATTGATACAGTTCGACTTGGAATTTCATTTGACAGGAAAACTAAGCATACGACAATTTCTGATTTAAGTGACAGAGATACTGTATTTCATGGATTTGTCTCAAAGTATCGTGGAATTTATTATTTGACTGAGAAAAAAACTGATTCAACATATTGGATTGGAGCGATGAATATAGACTTTGATTCTATTCAAGGATTTGGGATGATTCGTGAACAAATGTGTGACTTGGAAGACTTCGTAAAACACAATTTGGAGAGTGAGATAATTCAAAGAGCAGATACATCTAATTGGATTTTTGAATTTAATGCAGACAAGAAACTAATTCGTGATATTTACCCCAATATTATTGAGAATTCTCCAAAACTAAAAATCATTTCTGACCAATTTGATTATGCTAGTAATGATTGGGAAGTAATTGAAAATCAATTGCCAGTTGATAAGAAATTTAAACTTGCTCAAGATGACCTAGTTGAATCGGTTTTTCCAAATCCAGCAGTTGATTTTATAGAGATTGTTTTTAGTAAGCTTGACAGTTACATGATTCAATTGATTAATAGTTCAGGAAAAGTTGTTTCAACCAAAGAAATTAAGGATATCAACCTGACTATACAACTTTCTGATTTGGATTCTGGATTTTATATTTTAAGAATTTATTCTCCAAATGATAAATTAATGGAGACACATAGAATGATAATTAAGTGAAAACTACGTGCTACAACAATAAATATACGTAATGCGGGGTAATTTAGTAAATTTGAGCTTTTAACCATTTACTAAACAAAGTATCGGTTTACTTGCTTTGCTAAGTGAGGCTCCCTTTGGTGCATTGATGGTGAAGAGCTTTGAAATCACTTACGTTTCTTATACTCAACGTTTTATGCCATAAGGTACGATATAGGGACATCGTTTACAAAGTTATAGAAACATCGTTTACACTTTTTGAGTTGTAATTTGATTGAAAAAATCAGATTACTATGCCTTGGAAAGAAACTACGATTAAATTTCAAAATATTGATTAACAGTAATTTGTGATTTTGTAAATTTACCGTTAGTCAGATAAGACTTAGCTACATTATACGAATAATAAATAATAAGTTGAAAAAATAATTGATATGAAAAAAATCATTTTATCATTAATCTGTTTAATTACAATTGCTGATTTACACTGTCAAGTAAAAGAAATTAAAATAAAAAATAATGATTTAAAAATCACAGAAAAAGTTACTGTACTTAAGTCTGATAAGAACATAAGACAAGGTTCTTATGAAAAATATATAGATATACCTCAATTAAATCAAAAAACACTAATTGAAAAAGGACAATATGACAACAATGAAAAAATTGGAATTTGGAATTATTATGATGAGAACGGAAAAATTACTTTACAATATAACTTTGACAATGATTCGGTATCAATATACGATGGATTGAATGTGGATGGATTGAAAAAAATCAGGCCACTTATATATTTAGGAAGTAGAGACGAGATCATACATATTTCTCGATGTGGAGTGAAATTACCAGTTGAAGCATATAAACTTGGTCAAAGTGGCAGAATAATAGTAGAATTTCAGGTTAATGAATTCGGTGAAGTTTCAGATTATACAATAAAAAAAGGAATTAATAAACCATTGGATTCGGAAGCAATGAGAGTCGCCAAATTAATTCCCGTTAGTTGGTTACCGGCGTTGAAAAATGGGGTGCGCACTAAGTTTACTTATAATTTGCCAATAACATTTGTAATATTTTAATGAAAAAATTCACACAACAAAAAATATAGGTTATTGAGCGGATGATGCTAAATTTGAAAGTGAAAACAATTAATAAAACAAATAGCGACTGGATAGGGTGGGTGCTTTGAAATCCCGCACTACGTATATTAGAGCCGTTGGCAGGCATTCTCCATGAGCACATCCGGATTAGATTCAAGATTAAGACATCTAATCTTCCAGAGTGGATTAATTATTGTTGCTAACGATAGATTTTAAAGCACTGATAAATAGTAATTTATGATTTTATAAATTTTTCGTTAGTCATAATTCTGATACAGACCTTATATTCAAATACTGTTCAAAAGATTAAAATCGAAAACTAAATAAATTAATTATGAGTAATGTGAAGATTACATTTTTGGCTTCAATTGTTTTATTTAATTTCCTATTAGTTAACGGACAAGAATTAAAAAGGAAGACAAGAATGAGAAATGAAATGATTGAGGAATTTTTTGTTTTAAAAGAAAACAAGGATGTAAAACATGGTTCAAGTTTGACTACTTATTTTTATGGACCAATGAATTATAAGTTCCTGGTTGCTTATGGAGAATATTATAATAATAAAAAAACTGGATGCTGGATGCACTTTTATTATAAACATCCTAGCAATTTTCTTAAGTCAAAGGGAAGCTTTTTAGATGATAAAAAGAACGGTTATTGGAGGTATTATTATCCACCGGACTATTCAAATAATAAAATGTCAGGTTTAATTGGAAACGAGCAAAGGACGGCTGTGTTAAAAAGTAAAAGAGATGAAAACAAATTTAATATAGTTATTGATTCTACAGGTGAACAAATAATCTGTGAAGGGCTATATCAAAATGATATGAAAGTGGGGATATGGAAATATTATTCGCAATCAGGCTTTTTGTTTCATGCATATAACCATACCACTGAAGAATTAATTCAAAACAATCTAAGAATACCGGATAATGATTTTTTAGTTTATTTAGGTGGACCAGGGAGATTTTTAAATTATTATTATACTCTACAAGAAGAATCAACTAAAGAATCACCAATATCAAAATCATCTGAAGTTATTTATGAAATAGACAAACAAGGTAATTATAAACTCATTAGTGCTACTGGCGATAAAAAATATAAATCGAAAGTATTTGAAATACTAAAGGAGATTCCAAATGAATGGATATTTCTAAAAGCAGAAAGTGTCAAAAAATTACAGATTGTTTCCAGTGTAATAGTTGATAATGATTCTTTTGTAAGAAATAGATTCAATCTTGAATTCAGAGTTGTAGAATAAAAGAATAACGCCTACCAACAAAAAATATAGGTCATTTGGCGGATAATGCTATTCGGTAGCTATCGGGATTGGGCATGAAAACATTTAAAAAATATATGGCGGCTAGGAGTGAATCCCGCAATGGCGAAGCCCTCATGGAGAGTAGCGCAATTATTTCTTACTTAACTTACCACAACCGTTGTAACCATTAAAAAAACTCCATACAATATTTAACGCATGATTTGGATAAATGATTTTAAATCTATAGGTTTGTAACCTGTAAGTTACATATAGATAACTTTGAGTTACATTTAAATTTAGTATTATGGAGACTTCATTGGTTGAAAAATTTGACAAATCAAGATACAACTTGATAAAATGGTTTACAATTGGGTGGATAATTTGGTTTGGAGGATTAATATTAAAAGATTTGATTAGTAATAAATTAATTCTTGGATTAATAATTCTAATTGGATTATTTGGTTGGATAATATTTTCGGTAAACCTAATCCGACTAAGAAAACTTGGAAAAATTATCAATTCTGATAGTGATTTAAAAAATGCACTAAATGATGAATTAACAATACATAATAAAAGCAAATCTTTTATAGTTGGGTATTGGTCTCTGATTATATTATTAGGTTTATTTCTTGGACTCTCTATTTTTACTAATATTTCAGCCTTGATTGTTTGTGAAATCACATTATATCTTGGTGTTCTTTCAGGATTAGTTTCGTCATTGATATATAATCGAGCTTGAAATGGATAACTGGAAACTAAGAAACCAGATTAAAGTTCAGAGAGCAATAAAGAATTTGACACAGGAAGAACTCGCAACTAAAATTGGTGTGACAAGAAAGACCATAAATACTATAGAAAATGGGAAATTTGTACCTTCAACCATTTTAGCGATTAGATTAGCTAGATTTTTTGATATTAAAGTGGAAGAACTATTTGAACTGATTGAAAAATGAAATGCTGGCAACAACACATGGTAAAGAGCATACGGGTTTAGCTTTGTTACTCCTTATCCGTTGTGAGCTCACTTCGTTCGGTTCGCTGAGCTTCTTTCAGTCGGTTGAATCCCGCAACGGCAAAGCCCTCATGGAGCGTAGCCTAATAATCGCCTACTTGACATATACTCAATGTTACCACACATACTTATAAAAACAACAAAGCATCAATTCTAAGAAATTATGAAAAATACTTTATACCTTAAAAGTCTTAGGTTGTTAATTTCAATTTCTTTTTCCTTTGGTTTTTTATTATTAGGACACAGCCAGTCAACAATTCAAGGGAAAGTGTATTTTATTGATACGTTGGGTATTACTATGCCTTACACTGTCGAAATATTTGACTCGATAAGTACTCTCAGGATGGAAGACCTGGAAATATCAAGAAGCATAGATGGGAGTTTTATAATTAATAATGTACAGGGAGAAAATATAAGTATGTGGTTTTGGTACCCTGGATATAGAAAAACAATTGTGGAAAATATTATGTTGGATGCCGATACAGTGAAACTGGATTTTATCCCATTAGTTATTGACGATGAAGTTTGGTATGAGAATCAAACAATAGTAACAAAACATTGTTGGGGACTATTCTCAACTGAAAGAACTCTATCTGTTACACATGGAACAGAAGGACCGTATTCAAATAAAAATGAAGTCTATCTATATTGCAACAATCACCAGGACTCTGTTTTATTTAAAATAGATTGGAAAAGCATAATTGTAGATTATAATAACATTAAAAGGTGTGGTAACACGCGGTAAAAAACATTGGGGTGATGGTGGTATGGCGAGCTTAACAGCTCGTATCTTATTCCATGCACCCGGAATACGACCGCAACTCGAAATCCCCACCGTATACTCATACTGCGAGAACATTATTGCCAATTAAATCAAAACAAGCTATATGACTGACAATTACGTGAAAATGCCATAAAAATGTCATAATAAAGTCGCAATGAAAATTATCATTCTATGACTATTTTTACCTCTCAATTTTAAATTAAATCATCGATGACAGAAATAGGAAAAAGAATAAAAGAAATTAGAAATAAAAGAGGATTATCTCAAGAAGATTTAGCCGAATTATCAAAAGTCAATTTAAGAACAATTCAAAGAATTGAGAGCAATGAAACAACTCCGAGAGATAAAACGCTTAGATTAATTTATGATGCATTAGAAGTTGAGATAATTGAGAATAAAAAATATGAGATAAACAAATATTTAATATGGTCGTCTATATTGACATTGTTGATTATAGTTAGCACTTTTCTCGGCTGGACTAGACGGTTTAAAATGTACTTGGACGGAGAAAAAATCTACAGAACGTTTACAGGTTGGAAAGGATACACTCTTCTCAATGATTATGATTTCTATAATTGGATACTAAGCATTAGTTCTATTACATTAGGATTAATTGTAGTAAGTCATTCAATTGGATTAATAAAAAACAAGTTTAAATATATTGTTTTACAAATCCTGATTTTGATTGTGTATGTTTATGGAGTTATTTATTGGAATCAAATTCAAACAATTGAACTCAGACCAGGTTTGTTTATGATTGTAATAACTAATTTATTATTGATAAGAGCATATAGAAAAAAGGACAGAAAAACTGGTGCTGATAATGTGTATGCAAAATAGGCGTGATAGTAGTAAATTCAATGGTTGTAGCCTTCTTCAATTTTCACGTAACTCGATAGGTTTATCTGTGCTGAGCTCCTTTCAGTTGGTTGAAGCCGCAACGGCGAAGCCCTCATGGAGCGTAGCGTAATAATCCCTTACTAATCACACACTCAACGAACAGCAAAAAGAACACACTGCATAAAGATAAATTTATAATTATATGATGGTTTTGATCCCATTATAGTCTATTTAATCTGCATTATTGGCTTTGCCGGGCTACATTCCGGTTCATTGAATCAATGTCGAGAATTGCGAAAATTGTTGATATTCATTTATTTGGGACCAATATATTATTAAATAAGCCTTCCTCAATTTTGGGCTACAAAATATTATTAGGTAAAAACATCAACAATTTAATATTCAGTGCTTTGAGGCTTCTTAATATATAATCCCCGAACCCAAGAGGGAGTTCAACGTATTTAATTATCCGGGTTAAAACTACTTCCAATTAATATAAATAGTTTCTTCAATTACTATAATTATTTATTCGGCAGTAGTTTTCTTTAAAACATTAGTAAAATTTATATATTGTCAAGTATAATTATAAACTTATATTTATACCTTAACCACAATTAAGTTGAAATATAAAAGCAAATATATTTTTTCTCTACTACTAATAATTTTTCATTTATTATTTCCGGAGCAAAATGTATTTTCCCAATTTCAATCCATCAAATTTAAACATCTTTCAGTACAGGACGGTCTCTCCAGGAGTTGGGTGAAATGTATTCATCAGGATAAATTTGGATTTTTATGGTTAGGAACTAGCGATGGGTTAAATAAATACGATGCTTATACATTTAAAACATACAAGCATAGTTCAGCTAAAAAAAATAGTCTTAATAATAATGATATTAATATAATTTATGAAGATAATAAAGGAAACCTTTGGGTAGGCACTCATGTTGGATTGAATATATATGACAGAGAGAATGATGAATTCATTCCAATTAATGCGATAAAAACCTATGTCGATTGTGTATACGAATATGAAAATGGCACACAATTAATTGGAACACCGGTAGGGTTATTTGTATTAAATCCCAGCGACCTTTCAGCGAAACAAGTTTATAGCAATGGGTATGTTATGGATATTTTAATGGACAGTAATAATAATTGCTGGTTAGCTACAATTAACGGTCTCCAACTTGTTGATACTTCTGATTATTCATACCGTACTATAAATTTACCCGTACACGAAGAAAATACTGGTAATAATAGTATTCAAAAATTACTGCAGGATAGTAATGGAAGAATATGGATTGGAACAAGTAATCAGGGATTATTTGTTATGGATTATCCCAAAAATAATCCATTAAAACCATTGTTTTACCATTATAGACCAGATCCCTTTAATAAAACAAGTGTAAGTCAGGGTGCTATTTATTCACTTTTAGAGGATAACAATAAACGCTTGTGGATTGGAATAGAAAATGGGGGATTGAATATTATACATTTAAATAATTTTGATAGAAACAGTTGCAAGTTTTATTATTACAAACATAATCCAAATAATAATTCAAGTATAACAAATAACTCTATTCACGATATCTACATGGATAACCAAAATACGATCTGGTTAGGTATTTATAATGGAGGCTTAAATTTTTATAATGAATTATCACAAAAATTTATACACATTAAACAAGATCCAGTCAGTAAAAACAGCATAAATAATAATAATGTAAATGTCATCCATGAAGAAAATAATTTGGTTTGGATTGGGACCGAAGGAGGTTTAAATATATGGGATAAAAAAACGAATACCTATAAACATTATACGCATGACCACAATGATAAACAATCAATTGGTTCAAATGCAATATGGTCTATTTTTAGGGATAGTAGAGGAAAAATGTGGATTGGCACATGGAATGGCGGATTAAACCAGTTCAATGAAGAAACAGGTAAGTTTAAACGATATACTTATAATGAGAAAGATACCAATAGTATTGGCGGTAATAATATTTATGGCATAACAGAAGACAAAGACGGTTATTTATGGATTGCGTCCATGTTAGGTGGTTTAAATAAATTTGATTATAAAACCCAAAAATTCACACGATATAAATACAAATTGGGTAAAAATAACCTTCCAACAGATTGGGTAATCAAAGTTCTTGAAAGCAGCAATGAGGAACTTTGGATAGCAACAACTGAAGCACTCACTTTATTTGACAGGGAAACTGGAAAATTTATCATATTCAAAAATAATTCACTGGATGAAAGAAGTATTAGTTATAATGGGATTACTGATATTTTCGAAGATAGTCAGCAACATATATGGCTGGCAACAAATAATGGCTTAAATCTTTTTCACAGTGAAGACAGTTCATTTACCTGTTACCAGGTTAAAGACGGATTACCAAATAATTCAATTAAAGCAATTTGTGAGGATAATGAAGGGAATTTATGGCTAACTACAAATAATGGATTGTCAAAATTTAGCAATGCTATAAATATACCACAACATCCTCGATTTATAAATTATGATGTAAACGACGGGCTTCAGGGAAATGAATTCGCTGACCGTTCAATTTATAAAGGAAATGATGGAATTATATATGTCGGAGGTTCAAATGGATTTAATGCTTTTTATCCGGATAAAATTAAAGAGAATACCTTTATCCCTGAAATAGTATTTACTGATTTACTAATATATAATAAATCAGTTACTAAAGGAGATAAAGATTCCCCTCTTCAGCAACATATTGGCATGGCAGAAGAGGTAAACCTTACCAGAAAACATTCAGTATTTAGTATTGAATATGCAGCACTAAATTATATTGCTCCAGAAAAAAATGAGTATGCATATATGTTGGAAGGATTTGATAAAAGCTGGAATTATGTAGGTTCAAAACGGATGGCTACGTATACAAATTTAGATCCGGGTAAATATATTTTCAGAGTTGAGGCTTCAAATAATGACAATATTTGGAATACTGCTGGCAAACAAATAATAATTAATGTGTTACCTGCATGGTGGCAAACATGGTTTGCAAAAGCTATTTATATACTAATTGGACTAATTGCACTATACTTTTTTAGAAAGTACACAATAGTGTCAACAACTTTTAAAAATAAACTGTGGCTTGAACATATTGAGAATCAGAAATCAGAAGAATTATATAAACTAAAATTTCAATTTTTTACAAACATTTCACATGAACTAAGAACTCCATTGACTTTAATAGAAGGTCCTATTAACAGGCTATTAAGAAGCAATTTTGCTAATGCAGAGTTACAAATGGTTAAAAATAACGTTTCCCGGTTGGTTACATTGGTCAATCAAATCCTTGATTTTCGGAAGATTGAAAGCGACCGAATGGAACTTAATCTTATAAAAATTGATGTTATAGAATTAATACAAAACACATTTTTTAATTTTAGTTATCTGGCAGAACAGAAGCGGATTAATCTTGAATTTAGCTCTTCCGTAAATAAACTGGAAATACATATTGATGAAGATAAAATTCAGAAAATAATATCAAATATTGTATCAAATGCAGTGAAATACACTCCTGAAGGAGGCCTGATTTTACTGAAAATATATCTTGAAAAAAATCTGACAGAAAATAAAGATTTACTAAAAATTATAATTAAAGATACTGGTAAAGGAATTTCCAATGTAAATATTGATAAAATTTTCGACCTGTTTTTTGCTACTAATGAATTGTCAGATCGAACAGTTGGAACTGGAATAGGACTGCACTTGACAAAAAAATTGGTTGAACTACATGGAGGAACCATTTCGGTCAAGAGTAAGTCAGGAGTAGGTTCAAAATTTAAAGTAGTATTACCAGTAGAAAAATCTCAGTTTTTAACAGCTCAGGAAGTACTGGCCATTGAAAAGAAATTCACAAAAATAGAACTTAATCATTCCGATTATTTTAAAGGCATTAGGAAAGAATATACTATTTTAATAATTGATGATAATATTGACATCTGCAATTACCTTGATGATATTCTAAATGAAAAATATAATATTATTAAGGAATTTAATCCCTTAAATAGTTTTGATCTAATCTTAAAATTTCTACCCGATATTATTATTAGTGATGTAATGATGCCTGAACTGGATGGATTTGAATTATGTAAACAAATAAAAACAGATATTCGTTTCTCTCACATTCCAGTTATATTATTAACTGCTAAAGCAACAACTGAAGATCATATTACTGGCTTTCATATCGGAGCGGATGAATATATTTACAAACCTTTTGATGATGAACTGTTAATTTCACGAATTGATAATTTATTAAGGCAAAGGGAACAATTACGCCATCATTTTATTGGTAACAATGGAATTATAGATAATAAAATTGAAGTTAATTCTTTAGATAAAGAATTTATAGAAAGAGCATTGTTAATAATCACACAAAATTACAAAGACCCTGAGTTTAATGTAAATATTATTATTGATGAAATTGGGATGAGCAGAAGCGTTTTTTATAAAAAATTTAAAGCTTTATCACAACAATCTATCAATGACATAATTAAAAATTATCGTTTAAAAAAAGCTGAAGAACTGATTAGAATTAATAGCAATACTATAAGCGAAATAGCATATGATTGTGGGTTTTCTGATCCCGCTTATTTCAGTAAAGTGTTTAAAGAGCGATACCATGTATCTCCTAAAAATTATTCAAAATCATTAGAATAACTGAGTCTGGTATTTCCATCTTTTCTCTGAGTAGCTAATCTGAGACAAATTTCCATTTTTTAAGGACAAATTTCTAAATAAGGCCCAGCATTTAATTATACATTCGAACCGTTAAACAAATTATTATTAATTAAAAATCTAACTATGAAGAAGATTTTAAGGTTTGCAGTATTTTTTCTGCTACTTAGTGTAATGTTTTCTGGATGTTCAAAAGAAGACGATGAGATCCTTCCAGATGTTCAATTAAAAACTTACCAGTCGGGTATCGATGATGGCTATTTCTGGTCACTTTGGAAGAGTGATGGCCTCTCAGGATCAGTGAATTACTCGAATGGAGAGGGCGGTAATTACAGTGTTTCCTGGAATATGAATGGAAACTTTACGTGTGGTAAAGGCTGGGATTCCGGATCAAGGACCAGGGTTGTAGGCTACAATTGTGGTTCCTTTAGTCTCAATGGTGGTGGAGGTTCTATGGCCTATTATGGATGGACAAGAAATCCACTTATGGAATATTATGTAAATGAGAAATGGGGAGCTAACAGACCTGCTGATGGAGCTAGCCTTCGTACCGTTTACAGTGATGGAGGAACATATAACGTATATACCTCCTGGAGATCAAACGCACCTTCTATCGATGGTACACAAAGTTTCAGACAGATTTATAGCACCAGGACATCACAGAATTCAACCGGAGCAAACCACAGCATAACTTTTGCCAACCACGCTAATGCTTGGGCGGCTGCAGGATATGGGCTGGGGAGTGACATTACGCCTTCTGCGATATTATTGACTGAAGCATGGGGTACAAGTAATGGATACTGTAACGTAACCGTATGGGACGCTGGTAGCTCCGGGGGTGGCAGCGGTATTACCGGATTAAAACAAATAAAGAATCGTTCAACTGGTTTGTTCATCGATGGTATGGGCCTAACAAGTAATGGGGCAGCTGCAGGACAGTACGCCAATACAACACATGCAAATGCGCATTGGAACATCGTTGATGCTGGTTCTGGATATTATTATATAGTAAATCAAGGTACTAACATGAAATTAGATGGTTATGGAAGAACTACAGATGGGAGTGCTTGTGCTCAATATTCAAATAACACAACACATGTAAATTCTCAATGGCAATTTGTTGATGCTGGTTCTGGTTATTACTTTATCCAAAACCGAGGTACTAGCATGAGACTTGATGGATATGGTCGAACCACAAATGGCAGTGAATGTGCTCAGTACTCCGGTACTACACATGTAAATGCACAATGGCAACTAGTGGATTAGTACCCATCTATGATTTTTTTTGGTTGAGCAACCTGAATAACTGGTTGAGTACAATCATTCTTGGTAAACTTTAGTACTTCCTGTTTATGGTTGTAATTCCGAGTGGTTATAGATATAATCATTGATAGAGCTGCCAGGTTTAATATCTGGCAGCTTTTAATTCAATAAAATCGGATTATTTTTATTAATGAAAACTGCTTTAACACTAAGAATAGAAAAATTACATATGAGAAAGCTATTTATTATACTTTTTACTGCAACAATAGTTATAGTCAGCAGTTGTGTGAAAGATAACGCTGAAACTTTTGTCTTAGTCAAAACCGGGACTTTTTTTAATAAAGAGGTCAAACTCAGTGGAAAAAATATTACACTATCGGACTTTTTTATTGGCAAATATGAGGTAACTCAAAAAGAGTGGGTTAATATTATGGGAAATAATCCCTCAGCATTCAAAGGCGATAATTTACCTGTAGAGATGGTGAGCTGGTACGATTGTATTGAATATTGTAATAAAAGAAGTATAATTGAAGGTTTAGCCCCTTATTATAATATTGACACCAATAATATAGATGCAAATAATATAAGTGAATTGGATAGTATTAAATGGATAATTTCAATAAACGAAAATGCCAATGGTTACCGGTTGCCAACAGAGGCAGAGTGGCATTATGCTGCAAATGGAGGTAATAAGGGCAAGGATTATAAATTTAGTGGAAGTAATGAAATAGATAAAGTTGGGTGGTATTGGAAAAATTCAGGAGATTCTACCCTAACTGGAACCTGGAACTGGTCCAAAATAGAGAAGAATAATAATAGCACAAAACCTGTTGGTTTAAAAAAACCTAATAAATTAGGACTTTACGACATGTCTGGTAATGTACGTGAATGGAGCATGGAATGGTATGAAGATTCTGAGGTTGAACCCGGTCTTTTTCGGATATGGAAAGGTGGCGGTTGGATTGGAGGAGAACATGCTTGCAGGCCCTCTTACCGAGGTAAATTTGAAGCAAATGGCAAAGGCCCTGATCAGGGTTTTCGATTGTGTCGGTCTAAACTTTAGTGATACACCATAAGAACTAATCTGATATTATTCATATAGATTTTTCTGAAAATATATTTACTCTTAAAGTTTGATTTTGCGTTAAAGATGTGGAAGGAGAAAACACTATTAAAATATTATTTTCAATACATTTACTAAAATAATTAGGGTCTTTGCATGAGATATCAACATTGGATTATTTTAAATTGTGTTTGTTGTTTTTGTTTTTTTCAGACCTTCGGACAGATTCATGAAAATTCCATTCCATATAGTGTAACCGAAAATCTTCCTGCTATTAAATACTTTAAGGAAATGCCTTCGGTAGATAGCCAGCTTTGTAAAAATAAGAAAGATACAACTCTGAGCCTTACAAAACTTTTCCAATTTGCCTGTCCCATCAATACTGATTTAAATCCAAATAATTCAGGTCAATGGACTGAAACATCCAGTGGGCGTGTTTGGAGATTAGGCATTCGATCAGAAAATGCCTATTCCATATACCTTACAATGCACTATTTGCTTTTACCGGGTACCAGGTTGTATTTTTATAGCCCCGGATACGAGGATCTTCTCGGGGCATTCACTCATCGAAATAATAACCCTGCTCAGGTACTTTCAATTTCTCCGGTTCGCGGAAACAAAATTATTGTTGAGCTCAATGTTCCTGCTTATCAATATTCATTTGGTGAATTAAAAATTGTTAAGGTATATCATGACTATGTGAATATTTTTGAAGAATCATCTTTACAAGCTCTTAAATCTTCAAAGCTTGAAATCTGTAATGAAGATATCAACTGTTCTAATGGAAAGTATTGGCAAACAGAAAAACGGTCAGTTTGTAAGATAATTTATAATGGAGGCATAGGAACAGGAACATTAATAGGAAATACCGCTGAAAGCAACACTCCCTATTTACTAACTGCTTATCATGTAATTAATTCGCCGGATATTGCGGCTGAAGCTTTGTTTCTTTTTAATTATGAAACAACAGATTGCCAAAAAGCATTGACTACTAAGTTTCAAAGTTTATCTGGTGCCACTATTTTAGCGACCACCAATCATCAGATAGATTTTACATTAATGAAACTTTTTGAGAAAGTTCCTTCTTCTTATCAACCCTTTTATGCCGGTTGGGATGCCAGAAATTACATTTCTGAGAAAGGAGTTTGTATTCATCATCCTTTTGGTAATTCGAAGCAAATTGCCATTGAATATCATGCAATAGAAAGTGAAGATATTGGAGAAGGATTTAATGTCAATTCTACCTGGAAAGTCCCACATTGGGAATTAGGAACAACTGAATTGGGTTCTTCCGGGGCTCCAATGTTTAATGAGCAACACAGAATAATAGGAACTTTAACCGGAGGGAGATCAACCTGTGGTTATCCGCGGGATGATTATTTTACTAAATTTGGAATTAGCTACGAAACCTATCCTGATTCATCCAATCAACTTAAGTACTGGCTTGATCCTGCACAAACTGGCAAACTTTTTTTAGATGGATATGATCCTTACGGATTTAATAATGAATACTGCGATACTGGATGGAATTTCTTCCCTTATGACAGAATTGGATTAAGTGAAACAGGACTGGAGTGGGGGTATGTTTCAGGACATAACTCAGCAGGTTATACTCAATATGCTGAGCGTTTTGAATCGGGAGGGAATTTGCAAGTTGCCGGAGTATATCTGGATGTGGCAAAAGCAGTTTATTCGAATCCTTTAGCCTATATTGAATTAAAGGTTTGGAACGGTACTTCTTATCCTGAAAAGGAGCTTTATTCAGGAATGTTATTTTTGAAAGGCCTCAAATCAAATAAAGTTAATTATGTATCATTTGATACTGTTCTGAGCATGACAGGATCATTTTTTGTTGGCTATAAAATTAATTATAAGGAGGATTCAGATACATTTGCCCTTTATCATGCACTCGACAGGGGTTATACAAGACCTTCATCGATGTACCTGTATAAAGATAACTGGCTTCAGGCTAAGAATCCAAACGCTTTGGGGATTTATACTTCGTTGGGTATAGGTATTTCTGAATGTTATGGAAAGTCTCGTAGTCCGGAATCTAATGTGTTAAATGTATACCCAAATCCATGTATTAATTCTTTAACATTGGACCTGCCAGAAAGAATGCCTATACATGAAGTAAAATGTTTTGATAATTTAGGTCGCCCCGTATCAGTTATATTTAGACAAACAGAAGATTATAACAGGCTTTTTTTTAGTTTGAAATCAGGAATTTATTACTTAAAGATAATTAGTAAAGAAAAATATTTTGTCGCACGATTCATTGTTTTGTAAAAATGATAAAATTGAATTCTTCAAGAAAAGAAGCTGGTTTAATGATCGGCGTCTTTCTTTTTATTCTTAGACCAATGACTCATAAGAAACCCCGGATAACTTGGAGTTTTTTTCATCGCCCAGACTCTATGCACTGAATCACCACACAGCACAGTCCCAGAGTCAAAGTGAACGGGTGAGGGATGCAGGATTAGAATTTCGTATGGATATGCCCCAATTTAGGTTTTTCAGTTAGTAAATAGTATTTAACATAATTGGTATGTTTAGCAATTCGGCTGTATTTTACTTTAAAATTGTTAAAACATGGAAGTGAAAAAGATGAAGAGATAGGAGAAATACAACGAAGAGTAACTTTTACCAGTTGTTGTACGCAACCTTACAAGACATACTCGCATCAACTGTGCAAGTTGGATTGATAGTTGTATTAAGTTTTTAATTAAAATATGTTTATTGAATATGAAAAAAACAAGATTATATTTAATTGTAATCATATTTATAGGTTTCTTAATTAGTTGTGACCCTGGAAGAGAGGACTTATATTATATTGATAACAAATCTGATTACGATGTTTTAGTGTATTTCAACGACAGGAGAAATGATACTCGGATTAAAATTCCGTCAAAAGATAAACAACTTTTCCATCAAGAAGGGGACTTAGGGATTGCAGAGGATAGAGGAGATGATTTTTTGTATTGGGCAGATTCAATATATATTACAATAAATGATTCAATGAAAATTGAAAAGGATTATTTAAATCGAACAAATTGGTCTTTTGAGGTTACTGGCGGTGATAGAAGGGGAGACGGAGGACAATCAAATTACACATTTGTTATTAATAATGAGGATATTATTTCATTTGATAATTAAACAAATTTCTTTGATATAGATTAAAATAAAAGGCAGCGCACAACAAGACAATATAAATGAATTGGCAGCCAGTGGTTTGCATGGCTTTTAGCTTTTAGTTATATTTGTAATAAACCGATACGAAAGTGCTAGAAAATGCCAATCTATTTATATTATCAACGTTATACACAATCCCCCTGCTGAGCTACAGTTGAGTCTTGAAGCAAACGGTAAAATGATTATGGTAAAAATAGATATTAAAAATTATTGAAAATGTTAAGTTGTTGATATCAAAAGGTTTAATTTTACCGTTAATCGGAAGCATTGAGAGACAGAGTTTCATCAAAACGATGGTGCAAAATGGAATATAATAGAACAATTCATAAACAAATCAATAAACCTCGAACAATGAAACTATTTTTCTTAAAATTTACAATTTTAACTCTGACAATGTTTCAAATCATGTCATTTAGCGTGATAGCTCAGAATAATGATTCAATTGTAATTTCAGATATCTATAAAAATGCATTAACCAATTCAGAAGCGTATAATAATTTAAAGAAGCTTTGTGAGGAAGCAGGTCCCAGACTAATTGGTTCCGAAGCATCCATTAAGGCGGTTCACATACTAAAAAAACAGCTCGACACAAAAAAATATGACAAGGTGTATTTGCAAAGTTTTAAATCCTCGGTTTGGTATCCTAATACCAGAGGAAAAGCAATTGTCATGTCAGAAAACAATGATGATTACTCTTTGGAAGTTGATGCTTTTGGACCTTCGGTTGCTACACCAAAAAACGGATTAATAGCAAATATAATAGAAGTTAGTGGTATTGCAGAACTTGAGTCGTTGGATAAAGAGGCGATTAAAGATAAAATTGTTTTTTTTAATACGCCGATGCAAAATGTCTATTCAAATCCTTTGGACGCATATGTAGAAGCGAGAATGCTGAGATTTAACGGAACTTCCCATGCTGCAAAGTATGGTGCAGTTGGAGTGTTAATGAGGTCGTTAACAACAAGTATAGATGAATTCCCTCATACTGGTTCAATAGTGTACAATGAAAAATTTGAAAAAATACCAGCACTTGCAGTTAGTTCAAAAGATTCCGAAATCCTGAGCAATTTATTAAAGAAAGCCCCCAATAGTAAAATCTTGATGTCTGTTGACACCAAGATTATGGAATCTGTAGAATCATACAATGTAATAGCAGAAATCAAAGGAAAAACAAATCCTGAAGAAGTTATAATTATTGGTGCTCATATAGATTCTTGGTATAATACAACAGGAGCTCATGATAATGGAGCCGGTTGTGTACAAATGATGGATGTATTAAGGATTTTTGATGAACTCAAAATTAAAAATAATAAAACCATAAGAGTGATTCTTTTTATGGATGAAGAAATACATAGAGCGGGAGCCAAAGCTTATGCTGATTATTTTGACAATGATAAGGAAACAATTATCGTAGGAATTGAATCTGATTTGGGAGGATATTCTCCTAATGGATTTTTAATTGATGGAGAAGATATTGTAGTTAATCAACTTCAAGAGTATAATAAATATTTACTTCCTTACGGTCTCTACAATATTGGCAAAGGGTTCGGGGGTATGGATATTCTTACTTTAAAAAGAAAATATGGTTTTCCATCTATTGCTTTAAGGGTAGAAAGCCAAAGATATTTTGAAATTATTCATACAGTGAATGACACTTTTGACAAAGTACACCCGCGAGAATTACAATTAGGAACAGCAGCTATTGGAAGTTTGGTTTATTTAATCGATAAGTATGGAATTAAATCGGATTGAAAAATCTTGTAGTTTTCTGATTGAATAGGAATAGCAAGTGTATAACACTAAATATAGGTCATCGCAGATTGTTTAAGTTTCGAAAGTGAGTACAATTAATAAAAGATATAGCGGATAGTTTGGAGCTTTGAAGTGCCAAACGTCCCATATTATTAACGTTATGTTTACAATTACAAAATCCTAAATTATTATCTCACTTTTCTGTATTCTCGTTTACTATTGTAATTTTTCATCTTCTTATAGATTTGACAGTAGAACAGCATATTTTAGGACATAGTTTTGCAATACACTTACTGGAAGCAGGAGTGAATCTAAGGAACATTCAAAACTTACTAAATCATAATTCGACAAAGACTACTGAATTTTATACTCACATAGCAAATAATTCATTTTCAAATATCATAAATCCGATCGATTCGTTACATTTGAGGTCATGATACAATGGGAATAAATACCACTAGTGGTATTTATTCGGTTGTTATAGCCAATTTAAACAAACGTTACAGAAGTTAAATGACCATTGTAGTCATTTTTTATAAGGAATACTTTAATAATAAATTGAAATTGAGAAATGACTGAAGAATTAAGACAAAATATTATAGATTTTCAACTTGGAAAGCTACCAAGAGAGACGTTGTTGTCAAAATTACCTAAGGACAATGAAGCTAAATCAAAAGAAATAAGAAAAATTTTTGAAAATATTATTGATTCTAATAATAGCGATGATGTTGAGTTAGGACTGTCTTTGTTATGGCTAGTCGAAGAGAATAATGAATTTACGGACTTAATTCATAGATTAATTATAGAACCATGGCATACAAGATATGAAGATTTAATTCATGACCTTCAAAGTAGAAAAGAAAATTCAAGTGTTCCGATAATAAAAAAGGCAATACAACAGAAATTTGATTTCTTGGAATCATATGAAACAGGAACAGGACAGTTTATAAGTCAATGTGGATATGCTTTATTTTCAATTGGAACTAATGATGCGATTAGAACTATCACTGAATTATCTAATTCTGATAATGTAATGATAAAACGTGAAATGAGTTACCAATTAAAGAGACTTGAAAAGCATCCAGATACTGAGGATACAGATAAAACACCGAGATGGTGGACATAAAAACTGGCTATAACAAAAAATAAAAGTCAGCGGGCGGATGGACAAAAAATTCAAATACAGTACATTTTTTCAAACATTTTTCGGGTTGATAGGTTGGAGCTTTGAATTGCCCGCCGCCTCTTATTTAAACCGTTAGCACAAATAAACCATGAATTCGCAGTATAGATATTAAATTGCTAAGATGATTTAAGTCAAATGGAACAATATGTTATGAAAAAACAATATTTTATAATCATAATACTGATAGTCATTTCAATGACAGGGTGTGAC
>JBNKCO010000017.1:0-12736 GCA_050287785.1 Bacteroidales bacterium
AGGGTTTAGCTCAACATAAATTAAAACACAATTGAAGCTTTAATTTGCTTGCTTGTGGCTTCTAAAAAGGCTGTAAACATTTATTTGTTGCGGCTTTTTTTGTGTTCAACTGTGCCTTAATTCCTAATTTGTTATGCACTGTTGGTTTTAGTTTCTTTTTGTCGGAGGAGGTGGCGGCGGTGCTGGTGCATCATCATCAAAGTCTATTATCTTTCCAGTTTGAGGAGCTTCATATGCAAATTTTAACTCTCCTTTATTTGTAGCTTTAATGTAAATATTTTTCGAATCAATATCTACTAATGGAAGTCCATTAGTTCTTTCATCGATAAACTTTTTCCAATTCGTATTTTTTAAATGAATGGATTTTTTATTTAAATCATGAACCATTGTTTCTGCTTTCAGTATTGAATAACCACCATCAAATTTTATTAATAGTACAGCATCTGATAGTGTTGAAACTCCATCATTAATAGAATTTTCCGCACCCATCTCAAAAATATCTCCGAAGTTATTAAACGCTGACAGTTCAAGATTATGCTTTTGTAATATTGAATACCACCATTCGTTTTCATAATTTCCAAGACTATCTTTTGGTATGGTTTTCTGGCTATAGGTTAATGATATAGCCAATAACAAAACCAATGGAACTATCGCAATCCTTCTTACAATAGATTTTGCTAAATAATTATTTCTTGTCATCATAATTAATCTTTTTTTTGTGAGTGAATAATTAAAATCACTGGCCAGATATATTGAGTTATTTCGAAATACAAGATTTAACAATATGTGCTGATAATCTTTTAAGTTTTGGGTTTGTAAAACTCTTTTATCAGCTAGATACTCATGGATTACTTGAATTTCTTTCCTGAGAATCCATATAATAGGATTAAACCAAAAGACTACTTTAATTATTTCAATTAATAATATGTCAATAGAATGCTTTTGTTTACAATGTGTTTGTTCATGCAAAATCAAATCGTTTTCTATATTCCCATTATCATATTCTGATTTGTTTACAATAATGTATTGAAGAAAAGAATATGGTAGTGAATTATTGGTTGATAATAAGATTATAGGAAATGTTTTTTCGACACATTTTGAGTTCTTAATTGTCTTGATGATTTTATATAAATTGAAAATAAAACGTATCAATAAAATGGCGGAAACTAAAAGATAAATAATTGTTAAAAAGTCTATAAAATTTAAAGATGCAGTGTTTGTTTGTTTATCTACTATGACCGTTTGAGTAGTAATCTTATTTATTGTATATGAATAATCAGGGATACTTTGAGTAATGGGTAAATTGATTTCTGTCGAAAATTGCACAAATGGAATTGCCAAAGAAAATACGAATGTAAACAATAAATAAAACCGATTAAATTCAAATGCCTTAATGTTACGTAGAAGAATATAATACAGTAAATATAATACCGTAATACTTATTGTTGATTTGATAACATACTCAACCATATTATTCCTTATTATTTCTTGTTTCCAGTTTATTATCTACAATTTGCTTTAATTCTTTCAATTCCTCAGTACTCATATTAGTCTCGTTGGTAAAAAAAGAAGCGAATTGCGAAGTAGAATTATTAAAAAAATCCTTAACCAGAGAATTTATGTGTTTTGAAAAATATTGATTTTTTTTAATCAAGGGATAATATTCCCTATTACTACCATGTTGGTTAAATCCAACAAATCCTTTATCAATCATCCTTTTTAATAAGGTTGCAAGTGTGGTTGAAGCAGGCTTGGGGTCAACAAATTCATCACGGAGATTTTTCATATAAGCTTTCTCCAATTTCCAGAGGTGTCTCATTACTTGTTCTTCTGCGTTTGTCAATTGCATCATCTATAATTTAAAATTACACTCTACAAATGTAGAATATATTTTTATATTGTCAAATATTTTTAAGTTTTATTTTGTGTAGGATGTCTCTAGTCCACTTGTGCATAACGAACAAGTATATGCTAAGTAGCAGATTGCGGGATTCAAACTTATCAAACCGTTACAATGTTGAAGCGGGCTACAACCATTGAATTTACTACTATCTCGCCTATTTTTTTTATACATTGTTAGCACCTGGGCTTTCTATTCAACTCGTTTTATTGATTTTTAAATGCTTCATCTAATGTTTTAAATTTAGCTTTTGTTTTATATTCCTCAATCTCTAAACGAATTTTGTCTTTTTCTTTATCTGTCTGCGCTCTGCCTGCACTTTTTGCCAATTTAACAAAAGTCTCATTATGAATCCCAGTTTTAAAAAATATCAGTGGTGCAATATCATTAATCAAGTCGCAATCCTGATGAGTAAAATATAAAACCTGTGCTATTTCCATTGCCGGAACTGTTGAATGTCCGAAACTACTAATCAATTTGGTGATAAGTACATATGTGTCAAAGTTGTAATCCGATTTTTCTACATATGTCTTAATTAAATCTATCGATTCGTTATGAAATCTTGCTTTTTTGTTAATCTGGCTAATAGTTTTTATCGCCTCACTTTTAGACATGTTCTCATTTGACTCAATGGTCAAAAAATTAGTGAATTTTGAATTATTCTGTGCAACAACTTTGCTTGTTACGCTAAATAATCCTAATCCTATTAATCCAAAGATCACTGTTAAAATTGATAGTTTTCTCATCGCATTTGTTTTTAAGTTAAATAAATCAATTACTTGTTCAATAATTTTTTGAACTGTAATAAATCTTTGCGAATCTGTCTGTTCATTTTTTGCTGAATTATCTGAAAGCACTTTTAGGAAATCATAATCCAATGCCACCGATAATGTTTTAATTGTAAATCCGCGCGGTGTTACCTTACCAGTTTCAATCCTTTGAATTGTCCGATAAGAAACGTCACATTTCTCAGCAAGCTCTGATTGGGTTATTCCCTTTGCTTTTCTGATTTCAGCTAATTTGTTTCCAAATTCAGTTTGATTCATTAAATTTCAAATTATCCACAAGTTTATATTTAACTTAAAATCTGTTCAAATCTTCAGTCTGTATTTTAAGCGACCTTTTAACGACATTATCACGCCATTTCATTTGTAACACGCTCTCTCAGCCTTGGTGCTAACGGTCTTAATATGGGGCGTTTGGCATTTCAAAGCGATTTCCTAAACCGTTACGATTTTGAAGCGGGCTACACCCCCCTAAATTTACTACTATCTCGCCTATTTTGCATATACATTGTTGTGCGTTCGTGCTTTTTAAATATTCAGTAATCTTTTCATATTCTCTCCAAGGATTAACTCCTTATCATTATTTGAGATATCAAGTTTTTCTATTCTTTTCAAATTTCTTGAAATATTGTCTTTAGCACCATAGGGTGTATCTGTTCCAAACAAAATTCTATTTGCTCCTACAAAATCTATCGCCATTTTTAGACGATGGTCTGAAATCAATTGAATTGTCGATAAATCGAAATACAAATTTTCATCTTTAAAATTCTCGCTTATAAATAATTCAAGTCCAAAGAGGTGTGCAACTATTAATTTAAGTTTTGGATGCTCTCGTTTGTAATCAATTAACCTAATTACTTCTTTGTCAGAAAATAAATGTATAAACAAAGGCAAATCATTTTTTTCTGTCCATATAGCAACCTGTTTGAAAAAATCCGAATCAAAAGAATACTTTTCCCAGCATTGATGTAATTTAACTCCATGAAAAGCCCAATCATTAAATTTTGTATCCAAATAATCTGTAATGTTTTTAATTCTAGTCGTTACCCAAAGAAACTGTATTACTCGACTATCTGTTTTGTTTTTTAAATCATAAACATGTTCATTCCCAGCAGGAATATCCTTAACTTTTCCTGTTAGTGTCATTACTAACTTTGTCATATAGTTTGTTACTTTAACTACATTCCGATTTGGAAATTTTGATGCTATATCAGGTAATGGATATTCTGATTTACTATTTAATTCTCCAGGCACAAGAACGACCTTGTCTACCCCATTATCATCAAGTACTTTAAGGATACTTTCAGCAGTTAAAAATTTCCCGCAAGCATGTGAATGTCCATCTATTATCATATCAGTTTCTTGTTAGTAGAATGCTTTTCCCGCATGACCCACAACTAATAAGTATTCTATCAATCGTTAACCAAAAGTAAATCAAAATGGCCATTTGAACAAACAGCCTTCGGGTTTGATTAAAAGCTCTGATAATGGTTGATAGAATATCGTTGGAATATGCCGTCCGTCGCTATGGGTATTCTATTTTGCATCCTTTTGTTTTCGGATAGATTGTGGTAGTATTTATTCTTCTATAAAGCCTGTATTTATCCATCCATGTTGTTTTTTGTGCTTTTCTCCAAGACGTTTGGACATACCTTTTCTGTTCCGCACGTAGCAGTTGAATAAAACGGTATGCCAAAGAACCTGTAGGCGTTTATGTCAACTATCGCCCCTAATTTTTACCATGTGTCCCTTTTTACATTTAGGGCATAGGAGTATGTTTGTCTTTATTGTCGATTCAATGACATCTACAGCATTTCAGTCCTTCAAGAATCGGCATGTACATCACTTTATTCATCAATGCAATGCACTGGCCTTTTTTTGTTTGCGCATTTGTCATGGCAAGTATGCCAATATACCTGATTTTATAAAAATTACGGGGTAGCACATGTTGCAAGAATCGGCGGATAAACTCCGTGGTTTCCAAATTCATAAGCTTTGAGCGGCCATTAGCCCTGTTGTCTTTATACTTGAATGATACCCTATTTTCGGTTGACGACACCAGCCTGCTGTTGGATATAGCGACACGTGTCATGACCTCAAATGTAACGAATCGATCGGATTTATGATATTTGAAAATGAATTATTTGCTATGTGAGTATAAATTTCAGTAGTCTTTGTCGAATTATGACCTGGTAAGTTTTGTCTATCATTTAGGACTTCGCATTTCCTTAAATTACCGCTAATATTTTGCGGTATTAAACGTGCCGGATTGCGGTGCTGCTTAACTATCTACCCTTGCAAGAACTTGAGGCGGGAAGAAACACTCGAATACGCACTAAAACCGGCATGCTTTATGACCGCGTGTTATGTTGCGTATTTATTCAGCCAAAGTCAAAACTGTTCTTCCTTTTAATTTTCCCTTTAGCATTAATTCAATTTTTTGCGCTACATCCTCAAGTTTAATTTCATTGCAAGTGTAGTCTAATTGTTTAGGTTTCCATTCTTGAGCTAACTTATTCCAAACTATTTTTCTGTATTTCATTGGATAGTTCTGAGAATCTATTCCAATGAGTGTAACACCTCTCAGGATAAAGGGAAAAACGGTCAAATCAAGTTTTGGAGATGCAACGTTTCCACAACAAGTTACAACACCTATTGAATCAGTGGACTTAATAATATTTTCAAGTATTACACCTCCAACAGTATCAATAGCCCCTGCAAACAAAGGTTTTAACAAAGGTTTTTTATCAAAATTTTCAACCTCGCTACGTAATAGCACTTCCTCAGCTCCAAGATTAATTAAATAGTCCCTTTCTGTTTCCTTACCTGTTATTGCAACCACTGAATAACCCAATTTACTTAATATGGAAACACTTAACGCTCCTACTCCACCTGTTGCACCCGAAACCACTATTTTACCATCTTCGGGTTTTATCAATTCCGTAAGTCTTAAAACAGACATTCCCGCTGTTAATCCAGCAGTACCATATATCATTGCCTCTTTCATGGTCATTTTTTCTGGTAATTTTACGACCCATTCAGATGGAACTTGAATATACTCAGCAAATCCACCGTCGGTATTCATGCCTAAATCATAACTTGTAACAATTACTTTTTCTCCAATAGTAAATAAATCACTGTTTGATTTTTCTATTGTTCCAACTGCGTCAATTCCTGGTGTGTGTGGATAATTTCTCGTTACTCCTTTATTCCCCGAAGCCGATAATGCATCTTTATAATTCAATGAGCTGTAGTGCACTTTTACTAAAACCTCGTTGTTGTTTAATGTACCAAATTCCATTTCTTTAATTGAGCCTTGAAAATTACCATCAATCTCTTCAATTCGAAATGCTTTAAATGTAGAATTATTCTGTACCATCTTTTGTCTTTTAATTTACGTATTTTTGTGCGAATATCAGGATAAATATTTTGCCTATCAAGAACTTACAAATGGTTGGTATACGAACATTTATTTCTGTTTTTAGTATTTTAAAGCCTTTGAGGGAAGAAAAAAAATGAAAAAAAGTTATTGTCCGATTGATACATTTATAAATGTTGTTAAAGGGAAACGAAAAGGAACTATCATTTTACACCTTTTTCAAGGAGATAAAAGATATAGTGAATTGGTTAAACTATTAACTGATATTAGTGAACGAATGCTGACTAAACAACTAAAAGAATTAGAATCAGATGGATTAATCAATCGAACCGTTTTTCCTGAAGTTCCTCCACGTGTTGAATACAGCTTAACTGAACTTGGTAAAGAAATTCATCCTGTCCTGAAAGGAATGTATAAAGGAGGAATCCTTTTTGAAAAATCTATTGATGAATTGCATGACTAATTATTTACAAATTACACCCTGTGTGTTAAGGTTCCCTATATGCAACACAATGGTTTTGTGTATGTTTTCGTTGCCGATTAAATGCTATTCAGTATCAAGGTGCAAAAATTTTTTATAAAAGCACGTAAATACAGCAAACCGACTAACCGCCAATGAAATATATATCATGCTATAGTGTGTATATTTTAATCGAATACCCATGACAAAGTATCATATAATCTATGAACAATAAATACAATGATGGCTAAAAAAAGACCAATCGAACTAATTGCTATATTTTTGAAATCAATCTGAGATTTCTTTTTAAATCTAAAAATCAGGTGAATTACAAATAGTCCAATAAAAATAAAGAGACAATATAATGAAACAACATAAAATATTATTAGATAACTTCCTAATTTCCAAATCAGATCATTGTCAATATGAGTAGGATTATTATAAGTTGGTTGAAATCCAATTGTGTTAACAATATAAAAATGAAATATTATCACAGAGATAGACCATAGAAATGGAATAATTCCCAATATACGATATGCCCAAGTAATTTTTTTATTCATAATAATTCTTGTTTTTAATTAAAAATTATCTATATAAATCCAATAAGTTTTAATTTCATAACCCATCATTAATTCTAATTCCCATTGTTATTTAGCAGAGGTGTCAAAATCGAAATCTGGATTAACACAACTGACAATTCCTGCAGATGATATCCAAAATCTTATCAGATCACCTATTCATGGTAACTGTGATATCATTACAATATTTAACGTATTAGTGTTTTCTCTTATTGTTGTTTTATATAATAGTAAATGAGTTTAGTTGCACATTGGTTGTCCTGCAGCACAAGGTTTTATTTGTTTTTTAATCCTAATACTCTCGGACATTTTTTTCGGCAATCAAAACATTTTTTAATCGTATATCCTTTTTCAGTCTTGTAATTTGAAATCGGTCTACAATTTTTTTGAATCACGGTATCACCAGTTAATGCTTTTTGTGGACAAATATCTAAACAAATCCTACAATTTGACGGACAAACCTCATAGTCAGCTAAAGGGTCTGATTCAAATCTTTTGTCAGTTAATAATGCACCAATCTGAATCATGTTACCATAATCCTTGTTAATCAATAAATTATTTCTCCCAAGTTTTCCTAATCCAGCTAAGTATCCAACGTGTCTAAGTGATAATATCGCACGACCTTCTTGTTTATTATTATCCCAATACAAATATGGGTCGTCCGTTGGAATCAATATATTTTTTAATCCAAGTTTATCAAGCTCTGTAGAAATGTTATAAGTGATTAAGTCCATTTTCTGCATTGCCAAAGTATTAACATGAGTAAATGGAACTGGGTTTTCTGCATATAAGGTCTCAGTTGGCAATTTTATTGCAAAAGCAATTACTGTCTCAGTTTTTGAATAGATATCCTTTGGATGAAATCCTTTCGGGGCATCCTCAAATCTATCCACAGAAGCAATTCCAAACAAATCTACTCCGTTTTTAATTGCAACTTCTTTTATTTTCTCTTTTGTTATCATGCATGTTTCAGTTTAGCAATAAAGTCTCCTGCTATGCGCCATAATGGTTGGCAATACGTAGGGTATTTCGAAGCTCAAACTTATCAAATTACCAAGCCGTTTATTAAATGTTATGTTGTTCATATTCACCACTATCTGCCCAACCGAGCTTGCGAGCTCACCGAACCGAACTTAGTACCTCATGACCAGAGGGAGTAACACTGGTCATGATGACCGCGTGTTATGGGCAGTTTAATCATGATTCAGTTACAAAATCATTTATTGTCAATCCTTCTAATAATCTTTTTATTGAAAGCTTTATCTGGTCTGTTACTTTCGATGCTTTTTTTACATCTTTGATTTTTACACTATCCTTAAGAAAGTAAGAATATCTCTTATTGTCCTTTATGTAAAAAAGTTCATATTCAAATCTGAAATAGCATCCTTTAGGGTTAAAAAATAAGTATTGTTTTAATACAAAAAAATGAACCAATAATGTAACTTCTTGAGCATTTTCATTATGTTTTACAGTCTGCTGGATATATTCAGAAAATTCCTCTTGTGCACTTTTGTTAAACCGTACCCATATATATTTATTTTTTCCTGTCCAATCATCATATGAACCTAAAAATGAACGGTGTTTGTCATATAATACTTTAACATCTACAATTTCGAAATTACTCTCAATCGGAGAATCATTTGCACTATACAAACTAACATTCTCTCGGCTTATTTTATCAGGTTGATATGTCAATTGAGCATTTACAAAAAGTGAACTTGACGTGAGTGTTAAAAAAAATAGGATTAATTTTCTCATTATAATTACATTTGTTAAAATAAGTCCAATATTTGTTTATAAAACTTGAATTATCAGGTTTATAAATAATCAAAATATCTTGTCCACCAAGTTAATCCATTTTCAAAAGGTTCATTTACACCGTCATAAATATCATCAAGTTCCGATGTATCAATACATATAAATCCCGAATCAATCAATATTTTTTTACAAGTCAAAATCTCGTTATAATATGTTCCATTAATATCTGGCATATTTAGTATTGTGAATAGATTTCCAAAATTTGAAAATCTAAATGAGAAGATATATCTCAAAGCACCAGTTCCTGTTTTTCTATCGTAATAGTCTTCGTCCAACAATCCCAAATCTGTCGTAAATGAGGCATCCTGAACATTATTGTCAATATCAAGTTGAAGTTTAAAAATGAATTCAAAGTCTTTCTTAAACTCTTTAATTAAATTCATTCGCTCTTTCCAACGAAATTTATTTGGATATTCCCAATTATCCTTTTCGTCTGCTGCAATTAATATGTTATGTGTCTCTGGTCTCATACGGTTTGGGTATGGTTTCGTTGGTGATTTCATAGCTCTTACTTATCAAGAAGTTACAAGATAATAAAATTTGAAAAACAGACGACTGCGAACCACCTATCCCGCCAATGAACTATACCCTTTGTTGCCTGCTGTGCTTCTTGCACCCATTTTAAACATCTTTTTCCTATTAAACTCAGCATCTAATAAATTATCCGCGATTAGCAGTCCATGAATTGACCTTGTTAAGCTTTTGGAAATCAATTATTGGATAAGACTATTAATCTCGCTTGATTTTAGCCCTTTTAGACTGTGTAGATTCTCTTCTATGAGGTTTCCATTAGTATCCATAAAGATATAACTGGGATACCCATTTAAAGAAAACAATTTCATTAAATCATTAACAATCTTATAATCGACATAAAGGTGTGTGCCACTGAGATCAAGTTGTGCAATTTTTCTTTGCCAAGTTGCATCGGTTGAATTTAGGGAAGTACACAAGTACACATATTCAATAGGTAAATCTTTAGTCTTTCCCTTTAGTTGTTTCATGTCGGATATAGCTCTATGGCAAGGTCCACACCAAGTTGCCCAAATATCAATAAAGATAGCTTTTCCTTGAAAGGTGTTTTTAAGATTCTGTATTAATGCTTCAGCCGAAATTGAGTCTACATTATATAATCTCGCTCCGTTGAGTAATTGCTTTAATGGAGTTTCAAAACTACTGCTAACAGGAAGGGCTGAGGCCTTGTCCAGAATTTTATCAAGACTGTCTTTTCGAGTAATAAGTTTATCATATTCTTCCTGAGCAATCCTTCTACACCATTCGGTTTGCAGGTTTTTCTTAACAATTTCCAGCTTTTGTTCATTATCTTTATGCATCTCATAAAGGTTGAGCTTTTGGTAATCCGATTGGGGAGTATCGAATAGACTATCAAGAAGGTTGATGAAATAGCTGATATAACTAAAATTTTGCTGCTCCATCAAAAGCGTTTCCTTAGGGTAAGGCCGGGAATCTTGCAAAGCTAAGTAGGTGGTAAGATATTTATAAAAAAGTATTCCTTTTTCTGATGTAACATAAACTTTATGTGATTTTATTTTTTCAAATGTTTTTGACGGAATATCTGCTTTAAAAAACTTTTTCAAAAGTATCACAAAGTAAAGCGATTCTCTTTCATTCTGTATTACCCACTGATATGGTGACGGAAATTCTTCATAAAAATTATTGTCTATCTCAAGTAATTGAAAAAAGGTGTCATCGAATTTTTGAAGGAATACATCTTTATTGCTTTCTTTTATAGGGTAAAGCTCCTTTAATTCACTTATCAGGGAATCTTGCACACTTTTTTTATATTGATAATGTTGTTTTAAATAGATATTTATTTCAGCATCAGTGCCTGATAGTTTATACGCTTTTTCTTTGCTGCCAGATTTTAAAATATTAGCATCAATCTCAATATGTAAATCCGAATTTACTATTATACCAGGTTTGTTCAATTGGTTGATTTTTAACAAAACTTGTTGGTAAGGAAAGGCCTTGTTAATATCTAATTTAAAGGAACCATCTGGTTTAAGTTTTGCTGATTTCAAATTCCAGGGTTCACCAAATGCATCAATAGTGAAATACTCAAACGAGACTTCTTTATACTCATCGGGGGAAAGGTTAAGAATTTTGCCTGTTACTTGAGGAATATTTGATGTGTCGAGATAATATTCGCTAAATTTTTTGTCGCTAATCGATACAACGCTTTCTGGAATTTGACCATAAGCGGCAGAAAAAGACATAGTTAAAATTAAGGCCAAAAATATATTAACTGTTTTCATAGTCTTATTTCATTTTAGGCTGCAAGATTAACAAATAATCCATAAAAACATCTGATAGTTTTTAGATGGGCTCACTCTCTACTTGCATTGCAGGCAACAGGAGTCTGTGCAAAAACCCGTTTTAACAAAATAAATATATGCAATAAGTTGATTTAAGGTTCGTTTGGGGGGCTTTAATTTTTCCATTACTCAAACCTTGATTTTTATAGCATACACTGTATATGCTGCATAGTTGTGTGTTTGGCATAACATACAAGTTGCTGAACATCAAATAAGTTACCTAAAATATAGAGCACAGGTTATAAACAAGTCAGAGAGTTTTTGCACAGTCTGACGTTTAGTATAAGAATAGTAGCCGACTACGTGGCACATTCCTGTCAAGTTACACGAAAATTGAAGCAGGCTACACCCACTGAATTTACTACTGTCTCGGCTATTATTTTTATACATTGTTAGTGGCCGTTATATCTTAAATTCCCCATATATTCAACAAAATTTTCCTTATCAATTTTAATAGGCTCCACCTTTAACTCAGTATCTGTAAAACTATTAAAACTAGAATAATAAAACTCAGTCTCATTTTCACCTAGATAAAGTCCAAAACACGATACTCCACCTATATTTGTCGGTCTATACGATATGGTGTAACCGTTTGTAAGTTTAGAAATGTTTAAGTCAGTCAAGTGATTTACAGAAATAGTTTTAAACTTACTCGGTACAATTAGCTTTACTTCTATATTATCCTCGGTCATCAAATATGATGATGTCTTTAATTTAAGAAAATCATCAAAGTGCTTTTGTTTTGATTGCATATATGATTTTACACATCTAAAGAAATCCTCTCGATTTTTAATTGTACTAATTTTGTCTATTGTAATCCCTTGATAAAACAGCCTATCAACTAAATCTTTGTAATAATCACACTTTGTCACTGAATAAATGATGATTGAATCATAACTTCGTTCCTTGGGATTGTCCGTAACAAAATCTTGAATAGCACTCTGTATTACTTTTGTTGTCTTCTTATCAGGTGAGTTTAGGACATCGGGGTACCCTTTTGTTTTTATAGGCTTCAAAGGTATCTTAATCGTCTTTGCACCACCTTCGGTTATTTGCCTAAGAGATTCTTGTGTTAAGTCAAGATTATCATTAATATACTTTAATATCGGAAAGATCATTGTGTCAATGGCAGGATTACAATCTTTTACAAATCCCTGCATATGAATCCGATATTTAGGCATTAAGTTAGAACAATTGCTTAGCGAATTTATTTCAGAAATCAACTCAGGAGTTGTTTCTAACTGTGCATTTGCAAATAAAATTGAAAAAGCAAAAATTAATATTGTAATCATTCTTTTCATAATCATCCTAGTTTGAATTTCGCACGGACCAAATGGCCACTAACTAATAAGTATTCTATCAATCGTTAACCAAAAGTAAATCAAAATGGCCAGTTGAACAAACAGCCCTCGGGTTTGATTAAAAGCTCTGATAATGGTTGATAGAATATCGTTGGACTATGCCGTCCAACAAGGTGGTAACA
>JBNKCO010000018.1:0-275677 GCA_050287785.1 Bacteroidales bacterium
GATGGTATCTTATATATGCTTCTTTCTGAAACAAACGTTCTGGTAGAAGGAGATAGTATTAAAATAATAGAAGCTCCAAATTGCACTGGTGAATTCTCTCGTTTTATTCCTAGAGACCCGGGTAATAACCTGGAATGGGACACAACAACACTTTGTGAGGATGGATATCTTCGGGTAAAAATCGAGGGAGACGATATAACTCAAAATAGAACCACACCTCAAAAAGAAAATAATCTTCTTAAAATATACCCTAACCCCGCATTTGGCAATATTAATATTACTTCTCCTCTACTTACCGAGAGCGTTAATATTAAAATTTTATCGATGAATGGACTTATCGTATTTAGCAGAGAATATACAAATCATGAAACAGCAATAAACCTGGATATCTCAGACCTTAATAAGGGAGTTTATATATTAAAAATTGAAAGTGACACTAATGTACAAACCCAAAATTTAATAATACCCTAATATTTTAGCGGTTAATTTATACAAAAGAGGCTATCCAAAATTTTGGATAGCCTCTTTTAGTTATATATAACACAACCAATATTTTTCTATCGAAAACAGCTGAGATATACAGGCTATTATAATATGAGTTCCGGCTAAGCGTTACTATTCCTCATAGGTTATGAAGGTAAACGCTCTGAAATTTTAATTGCTTTTTTATTTTTATGAAATATAATATCAGGAACAGCAAAGCCCTCACCGAAAAGTGATCTCATACAAAATCACTTTAGTCTTCTGATAAGTTTAGGCTTCAATAAAAATAAGACCTTAATTTTCATAGCCTTCAGAATCAAAACACGTCATTTATCGGAGAGTAAATGACGCAAAGCTCAAACTCATGTTAAGGCAGTAAGAACTAACCTTTATAGATAAGATAAATTTATTTGGCTGCGTATGAATAGAAAAGAATGTGACATAACTCATTAACAGATAAAATATATGTATTATACCTAAAAATAAAGACAATTTTTATAATTATGATAACATAACTATCTTTGGTAAGATCAATAATAGTTTTTCTATTGGAAAACATCCATACTTCAGTAATGGTAAAGAGGTTAATAATTCTTATTTCATTTTTAGCTATATCTCAGGTGGCCTATCAACAAATAAATGTTCTTAGGTTAGACCAACTTACAACTAAAGACGGATTACCTCATAATTCCATTCAATCAATTCTTCAGGATAAATATGGACTAATATGGCTAAGTTCTTTTTCTGGTTTATACAAATTCGATGGGTATGAATTCACAAATTATCTGCCAAATCCCAATGACACAACAGCAATTGTAAGCGGAGGTGTTTACAATATTGTTATTGATTCTTTACAAAATATTTATGTTGCTTTTTTTGATACTACTTTTATCTGTAAATACAATTACAACACTGATAACTTTACTCGTATACAACGATATAAATTAAGTGATGACATCATTCAAAAAATAAGAAGAAAAAGAAAAGAACCGATTAAATCATTTGAGACAGAAAACTTTATCTGGGAATACACAAACAATCTCCTTTCAAAACTAGATAAATCGACTGAATTAACACATCGGTTTTATATTGAAGCTCCTCAAAATCAAAAAATAACCAACGATGTTATTAGTGTAATGTTTATTGACAAACATGAGAACTTATGGTTAGGTACAGAAAATCAGGGATTATATAAAGTAAGCACCGAATCCAAACCATTTTTCTCATACTACCATTATCAAAGCAAAAACAGGGAAATTATAAAAGATATAATTAGAGCGATTTATGAAGACGACATGGGCAATATCTGGATTGGCTCATTTTATAATGGACTGTATGTGTACAACCGCAAGAGTAACACTATGTCCGTTATCCAACATGAACCTGAACGCGCAGATAACTCTTTAATCAGCAATGAAATAAGAAGTATACTTTGCGATAGTAAAGGATTGGTCTGGATTGGCACAAAACAAGGATTATCAAAATATAATGTTAAAACTAAAAGATTTTCTAATTTTAATATTTATTCAGAAAAATCCATTCCAAATAATTGGGTCCATTCCATTATCGAAGACTCTCAAGGAGATATTTGGATTGCCACATTCTTTGGTATTGCAAGATATGATGCTATTGCAGACAGATTTATTTCTTACGATCCAACAACTTCATTAATGCATCATAATGTAGACGCCATTATTGAGGATAGTCATAATAATTTATGGATTGGAACTCAAGGTGGTGGTGTAACTTGTCTGATAAGAAAAAATAATTCAACCCAATTTACTCCGGTACATTACTTAAACAATCCGGAGGATGCAAATACTTTAAGTAATAATAGGGTATTCTCTTTAATTGAAGACCCAGATGGATATATTTGGATTGCTACCGAATATGGATTGAACAGACTTAATCCTAAAAATGGTGATTTTCTAAGATTCAATCAAAAAAATGGACTACCTGATGATATGATAATGGGGTTGTTATTCGATAATGAACATAATCTCTGGATTAGCCATAAAAAAGGCTTATCAAGACTAAACACTCAAGATTTTGATATAAGGAATTATAGTGAACAAGATGGTTTACAGAGCAATGAATTTTCAGAAAACACCTGTTTTAAAAATGAAAAATCTGGCGAATTATTTTTTGGAGGAACAAATGGTTTAAATTCATTCTTTCCAGAAAAAATTGAGGAAAACTATATTTTACCTGAAGTAATATTTACCGGACTAGAAGTACTTAACCAGGAGGTTAAACCAAATAAGAAGATTAATGAAAGAGTAATTTTATCCAAACCTATTTTCTTTACCAAAAAATTATCTTTAAAATATTCTGATAAAAGTTTCTCAATAAAATTTGCTGCTTTACATTATGCAAATCCAAAATCCAATCAATACAAGTATAAACTCGAAGGATATGACAAAAACTGGATTAATGCAGATCCCTTAATTCGAATTGCTTCATATTCTAACCTTCCTGCAGGCAAATATATATTCAAAGTAAAGGCATCTAATAACGATGGAATATGGAATAACCAACCTACAACACTTAAGATAACAATTATTCCACCATGGTGGAATAATTGGATCGCATATATTGCATATTTAATTATTGCTTCTATAATATTTTACTTGATTTACGATTATATTATATCAAGTGAAAAATTTAAGAATGAAATGCGTTATGAACGCATGAAAACCAAAAAAATAGTTGAACTTGATGAAATGAAAATGCAGTTTTTTACAAATGTATCTCACGAATTCAGAACTCCATTATCATTAATCATAGATCCTTTAAGAAAGCTAAATCAGTCTGACATTAACCCCTCTCAGACTAAGTACTATCACTCTGTAATGTATCAAAATGCCCAAGTTTTACTTCGATTAGTAAATCAACTATTAGATTTTCGACAACTTGAGACCGGACATCTAAAATTAGATATTAAACAGGCAGATATTGTTGCATATACTAAAGCTGTTTTTGATACATTTAGTATTAGAGCAAAACAAAGAAAAATTAAATACAAATTTTACTCGGCCTCTTCAGGTATAATTGCCAGGTTTGATCCAGATAAACTCGAGAAAATTTTAATTAATTTATTAGCAAATGCTTTTAAATACACTTCAGACAACGGTGAAATATCGCTAAAAATCTATCAGAAAAAAGAAACCTCCGATAATTCTGAAAATAAGGATTTAGTGGTAATTTCTATTCATGATAACGGCGTAGGTATATCCACTAAAAATCAGAAAAAAATATTTGACCGATTTTATCAGGCAAAAACATCAAAATTTCTTCCTACACATGGTACTGGAATTGGCTTAGCCTATACCAAACAATTAGTTAAAATACTTAATGGAACAATTACCGTTAAAAGTAGCCCGGACAATGGATCTATATTCACTATAGTTTTACCAACTGGAAATATTAATAAGAAGCAGTTTGTTAATGATGATATTCAGCCAAAAACTACATTTGAATTTCCTGAAATGGATGAAATGCTTATTGAAGAAAGAGCCACCAACAATAAAAAGCTGAACACCGACCTCATGCAATTATTAATTGTTGAAGATAATGTAGATGTAAGAGAATATATTAAAAATGAATTATCTGGCAAGTATAATATCATAGAAGCTTCTGATGGTAAAGAGGGATTTGAAGCCGCTCTTAGCTCTAGTCCCGACATAATTCTTAGTGATATTATGATGCCCATAATGAATGGTCTTGAATTATGCAAATTAATTAAATCAGATGAAAGAACCAGCCATATACCATTTATCATGCTCACAGCCAGACAATCGGAGGAATATAAAAAAGAAGGCTATGAATTTGGAGCTGATGCTTACATAACAAAACCTTTTAACACATCAATAATGTTGGCAATTATTAGAAACCTTATTGATTCTCGTCTAAAATTAAAAGAGATATTTGCAAAATCTCCCTTCATTGATATAAAGAGAATTGCCGGAAACTCAGCCGATGAAGGCTTCCTGAACTCTGTCATTGAAACTGTTGAAGAAGAAATATCAAATCCCGATTTTAATATTGATGGATTATCTGATTTACTTAAAATAAGTAGGAGACTACTAACACATAAAATAAAAACCCTTACCGGACAGACTGTTCTAGAGTTCATTAAGACTGTTCGTTTAAACAAAGGCGCAAAACTTTTACTCTCAACCGATTATTCTATTTCTGAAGTTTCTTATATGTTAGGATATAATGCACCCGCAAATTTCTCAAGAAGCTTTAGTAACCAATTTGGAAAATCACCCACTGAATATATCGAATCTCTTAAAGAATAAACGAATCTTCTTCGCCTCGTATTCAAGGTATTATTTTCTATTGCATTTCAAAAAAATCCAAACACATAACCCTTTGGTGGTATATACGTCAAACTGAATGTAAATATTTAAATTCTAAATGAAAATTTAGTGTAAAAAGCTAAGATTATCCTGAAATATTTATCATTTTTTCGCCTCTACTTATCAGAAATCAAATAGTAATACATATGGTGACTGCTATACCTTTAATGCACCACAAACACTTACAATCAACAATATAACCAAGCTCTAATTCACTAAAAGTTTATGAACAAAAAAAAGAAAAAATGTAGCAATTGAAAAAATGATAACTCTTACACAAAAAATGATTCGTAAATGACTCTTCAATTAATGTAATTTTCGCTGGAAGAAACAACCCTAAAATTTTTAATTATTAACCTAACTAATATTATAAACATGAAAAGACACCTCACTCAACTTAAAATATTCAATAAGGAAAATTACTTCATTGCATAATAACTCATTATTGGATTCATTAAAATCCAACTGAGTTCATTTCACAACTAGTATATTAGGTTCCTTCGGACATAATATGTTTGCTTATTAATTAATAAGCTCGATAATTAGATACCAAAGATTTTTTAATGGTATCGGATTTATATGGAATTATTCCTATTTGAATTTTACA
This sequence comes from Bacteroidales bacterium, assembly GCA_050287785.1. Classification (GTDB taxonomy): domain Bacteria; phylum Bacteroidota; class Bacteroidia; order Bacteroidales; family UBA10428; genus UBA10428. The sequence continues at coordinate 5,455 of JBNKCO010000018.1, forward strand.
AAACAATATATACAATGCTTTTATACATTATTAAAACAATCCCAAAGTATAATACTATAGGCTTTCTAATTATAATTTTAACCCTACTTTTCCAAGGATGTAAAGAAGATCCATATTATGCTCGACCTGAATCATTAGAACCTGTTATATATAAACAACTAGTTGATAAGGGTAATTTCACCAGTTACCTGAATTGTTTAGATCGTGCTGGATACAAGGATATACTTAACCGAGCTGGTTTCTTCACTGTATTTGCTCCTACAGATGAGGCTTTTAATAGTTTTTTAAGCGCAAACAATTATAATTCAGTTGATGACATTGACATTGAAACTGTTAAACAGCTCGTAAATTATTCCATTGTATACAATGCATATTCAAAAGACCAATTAGATGACTATCAGTCTACAGACTCTTCAGGATGGATTAAAGATATTTCATTTAAGAGGCGTACCACTTATTATAAATGGGTATATCCCTTAGATATATCGGGTACTACAACAAATGTAGTTGACATGAATGCTGTTGGTCCGGAAGACTCTCCTGCCGGAAGTCATCGTGCTTCAGATTATAACAATAAGCATATACCTTATTTTACAGATAATTATCTATCAAAGAAAAACCTTTCGGAATACGACTACAATTACTTTTTCCCACAAACCAATTTTTCTGGCTTTAACGTAGTTGATGCCCAAGTAGTAGAAAAAGATTTATTTGCTGAAAACGGAGTTCTACATACAGTAGATAAGGTAATAATGCCTTTACCATCGCTGGATGAACTTATTGGTAGCAAGCCTGAATATAGTGAGTTTAAACGATTACTTGATGAATATTTAGTTGAGTATAATTACGGTAGTAGCGATTTACATAATAAGTATGCTCAAGCAACCGGAAACCGTGAAGATATTTATGTAAAGGCATACCCAACCTTAAATTTTGCTCCAAATTGCGAGAATTTTCTAAAATATGGTCAAGGTGAGGATTACGATGCTCAAATGGATGGATGGACAATTTTTGTACCAACAAATTCTGCTATACAGAATTTTTATGACAGTAAATTTCTGGAACATTATGAATCTGTCGATGAAATACCTCAGAAATTAATTAGTGAATTTGTTAATGCTCATTTATTTAGAACAACAGTTTGGCCCAGCAAGTTTAATATTACCTTGAATCCCTTTGGAGAGCCCGCTAGATTTGATCCCGCATCAAACGTAATTGACAAACAGGTAGGAAGTAATGGCATGTTTTATGGCGTTGATAAAGTGCAAGAAACCGATGGGTTCTATACATTACTGGGTGATATTTACCTTAACCCCGAATATTCCTTAATGTTACAAGCTCTATACACCACCAGCCTATATGCCATTGTTAAAAACACCAACTTTAATTTAACAATTTTCATGATTCCCAATGAAGGATTCGAGGAATTGGGTTTCAGTTATGATGAAACTATTAATACCTGGTCATTGGAGAGTGAATTTTTAGGAAATAATGCAATGCAAGCTCTCTTAAGAATAATGAATATGACCATTATTGTTAACAAGAATTTCGATGATTTTTCTGGAACAGGATTCATTCAAACTTATGGCGAAGAATATATCCGATATGATGAAGGATTTATTTTAAGTGTTGGGAATGGTCATAATGGCGAAAGTTTGGTGCCAAAAAACAAAAAAGTTCGAAGCAATGGAAATTCATTTGTTTTAGCCAACCTGCCTTATTATACCACAGAGAATATTGGCAGAGATATTGAAGATGGAAGTTCAAATGCCTATGGTAAGTTTTACCAATATCTGGAAAAATCTGGTGTATCGCTACCCGGATTCTTATATGATCCTATAGATAAAAGCATAACAAATTTAGCTATATCAACACCACACACCTTAATTGTACCTGTTGACACTGCAATTGATGGTGCTGTCCGTGATGGGTACTTACCTCCAATTACCGCAGCTTTTTTTACAGAAGAAGAGCAAGATATGGTCGCAAAATTTGTGTACTACCATACCTTAAAAGGAATAATTATAGTGCCTGAAAATGAAGTTTCTGGCGAAGTTAAAACCCTATATAAAACCCTTGATGGCTCCACTTATGTGACAGTAAGCAATGAGAATGGGAAAATTTTATTCTTTGATAAACAAGGAAACACTTCTGAAGTAATAAATCCATATGATAATGGAATAAGTAAGCTATCAAACAATGCAATTATTTATTCATCTTCAAACTATTTACGCTATTAAATATGCCTGATATGAACAAACTGTTACAATATATACTACTGATTTTCATAAGTATCTTAATTACCAATACTTCACTTTGGGGACAGAATGGAACCCTAATAAAAGGAAGTGTAAAAGGAGCATCTGATAACTTAGGTCTTCCTGGAGCAACTATAGTCGAAATAGACAAAAACAATCGTGTAGTGAAAGGCTCTGTAACTGATGCTAACGGAAATTTCGCTATTAGAATTGAAAATACAGATGACAAACTTCAAGTAGGTTTTATTGGTTATAAAACCCAGATATTAGATATTGGTAATAAACAACAATTTATTATTAAGCTTGAAAATGATATACACTCAATAAAGGCTGTTGAAGTTTTTGCTGAAAAAACAACAAATACAGGTGTACTTCAAATTGAAGATAGAGATTTAGCTATTCCTACAGCTAAAATAAGCACAAAAGAACTTGAAGGAATTCAAGCATCAAGTATCGATGAAGCATTGCAAGGAAGACTGTCAGGTGTTGATATTGTTTCTAATTCAGGAGATCCAGGTGGTGGAATGTCAATCCGAATTCGAGGAGTAAACTCACTTAATGCGAAAGCTAACCCACTTATTGTAATTGATGGAGTACCTCATGAAACAAATATTTCTCCGGATTTCGACTTTGGAACAGCAAACGAAGAAGGGTATGCTCAAATGCTAAATGTATCGATCGATGATATAAAAGAAATAACTGTACTGAAAGATGCATCTGCAACAGCCCTATATGGTACAAAAGCATCTAATGGGGTTCTAATGGTAACCACAAAAAGGGGGGCAAAAGGACGTAAACCTGTAATAGGCTATTCCTATAGAGGTTCAATGTCTCTTGTTCCTGATCCGGTACCAATGTTAAATGGAGATCAATACTCAACTCTTATTCTTGAAGGTGAAATGAACCGAGATGGAATTCCGTTTAACACAATTCAAAATAAAGAATTCCAGTATGACCCAAATGATCCATGGTGGTACTACAATTATGGACAAAATACTAATTGGCTAGATGAGATTTCTCAAACTGGATATACACATACGCATGACCTTTCCATCGCCGGTGGTGGAGAAAAAGCTTTTTATCGGGCTTCTACAAACTTCTTAGGGCAAACAGGTATTACTAAAGGTACAGACTTAAAAAGATTTACAACCCGACTCAATCTTGATTATATTATTTCTGATAAATTTAGAATCCGTGCTGATGTTTCTTATGCACATAGCAAAAACAATCTCAATCATAAGATAGATAATAAGGATCCAAAAATAAGAGATGTAGCTTACCGAAAGATGCCAAATATGGCTGTTTACGAGTACGATGAAAATGGGAACAAAACAGATGTGTTTTTCACCCCAGAAAGAAATATTCAGGGATTATATGTTCCTCAAAACAGAACAAGCACCTACAATCCGGTTGCAATGGTTGAAAATGGGCTAAATACAATCTTCAACGATCGTATAATTACAAAATTTGGTCTTGAGTATAAGATTATCAAAGGCTTATCCTATAAATTTGATGTGTCGTTTGACATGAACAACACAAAAAGGAATTTGTTTTTGCCCCAGAATGCCACTGGAAGACCTTGGAATGATATAAATGTAAATAATGCTCGTGATCAGGACAAGGATGAATCTGCAATATATACCAACAACAACATTACCTACTCTAACAAAATAAAAGAAATACATGCTATTTCAGCAACTTTGCAATTTCAAACGAACGACTACAAGGGAATCGAATACAAAGCCATTAGCGCAAATTCTGCCTCATCAGAATTACAAGACCCTTCAGATCCAGGTAGAATTATAGAAGATATGCTTGAAATTTATTCCGGCACATGGCAAAATAGAGATATAGGTTTATTAGGAATGTTTCACTACTCTCTTATGGATCGATATATCATATCTGCAGGTATTCGAAGAGAAGGAAACTCCAGATTTGACAAAAAATTTCGATATGGTTATTTCCCAAGTTTATCCGCTGCATGGCGCATCTCTGGCGAACCTTTTATGAAAAAGTACGAGTTTCTCGACGATTTTAGAATTAAGGGTAGTTATGGAAAGAATGGAAACCCTCCTAAATACCCATACTTATTCTACAATAACTATGGCACGTTTAATTGGCCATATCTGGACAATACTGCTATTTACCCAATAGATATTCAACAAGAAAACATGAAATGGGAAACCATTGTTACATCCAACCTGGGTTTCTCGCTTGAAATGTTTAAATCAAAGTTGATAATAGATTTTGATATTTACAAAAATCGAACTAACGATATGTTATCTAGTAGTTATTCAATTGGTTCAGCTAGTGGATATGAAAATATGTATAAGAACATTGGGATTCTGGATAATAATGGTTGGGATTTTAGTTTTAGAACAACTCCTGTTCGGAATCAGAATTGGACCGTTTCTTTCAATTTTAACATTGCTCGTAATTATAATGTTCTTCAAGAAATTGATCCAAGTATAAGGCTCAAAGATGCCTTAAACACAAAGAATGGAGAGTATCCCAGATGGATACAAACTGGCAATCCTATTGGTTCTTTTTATGGATACCAATACGAAGGTGTTTATAAGGATGAAAGTGAACTTATTGCCAGAGATAAACAAGGCAATCAGATCTTCAATTCAAATGGAACTCCTGTAGAAATGATTTTCTTCTACCCATATGTAAACTACAAATTTGAGCCTGGAGATGCAAAATACAAGGATATAAATCATGATGGTAATATCGACTATAACGACATTGTATATCTTGGAAGTGCTAATCCGGACTTTGTTGGTGGGTTTGGTTCTACGATAAAATATAAACGTCTTTCTTTTAACTTTTATTTCTATGGTAGATACGGAAACCAGATAATTAACATAGCAAAAATGAATAGCGAAAATATGTATGGTTACAATAACCAATCTACAGCTACTTTAAGGCGCTGGCGACGACCTGGAGATGTAACCGATATTCCTCGTGCATTAACCCAATCAGGATATAACTACTTAGGTTCCGACAGATTTGTTGATAATGGTTCTTTTCTAAGGCTAAAATACCTCACATTTTCCTATGATTTTCCACGTAATCTGATTAGAAATCTAAAAATGGAAAGCCTCAAATTTTCTGTTACAGTAAGTAATCTGCTTACAATCACAAAATATGAAGGACAAGATCCCGAAATTAATATAAATAGCCGCGATGGAACAATATTTACTGTAGGCTATGATGATTCAAGTACTCCTCGTGCCAAAGAAGTTACGGCTAGCCTTATGGTTACATTCTAAGTTTACGGCATCAAATTAATACAAATAAAAAATGAATAAAATAAAATATAAAATACTGATTTTAAGCCTGCTAATTTTTATGGGATCGTGTGATGAATGGCTTCATCTTCAGCCCGAGAATGGAATAATCGTAGAAGATTACTGGAAAACTAAAGAAGATGTACATGCAGCCATGATGGGTTGTTATGCATCCTTGTTAGGAAATCAAAATGGAAGAGGATACGACATTCCCCAACAAATATTTATGTGGGGTGAAATGAGAGCCGATTGGGTATTTCCCAACAGGTTCAATTCTGATACCTACAAAATTCTAAATGGAGAAATAGAGCCTACAAACAATTATTGTACATGGAGTTCATTTTATCGCACTATTAACTATTGCAACACTGTTCTTAATTTCGCGCCTCAAGTTTTAAAAACAGACCCCTCATTTACACAAGAATCGCTTGATGAATATCGGGCAGAAGCTCTGGCAATAAGAGCTTTATTGTATTTTTACCTTACACGTACTTTTAAAGAAGTCCCTCTAATTTTAAAGGCTACTACAACAGATAATCAAGACTTTAATCTACCAAAAAACGATCAGTCAGAAATATTAAGTCAGATTAAAACGGATCTACTAGAAGCTGAAAAACTTGCAGTTTATACATATGGAGATGTTCCATCAGATAAGGCACGAACTAATAAATATACAATTAATGCCATACAATCAGATGTTTATCTCTGGTGTGAACAATACGATAGTACCTTAATTGCATGTAATAAAATAATCAATTCCGGGGTTTTCGGACTTGTTGCAGGGGATGAAAACTGGTTTGAGACTCTTTACGTGCATGGAAATTCTGTTGAAGGCATATTTGAACTACCCTACTCCATTACAAAACAAAATCCTTTTTATAGTATTTTCTTATATGACCGATTATATAAGGCATCTTCTACTGCCATTGAAGAATTTTTCCCATTTGACCCTATTGCCCCAATTGACAGTTTTGATTTAAGGAGCGATGGCTGTTCTTATATGTCAAGTTCAAATAACCTCATCTGGAAACAAATTGGAGTAAGTCGCGAGGTTGCCCGTGATGCTAACGAATCTTACGCTAATATTATTATTTACAGATATGCTGAAATTCTATTAAACAAAGCTGAAGCGCTAAATCAACTTAATCGAGGCGAAGAAGCTCTAGAGTTGGTTAGAATTATTAGAAAACGTTCAAATGCATCTAGAATAAGTGAAATGAATTCAACAGAGCCCCAAGTGATAGCTGATTATATCCTATCAGAAAGATCCCGCGAATTTGCATTTGAAGGAAAACGCTGGTTTGATGTTTTGAGAAATGCTAAGAGGAATAACTATCAGCGGCTTGACCTAATACTTTCTATGGCATCAAGGAATGCTCCCTCTGATAGACAAGTTACCATTCTAAATAAATATCGAGATACCTTAAGTCATTATCTACCTATTCATTATAGTGAAATCGAGAGGAACCCAAATCTTGTTCAAAATCCATATTATGAGAATTATTCAGAATAATATTATGAAAACATATCTAAAAACAATTCCAATAATAATTTTGGTGCTACTAAATATTAGCTGTGAAAAGCCTCCTGAAAATTTTTTAACCTCAGATGGATTATTAATTGGAGAATTCCTTGAAACTGAAACTGAAACATTTTCGACCTTTCATGAAATACTAGTTTCGACCGGCTCTATCCCCTTCCTGGATGCTTATGGTGCCTATACATGTTTTGCTCCTACAAATCAAGCATTTGAGGAATACATTGTTTATAAAGGTAAAAGTGATATTAGTGATTTTTCTAATGAAGAATTATTGGAAATTGTCAAGTATCACATTATACTAGACACAATTAGTTCATCGCTTTTTACCGACGGAAAATTACAAACGCCAACAATGTATGGTCATTATCTTACAGCACAAACACTCTTTGAAGATGGCGCTATAACTAAGATTAACAAATATGCCCCTGTTGAGCATAAAGACATAAGACTTATCAATGGGATAGTCCATCAGATTGGAACTGTTCTTGATCCAGTTAAACTATCTATTGCGCAATTAATCGATCAAAACCCCGATTATAGTATCTTTTCTCAGGCGCTAAAAGAGACCCATTTGTACGACACTCTCAATATTACTCCCGACTTAAGCAAACCTGATCCAAGGTGGTTTACAGTATTTGCTCATTCAAATGATATTTATGCTAGTGAAGGAATAACTACATACAATGAACTAAAAACTAAATACAGCAGTACAGGTGACCCTGGGAATACTGAAGATAGCTTGTACCTGTATATGTCTTATCATATACTTGACAACAGCTTAAAGTTTGTTGGCGATTTAGTAACACAACCCTCCCATTTAACCTTCGCTCCTCAAGAAGTTATTACAATGAAACTTAGAGGAGATACAGCATTAATAAATGAGGATACCTATAGAGGTGAGATAGAGCAGGGAGCTCCAATTGACAGAGTTGCTAGTGATAATACGGCCGCAAATGGTGTCTTCCACTCTGTTAGCAAGGACTACAACATAAAAGTTCGCTTGCCTTACCCAATATACTGGGATGTAGCAGATCAACCAGAAATTAGAAAGCTCAAAAACATTTTTCGTGTCCCTGGCTCAAGTAATTCATTTAATCTTGGTGACCTTTCTGAAGTAACATGGGGATCTGATAATCCAATCTATTATGTGGCAGATGGAGGATGGAGTGGAGAATATTATGTTTATGGAGATTATTTAGATATAAAACTACGTACTGCTGTTATCCCCTGGATTGAGTTTACAACACCTCTGATAGTAAAAGGTACTTATAAAGTATGGACCTGCACCAGAAACGTATCAGAAAGAAGGGCAATTTTTATGGTTGAAATTAACGGTGAAACAATGCCAAACATTATTAATACAAACACATTACTACCTAAAAGTCCATACCCCACCGACGAGGAACTTGAACTTATTGGATACAAACGCTATAACTACAACCCTGCTGACACCAATTCATACTATACCGATATGCATGGACGATTCGTAGGCCGACTTGCAGGAACCATTGAAATTCCTTCAACAGGAAGATATAAAATGAAACTAACTGTTTTAAACAATGAAATGAGTGGTGTATGGATAGATATGATTCATTTTATACCTACAGATATAAACCAGATTTGGCCAAGGCTTGATAAAAACGGGATCCTTATTGATGAGCCTGACATATAAGCCCTACTATATCTAGTTTAAAATTTATGAAAACAGACAACTTAAAGCATTTCAATAAAATGAACTTTTTAAAAAAACACTCAATCGCCATTCTACTCCTATTGATAGGCATCTCAGGATGTCAAGACCCATGGGCAGATCGGATTGAAGTTAAAGAAGATGTACCGAAAAATAACCTGATGGAAGAAATCATTAGTAAAACAGAACTATCTGAGTTTGTTAAAATACTTCAGTCAACAGGTTGGGACAGCATATTAACATCAACAAAACCTAACTCTATTTGGGCTCCCACTAACGAAGCATTAAAGGCTGTTAGTGATGATATTTTAAATGACCCGGAGAAACTTAAAGAATTAGTAGATAATCATATTTGTTTTTTACAACATAAGTACTTCTCACAAATTGGAACAAAAAGAATTAAAACATACCGGGGAAAGTACCTTAACCTTGACTTTAATAATGGAAAAGCTAATGACGCCAATCTAAGCAAACCATTCGATATTGTAGCTAATAATGGCGTTTTACATATAATCGACAAGGCTCTCGTCCCCCAAATGAATATATGGGAGTTTATCGAATCTACGGATCAATGCCCTAAACTAGTTGAATACCTAAAATCGTTGACAGGTACAATATTCGACCCAACAATTGCGACTCAAATTGGAGTTGATCCTTTAAGCGGGAAACCTATTTATGATACTATTACAGGATTGCTTTGGGATAATTCATTCTTAAATAAAACACGCGATCTGAGAAACGAAGACAGCTTATCAACACTCATACTTTTTGCAGATCAAGATTATACTTCAGAATTTTCGAAATTCAGACCCTATTTTACATATAATAATAAGATCAATAATTACGAAGTTCTATCTGATAGCGTTACAAATTGGAAAACAAGTAAAGACATTGTTTTTGAAGGTGCAATTTCACCTGAAGAATTACCAGCAGAACTCACATCAACTTTTGGTGTAAATGTTCCTATTGGCAGTTTTAACATTGAATCAAATTTTCAAGCAAGTAATGGTATGGTTTATATCGTAAGCAACTATAGCATTGAAAAGCCTGATAAAATACCGGTAATTATTCTACAAGGAGAAGATACTACTAAATATGTTGGCAGGGATCCATTCGGGCAAAGCGGTTTTACTCGTCAAGTAGAATTAGCATCCGGAGGATATGATTTTGTTCTCGATAATCATGGTGGCAACCCAGGAACATTAACTTTCTATGTGCCTGACCTATGCAATTCAGTGTATAAAGTTTATTGGAGAGCTATTGATGATTTTAATTATTCTTATAAATACCCTAGCACAGATACAATAAGTCAATCTTTAGGTTGGGTAATACAAAATGGAACGGAAAATGGCATACCTGTTTTTGATGATTTTAACAACATCGGAAACTCGGTTTTTGTTATTGACTCTTCCTATACAACTGCCCAAGATGTTTTTATATATGACGCAAATGTTGAAGGATATACAGACAGGAAGTGGATTCAACTTAAAGGAGAAGGTAAGAATACTCCCTTGACTCTTGATTATATTAAAATAGTCCCAGTTTTCAATGATTAAACTAATTTCTATGTCAGCTATAAAAAAAATATTTACACTTATAATTTTTGTGGTCTTTCACCTTCATTCGCAAGCCCAAATGAAGAGCGACAGTATCTATTCTATAAATATTCAAGGAAATGTATTTAATGCTTCAACAAAAATGCCACTCGAAGGGTTGAATGTAGCCTATAGTAATAAAACATCATCCTTTACTGATAGTCTTGGAGCTTTTTCTATTGCTGTTCCATCAACTGAAATTGCAATTACTATTAGTGGTAATGGATTTCAAACTCAAACTGTATTAGTAAAGAAAAGAGAATTTTTTGATGTTTATATGCACGAAGATAAGTATCCATCTGCTCAGCAACAGTCATATAATGATTTCTACTCATCAAGGCCTTTACTCTATACTTCGAAGACTGTATCTTCAATAAGCGAAAACTCAGACACATGGCAGAATCCTGGGCTAAGTGCAGAGGAAGCTCTTCATGAAAAAATCAGTGGCCTTCGAGTAATTTCTAAAACCGGAATGCCTGGCATAGGCGCTAATATGTTTCTTAGGGGCTACTCATCCATGTATGGTTCTAACCAACCTCTGGTTGTTGTAGATGGTTTTGTTTTAGACAATCCTTATGAATATAATTCTATAATTACCGGCTATATATCTAATCCATTATCTTATATAGATATAACAGATATTGAGAATATTTCACTGATAAAAGATGCAAATTCTTTATACGGAACCCGTTCGGGAAATGGGGTATTATTTATAAGTACACGAAGATCAAGAGACATAGCTACAAAAATAGATTTTAATGTTTTGGCCGGTATAAATTCAGCTCCAAAACAGCAACCAATGCTGGAATCTGATGATTACAAAAGATATGTATCAGAAATATTACAGTCGTCGGAATTAACATCTGATCAAATTCAATCCTTGCCATTTATGAATGATGGTTTAAATAGCACAAACTATTATAAGTATAACAACAACACAAACTGGCAAGATCAGATATTTGATGCTGGAGTTTTCCAAAAATACAATTTACGTATTAGCGGGGGTGACGATATTGCTCTATATACTTTGTCTGTAGGTTATTCAAACCACGACGGTATTATTAAAAACACGGGATTTAAAAGATATAATGCCAGATTCAACTCCGACATTAAAGTTTCACCTAAGTTCATAATGAATGCAAGCGTTAGTTATTCCAATAATAATTTTAAACTTAACGAAGAAGGCTTAGTAAATACAAGTTCAATACATCAGAGCCTATATAAAGCCCCTTTCCTTTTTCCATATGTTAAAAATGAAAATAATGTAGTTTCACCCATAATGGAAGATGCCGATGACTTTGGTATTAGCAACCCTCTTGTAATTGTAAATAATACAGAAGCAACTTCAGAAAACTATCAGATTTTTGCGCTCTTTAATGCAAAATATAAAATAACAGAAGAGCTTTCTATCAGTAATCAGGTAGGAGTAGATTTTCACAAAGCAAGAAATAGCTTATTCTTACCTCATCTCGGAATTGCTGCCGATACACTTGAACAAGGTGTTGCTGAAAATAAAATGGCACATCAAGTTACAAGATTCTACAATATATCAAACGATTTCAGGATTCAGTATAGCCATGTTTTCAATCTAATACATCATTTTTCAGCCCTTGCAGGAACACGGCTTGCAAGACTTCAAAGCGAAGATGATTGGGCTCAAAGCCATAACTCTCCAAATGATAATATGAAGACAATTAATACAGGTACGAATATTTTTAGAACTATTGGTGGCTATTTGTCAGATATTAACAGACTTACATATTATGCTAATGCAGAATATAATTACGCTCATAGATATTTACTTTCATTTAATATGTCTTTAGATGGTTCTTCAAACTTTGGAAAAGAAGCAACCGGTTTGAGTCTGTTCAATTCAAAATTTGGAGTATTCCCTGCTATATCAGGTGCATGGTTAGTTTCATCCGAAAGTTTCATGAGCAACATCAACGTCGTTGACCTTGTAAAGGTTAGAGCTTCATACGGACTAACTGGGAATAGTAATTTTGGTGAATTCCCATCCAGCAAATATTATGAATCCCAAAATTTCATTGGCTCACAAGGACTTGTTAAAGGTTCATTATGGACATCATCTTTACAATGGGAAACAGTTACTAAATCTAATTTTGGTGTCGATATAAGTGCTTTAAAAAATAAAGTTGCCCTAAGCTTTGATTTTTATAATAACACTACATCTGATATGCTCAATGTACTTCCTGCTGATCCTCAATCAGGTTTTTCTTATTATATCGATAACGATGGTTCATTTCAATCAAAAGGATTCGACATTACTGCATTTTTCAGAGCGATTGATGGAAAAAAATTGAAGTGGGATATCTCTTTGAATTATTCTCAATATAAAACAGAGATTTTAGAGCTTCCATATGATAACAAGGTAACATCAATATATGGTGCAAATATTTTGTCCGCTGTAGGACAGCCACTCGGAGTTTTCTATGGATACAAAACCAATGGAGTTTATTCAACTCAGGCAGAAGCAGAAGCTGATGGATTTTCGACAATATTACCAAATACAGATTTATCCCCCTTTAGTGCTGGAGATGTAATATTTGAAGATCGTAATAACGATAAAATTATTGACGAAAACGATATGCAAATTATTGGAGACCCTAATCCGGACTTTACTTGTATGATTAGCAATCGAATTTCATGGAATGGTATATCTCTCGAAGCTGTTATTTCATATACATCTGGGAAAGATGTGTTTAATCATCTTAGGTACCAACTTGAGTCGATGCAAAACACAAACAATCAGACTCAAGCTGTGTTGAACCGATGGAGAAACGAAGGACAGATTACTGATATTCCAAAGGCAAGTGCAAATGATCCTCAAGGCAATGCCAGATTCTCTGATCGATGGATTGAAGATGGCTCATTTCTAAGGTTAAAATATATCACATTAAGCTATAAAGTACCAATTAAGCAACAATACATTAGGGGGCTCGAAGTATTTGTTACTGGGAAAAACCTTGTAACACTAACAAAGTACCAGGGATATGACCCTGAATTTAGCATTTCTGAATTTTCTCTTGCACAAGGCATTGATATTGGTATGGTACCTCAGGCTAAATCTATATATGCCGGTATTAAAATGAACTTCTAAACTAAAACTATTCATTTTTGAAAAAATTAGATATGAAAAAAAAATATATATCACTCATTTACATAACCCTTTTTATTTCTCTACTCTTTAATTCCTGTAGCGATATGCTTGATGTTAAGCCAAAAGGAGTAGTTCCGGAAGAAAACCATTTCAGAGATATATACGATGCTGATGCTGCTGTAAGAGGCATTTATGGGAAACTTGTAAACCTGGCTGATGAGTATGTAATATTAAATGAATTGAGAGCTGATTTAATGGATGTAACTGACCGAGCTGATCACTCACTACGAGAAATTAATCTACATCAGGCTACATCGAAAAACCCTTATGCAAATCCGCAAAAATTCTATTCATTAATAAATGATTGTAACGATGCTCTTGTAAATTTTAATCGTATGCTTAAAGAGCTTAGATTCTCAGAAAGTGCTTATAATCAAAGATATTCAGATATTTTAACTATTCGTGCCTGGCTATATTTACAACTAGTAATACATTATGGAGAAGTACCATATATTACTGTTCCTATCGATAAAGTTGAGGATCTTCAGTTACTTAAAGATTCTGTTTTCCCTGTTTTAACTATTGAAACAATGGTTGATTCCTTAGTCTTAAGCATGGAGAAATTACCCTATTTAAATTTATATACTGATGCTTCAATGCTAACCTCCATCGATGGTTTTAGTACCAAGATAATGTTTATTGACAAAGAGTATTTTCTTGGAGAACTTTACTTATGGCAAGGCAATTATATGAATGCGGCAACTCAGTTTAAAAAAGTAATGGAACGAGAAATAGGTGGAACTAATTACGATACATATAAACTACCATCAGATTATTATACTGACGAATATTACAACAGCAGATATGTTAGATACTATGAAAACGATATAAATAGTGTGGTTAACAATTGGCCTAAAATGTTTTCTGATTTTCAAAATAAAAGTTACTATAATGAATGGATATGGGTATTGTATTACAGTGAAAATTATGCTCCTGAAAATCCATTTATTAATTTGTTTTCTCTGGAGGGCGGTGAATATTTACTAAAACCCTCAACCCTTGCCATAGATAACTGGAAAAATGGAATTCAAAAAAATGGTTTTACCGGAGATCTTCGGGGAGAGAATAGCTCCTACATAATGAATGGTAATTTACCAATTATCAATAAATTCATTGCCGACTATAATCCTCTAACTCCATTTAACAAAAGTGGTAAATGGTTCTTATGGCGCGCTGCCAGCCTACATTTAAGATATAGCGAGGCCGCAAATCGCGATGGGCATAGTAAAATTGCTTATGCTTTATTGAATATAGGTATAAAAGATGCTTATACCGATCCTTCTCAGGAGGATTTCTTTACTCAGTGTCAAACAAATTTACCCTACCCATATGATTTAGATGGAAGAATGACCTCTTCAACACAAAATCCTCCTGGATTACGAGGCCTCTATCATAAAAACCTGGGAATTAGAGGAAGAGTTTTTATGCAGGCTATGGAGTACCCTGTTGGTGTAGATTCATTAACCTATACAGAAGATAAAATCCTTGATGAAGCAAGCCTTGAAACTGCTTTCGAAGGACAACGTTGGGGCGATTTAGTTCGAATAGCTATACGAAGAAATGATCCATCCATACTTGCAGACAAAGTTTACAATAAACTATATGCAGCAGGCTACCCTGAGGCCGATGCTGTAAGAGCAAAATTAATGAATAGAGAAAACTGGTTTATACCCTGGTAATTAAATAATTATGAATAAATAAAATAATTAAACTATAAAAAATAACACTAATACATAAGAATTTTAAATGATTAAAAACTTCTATACTATGAAAGAAAATTACTCAACAATTTCAAAAAAGCTTTTATTATCTGGCTTCTTTAGGCTAAGTATAAAGAAAGTAAGCAAAGCCTTAGGTTTTGTACTATTTTTCTCTCTTATGACTCAACTCAGTATAGCGCAAACTGAGATTAGCTGGACTGGAACAGTAAGCAGTGATGCCAGTAACTCTTTTAACTGGAATCCCCAGTTAACCCCTCCGGGAAACATTATTTACATTGACTCGGCCTATAAATTTACTAATCTGCCAGTTTATAATGTAGAAAACAGCATTTCTATTTATCAAATTTTAAATGAGTACACTAGTAAATTCGAAATTAATGTTGCAAAAGACTCTATTGTAGATGTTAATGGCAGCAGTTCAGCACACTTGTATCCTCATGGCAGAATGACTAAAGGTGGTGAAGGGACACTCTCTTTTAGAGCTAATATTTACTTCGAGAATATTGCAGACACACTTGTAATTACTGATGGAACAGTAGATTGCAGATCATCATTATTAATGGGAACAAAAACTCTAACTGCAGGTGGATATATGGAAATATCCGGTAATGGTGTTTTCCTATCAAAAGGTGCCTGGCCTCCAGGAAGATTCGCAACAGATTCCTTACAATCAGTTATAACAATAACAGACAATGGACGATTAGAAGTTATTAGTTCCAAGACACCTGACTGGTCAGCAGATGCTCAATACTTAGCTGATAGAAATCAAATTAAATCATCTCCAGACAGAGATATTATTGTTAAATATAGTTTAGAACAAAACAAAACTATTGTCTACTCTCGATCAAAGATGGCTTTTGTTGTTGAACCTGATATGGATCAAAATATCGTAGCAAATGAAGATGGAGAAATTCTTCGAATTGCTAAGAATGACGGTTTGGCTAGTATGACTTCTTTAGCATGGAAATATTCTACAACTTCCGGCAGTGGGTATGTTGATTTTCCTACTACTCAAAATGGAGATACACTTGTTCCAAATTTTGTTGATCCAGGCGTATTTTATGTAGTCTGTATTGGCGATAATGGAACAACTACAGATACAACAAATGAAGTGAAGTTTCTTGTTTCATCAGATAAAGTTTCTATAGCTCCTGAAGGAAAACAATCGCTTAGAATAGGACAAGTACCTTATACTCTAACAGTTACCGAAGAAGTAACAGTTGATAGTCGTGATTGGTTATATACTACTACTCCGGGGTCAGGTTACCAGTCTTTCGATCCAGCTCAAACAGGTGTTACCTGTTCACCAATTTTTGATGAAGTAGGTGATTATTTTGTAATATGTAAATCGGCAATAGGCAATGTTGATCATCAGTCGAATGAAGTAGCAATAAGCTTTTCTGATTCTACCGGATATAGCGATATTCATTGGAGAGGAACATATAGTGAAGAAGGTGCCGATATTCGTAACTGGTGGCCTCACTCCTATTTATATAGAGCAAATATACTTCTGGATACAACAGAATATGATGTTGATCCTGTAATAAACACAGTAGGTGACGTATTCATTGGTTCATTAGGTATTCCTGCTGGAGCTAAATTAACAATTGACCTGCCAAATAATTTGGACACAATTACAAGAAGTTCTTCTGTAAATTCTGGTTCTGACTATATATCCGGAACTGTTCATATAAAAAGCGGTGTTTATAAAGTTAATACATATCAGCATTTTTTAAATCCAACTACTCTTCTTGATATAGAAGGTGGAGCTTATGTTCAGAGTAATTACACGCTTTTATTAGGTGAAAAATACCTAACTTATGGTGGAACTGTTAATGTACATGGTACAGGTTTACTTTATGCAAATTCTATTGGCAGATTTTCTACCGATACAACTCAAAGCGTTATTACTGTTTGGGACGAAGGTAAAATTGTTTTAGTGGGAGATCAAACAGCTGATGTTACGGCTTGGATTGCTAAAAATCAGTTAAAAACCCTTGAAAACTGGGAATTGGTAGTTGTATATGATTCTGGTGAGGATATTACTATTGTAACAGCATTTGATCCATACGCTATTACTGTAGAACCATTAACAGCTCAAATACTTTATGCCAGCGAATTGGGAGACAAACTTTCTGCCTTAAATACTGGAATATACGATTCTCTTGTTTGGAAATACTCAACAACTTACGACGGTGAATTAATGGAAATCGCACCTCAGGCAAATGGTGATACCTTAATTCCAGTATTCAGTGTTCCTGGCGATTATTATGTTATTTGTGTGGGTATAAATGATACCATAACGAAGAAATCAAATAAAATACACATAATTATTCCTGAAGTTAATGTCACCCCTACTGAAAAACAAACAATCAATATTAATGGTGAAAGTGTAAACATGTCGGTGGCTGAAACCCCAGCTTCTACAAGCCGCTTATGGAAATATAGCACAACAGCCGGAGGACCATACAATACAACTACTGGTGGTATTAGTACAGAGACCTATCAGATTATTTTCCCAACAACAGGTACTAAATATATTGTTTGTGAATCTGTATTTAAAGAGGGGAATACTACAAAAACTATAATAAGTAACGAAGTTGAAGTTGAAATAGTAGAATTGTCAATAAATCCTGATAATAATCAGACCATTGTTGTCAATACAGACGGCACAACTATTTCTGCTGTTGAAGATGGAGCTGTTGATAGCAGAGAATGGTTGGTAAGTACTACTCCTGGTTCTGGTTATGCCTCTTTTGACCCAAAAGAAACAGATGTAGACTACACACCAAACTTCGCAAGTGTTGGAACATATTATGTAGTATGTGCTTCTGTTTTCAGTGGTCTTACAATTCAAAGCGATGAAGTTAAAATTACTGTTAATTCAAATACTGGAATAAGCAATCATTCAGTAAATACTTTAGCGCTTTATCCAAATCCTACTTCCGGAACATTTATTATTAACGAAGAAAACATCAGTTCTTATCGCGTTAATGTATATAATACTCTGGGTAAGTTGGTAGTTTCTAAAGAATTTAATAATGTGTCTGGACCACAGGAATTATCTCTAGATACAAAAGGAATCTATCTAATAAATCTAGTTACTGACAATCAGGTAAAAACAAGTAGATTAATTGTTGAATAGTTAGTTAGTCGATTTTTCATATTAGGTATTCCACAGTAAGTATACTGTGGAATACCTTTTAATTAAATGAATAACACCATGAGGAAGAGCATACGAGATATCAAAATTTGCTTTGCAAACAATTTTGTTACCAAACCAGTGAAGGGGAATTAACCACCTTAGAATAAAGAATTATATAAGTAAGCAATAATTAATATATTAAGTAACGATTACATTTATTTAACCATGACAAAGAAAATCGCCAAACAAGTATTATTAATCTCTCTGATTTACTTTCGTCAAATTATTCATTCATATTCAAAAGAGTAATGCAGGTTAAACAATTAATGGTTAGTTAATATATTAAGCAACAATCATTTATCAACCTTAGCAACCGACACAACATTTTTTCCAAATCATTAAAAATTGCTACTATAAACCCAGACCTATCCAACTTTTAAGTAAAAAAAGGTTGGAAATAATTCACTTTTAAACGAATAAATAAATGATTTCAATAAAAAACATTAACAATACCTTTGTAAAAATCGTTCGGGTAATTTCCCCTGTTATTCTGGTTATATCTTTCTTTAGTTGCTCTTTTGCACAAGAAACTACTACCCAGAACCTATACCTTTCCGGAACAGATAATGAAATTACTAAGACCTGGGAATTCTTCTGTACAAGTGGCAGGAATAGTGGCTATTGGACAACAATAGAGGTTCCCTCTCATTGGGAACAACAAGGATTTGGAGACTATGATTATGGTAGAGATTATATGACTTACGGTAAAAAATACAAGTTTACCAATGAGCAAGGTCTCTATAAATATAAATTCAATATTCCGGAAAACTGGAGTAACCGTGAAATTAATATTGTGTTTGAAGGTTCAATGACTGATACGGAAGTTAAGATTAACGGGAAATCTGCCGGAGAAACACATCAGGGCTCATTTTATCAGTTTAAATATAATATTACTGATTTGTTAAACTTCAATTCCGAAAATCTTTTAGAAGTTACTGTTAGCAAAGAATCAACTAACAATTCAGTAAATGCAGCAGAACGCAGAGCCGATTATTGGATATTTGGCGGTATTTTCAGACCTGTTTTTTTGGAATCTTTTCCGAAAGAACACATTGAAAGAATAGCTATTGATGCTAAGGCTAATGGTTTATTCAATTTAGATGTTTACACAAAAAATATTTCCTCCACAAAATCAGTTCGTGTAACACTATTCAATGCAGAAAATGAGGAGCATGAAGTTATTGAGAAAAAAATAAAAGGGAAAGATTCGAAAATAAGCCTGAACTCAGAAATCGCTAATATTCAGCCTTGGTCGCAGGAATTGCCTGTACTTTATAAGCTTAAAGTTGAATTACTTAATGGCGATAAAGTTATTCATTCAGTTTCCGACAAATTTGGGTTCAGAACGATAGAGATACGTAAGGGCAATGGTATTTATGTTAATGGTACCAAGATTAAAATGAAAGGAATTAATCGTCATGCATTTTGGCCAGAAACCGGCAGATGCCTCAATGACAAAATTAATCTGAATGATGTTAAGTTAATAAAGGAAATGAACATGAATGCTGTCCGTTGTTCTCATTATCCTCCTGACAAAATATTTCTTGATTATTGTGACTCACTTGGAATATATGTTATAGACGAATTGGCTGGATGGCAAAATGCATACGACACAAAATCGGGCGAAAAACTTGTTCGGGAACTGGTAGTTCGTGATGTTAACCACCCTTCTATTATTTTCTGGAGTAATGGTAACGAAGGTGGCCATAATTTTGATCTTGATGATGATTATGGTTTGTACGATCCTTCGAATCGACCTGTAATTCATGCTCACCACCGACCTGGAAATGATTTTAATGGAATTGATTGTAATCATTACGAAAATTATTACAGTTGCAAAAATATTCTCAAAGGTCCTAATATTTATATGCCTACTGAATTCTTACATGGTCAGGACGATGGAGGAATGGCTGCTGGCCTCTACGATTTTTGGGAATTATTTTGGAAAGAAGATTTGTCGGGTGGAGGATTTCTTTGGACCCTTTTAGATGAAGGATTAGTGCGCACTGATCTTAATGGTTACATTGATGTGAACCGAGTGAATGCCCCCGATGGTGTTTTAGGGCCTCACAGAGAAAAAGAAGGCAGCTTCTATGCTATGCGGGAGATTTTTTCGCCAATAAAAATAAAAATGAAGGAATTACCATCAAACTTCAGTGGTAATATTGCTATTGAAAATAGATTTCATTTTATCAACCTTAACCAATGTAAATTTGTATGGCAGTTGGTTAACTTTAAAAGCCCTGTCGAGCGATCTGTAGGCTATACAGTTCAAACTGAATCCGAAGCTTTAGCACCAAATATTATGCCTTCAGATTCTGGAATTCTTTCGTTGAAACTACCCGAAGAATGGACCAAAACTGATGCTTTACTTTTAAAAGCATTTCATCCAAATGGTGATGAAGTAATGGAATGGAGCTGGCAAATAAAATCGAACAAAGAATTAACTAACTCCATTGTAACATGGGAAGAGGGTGAAGTTGATGTTCAGGAAAGTGACAAGTCAATTGAATTATCAGCAGGCGATATTACTGTTATTTTAGATAAAAAAACAGGAAGAATCTCAGAACTTAAAAACAAACAAAGTCAACCCCTTTCATTTACAAATGGCCCCATAGTTGTAGGTGGAGAATCTCATTTTGTTTCTCTAAATCATTTTAAAACTGAAGACGGCTATACCGTAGAAGCTAAATATGACGGCGCTTTAAAATACCTCAAATGGACAATGAATGCCAGTGGTTGGATTAGTCTTGAATACGAATACAGCCTTGAAAATGAACATCCTTTTTATGGAATTACATTTGATTATCCAGAGTCTAATATTATAGGTGTTAAGTGGCTTGGTAATGGCCCTTACAGAGTTTGGAAAAACAGGATGCAGGGAGGTAATCTTAATGTTTATCAAGCAATGTATAACAATACTTTCACTGGCTCTTCGCCATGGATTTATCCGGAATTTAAAGGCTATTATTCAAATATTGCATGGATTGAATTTAATACTGTTGACGGTAAATTTCTTGTTGCTTCCGAAGAAAAAGATTTATTTGTCCGTCTATTCGAGTTTTATTCCATTTCAGGCCCCAAAAATTTACCGGAGCTACCCAAAGGAGATATTTCCTTTCTGGATGGAATTCCTCCGACCGGTACCAAACTTTGGACAAGGATTTCTGCAAATGCCTCAAAATTAGGTCCTAATAGCGATCTTAACTCCATGAAAAAACCTGTTAAACGAACTCTCTATTTCTATTTTGGACTTCCAGAAAAATAAACAAAAGAAACCTCAGTTAAATTTTAAATTATTGCATAATAAAATTAGCAGAATTTAAAATCTAACTGAGGTTAAAATTAACAAATAGTAATAGGCTGGTTATTTACTTATATCTTCAATTATTTCACATTTATCAGCAAAAATGGTAAAAGCCGAAACATAGTCTTGTTGCGTTTGTTCCATTTTTCTCTTTAATTTATCAATGTCTCGAATTGATAAACTATCTGCAAAACCAGAACTTTTTTGTCTGTTTACCCAGGCGGAATCCTTACATGGGGTATTATCGGTTTGTGTAAATTTTAGTGGCCGAATTCATTGCACATCTGTTTCCGACCGTTACTATTTTGAATAAATGTATAAAAGTTTGCGACAGCATCATCACGGCCATTAAATTTACATTTTGTAGGGCAAGTACTAATCATTTATTATAATCATAACATTCTATGATAAATCCGTCAGATTTTATATCATCATGTGTAAAATCATATCTTTCATCTTCAGGCCAATCCCTAGGAAAACTAATCCTTAGGTAATTGCCTATCGCTGATTCCATACCATCAACTGAATCACAAAACGCCATTAATGAAGTGGATGGAATAAAATTCTCCTGCCAAAACTGAGCAGATAGAATTACAGCTAAACCACAAAAAGCATCAATCAAATTATCAAAGGATGCTTGATTAAAATTATCATGTCTATCATGCTTTGTAGCATTATATGCTTTATACCATGGCAAAGCTCCATCAATATTCCATTGAGCATATGGACTTCTAATATTTTTCTCTCCTTTCCAGAGAGGTAGTTTAATTGTATATGATGATAATCGGTGCGAAATATTTATTTTTTTATAATCCGTCATGTTTAAATCACCCTTTTTCTTATAACCGTTCTCAATCAGTATTGCTTTACAATTTGCCTCAACTTCTACACATGTTCTTAATAATAATTCATGTATCCGGTATGAATAACTTTTTAAGTTTATATCTGAGGGTTCTATATAATCAAATAGAGTTTGTAAATCTTTTTGTATTAAAAGAAAAGCTCTCACATATTGCTCAGGAGATTTCGCGAAATCAGGATGCATTAAATATTTGGATTTTCCGCTATGAGAATAGTGACCATCAACAAACTGACGACATGTTCTCTTATATGGTTTCTTTAATCCCATTTTAAATAAATTAAAGTTAAATCATATATATACAATTATTCAAAATGAAAAATACAACTTTATTTCAACTAGTGATCTACTAATTCGTGAGGAACTCATTGTATTTGCCTAACAATATGACATAACAAAGTTCTTTCCTTTTCCATTTTGTCAATGTATGATTTTTCAATACGAGATTCTTTTACTATACCCTGAACTTTTATTTTCTTTTTAAAAAATGATTTATCAAAGCTATTAAGTGAATCTTGAGGTACAATTTTAATAATTGCCCCTCTTTCAGTCTTTAATTTCATTTTCTTTCTGTCTACACCACATATATGAACAATAACACCTTCTATTTCAACCTTGGTTTTGCAATATTTGTCAATATTAATTATCAAACTGTCAGCAGCAAGTTTTGTAACTTCTTGATTCGACGGTAGGCTATTACAGCAAACCAATAAGCCCATTGATAAAGTAATAATCAGAATTCTTAATTTCATATCTCTTAATAATTTAGTTGCATATACACTGTTTGTTTTTTTATATCGTTGGCCACGATCCTAAACTAGGAAGATTGAGGTTTCTGTGCCCCAAAATTATCAATCTATTTTGTTTTTAAGAAAAGCACAAGGTTATTATGTGCCCTGTTATCCCATAGCTTACTTGTATTTCGTATTGGCAACAGTAGTTTTATCAAGCATTTTTGAAATTTCAGTAGCTTCTTTTATTACATCGTCAGGATATTCATTAATCTGAAGTATCCGAATTGCATTTCTATTTTTTAATTTTCCTTCTTTTAATTTATAGTCAAAATCAACATTTTTATCATTGACTATCTCACTAAAATGGTATAGCTCATATTCTTCAGTTAACAAATCGGTCAATTCTATATCATGAGTAGATACAAATACAATATTTTGCATCTTTGAAAGTGAAGAAAGAACCGCTTTGCCAGCAGAAATGCGTTCAATCGTATTAGTGCCCTTAAAAATCTCATCTAAAAGAAACAAGTTGGGTTTTCCATTAACACTTTTTTGAATCATGTTCTTTATCGTTAAGACTTCTTCAAAATAATAGCTTTTATCATTCATTAAATCATCACTAATACGTATTGCAGAATAGATCCGAATTCTTGGGATTTGTATGGATTCGGCAAAACAGGTATTTAAAGTTAATCCTGTAATTAAATTTAATCCTATGGTTCGAATAAACGATGTTTTACCTGACATGTTCGAACCTGTAAGAAGAATTGATTTATCATTAACATCAATACTGTTCTTGATGCAATCGATAATTAATGGATGGTAAAGTTGTTTTGCTTTTATTTTAGATTCATTATCATTAATAATAGGTAAACAAAAAGTGCCTGTTCCATTTCTTAAAGAAGCAATTGAATTTAACATATCAATTTGTCCAACATAGCAAAACACATCTTCAATCTCTTTCCGCTTTGTATTCAAGCGTTTTAAAACACCAAAAAGTAATAAAGGTTCTATGAGGAAAATAGTTTTAAATAATTCAAGAATTGCCCAAAACAGTGCTTCAAAATCGCCTTGGAGCTTAACTTCAAGTTGAAAGAAAGACATCCTGTTTCGTACCTGATTGATGATTTTTATAGATTTTGGTAAATCAGGATTTATCTCATAGAAGGCACTCTCTTTGTGTAATTTTAGTGCAATACTATTTAATTTAAGTAGTTGGGGGATAGAACTAAGATATTGATAAAGATTTTTCTTGTTCCAATAGTGAATACCAATATTTATTATAAAAACTCCAAGTAGAATAAATATCACTTGAGGGATAAATGGTAACATTATTAGCGACATCAAGCTTGTAAAGGACAATAACCGAATTACAAAAAACCATTTTGGTGGTTTAGTATGCTCCTCTTGAAACAAGGAAGAAATATAATATGCATCATCTTTTTTTAAGGTTTCAAGTAATCTCTGCGTTTTTATCCGAAAATCAGAATTATTCATAAGATTCTTAATAATCTTCTCATTTAATTCTAAATTTTCAGAATTTGAAGGAATGGTACGTATTTTATTATAAAGATATTGTTGACCAACCATTGAGTTTGTCCTATCAATAAACATGTATAATTCATGCAAATCCAAATCGTTACATGTTTTATCAGATAAAACTTGAAATGCCTCTGAGTTATCCTTATTCCTAAAATATTTTTCAATCAACTCGAAATTGAAACT
The DNA here is from genome assembly GCA_050287785.1 of Bacteroidales bacterium. GTDB lineage: Bacteria > Bacteroidota > Bacteroidia > Bacteroidales > UBA10428 > UBA10428. The sequence goes on from JBNKCO010000018.1 coordinate 30,563, forward strand.
ATCATCTTTTAATTCGCCATAAGTTGCTTTTAACCTTTCAATATCTTTCTTCTTACTCATAAATATTTTGTTTGCACGATGTTTTCATTGTGACCAAAGTTTTACGCTATTAGCACTATTGTCCAATCGATTTAATTTCACGTTATAAAGATACTATTTTAACTTCTCTGAAGTCATGTTTCGTATCAATGAGCTAAATCGCAAATAAATCAGTTAATCTCACATAGTGCCCTATGTCATTTAGTTAAGGAAATTTTGCCCTTGCACACCCTTTTTTTCCTAAAGGGAACTACACGCAGGTCTTCCCCTTTAGGGGGTTGAGGGGTGAGCGAAAGGGATTTAAACAATTTATTTCTCTTAACTAAACGACATTGCCATAGAGCCAGGGGTTCAACAATTGATTTTCAAACGCCATTAATCTGCTCGCCAGGCATTAAAAGCAAAAGAGGGTGTCCAAAAAACAGACACCCTCTTCATTATACAAATCTTTATTCAAACACTTTAATCAAAGTGCTTAAAAACACATTTATTTCTATTTTAATGGTATATTTTTTATGAATTTTGTATTAAAAGCTCCCTTAGGATCATCAACAGAAATAATGTAGAGACCTTCAGGTAATTCTGATATATCAATTGATCTATCCATAATAGTAGTTTTTACTAATGTACCGTCACTACTATAAATTTTAACAGTTCTATCAGAGAATTCGTTGTTAAACATTACATTGATTGAGCTATTCGCTGGATTAGGATAAACACTGATACCTGCATGAGTTTCGTTTCCAAGTACCTGAGCATCGGTAAAGAATCCCCCCCCTTTTGGTACACTATTACCTGTAATAACAACAGTATAGTCCTCAACCTCTCCATAGCGGAATGCTTCGCAAGCAGTTGGAGCTGCGTTATACTTCATGGAAACACGCATTCTGGTAGATCCTAGAGTTGCTGTAGTAGGAACCGTGAAAGTACTACTCAGTGTTGCAGAAGAACTTGAAGAACCTGCAACAACAAGTTCATTGGATTCAAAAGTGCCATCTTGATCATAGTCGATCCAAATATACCAGTATTCAGTATAAGCTGTACTTCTGAAACCTGCACTGAAGTAGATTGTATTACTTGTTCCTAAACCTAAGCTAGTAGAAAGATTGGTAAAATCGCTATAGCCAGAGCTTGCTGTTGTAACATTATTTATTGTATTAAGATTTACCAAATCTATCCACTCATAATAAATACTGTTTCCTTGTGAGGCACAGTAAGTAACATTATCTGAAGAAGTAGTTATGTTAATAGAAGAACTGTTTGCAGAAACATTTCCTGCAGCATCCTCTGCTGTTACATAAAATGAATACGTTGTAGAAGGACTTAAACCAGAAACATTGTATGATGTGTTTGTAGAAGTTCCTAATAATGAACCATTCCGATAAACATTATATCCAGTTACACCTACATTATCAGATGAAGCTGTCCAGCTTAGTGTAGCCGATGTTGTGGTTACATTAGACGAGGCCAGATTAGTTGGAGCTGTTGGGGATTGTGTATCGGAGGTGCCACTATTTATTACAATAGTATAGTCCTCGACTTCTCCATAGCTAAATGTTTCGCAAGCTGTAGGAGCTGAATTGTACTTCATAGTAACACGCATTCTTGTAGAACCTGTGGCTGCAGTAGTTGGAACAGTAAAGGTCTTACTTAGGGTTGATGCAGAACTTGAAGAAGTAGAGTTGATCAATTCATTAGTCTCAAAGGTACCATCTTGATCGTAATCAATCCAAATATACCAGTATTCGGTATAAGAACTACTACTGAAACCTGCACTGAAGTTTATTGTATAACTTGCTCCAATGTCCAGATTTGTGGAAAGATTCGTATAATCACTATATCCTGATGTAGCAGTTGTTACATTGTTAATTGTATTTAGTTTTACCAGATCAATCCACTCATAATTGATGTTATTACCTGCTGACGCACAATAAGTGTCAGATGTTGTGGATGTTGTAAAGGATACCTGAGTACCATAACTTGTTCCTTCACTATTTGTTGCATACGCCCTGACATAATAAGTTGTGTTCGCGGTTAATCCGCTCATAGTAAGACTGTATGAACCTGAAGTTTCAACCGGTGATGTAGATATCACAGTACCAGTAGAAAGAGTTGGATTTGTACTAGTTGAATATACAATTCCACTGGCAGTTACTGTTGCACCACCATTAGCCGTAATATTACCACCACTAATAGCAGAGGTAGAAGTAATCGATGATATACTATTGGTTGATACAGTTGGCGTTGTACTAGTGCCACTATCGTAAACAAGGTAACAAACTTCACAAGCTACCCTTGCTGAAGTTGCATCAATTCTCATATAACCGCCTTCTCCCCATGTGCTTCCCCATGAGTTTCGAAGAATCCAGTAATCTCCTGATGTGGCATCAGTTCCCCAGCCTACAAGCGCAATTGCATGGTTAGTTGGAGTATTATAACATGGACTACTTGAACAAGAAGTATAGCTGTCTGAGTAAATACCTCCTGAGTAGTTATCGAAAGAAGATGTTGCATAAACAGCAGCATCTACAACACCATATGTTATAATAGCTGATTTAATTGCATCAATATCAGAACAGGCAACACGATACCATGAGGTGAATTGAGTTTTTGGCGCATTTGAAGCAGCCGACGGACACGATTGATTATCTGAATCAGAATAAGGAAAATACGATTCAGGAATAGCACCTATATCGCAAAGCGCTTGCAATTCGGCATAGCTATAATCTGCTCCAGCACAACCATTAAAATGACTGCTATAAGCAGACATTGAGCCCAGACACCAAGCAATATATGATTCAGAAAAGTCTGCTGTGTTGTTATCATAACTACCGGTAGCCACGTTATAAACTCCTTCTGCACATGCAGATGCTCCGAATGCATAACAAGATCCGCAGCCTCCCTGATTTCTAACTCCTCCAATATACGAATGTCCGTTGTAGTTTCTCCAATCAAAAGTGGTTGGCAAAGATGCAAGAACAGTAAAGTTCTCATCCTCAACGGCTGTTGCATATGCACCTTCAGAAGGTCCTTTGCTCTCAAGTATTAATTCATCATTATTCATTCCCATTAATTCCTCTAAGGAAAGAATTTCTTTTTTACCTTTTACTGTTCGAGTACAAACAGCTTTTTCAACTGTATAGCCATTAACTTTTTCAACAACAGTTTCAATATTGTAACCCTTTTTAGCAGGATACCCATATTCCTTAGCAACTTTTCCCTTGTAAAAGTCCCAGGCATTAACAACTTGACCATTAGGAAGGGTACACATCCCAACCTGATCGCCATTAACATCTTTTTGAACGGTAAAATCATACCCCATAGTCTCGCAGTAAACTGCCGCTGGGTTTTTCAAAACTTTCTGAGCAAATGTTGTCATACCAATTGCCAGAATTAGCAGGATCATAGTAGGTTTTTTCATAGTAATTGACGTTTAGGTTATAAATATGAGCAATTTAGGTTTTTTATTTTAAATAAACATCAGGCAAGTAATTTATAAAGTATTGATATTAACAGCATCAGAACAAATACAACTTTCGATAAAGTGCGAAAAAATATAATAGTTTACCTCGAACCAAGTATTGAGATATGTATTGCAATGCGATTTTCAACTTACGAACAACGGGTTAGCGGTAAAGTATTATAGCCGGATTCAAGACGCTTTCTTATCTTCGATAGCTATCGGATCGAAACGCCATTAATAACTTTGTTATGTTATTCAACATGTACCACTATCCTTACAGTGTTTTATTCAACTTATTGAATTAATATTCATCATCTTTTAATTCTTGTAGTTCTTTAATTAAGAAACTTATTTTTCTTTTTTCCTGAATGTAACGAGGAATTCCTATTAAGCTCCCAATAAAGTATAAAACCAAAAAAAATAGCACTTTATCTATTGTATTTGAGCTATCAATTATAATGTTATCCCACATGATTAATGTTAATCCAAATAAATATATCGGATACAAGATGACTAAATGCCTTAGATTTTTAAATCTTGTTTTTGGATAACTCATTAATTTATTAATTGACTCAATAATTGTATCCGTTTTTAATTTAACCTCCCTAAGGATTGCATTTCTTTTTTTCGTAAGTAAGAAATAATCTAGCATTGATAATAATATTACTACAATTCCAAATAATAATTTCCAATCCATTTCTCCCATTTTTTCTAAAAATGAGTAGATAATTATGATAAAACCTAAAATATAACAAACTAAAGAAAATTTATTTCCCTTTATTAAAGATTGAATTCTGTTTTGCTTTTGCCTTAATATAGCACTAATAATCAGCTGGTTATCTAGTTTGTTGAGATTGTCAAGTTTGCTGTCGTAATTCTCCCACATTAATTGTAACTCTTCGTATTTCATGATTTTTTGATTTAATTGTTAGACAAATGATTTTTCAGTTTCAATTTGATCCGATTAATTTTCGTTGCGACATTTGTTTTTGTTAAACCAATTGTTTCTGAAATATCGTCATAAGAATAACCATCAAGCTGCATTAGTATTATTGCTTTATCAAGCTTCCCTAATATGCTTATTGCATTATAAAGTTTATCATATAAGTTATCAATTGCAGAATCATCTTGCATTTGAGGTAGAACATTCGTATACTCTATGTGATTCTTGTTTTTAATATGATCTCGAACCCAAGAAATGGCAGTATTAACAGAAATCCTATAAATCCATGTACTGATTTTCGAATTACCTTTAAAATCAGGATATGCTTTCCACATATTAGCAATTATCTCTTGAAAAAGGTCTTTCATATCAATCTTAGAATCACAATACATATGACTGATCTTATAAATCAACTTTTTATTTTCTTCGACTATTTCTAAAAACTCTTTGGTTAACGTTTCATCAATCATTTGAATTCTTATTTTGAAACTATTAGTCGAAAAAAAACATAAAAAATCACACTTTTCAACTTTTAATTGCAGTTTGCTCTTTAATTTTTTGCTTGTTAAGGTCTGTATTTTTTCAATTCATGAGTTTAACCCGCATTAAACCACGATAAAATTCATAGTAAACAGGATTTTTCGTCGGCTCATAGAGTAAAATATGCTTGTTTAATGCATGTTTGAGGCTTAATTCTAAAGAGGCTGACATTTCTAACGATGATTTGATGCTCAACATATATTTTGAATTATTTACTGATTTGCATGCTTACCCTTCTCCCCCATATAATTTAGTGCTTGCGGAATATAGCGAATCAATTTAGGAAGTAAAATCCTTCATTAATATTATATTCTTGTATCATTTCAAATTTCATTATATCAATACTTCTTGTAATCTCTATATTAGGAGTGTTACAAAGGTGCTAATTGGTATAAGTTGAATAAATTAATCCGCAGAATTCACCAGTGGTTATTAATCTTTAGCCGCTTTATGTCAAGCATTTAAACCATCGACTCACATACATTAAAGTTTTGCAGCTATAATATTTTCCAACTATTTGATAAAATCTATTGCAAGAGGATATTTATAAATTATTCCGTCATTAGCTTTTACTGCTCCAATAATGATAAATATAATAGAGCAAATTGCTAATGCAATAAGTAAGGGTATTCCAATAAAAACAAAAGCTAGGATAAAACCAACAATCATGTATATAAAACTACTAATCATCCAATTCAAGATATTCTTCCCATGTTTATCAATTAATTCACTTTGATCCTTATTTGTAGCCCACATAATAATGGGTAATACTGTACCTGCCATTGGGACAACATAACCGGCAAATTGGGAAAGATGCAATAACATACAGAATTGATTAATTTCCATTCCCCAAGGTTTAAAATCAGGTTTTTCGTTTATTATTTCCATTCAATTTAATATTAAAAAATACTAGTGTAACTATTTTTAATTCTGTAGCATTTGACTTATTAGTGAAACACTGAATATGCTTAAAAGAAACCAGCCCAAAAATCCTTCGAGTATGGTAATATATCTTGAAACTCCTTTTACAGGTATTGCGCCAAAACCAAGTGTAGAAAAAGCATTAATACTTAGTGTAATAGAATTAAGCGTACGAACAAATCCCAGGTAAACCAGGTAAATTATAATTGAAAACACAACAGTAAGACCTACAAATACTTTGCGTGCAGGCTTAAGGTTAATCCAGCGTCCTTGTAGCACTTCTGTTCTTCGATAAATAAAAGTTGATATTTTATGCTTGATAATTGAAAGCAGGTATAAGGGCTTACCAAGTAGAATAATAAAAAAAGGAATTTCAACCTTGCTGTCTGCCATTTCTTTTTTATAATCAGCAAAAGTTTTAAAATCCTCTATATAATTCTCGGTATAAAAATCCTCCAATCTTTGCTCCGAGCGGAAATATTGCATTATTTTCCGGTGCTGTTTAATCATAAATGTACGATTTATACCGTCCCAATCGCTGTAAAAAAAGAAGTACACAGCAGCGAAAATAAGAATTGTCCACATTGAAATGATAAGTGATTGTACAGGGTTGGTTCCATATTCTGAAAAATATTTTAGAAATTGGTTAAAACGCCAATTGAACCATTTGTTAATACCTGGATTCTGTTGGTATAAATGTTGATACCTCCTGGTTTCCATATCTTTCATTTGTTTATAACAGGCGTTGGCAGATTCGATATCGCCCTGGGTTCGGTACATCGAAAAAAGCTTTCTATAGGAGCTGTTTAGTTCATTGAAAAGGTAAACATCGGAAAGTAGGGTATCAGTTTTACTGGTATAAGGTTGTGCATAATTCTCATACAACCCAAGTCCCACTGAATCTATTTGACTCCAATTAAAAGAAGTATTGTCTTTAGGAAAACTAAATTTATACATACCAATAGGTAGATTAAACTCGCAGTTGTAAACGGAAAGATTTTCCTTTACTGAACAACTAGTAAATGCCACAACACTATTGGAAAAATCAATCTCTTCAAAGCCAACAACATCATATTTCCCTCCAACAAAAGATAGTATTGGCATTACTTCAGTTGGTAAGATCTTGCAATTGCTCAAATAAAATGCATTTATTTTTTTTTCATTCTGCTGTATATAGAATAGATACTGGTAACTTTTATTTTCAATTTCATATCCTATTTCATAAGGACTTTTTACAGCCTTATTATCTGTATAGAAGGAACAATTACTGAAAGAGAACATACTAATTTCTGAATCAATGACGACAGTTCGTTGTAGTATAGAACAATACTCAAATTGCATCACTATTAAATCGGAAGTAAAAAAGTCGATCCCTTGCTCAAATGTGCAATTATAAAAAATAAGTTGGCCAGCTCCCTCACAATTAGCAAAACTGATATTATTCTGAAAAATAATATTTCTGACTTGACAGGTTTTGTTTTGTGGTAATTTGCAATTCTGAATTACAATCAATGGGAGTATATTTTTCTTTTTTTCTCTATCTGATGGCTTTGTTCTGGGTTGATCCCAAGAATACAGAGAATCTTTACTTTCATCAAAATAAATTTCTGTGTTTTCTAACCAATAGAGCTTGTCCTTAGACTCTTCCATTTCCTCAATCCATTCACTAATGGATATTTTTCTTTTGTAATTGTTCTGAGAAAATAAGTGAGAGGTAAGGGCGATATTAAATAACAGAATTATTAAAAGAATTTTTTTTGCGTTACAAGTTTTATTCATATCATCTTTTATTAACTACAACGTCAGTCTGTCTTAAAACTATTCCAACTCGTTGAGATTTCAATATTCGCACCAAATTACGTATAGGTATCCAATTACGCAAATTGGTTATTAGACAGACTGACATTTAGTATAAGATTATTTTTAGTTTGCACTAACGTTTTATAACCTTAGCCTGTTTCTCTGTACAACGTTGTGGAGGAATTGCTTGTAATGGTTTTTACAATCTCAGGTTATTAATTTTGATTCCCTTTATATGATCTAACATATCTAAATCCAACGTAATCATATGATTGATGATTATCCAGACCTCTAATGGTTTCAAGCGATTTATAATTTCCACCCCTTACTACTTTTTTACTAGGGTTGACATCTTCCTTAAGATATGTTGTTGCATTTACCCACCCATTTCCCAATGAATTTACTGCTTGCATACTTTGCTCGCATGCAGGGTGAATAGTCTTGTATTTGGTAGCATGATATGAAGAATCCAAGTTAGAAACATAATCATTTGTGTTCCATTCAGAAACATTATCGAAAATATTATAAATACCCCAATTATTAGGTTTCCCTTTTCCCACTTTTGTTAGTAAAGAAGTTTCTGGTTGTGTAATATCTTCCGGTTGTAATCCACCAAATGATGCATAAATCCATTCTGACTCTATAGGAATCCTGTATTCATGAATCGGTTCTTTTCCTTGATTCCTGCGACGTTCATTTTCATCAAATGTTTTCCAGACACAAAAAAGCTCTGCTTGCTTATAATTAACACCAACTACCGGATAGTACATGTATTTTTCACTGGTGAAATAGTTCTCATTAGGAGCCTTGTCAAAATCAGGTAATAGTAATTGATATTCTTCCTTCGAAACCTTATTCTCTATCGATTTCAAATAATCAAAATATTCTTTAACCGTAACCTCAGTCTCCTTCATCCAGAATGCTTCAATTGAAACATTACTCTTCTGTATTGATTGTCCATCATTTCTCTTCATAACAAAGCTACCTTGCGGTATAAAAACCATGCCTTCAGGTTGGGTTTCCGCATCTTTTTCATTATTCCCAATACTATTGGCTAGATTTATGTCTGCATTCGAAAATGCAACTAAGCCAATAACTATTATCGGAAGTGCAAAAACAAGTTTGTATTTTGCCCACCATTTTGATTTACTTTTTGTCATCATTTTAATTCTGTATTTGATTAATGAATAATTAAAAGAATGAGCTAGCTCTATGTGAATATTACTTAAGTACTGTTTTAATAAAAGGGATTGATAATCAATTATATTTTCAGGTTTCTTTTCAATAAAATACCGATCTGCCAAGCATTCGTGAACTTTAATTAAAGAAGATTTGTAAAGCCAAATAATTGGATTAAACCAGAATAGTATTCTACAAATTTCAACAAACAAAATATCAATAGAATGTTTCTGTTTTATATGGACTATTTCATGAAGAATAACATTATCTTTTTCTTCGTCAGAAAGATTGCTTTTATTTAAAAAGATGCAATTGAAGAATGAAAAGGTTGGGTATTCAGTTGGTAAATGAATTAATCTATAGTTTAAATATTTATCCTTATTATTATGCTTATATAGATGATAAATATGGAATAGGCTTCGTAGGAATCGATAAAGAAAGTATAATAATCCTAGTATGTATATAATCCCTAGCAGGTTAAACAAAGATAAAAATATATTACCCTTAGAAACAAGAATATTTTCAGGAACTAGTCCAAATACCACTTTCTCAAATGTATCCTGGAATATAACATTACTCAAATCTTGAGTTGGCTCGACAATAATAATTTGTTCTATATTGACTGGTAAGTTAGGCGAAGATATCTGAGGAATAATAAGAGATATTAATACTGTAAATACCAAATAAATTCTTTTCAGGTAATAAAAGGTATCGCCTTTAAATATTATGTAAACCGAATAAAATAATGCAAAACAAATACTTACTTCTAGAAAGTATATTAAGAGAGAGTTCACTATTTCTTATTTTTTAATTCATTTAATAGTTTAATCGCATCATTTATATCCTCGGTTTCCACCTTATTATTTGAGGCAAAGAATGACACAACATCCTTTATTGAACTGCTAAAATATTTTTCAAATATTGAATTAACATGTTTGTTCGAGTATTCTACTTTAGAAATAACTGGGATGAATTGATGTGCATTGCCATAGGATCTGTGAATAACATATCCTTTTTTTTCTAAAATTTTTACAATTGTAGCAATTGTTGTATATGCAGGTTTAGGTTCTTCATAATGTTCAAGCAAGTCCTTCACAAATCCTTTTTCAATTTTCCAAAGAATCTGCATTACCTGTTCTTCTGATTTTGTTAATTTCATAATTTTTATTTACATCAACAAAACTACTAATTATTTAGTAATATCTACTAATATATTAGTAGATATTTTGCAAGCATTTTATATTCCATTGATATTCAACCCATAACACCGCAATCTCTTTTGTATGTTGGCAAAAAATGAAAGTGAAAGAATGGTCGTGGAACGAGTTTCACCTAAACCACAAATACCATATTTGTGTAGTAAAAAAACAAACAATAAAGCCTAATACTATCGGTAAAAAGGTGGAAACCATTGTCCACTTTATACTCTTTGTTTCCTTAAAAATAGTATATATTGTTGTAGAGCATGGGTTATGCAACAAACTAAAAAGCATTAAATTAACTGCTGTAAGCAAGGTCCACCCACCAGCATGCAGGATATTAGCTGTATCGCCTACTGAGTTTAGTTCAAACATGACACCACTCCCCGCTCCCATTTCGTTCATTCCAGTGCTTAAAACTGTTAACATTAATATTGTTGGAATTACAATTTCGTTAGCCGGTATAGCAATGATATAAGCCAGTAGTATAACCCCATTAAGACCAAAAACAAAAGCAAATGGATTGGACCACTGAATAAAGTGTTCTGCAAGGCTAAGCTCTCCAATATTAATATTCGCAACCAACCATATAACTACTCCAGCTGGAACAGCAAAAATTATAGCACGCCAAAGAACTATAAGAGTTCGGTCAATTAAAGATGTATAGAGTATTTGCCATATTCGCGGTGGACGGTATGGAGGTAACTCCAGACTAAAAGCTGATGCTTCACCCTGCAAAACAGATTTACTTAACCCCCAAGAAACTACAAGACTAAAAACAATTCCAAGAACCGCTATACCAACAACTGCTCCGGCTGAAACAACTCCTGCAATCTGCACTGGCACAAGACTTCCAATAAATATGGTAGCAATAAGTATCTGTGTAGGCCATCGCCCGTTACAAAGGGAGAAATTATTCGTTATAATTGCTATTAAACGTTCCCGCGGACTGTCTATTACTCTTGCTGCTATTACTCCTGCAGCATTGCATCCAAACCCCATACTCATGGTTAAGGCCTGTTTTCCGTGCGCACCAGCCTTCCTGAAAAGACTATCCATGTTAAATGCAACCCGGGGTAAATATCCAAAGTCTTCAAGCAATGTAAAAAGCGGGAAAAATATTGCCATTGGGGGCAACATCACTGAAATAACCCACGCCATCGAAAGATAAGCTCCGTCAATTAAAACACCATCGAGCCACCATGGCATATTTATGGCATGGGCAGCATGTTTTAATATGGGATGTAAATAATCAATTAAAAAGGAGGCAAGTAGTCCTGAAGGATAATTTGCCCCTGCAATAGTCAACCAAAACACTAATGCCAACAACAAAAACATTATAGGAAAGCCAAGCCATCTGCTTGTTACAATCTTATCAATTTTCAAATCCATGTTATAAGATTCCTTTCCCCCTTTCTGCTTAACTGTTTTTCTGGCAATTTGGGAGGCATTCTCATAAATGGATTCAATGACGGTATCGTGAAAGTTTACACCCAGTTCCCACCGGGCTTTATTTGCTTCAGATATTATCTTTTCTCTTTCTTCGTTTATTTTATTTTCCATTACTTCCGAAATTTAAGATTGAACAGTTGAATCACCAGCTTTTATACTTCCCAGTTCGCCGGATTGAACTGCTTCAATAATACTATTATCGCCTTCGAGTAAACGCAAGGCCACCCAATTAAGATTGGGGAGTTTTGGAAATTGTTCAGCAAGTTTTTTCGAAAGTGATGAAATAGCATGATTGAGTTTAGATGAGCTATTTTTAATTTTATATGGCTTACAAACATACCTCCCCGAAGCTACTTCTTCAATTGCTGCAAGAAGTTCTTTCATACCCTCTTTTTTACGAGCTGATGCAGGTATAACAGGAATACCTAATTCTTTGGACAATGTTCTTTCATCGATTTCTAATTGATTACGTTTGGCCTCATCCATTAAATTAAGACATAGCACTGCCCTATCGGTTATTTCCAGTATTTGCAGAACTAAGTTCAAATTGCGTTCGAGACGTGTAGCGTCAACAACAATTACAGTAACATCGGGCTGACCAAAAAGGATAAAATCTCGTGCCACCTCCTCATCCGTACTCGTTGAGAGCAGAGAATACGTACCCGGAAGATCTACTACTTTGTAACGTTTTTCATTATAGCTAAAACCACCTTCGGCACGGCTCACTGTCTTTCCCGGCCAGTTGCCAGTATGTTGGCGTAATCCGGTAAGGTTATTAAATACAGTACTCTTTCCAGTATTTGGATTGCCTGCCATTGTTATTACATAATCAACCTGATCCATATCTAGTCCAAGTTTTATTAGATTTTCTGTATTATGGATCGGGCAGTTTTGGCAATTATCTTTGCTATTCATTCGTGTTGTCATTTTTTTTGTGGATAAAGATTAAATCGGCCTGGGTTTTTCTTATACCTATGGTAGTTCCCATAACCCTGTAACCAACCGGATCACCAGATGGGCTTCTTATTTCAGAGGTAACTAAACTACCTGGAACAACTCCCAAATCCATTAGTCTCCGTCGTTGTTGTCCCCTGCAATTTGGAGAAATTGCAGCTATCTCAGCTTTATCTCCTGTTTTCAGTGACGACAATAACTCAAACTTTGGAGCTACGGGAACCTTTCCTGAAATTTTCTCAACAGTAATTTGCGAAGCAAAAAATGGTGTTAAGTTGCATTCATCGCCATTTGCAACAAATGTAATTTTCCCGGCATCAACATCGGTTACATAGACTTGCATACCCGGATATAAACCTTGCACCACAAGCTGTTCATAAACACTTCGTGGTTCATCTTCTATATGAATAATACGACCCGTTTCACCCTCCTTCAAATGATTCAGCGATATTCCTTTTTGCTCCGGTAATTCTCCATCAACAGAGGGAATAGGATCGCCATGTGGATCAAAAACAGGGTTACCCATTAGCGCGGCCAGTTTTTCAGTTTCATCTTGTGAAGCGAAATGCTCTATTCGGTCAGCTTCATTATGCCAATCGGCTTGAGCAACACTAGTCTCATCGGCAAGGTATCTTTCCCAAATACGATGTACCCTTATAACCCGAAGTGAATACGATCTTCCGGTATCAGTTAACTCTATGTTTTGATCGTTGATTGCAATTAATCCCATTGAGAGTAAACGCTCTACTAATTGGCTTGCATTATCATTTGATATATTAAGATTGCCTGCAATACTGTTCATATTGCATAAATTATTATTGTATTCACAATCGAATAAATACTTCAAGGCATCCTCCAACTGAACCCTTTTGCTATTCTTTTTTATTCTTGTCAAATATGCTATCAAGCCCTTTGTTGGCCAAAAGACCCAAGCCAGAATCGCAAGGAATGCAATTCCATAAAATAAGGCTAATCCTGAATTTATATTTAAAATTATTGGATTCATATATTTAATTTTTTAGACATTTTCATATTTAAATTTGCTTAACATATATAATGTTGGCGAAGTCTCTATTAAGAAGAATTTTTTTCTGGTTTATTAATATCTCGGTCATTTTATTTGATTCATATTGCTTCTCAACCCATATTGTTGAACCTATTGTAATGGAGTTGGATAAACAGAAATCGAAAAACTCTTCCTCTGAACTATACAATCTACATATTTCATATTTTTGACCAGCAATGGATTCAGATAATACTACCTGTGCTTTATCTTCCTCTATTATTCCATTGAAAGTAGGAATAGGATCGCCATGAGGGTCTGACAATGGTTTTCCTAAATATTCATCAATTTTATTAGCGAGAAAATCCGAAGTAAGATGCTCTAAGACTTCAGCTTCCTGATGAATTTCGTGTAAAGATAAATTTAGCGTTTTATATAAAAATGATTCCCATAACCTATGCTTTCTTATAACATTTAAAGCAAGTCTATGACCTTTAGGAGTTAATGACAATTGTTTATATTTAACATAGTTTACAAGATTCTTCGCTGCCAGTTTTCTGGCCATATCTGTAGCAGCAGCATTTGAGATCCCTAGCGCACGAGCAACTGAACCAGGTCTTGTATCCCAATCTTCTCCTTGCTTAAATTTATAGATAATCTTAATGAAATTTTCTGTTGAAATCGAAATAACATTATTCATTTAGACGATTTTTTTAAGTATACTTAAAACAAGAACAAACCATCTAAAATAAAGTTGCTGAATAACTGAAATATTATTAGAATCCAAATCATTAAAAGCGACAATAAAGCAAATGTAAAAAAACGAAATGAAGGTAGTTGGATGAACTGGAAGGCTCTTAATTTGGGCAATTCTTCACGATTATATTGTTTTTATATGAATTTACAAAACAACAATAGGTAAAAACTTAATTATAATAATTGTGCGAGATAAACAGCACTTGCGCTTAATTTTACAACCAAAGTTAACAAATTGAAAATACGTTACAATAACCCATTTGTGGCAATACTTGGGCTGGCTTTACATGCTGTTACTACAAACTTTAATCTGGTTTGGATTGTGCGGTTTATGAGTTGTGATTACAAGTTGGGCCAGCATAATACTTTTGTACATAAGAAATAGTTTTAACTGCTTTTATTCAACCCAATAATTTCAAACGCTTTCTCAAGTTCTAAATCAGCATCCTTTATTTTATCCTCAATTGTATATTTCACCAGATAATCAGGTTGAATAAAAGTCGTTTCATAGAATGAACTATCTATTGCATTATGAAAACTCCTAATCGGGATAGCAGCATATATTTTTGTATTCGGTAATGTTAATCCAATCCAATTTCCTCCATTGTAACCAAAATATGAGCCTGAGGGTGACTCTCCTATAAGTTTACCTATTTTTAAATATTGCGCCAAAGCAGAAACACTAGATGCAGTTGAGTGTGAACTCCCATTTACCAAAAAATAGACTTTCCCTTTGAATACTTCTGGTTGTGGTTTAAAAACATTGTCCATGCCGATGGCAACATATTCTCCTTTTTCATTCTCTTCATGGTCATGCCTGATATCGAAGTTCCATTTCCAATCTTTATCAGTGTACTTAAGATTTTTATAATGATTTGAAGCAGCTGTTACTTTGTAATATAATTGAAATGGATTGTCATAAAGAAAAGATAATAAGTATGCTCCTTTATCTGTGTCTCCTCCCATGTTCCATCTTAAATCTATAATGAGGTTTTCTATGCCAAGTTTTTGTATGCTGTCAAAAGCCTGTGAAATGTACGTATTAAAATCAAAGCCTTGTTGCTCAAGTCTCCAACCTTCAAATGAACCTATTTTAAGAAAAGCTATATTTAATCTGTCAATAATTTTAAAATCTAATTTATTATCTCTCTTTACTTTATAATTTGACCTTGCTTTATTCAGTTCGTCCCAATTAAATGCATTGACAATAAATGTGGTATCTTTTGCAGGATTCATTTCAGTTACCTGTATTTTGTAGGTATCAGCTTCTGCTACAAGTTGTGTAAAATACATAGGGAAGTCGACTTCCATAATCCTGTCTTTGAAATTGCTATTATTCCCATCAGCAGGGATGCCTTTTCTTAATGTTTTAAAAATGGATTTTGCATCAATCCCGTTTATCGATTTTAATTTAAATATTTCATTAGAATATATTGTTGAACCATAAATACGGTTAAAATAAATTTCATTCTCAACAATATAAACCTCCATCGGGATAAGTTTTGTTAATTTGCCATTAGGAGGAGCAATACCAGTATGTCCACATTGGATTTTATCAGTTAAAGTCAATGTAATCAGACGATAAAAATCTATATCAGACATTGAATCGGTTAAAACGTTTTGTAACGAATCGAAAACTGAATCAAACCTGTCTTTTGAGGTATACATATATAATCCATGATGGCTTTCCTCCAGTACATCCCTTAATACTCTTAAATCTTTCTTTAATTCTTTTGCATTATATGTGGTTCTGTTGACCTCTATGTTGTGCGAACATCCACAAAAAAAAGAAAAGATTGAAAGGATTGACAATACTATTTTGATATTCATGTTGGGTAGTTTAGTTTATTGTGTTAGAGATTTTTCGGTATTCAGAAAAAACAATACCCAAAAGAAAAAAAAGAAACGGTAGAGAAAGCCAAATGCCAATAAAATTCAATATTGGGACTGGCAGTATAAAGAAAGGGCTTGCAATTATTTGTAATATTCCAGCTAAACGATATAAAAGGGTGTTTTGACTTTTACTTTTTAATAATCCAATACCAAAAACAATACAATTTAATCCTAGAACAATAGTAAATAATAGCCTTAAATTATTTATAAAGGAAAGGTTTCTGACATTTAAAAACCCAAGTATTCCAAATACTATCATTAGCGATATAGATATAAATACTGCGACCTGTAAAGTCTTGTTTTTGTAACTTTTTGCACTTGAATAAATTCCATAATAGAAAATGCTGCCAGATAATAAGTATATAATTGAAATACCAAACAAAAAGCTTTCATTTGATTTGCTTAATAATTGAGGAAAAAGAGTGTTGTTTACTAAAAATGCTAATAGATGAATTACCCCAGATATAAATGCTATTATTAATAAACTTGAAAGTTTACTAACAGCATCTTTCGGTTCCATTTTAGATATAAAATCATGCTCTAAAAATTCCGACATTAATTTAAGTGTTGAAATTCTAGGGTTCACTTCACCTGAGATAATTCGTTGTACCGTGCGAATATCAATATTGCATTCATCAGCCAGTTCTTTTTGAGTTATTCCTTTCTCATTTCTGACTTCATTTACTATTATTCCAAGTTCTGGTTGTTTCATTTTTTTCTTTCAAAAATATAATTTAACATGTGCATACGGTGACTATTACTAATCAATTTATACGGCATTTATACGGCATATCATGTAACAATCAGAACTTCAGCGTTTTTCCTTTTGTCTTTGCGGGGGAGGTAACAAAATAAATTAACTTCTTCCAACTTGCTTATAGCATCTATAACTACAAACAATAATTATAAATATGTAATATATTGGTCTATAAATATTTCAAATATCAATATCCTCTATTGGATTCTTCATAACACAGCACTATTACCCTAATATATCTTATTAAAAGTTATCACTTTTCAAATCTGGAAATTTGCGCACGTTGAATTATCCTAACTTGTTTTAGCCAGTTTATTATTTTTTGAATTTTATTCGATTCAAATATAGCCGTTCCACTTTATCTCTTGCCCAAGGTGTCTTTCTTAAAAACTTAAGACTTGATTTAATAGAAGGGTCGTTTTTAAAACAATTAACATTGATCTTTATTGCTAGTTTTTCCCAACCATAATCTGCAACCAGTTTCTCTAGCATATCTACCAACTTCACACCATGCAATGGGTTATTTGCTTGTTGGTGGCCGGAATTATCTGTATCCATTATTGTTAATTTACTTTTCAAAGAATTATATATAGCAGCTGTTCCACTTAATTGACCAGATTAAGAATGGGGCGTTGAGCACTTCAAACTCTAAATTATCCAGCCATTAAATGTACCAAAGTTTTAAATTAGTAATTAGCGGCCCCTTACCTATATTTATTGCATACTATGTTTTATGTTTTATCATTCTTCTTTTTTAGTCTGCCCGAATCTTTTAGGCTTTTATTAAGCATCCATTCTATCTGTCCATTTACGCTTCTGAATTCGTCAGCCGCCCATTTTTCAATTGCTTTCATGGTTTCAGAATCAATCCTTAACGCAAAAGATTTCTTCACTGCCATTATTTAATGATTTAATGTACCTGCATTTATTATTGGTCCAGCATCTTTATCACCACACAAAACAACCATTAGATTACTTACCATAGCAGCCTTTTTCTCTTCGTCCAATTCAATGATTTTCTTTATTGACAATAGATTTAATGCACTTTCAACCATACCAACTGCACCTTCAACAATTTTATGTCTTGCTGCAACAACAGCTGAAGCTTGTTGCCTTCTTAACATAGAGTGAGCAATTTCAGGAGCATACGCCAAATATCCAATTCTAGATTCTATTACTTCTATTCCCGCAAGTTGCAATCTTTCCCTAATCTCATGCTCAAGGGTTTTATTTACATCTTCAAAATTTGTACTTAGGGTAACTGTTGCTTTTTCATCCTCGAAATGGTCGTATGGAAAAGAACCTGCTAATTTCCTCACTGCAGAATCAGTTTGAATTTTTATAAAATCCTCATAATTATCTACTTCAAATGACGCCTTAAAAGTATCACTTACCCGCCATACAAGAATTACACTAATCATAACAGGATTACCTAATTTGTCGTTAACCTTAATTTTATCGCTCTCAAAATTCCTTGCTTTCAAAGACAATGTAGCCCTTTTATAGAAAGGAATTATCCAATACAACCCATTTTTCTTTATACTTCCTTTATATGCCCCAAACAACAATAACACTATGGCGTTATTTGGACTAATTGCAATTAATCCTCTTGACAAAAACAACCAAATTGGAATTAATAATCCTGGTAATAAAATATAGCCTTCAGTAAAAAGCACAACAATTATAATTGCAATAAATAACAAAATAGTCAATGCAATATAACCATTCCAAGGGTTAAGACATTTTTCTGTTTTCATATTGTTGATATTTAAATGATATTATTTTGATATCATAAAGATATAAAATATTTTTAATCAAACGATAAATCAATAAGATATTTTTATCCATTCAAAATTTTCAGAATAAAATTAACCGTCATGTTTAATACTTTTAATTATCGAATACCTGTAAAGCTGTCTGTATTGTCAATGGAACATCTCATCATATTCCCGTCAATATCCAATTATAATATCACCAATCTCTTTAAACTATTATAATTACTGATTATTAAATGTCTTTGGGGGGGGATTCTAGTATACTGGAAAGATAGCACTTAGTAATTATGTCCTTTCTTTACTATGTTTATCACTTAAGTTATCAATAGCCACATATGGTATAAAAATACTATCAAGACAAAATTGTCTGTCCTCTGAATTATTTTCATTGTTTCAACACGATTATATTCCAGAGAAAAGCTTATTCAAAGAGAAATGGATAACACCTCAATTTTACAAAACACAAAAAAAACCGCCCTGCTTAAGCAAGACGGTTTTTTTTGTGTTAAAGTTTATTTCATTTTACAGATTTTTAATCTCTGATACTAGTTTCGAAAGTGAATCTTTAGCATTTCCGAACAGCATGCGTGTTTTATCATCGTAGAACAAGTAATTCTCGATTGCAGCATATCCTTTACCCATACCACGTTTCATGACGATAATATTTTTCGCTTCATGAACGTTAATAATAGGCATTCCATAAATCGGACTTGAAGGATCGTCAAGTGCAGCTGGATTTACAACATCATTTGCTCCAATAACAATAACCACATCGGTATTTGCCATTTCCGGATTAATATCGTCCATTTCCACTAATTTCTCATAAGGCACATCAGCCTCAGCTAATAGTACGTTCATATGCCCTGGCATACGTCCTGCAACCGGGTGTATTGCATATTTCAACTCTACACCACTATCAGTTAAAAGTTTATCTAGTTCACTACAAATATGCTGTGCCTGTGCCGCTGCCAGACCATAACCAGGCACAATCACCACCTTTTGAGAATACTTTAATAATACAGAAGCATCGGATAAAGATATTTCTTTTATTGTACCTATTTCTTTGTCACCTTTTGCAACTCCTCCGCCACCAAATGCTCCAATAATTACATTAATTAGTGAGCGATTCATGGCCTTACACATTAGAACAGTAAGAATTGTTCCTGCCGCACCAACAAGAATACCGCCCAAGATCATGGCCTTATTACCATAAATAAATCCGGCCATTGCAGCTGCAATACCAGTAAGTGAGTTCAGTAATGATATTACTACTGGCATATCGGCACCTCCAATTGGCATTACGAAGAATACTCCATATAGCAATGCCACAGCAAACAGAATATAAAACAGAACACTTACATTTATAAATGGATTCACAGCAACCGTGATATATGCAGTACAAGCAATAATTACTATGAGAATAAACAGATTGATGTATGTCATTGCTGAGTTAAACCAATCGCCAATTTTACCATCAAGTTTTCCGTAGGCAATCATACTACCACTAAATGCTATACTACCAATTACCAACCCTAATACTGTAACCAGAGTTGATGAATTATTTGGATTTGAGAACTCCATAAATGCAACTAAAGCAGATGCCAAACCACCAGTAGCATTATAAAATGACACAAGTTGAGGCATGGCGGTCATTTTTATTCTTCGTGCAATAACAGCACCAACAACAGTACCAACAGATATAACAGCAATAACAATAATTGCATTGACTAAAGGTATATTTTGTCCTTGCTCGTCTTTATGCAGAAGTAATGTTGTTATCATTGCTAACACCATTGCCGAGCCTGCCCAGAAATTACCTCTTTTTGAAGATTCCGGATGACTCATAAGCTTAAGTCCGATAACAAACATAATTGCTGCTACCAGGTAACTGTATTCTAATACAAGTTGTAATATTTCGATTTTATTCATTTCGATACAAATTAGGCTGATTTAACTTATTTTTTTGGTTTCTTCTTTTTAAACATATCGAGCATTCGGTCGGTTACAACAAACCCACCGGCCACATTAAGAGTAGCAAAGAACACCGCAAAAATGCCCAAAACCATCTTCGAATTAAATGTTGACAAATCGGCATGTCCTAAAAGAATTATACCTCCAATAATAATTACACCACTAATTGCATTTGCTCCTGACATAAGGGGAGTATGTAGTACGGATGGTACGTTCGAAATAACTTCAATACCAAGGAAAACCGATAATACTATAACAAATATTTCCTGTTGATTGTCTCTTAAAAATTCAAGTGTTTGCACCATAGCAATATATTTATTTCATCAGTTTATAATATATTTTTTAATTGTCAGATGTTCCTTATCATGTATCAATTATTTATAATAAAATGTATAAATAATTGATCATGAACGGTTCATTGATTTTACACGTTCATTTATTATTTCACCATCTTTTGTAAGACAGGATCCCTGAATAATTTCATCTTCGAAGTTAAGATTAAGCCCCCCTTCTTCGCTAATAAATAATTTCAGCAGATTAGTTACATTGCGGCCAAACATTGAGCTTGCGTCTATCTGCATGCCATTCTGATAATTGGAGTTCCCGATTATAGTAACACCATTTTCAACAATGGTTTTATCGTTTTTTGTTAATTCACAATTGCCACCAGTTGAAGCTGCTAGGTCAATTATAATTGATCCATCCTGCATTTTCTCAACAGATTCTTTTTCAATCAAAACAGGTGCTTTTCTTCCAGGTATTTGAGCTGTGCAAATTACAACATCAGACTTTATAACATGCTGCTGTATTAATTCCCCCTGACGCTTTTTAAATTCTTCGGTTTGCTCAACAGCATAACCTCCGGCAGCTGCATCTTCAGTTGCACCTTCTACTTCGACAAATTTACCACCAAGGCTCATTACTTCTTCTTTAACTGCCGAACGCACATCGAATACTTCAACAACAGCTCCTAATTTTCTGGCAATAGCTATTGCTTGCAAACCAGCTACTCCGGCTCCCAGAATAAGCATCTTCGCAGGTTTAATAGTTCCTGCAGCCGACATAAACATTGGAAAAAAGCGTGGTAAATGCAGCGCAGCATCGAGTACCGCCCTGTAACCTGCAATGGTAGCCATCGAAGAAAGAATATCCATGGCCTGAGCTCTGGAAATTCTTGGCACAAGTTCTAAGCTAAAAGATGTTACTTTCTGAGCAACTAAGGCATCAACAACCTCTTTGTTTCCAAATGGGTTCATTGCTGCAATAAGTACTTTTGATGAATCTAATGAACTTATCTCCTTTACAGAAAGTGCGTTTACACTTAAGATAAGATCACTATCTGCAAGAATTGTCTTGCGATCAACGATCGTTGCTCCAACTTCTTTATATTCATCATTTGTAACAAATACTTTTTCGCCAGCATCTTTTTCGACCAGCAGTTCAGCTTTTAAATTAATTAATGCCTTTACTGAGTCAGGCATTAGCACAACCCTGTTTTCGGGTTCATTTTCTTTTAGGATTCCTAATTTCATTGGTAATTTATTTAATCGAATAAGGAATAAAGTTTAGGGATAAATATTATCATATGTGATACTGATTTCAGAAGCTTGAAATACAAATATAGCATTTCAAATTAGAATGAATATGATATTGAACATATTCATTGCGACTGTATTTTTACAACAAAACTTTCTATATGGACAATAAACATTAAGCAAAAATAATTGTTAAGCAAAATAAGAAATACTAAAAAGTGATTGTTCTTGCATTTATTTTAAACTAATTTCATAACATTATCTGAAGTAACGTTAATCTTCTATGAGTAAGCTAGATTTTTTAGGAGCAATGGATCCTGCCCTAATCGATGATATTTACCGTCAATACAAGGAAAACCCTGAGTCTGTTAATAAGGAATGGCATAGTTTCTTTTCCGGTTTCGAATTTGCCAGAAAAAATTATTCTGAGGAAGTTTCAGGACATATCGACAAGGAGTTTAATGTCATTAATTTTATTAATGCATTCCGAAAACGTGGACATCTATTTACAGAAACAAACCCTGTTCGCACACGTCGAAAATACTTTCCTACTTTGGAAATTGAAAACTATGGACTGGAAGATAAAGACCTTAACACAGTATTTCAAGCAGGAAAAGAAATTGGCATTGGACCAGCTCCGCTTAAAGATATTATTTCTCTTTTAAACGAAACTTACAGAAGTAGTATTGGTTCTGAATTTTTATTTATCCGACACCCCGAAAAAACCGTTTGGCTTCAACATAAAATTGAGAGCACAAAAAACAAGACTATTTTTCTACCAGAACAGAAAAAAGAGATCTATAAGTACCTAAACAGAGCCTGTGGCTTTGAACAATTTATTCATAAAAAATTTATAGGTCAAAAAAGGTTTTCGCTTGAAGGTACAGAAACATTGATACCTGCTTTACATTACATACTGGAAACAGGTTCAAATTCAGGAATTTCTGAATTTATTATTGGTATGCCACACAGGGGTAGATTAAACGTGCTTGCTAATATCATGAGAAAACCCTATGAAAATATTTTCCAGGAGTTTGTAGCTGAAGAGTATGAAGATAATATAGCACTTGGGGATGTTAAATATCATTTGGGTTATAGTAATAATTACAAGCTTAGTAATGGTAATAATGTTGAAGTACATCTTGCCCCTAACCCATCGCATCTGGAAACAGTTGGACCAATAATCCAAGGCATTTCAAAAGCAAAACTCGACCATAAGTATAAATCAAATTATTCTCAGCTACTTCCAATTTTAATACATGGCGACGCTGCAATTGCCGGACAAGGAGTTGTTTATGAAGTTGCCCAAATGATGTCTATTGAAGGCTACACAAATGGTGGCACAATTCACATTGTTATTAATAATCAGGTTGGATTCACAACAAATTACCTTGAAGCAAGAAGTAGCACCTATTGCACGGATGTAGCAAAGGTTACCAAATGTCCTATCTTCCATGTAAATGGCGACGATGTAGAGGCTCTTGTGCATATAATTAATATGGCAATTGAATATCGACAGACTTTCCACACCGATGTTTTTATAGATATTCTTTCATACAGAAAATACGGACATAACGAAGGCGATGAGCCAAGATACACACAACCTACACTTTACAAAGAAATTGCTAAGCATCCTAATCCACAAGATATTTATGGCACAAAGCTTATTAATGAAGGAATTTATACATCTCAGGAAATAGAGAACATTAAAAACGGTTTTGAAGAGTTACTAGAAAACCAACTAGAGAACTCTAAAAAACTTGGCAAAGTTAAGATTCAGCGTTTCATGTTTGATTTATGGAAAAATTATAGGTATGCCAATAATGAAGATTTCGAAAAAAGCTCTGAACCGGAAATATCTAAAGAACAACTTGTAAGAATAGGAAATAAGTTTTGTCATTTACCCGAAGACAAGAAATTTATACGAAAAACCATTCGGCTTGTCGAGGATAGAAAAAAAATGATTGTTGACAACAGCCTGGACTGGGCAATGGCTGAGCTATTGGCATATGCCACATTGGTTGATGAAGGTCACCCTGTACGCATAAGTGGACAAGACTCTATTCGAGGTACATTTGCTCATCGGCATGCAGAACATGTTATTGAAGACACAGATAAAAAATATTCTCCATTAAAATACATTTCTGATAATCAGGCCCCATTTTATGTTTTCAATTCACCATTAAACGAATATGGTGTTATGGGTTTTGAATATGGCTATTCACTTGCTCAGCCCAATGGACTAACAGTTTGGGAAGGGCAATTCGGAGATTTCCATAATGTTGCTCAGGTTATAATAGACCAATATGTTGCGTCGGCTGAAGAAAAGTGGGGAGTAATGAATGGTCTGGTTCTATACCTGCCACATGGTTTTGAAGGACAGGGACCTGAACACTCAAGCGCTCGCATAGAAAGATTCTTATCGCTTGCAGCACGAAACAACATGCAGATTGTTACCCCTACAACTCCCTCAAATTTCTACCATGTATTAAGAGAACATGTTCATAGGAATTTCAGAGTTCCTCTAATTATTTTCACCCCAAAAAGTTTGCTGCGACATCCAAAATGCACTAGCACGCTTGACGAACTATCCAAAAATAAATTTCAGGAAGTAATAGACGATACTAATGTTGATGAAAAGGAAGTAAGAAGAATTGTTTTCTGTACAGGCAAAATATATTACGATTTGTTGGAAGAAAAAGAGAAACACAATGCCCTTGATATTGCCCTTGTAAGAATTGAACAACTTCATCCGTTTCCCAATAAACAAGTAAAACAAATTCTTAGAAAGTATAAAAATTCAATGTTGAATCTTTGGATACAGGAAGAACCTTCGAATATGGGTGCATGGAGACATGTTAAACATCACTTTGAAGAAACAGAAATATACCCAATATGCAGACAATCGAGCGGAAGCCCAGCTACCGGATTGTTTAAAATTCATCAGGTTCAGCAAAAAGAGATTATTTCAAAGGTATTCCGCGAATGTGTGTGCGAACTAAACAAAACCTACTGCGGATTGCAATGCATAGATGGTAGCCTCAGGAAACAAATACTTAAGCAATATAAATACTTTTCAGAAAAATAATTTATTAGAACAATTGAATTAGACCGGTGTTTATGTAGCACCCTGCAAATAAAACTAAAATGGTTATAGAAATAAAAATACCTACTCCAGGAGAATCAATCACAGAAGTTGAGATTGCAACATGGTTTGTTGAAGATGGCGACTACGTTCAAAAAGACCAAGAATTAGCCGAGATTGAATCTGATAAGGCTACATTACCATTGCTCGCTGAAAAAGCCGGAAAAATTAAAATATTACTTTCTGAAACTGCAACTCCTATTGCAGTTGGAGCTGTGGCTTGTACAATTGATACCGATGCAAAAGCTCCTGCTAATATCGAAAGTAAGAAACCTGTTCAGGAACCGGTTGGTGAAGAAAAAACTATTGAAACGAAACACGAAGAAGAAAAAACTATTTCTGTTAGAAGTACTACTGAAGAAAAAGCAAAAATTACCCCCTTGGCTAAAAAGCTAATGGAAGAAAATAACCTTTCAGTAGATGATATAATAAACGGGCTAAGAAAAATTACTACTAAGGAAGTCAGACAAGTTATTGAATTTGCACCACAAGCAAGTCTCAAAAAAGAAGTGTCTCGTAATGAATCGCGGGAAAGAATGTCTTCCTTACGAAGAAAAATAAGCGAACGTTTAGTCGCGGTTAAAAATGAAACCGCAATGCTTACAACCTTCAACGAGATTGACATGTCGGCTGTTATAGAACTGCGAAAGAAACATCAAAAAGCCTTCATAGACCAACATGGAATTAAATTAGGATTTATGTCCTTTTTTACAAAAGCTGCCACAATAGCTCTTAATCACTTCCCAAAAATCAATTCTTATATAGACGGAGAAGAAATGGTTAGTCCAGACTTTAACGATGTTGGAATTGCAGTGCAAACCGACAAAGGACTTATGGTTCCTATTATAAGAAATGCTGAAACCTTATCGCTAGCCGACATTGAGTTACAAATTGTTGAATTAGCAAAAAAAGCCCGCTCGTTTAAACTAAATCCACAAGAAATGACAGGCGGCACATTTACTATCACGAATGGTGGTGTATTTGGTTCTTTACTCTCCACACCTATTTTAAATCCGCCCCAATCCGGCATTCTTGGTATGCACAATATTATAGAACGACCTATTGCGATAAATGGGGAAGTTGTGGTTCGACCCATGATGTATGTGGCCTTGTCATATGATCATCGAATTGTAGATGGACGGGAATCGGTAGGCTTTTTAGTGAAACTTAAAGAGCTTATTGAGGCACCACATAAAATAGTTTTTGAAACTCAGGACCCCGAAAGATCATTGTTGGGAATTTAAAGAATTCGCCGTAACTTTAATTGGATCAAACACTTTTAAAATGAGCGCGGCTGGGTATCTATTAAACAAACGGCTTGAATACAATCCATTTATTGAAGCTCCAATTAAAAACATTATTGATGATTTTGAAGCCTCGTTAGCCTTTCACCGCACCTTAGCTGACTATGAACCTACACCTCTAGAAAATTTACCCATGCTTGCTCAGCATCTGGGTTTAGGAAGAATTCTGATTAAGAATGAAAGTTTGAGATTTGGTACTAGTACTTTAAAAGTTCTTGGAGTCTCTTTTGCAATAAACAAATCTCTTGAACAGAACATTGGAAATAAAGGAGTCTGCACAGCAACTGATGGGAACCTTGGAAAAGTCATTGCATGGGTAGCAAAAAGGAAGGGTATTGATGCTGCTATATTTGTTCCAAATCACACCACTGCCAGTCAGATAAAATATATCGAAAACGAAGGTGCAAAAGTTATTGTTTGCAAAGGTGAATATAATGAAGCTTTGAAAGAAGCTAACGCATATGCTACGAAAGAAAATTATATTCTTATTCAAGACACAGCGTTAAAACAATATTTTGAAATTCCAGCCTTAATTACTGCTGGATATTACACACAAATGCATGAAATTTATGCAGAGACGAATTCTTTTAAAAATCCAAAGATTGATGTGATTTTTATCCAGTCCGGAGTAGGAAGCTGGCCTTCAGCGATTGTACATTTTATTAGAAAGTATAAACAGAACCATCAAGTAAAAATAGTATATGTTGAGCCATATGAATCAGATTCGATATATGAATCGATTAAACGTTCTACTTTGGCAGCAACACGAAAGTCTCAAAAAACAATAATGACTGATTTAAACTCTAGTACTCCTTCTTCTCTGGTATTTGAAATTCTGAAAAATGGTGCCGATGCATTCGAAATAATATCTGACAAGTACGCCATTGATGCAATCAAGTATTTAAATGCTCCACTACCAGGTGATCCCTATATTGGCGCTGGAGAATCTGGCTCCACTGGTCTGGGAGGATTGTTGGCAATTGTGAATAACCATACAATAAGAGATTTAAAACAACACTTAAATCTTAATAAATCCAGCAACGTGTTACTATTTAACACAGAAATAGTTACAGACCCCATTCTTTTTGAGCAAATGATGGAGAAAAAAATAATCGATTTATAGAGAAAATTTTAATTTGGTACTCAGTATATGCCTATCCCAAGGGTTATTGGCGAAAAACTCATGCTGAAATCGATAATACAATCCAACTTTAAACTTCTTATTAATTTTATAGGAGGCCCCAGCTGTTAAACGGTACCGTCTCTCGCTAATAATAAATTCAGGTTTTCGCACAAAGAATAACTCGGAGGCAATAATTGGCCTGAGATCCCACTTTTTTCGGTAATAACTAGCAGATATTTTATGTCTATGTTCATGGTAAGGAACATCTCCATATTCCCTTGTATTTAAGCCGACGTACTCTATTTGGTACATTGCACGATAAAGCAATCTGACATGTTTTATTTTGTATTCAAACTGTCCATAAAGGCTAAAGCGATTAGCCAAATAGTTTCTGTCATTTAAATAAAATTTGTTCTGAAATCGGTATTTTGCACCTACACTTAATTTTTTAATTACCGGATAGGAAAAATCAAGATCAAGTAAAGCACTCTTTAACAACGAACTATTTTGATACAACCTTATTTGGGGGGAAACCTCAAAATCAACTTTATTAAAAACCTTGCCATCAAGAGTAGCTGTCCACCAAGTTTGAAAATCCTCTCTCTGTGCAGATATCGACAGTGAAAACAATGTTGCTATAAACAAAATTATTATTCTCATAGAGCAATCAATCTATGATGTTTATATCACCAACATCGAGAACTTGCTCTTTACCTGAAATATCTACTTTTATAAATACAGGTACCTTTTGATCTGTCATTTTATTGTCTATATTTTTCGACAAAGCATAAACGGTATATGCTCCTTCCTGTAGATAATTGAATTCAAATTTGCCATCCCAACCGGTTTCAAACTTATCTCCGTGAACTTCATCGTCTCCATAAATAAGAAATACATCAACTTCTTGAGCTGGGTATGGATCGCCTACTTTAATAGTTAAATCTTTATTATACTCCTGTACAATTACAGTTCCTTTTATTGTGGACGTACCACCTTTCCCAGCCTCTGTCTCACATGAGGAAAATGACAAAACAAATATTACTCCAACAATTGTTTGAAAAATAGATTTAAGGTACAATAAATGAGACTTTTTCATTATAAATAAGATTACTAGTTAGCATTCGTATAATATATATTCCTCCTGAAATATTCCCATCAGGAATCCAATCAAAAAAGTGTGTGCCAGAAGGCATATAACAGTCTTTTATAATTTTAACTACCCGACCATTAATGTCTACAATCTCAAGTCTGATATCTTGAGCAACTGAAAGATTTAGTTTTATAGTTGTGTAATCGGCGAAGCTATTGGGGAAAGCAGAAATACCGGCAATGGGGTCCGATTGTAATACAATATCCTGAACTCCGGAAAATGCAGAATTCTGCATACCTGGCGTTCCTCCCTTCTTCACTGCCACCCAACTTTCAGGCTGACCATTATCAAGGTCCGGATTAATAAGTTCAAGTGTTGCCCCCGTTCCATTAGCTTCAATTGGCCATGGCAAATAGGGTAAATAATCAACAGCATCAACAACAGCTCCTTCTTTATTATATAGCCTTATCTCATCGCCCGTGCTACTTAAACCAAAATTAATATCGCCAACAACATTGAGTACATTTGGATAAACCTCTTTAAATTTCTTAAGTTTTTTGCAAATTACTAAATAATCATTAGGTTCAATTATAGTTAAAGGTGGCATATAAAATCCCGAGTCGGAATTTAGCTCAGTAAATAAATAGTCTTGAATATCAACAGTTGCATCGCTATTGTTGTATAGCTCAACCCAATCGCCGGCATCATATTCAACCGATGAATTATAGTTTATCTCATTAATTACTATATCTATTTCTTCATCAGCAGCCTGTTCAAAAATAGCTTTAAAAGAAGTTGTTCCAGTAAACTCATGAGTAAAGGCTCTCTGGCTGTGATTTACTCCCCCCTCCCATTTAACAAACTTATATCCTGGTGCTGGAACAGCCTTAATATTTATTGGCACATCTTCAAAGTAGGTTCCCGAAAAAGGAAAATCTGTTAGGTTTAGCGTATTTAATTCTATTCTTCCATGTACCTTATTGGAAACATCTATTTTCACAAGGTGCTTATTCGGCAGGTTAAAAAATTCTTGAATATGTTTCCGCATGTATGTTGGCCGCAATGAGCACCAAGCATTCAAAACTTCCAATTCCCACAACCAACTATTGTATCCAATATTCCACCTTAGTCGGTGACTTTTCATTTCCGAATCCAGCATATTCTGCAAGGAATCTGAATACGACTTAATTCTTGAAGGCAGAAAAGTAGTATTTATGTTATCTGCCATCTGATTAATAAAATTATTCCTAAATCCTTCATTCGTTATTAACCGACGAAGCATTAGTGTAGACCAAGGTGGATTTGGCCAATCAGGACCATTTAAGGCCATAGCAAAATCTAATGAATTATGCGAATATGATTCTCTATCGTATAAACCCATTGCAAAGTCAGTATCATAAATAATATAACGCCATTTACTATTTGGATGTATAGTTCTCCAGTATTTAATATTATTACTGGGCCAATCGGTGTTGTAGAAAAATATTTGCACTAATTGGTATTTTATATAATTATCAATATCTACTTCACCCTCAACATAACTATATTTTTCTGCTGTACCCAAGGAGTAATTTTTATTAAGGAAATCAACAAGTTCAAGGTATTCTTTATTGTCTCCCTTAACTATTGCGCCATCACCTTCAAGAATTATTACGTCATCGGGATCAACATCATTATTTATTCCAATAAAGTGCTCATTTATTTTTTCACGTAAATGATAAATCCCCCAATAATCTCCATTTACATAGGCTGAAGTAGGCTGAAATCCTTGATAGTCAATCCCTAAATGTGAAGTTATTCCTGTTATTAAACCATCTCGAATCATTGTATACCCCCAGTCATTTCCAGAAGCTCGCATTACTAGCCCCTTATAACTTGAATATGGTTTTGACTTAAAGATTGGGTAATCATATTTATCTTTACCATACGATTTTTTCGCAAGCATGGCAAAAGATTTTTGAGCCATTGCCCTAGACCATCCACCAAAAATCTTTCCGCCAACAACCTGATCAATTATTTTTGTTCCTGAAACATCGTACAACTCAAACTGAAAGGGATATTCCCAATCCATCCAAAAATTGGCTCCATAATAAGGTACGTTTGAATTTGCTCCAGGACCAAGCTCATACATTCCAGTATTATAATCCCAAAGATTATCAGGATCTGTTGCAATACTTAGAATTGGTAATTCAGAATTTCTTTCCGTTAAATAGGTATTTGAATATATAGTTCCTGGTAAAAAACCATCTTTTATAATCCGTGCTCTAACTATAGTATTAGAATCAATGGTTATGTCGGTTTCAAAATATGATGAATTCAACTGAGGTTCGCTACCATCAATAGTATAAAATATAGAATCTCCAGTGGGTGAACTTAAAGTTAGAGTTACTCCACCTGGTTTATATCCTCCCGATTGACTGAAAATAACAATATCATTAGTTAAGCTGCTATGACCAACCGTGGGATTCTCACTACCTGGCGTAGGATGTAAAAAATATTGGAATCCATTGTTATTATTAAGCAATCTGCCATAAGATAGATCTGGTCCAATTACAACAGCTGCTATACTATCAACTACTTCTCCTCTTGCATTTGACAACAAAATGGTTTCTCCTTCAGAATTAATCTTAAAATTAGTATGTGGAGCCTTTGTTCCTTTTGTGAAGTATTTGTTAATGATTGGATTAGTAATTTGCGAACCTGTTCCAATGGTAAGTATTGGAAGAATTGAAAAATCGCTTGATCCTTCACCATAATTATGAGCCTCTAATGAAAATAAGTTTTCCCCTTCTTTCAAAAGCCCAATGTGACTTGAAATGTCAAACAAATCTGGCTGACCTCCCAAATAGATTGCTGCTTCATGATAGGTATCAGCAGTCTGATTGTAGGCCACTGTTGAGCCGGCTGCACCGAGATTTACACGACCTACCTCAATTCCGTTTATATAGGCAACGAATGCATCATCATAATCAACATTTAAAAATAACTGTCTCAAGGAAGCAATTTCGTCTATATTAAAACTTTTTCGCAAGTATACAGACATCAACGGCGTGGCTAAAATTGTTGCATCGTCGTTATCTCCGTATCCAAATCCACTTTTACCAAGACTCCAATTAAAATCAAGGTAATCTTCTGTTTTCCAGTTTGGAGAAACAGTATCTGTTGGAATAATATATCGAAAGGTGTCTCCTTCATTAATTACTGTATGCCAAAAAACTTGTTCCTGTTTAATATCTCTTCCAGAAGCATATATAAGCAGATAACTCCCTGGAGGCATAATAATTTCCGGGAAAGTCCATTTTGAAATTTGCAGGACATCATCAGTAAGAGTCCAACCATCAAGGTTTACTTCAGAGCCACTCACATTCAAAAGTTCTATCCAATCAGGAAATTCATTGAAATCATCTTTACTTGTTGAATGATTAGAAGATTGAATCTCATTAATTAAAACCTGTGATTTAGAATTTGCAGAAAACATAAAAAATAAACCTAACAAAACCCAAAAGCACTTATTCATACCCCCCCTATATTACAAATATTAAATTATCCTTAAATATATGACTATTTACGAAATTTTAATACTTTTGTTACTTTTTAAACTCGTCGAAATAACATAAATAAAGCTAACAGCACATTTAAATTTAGGCGTTTATACTCATTTTTTTGATTTAATTTAAGAGTAGCACGAATTTTGAGTAACATTTTTGGAAATAGACCGTAGATAAAGACAAAGTAAATTGATAAAATAATGTGGGGGTGGATTAAAAACAAAATAGTAGAACCTATTAAGAGGGCTCTAAAAAATGGAATTTCTCATAAACGATTAGCTGTTTCTTTAGCATTAGGAATTACTATTGGACTAATACCTTTTTATGGGCTAACAACTATACTTGTTGGTGCTGTTGCTGTTGCATTAAGACTTGACTTTGTTATAATGCAGGCAATTCATTATGTTGTTCATCCAATACAGATTGCTCTTTTTATACCTTTTTTCAAAGCAGGCAATGTTCTTTTCCCACTAAATAATGTTAATCTTACCTTTAAGGAATACATTGCTTATTTTAAATCTGATTTTTGGCTTGCATTTAGTGATTTATGGAAACTTAACTTATCGGCTATTGTTGTTTGGGCAATACTTGCAATTCCATTATCGTACATTTTATACTATACATTTTTCCACTCTATCAGGCGTTTCGTTCCTGTAAAAGTTCAAAAGCCTTTCTGTAAAGCATAATAACTTTTTCTTCTTCACGTTGCCAACACAAATCACGCGCGGCTAATTCAAGGTTCTTTTGAATTCGTAACTGCTCCTCTTTATTTCTAACTATATTTTGGATTAACTCCGCTAGTTTTTGCGGTGTTCTTTCTTCCAATACAGTTCCAATACCATAACTCTCAATAACAGATTTCATTTCGGGCAAATCAGATACTACTACCGGTATTCTTGCCTGTATATAGTCAAATATCTTATTAGGTAAAGAATATCTATAATTAAGACCTAAATCCTCCTCTAAAGAAATACCTATGTGTGCCTTCCTTGTATATTTAGAAAGCTCTTCAAGCTCCACTCTACCAAAAAAAACAACTTTATTTTCTATTTTAAGTTCCTTTGTTAAGTCTTTAAGTTTCGACAAGATTTCACCTTTCCCAATTACCCAAAGACGCCCCTTATCAATTAATTTAAGTGCCTCAAACATGAGTTCTAGGCCTCGCCCCTTGTTAACTGCTCCTTGATAAATAATAATAAATTCATCGTTAATGGGTTTAAAACAAACATCGTGACGAAACATTCCAACATTTCTTATTAACTGGAAGTCTAAATTGTACTTCTCTTTAAAATAATTTTGAATGGGCTTAGATACCGTATAGCCAAGTTTAATACCAGGCAATAACATCTTTTCTTTAAGGTGCCAGAATTTCTTTACAAATGGACGATCAACTAATTCTGGTAATTCGGTAAATAACTCATGACTATCAAACACCAGGGTTTTCTTCCGAAGTTTACTTGTTAGCCAACATGCCAAAAGCGTGTCTAAATCATTAGAGACAATAATATCTACTGGCACTTTCATTAGGTAGAAAAACAGCCGAATATTGTAATTTGCATAAAACAAGAATGTTTTGTTAAACCAGAGTTTAAATCGCCTTGTCCTATATATTCTACTAAACAAACTTTCTGAGCCTGATGTTTTGCACCCAACAATAGTAACCTGATAACCATTTCTACAGAGTGTACTTGCTATCTTATGAACACGATTATCTGCAACAATATCATTAGTAACTGTAAGTATAATATTAATCAAAGCCTGTTTCTTGTTTTATTGTCTGACACAAATCTATTGTTTATTTCATCTGCAAACAATTATTTTTAAAAAGTCGAATAAATCTATTTCGGATGAATTTATTAAATGATTGTTAGCTTGTATACCAATACAAGCAGTACTTAATTGAAAATCTATTAGTTAACCTCTTATCTTTTTAGCAAAATAAGCTGACATTATTAAAATAAAGAATTTGAGTTATAAAATTTTTTCTATCAAAACAACCCGCTATGTTTAAGCCAACTCACTAATATTCAATCACCAAAACTTATTCAATCTTTAATTCCGGTATTATGATTGTTAAAATAATTAACTATAGTTTCCAAAACTTGGTATCGATTTATAGCTTTGCAACAATTATTTGAACTTATATCAGAAAGCACATACAATGAATATTAAAAAAGAAATATCTCTTAAAGAATATAACACTTTCAATATTGATGTTAAAGCAAATGCCTTTATAGAAATAAAACAAATTAGCGATTTACTTGAGTTCTGCAATTCAGAATATAGTGCAATGGAGCCTAAATTAATCCTTGGTGGAGGAAGCAATATTTTATTTACTGAAGATTACAAGGGTATAATAATTCATTCACAAATTTCGGATCTGGACATAATTGAAGAAGATGAAAAAAGTATTATAATTAAGGTTGGTAGCGGTGTAGTTTGGGACGACTTGGTTGGATATTGTGTTGAAAAAGGTTGGGGCGGTATTGAGAACTTATCAGATATTCCAGGAAATGTTGGTGCTGCACCAGTTCAGAATATTGGCGCGTATGGAGTTGAGGCTAAAGATGCTATTATTAAAGTTGATGCCTTTGATTTAAGAAATAGTTCAGTAGTTTGTTTTAATAATAAAGACTGCCAATTTGGATACAGATACAGCATTTTTAAGGAAGCTAAACATAAGAACCTTTTTTTAACACATGTAACTTTTAAACTCTCGAAACAACATACCTTAATTACTCAATATGGAAAAGTACAAGAAGAACTTAAAAAATATGATGAACAAACAATCAGAAATCTAAGAAAGGTTATAAAAAATATTCGTGGTTCAAAACTTCCTCCTACAGATGAACTTGGTAGTGCTGGTAGTTTTTTTAAAAATCCTGTTATAGAAAATTCCCATTACAAGGAGCTTCTTCATAAATTTCCTACCATACCTTCTTACAAACTTGAAAATAATATGGTAAAAATTCCGGCTGCATGGTTAATTGAAAAATCGGGAATGAAGGGATATCGAAAAGGTAATGTTGGAACACATAAAAATCAACCTTTAGTAATAGTAAACTATGGAGCAGGAACTGGAAGCGAAATTATTGAATTATCTGAACTTATAAGATCAAAGATTTTTGAAATGTTTAAAGTGCAATTGGAACCAGAAGTTTGTTTTGTGTAAGTCTCAGTCCTTTTTCCCAAGATAAATCGGGAACACCCAAGCAACTCCGGCATATATCGAACTCATTTGTGAAAACCTGAAATTACCTTCCGGATATTTTTTGAATATGCTTTGCATTCCTTGAATATAACGGATTCTTATTTGAAATTCGCCAATCTTTGAACTGTAAGCTGGTCCTCCTCCTACTATAAATCCATAATCTATCTCGTTATCAATCGGTTTGCCATAATATGTACGAGCCCCTAAAATTACTGAGTCTGTTTGATAAGATCCTGGTGTAATAATTGAATGGTCATAGTCTTCTGAATATGAATTTTGAAAAGCTACATATGGTCCAATATCAAATTGTACTCGAAAATCATGAATATGCCATGAAACATGTGCTAATAAAGGTATTTCCACAAAGTTTATAGTTCGGCTATAGGTAGTATATAAAGATTCGCTAAAATCTTGCCAGCCATGTTGGGAATAATTAACTTCCAGTTGTATTCCTACACTCTTCTCTGCAAAATAGTTAATTATTAAACCTCCGCTTATTCCTCCAATACTGGATTGTCTGATATTAGGTTGAAAGTCAACAGATGATGAAGTATACCCACCACTGAAACCTATTTGTATATAATCTTTGAAATCGAACTGGGCATAACTTACAGTTGCCAAGAAGAGTTGAACAAATATGAATATGTGCTTTTTCTTTTTTATCATCTTGCGAATTGTAATTACCAATTAGCTTTCTTCAATTAATTATACAACACTCTGCAATACACCTTGAACCGCCAACAACAGTTCACGAACACGAACCGAATCTTTAGCTTCAGCATAAAGCCTAAGCACTGGATACAATGTTGATGGTCTAATTAGTACCCACTCGTCTAGCCCAAAGTGAAACTTATAACCATCAAGGTCTTCAACCTTAGTTACAAGGTTTTTTCCAAACTCTGTAAATTCACCAAGCTTGCATTTTTCAAAAATTTTAGTGCGGACATTCTTGTTTAGCTGCATATCAATTCTTTCAAAAGCAAACTCGCCTGTAATTTCCTCTACTTCCCGCAATAACTCATGAAGCGAAATATTCTTTTCAACTAACCAACTCCAGATAAGTAGTCCAACCCATATCCCATCTCTTTCTGGCATATAATTTCCGGTAGTCATTCCACCAGTCTCTTCTCCCCCAACAAGAATATCTTCGCGTAGCATTATATCAGCTATATTGTTAAATCCAATTTTGGTTCGAACAACCTCTAACTGATAATGTGCTGCTAACAACTCCACTTTTGCTGTACATGAAAAACTTGCAACTACTTTGCCCCTTTGATCTTCATACTTACATAAATAATGAATAAGGGCAAGCAATATTTTATGAGAATTGATGTAGTTTCCTTCCTTATCGTATATAGCCATTCTATCGCCATCAGCATCAACAGCTAATGAACAATCAATATCCTTTTTCGTCCAGACAAAATCAGCCAACTCATGTAAATTCATATGAATAGGCTCGGGGGTAATATTATTAAAAGATGGATTTTGCTCGCAATGAAATAACTTTACTTTTGGCATTAATTTTCTCAAAACATTCTGAGTACTCCCATACATAGCATCAAAAGCAAAATTCAGCCCTGAATCATTAAGCTTCTCAATATCAAAATTATCCCGAATATGCTTTAAGTATATCGATTCTATATTAACATACTGAATTTTTCCCTGCTCAAGCAAATAATTCCAGTTCAACATCTCTAAATCAAACTCATACTCTGATGATATTAGATCTTCAATATCTCTTACATCCTTATTAAGCATGGGGCCTCCATGCGCACCTTTCAGTTTAATTCCATTATATATTGCAGGACTATGACTTGCAGTAATTACTATGCCACATTCGGCTTTTAACTTAACAACCGCAAGCGAAACCATTGGAGTTGAAACAAAACTCTCTGGTATATAAACCTGAATCCCCTTTGAAGCCAAAATTTTTGCTACTGCTTCCATAAACATTTCCCCGCCAAATCTACAGTCATATCCAATAACTACCGATGATGCCTGAAATTTATTGGTCATCCATTTGGCAATGGCATGCGCAACTAAAGCAACATTTTGCAAAGTAAAATCCTTTGCAATTATGCCCCACCAACCATCTGTGCCAAATTTAATTTTACCCATATATTATTCGTTGATTTCTTTTTGACTATTTAATAATCATTCTTTGGTGAATAAGATAACACTTTCCCTCTTAACCACAACAAAGATACTATTTATATATTCTTCGCTTATTTAATTCGCGCTGATAAGCCTTTGCATTTTTATTGTGTTGATTTAAAGTTCTTGCAAAACTATGATAACCTGAAAAATCAGCCTTAGCACAAAAATAAATATAATTATGCTTTTCATAATTCAGTACAGCATCTATTGAACTAATCTCTGGCAGACAAATAGGTCCAGGAGGAATACCGGCATATCTATAAGTATTAAAAGGCGAGTCAATATTTTTATGCTTGTTAAGCACACGACGAATTGAAAAATCATCAAGCGCAAATATCACAGTTGGATCAGCCTGAAGACGCATACCCATTTTTACGCGATTGATGTAAACACCTGCAATGGTTTTCTTCTCATCATTTTTTTGGGTCTCAAGATTTATTATTGAGGCTAACGATATTACTTCCTCCTGGCTCATTCCAATCTTCTTTGCCTTACTTTGTCTGGTCTTATTCCAAAAATGCCGGTATTCCTTTTCCATTCGCGCCACAAACTTTTCCGGGCTTATATTCCAAAATATTTCATATGTATTCGGAATAAAAATACACGAAATAGTATTTTCATTAAAACCATATTTAGCTAAGGTTGAAGAATCGGTAAGATAACTTATTAATGATAAGGAATCCAATTCAAGCTGTTTTGCTATTTCTGCTGAAAGGTGCCTAATTGTGCGAATATTATTAAAAGTAAGTTTTACTGGTTCCTGCTTTCCCGACCTTAAAAGGTTTACTAATTCATTATTCGACATCCGGTGTTTTAAAAGATATCGGCCTGAATTAACATGATTAGAATAATTTTTACGGTTAGCGGTCCACTCAAAGCTTTTTATACTCTTAAGTATATCGGCTTCAACCAGTATTTTTTTAACTGAATCGTAATTGGAGCCAGTTGGAATATATAAATAGAACTCTTTTCCATCACTAATTGAAACTGATGGTGCATATGCTTTAGAATATATACCAAGGGCCTTTATGCCTCCAACAACCAGCAATACAACAAACCCTAGTGAAATAATTTTAATTGCTCTGCTTGCGCTCATTCAAATATTTTTATTTACTATAACTATTTTCGACCCTGTTTTATTACATATAACTGTCCAGCTTCATCGCGAATGACTTTTACTTCTTCGCCTTTATCGATGAACCCGATTTCTGCTTTAGCATCAAATAGTTCACCATCAACCATTACTTTGCCTGATGGTCGTAGAACAGTATATGCCGCACCAACTTTGCCAATCATTTCTTTCTGATGGGTATCGATGCCAATAAAACCATTATCTTTTTGTTGTTCGGCATCTAATGCTATTCCCTGAAACCACTGCGAAGACCCAACTTTCTTACTTATGTAAATTGACACAACAAAGGCTATAACAACAGAGGCCATTACTCTGACTAAAAGTCCTAGTACCGTTCTAAAAGCACCAAGACCTTCAAATTCAAATATTACATTATCAACAAGACTAAGAGTCAGCCCTGCAAGAATAAACATTATTCCAGCCACTCCGGCTACTCCAAAACCTGGTATAACAAATATTTCAAGTGCTAATAGAATTAATCCGGCTACAAAAAGTAGTAGTTCCCAATTCTCAGCAAACCCTTCAATATATAAAGGAGCAAAATATAAAAGGGCAGCCATAATTGCTATTCCAAGCGGAAAACCTATTCCAGGAGTTTGTAGTTCAAAATAAATACCTCCTATAATTAATACAATTAATATACCTTGCACAGATGGTCTTAACATGAATCGGATAAATGACTCAACACCTTGTGGTTTATAATAATATACATCGGCATCAGATAATCCAGTTTTCTCAAGAACTTCCTTTAAATCTTTAGCCATTCCCTCACAATAATGAACCTTTACTGCCTCCTCGGCGGTTAAGGTCAGAACCTGACCTGTATCACTAATTTCTTCGACCCAAAGTCGAGGATCTACCATTGCTTCTGCAATTTTCGGATCGCGATGCCATCTAATTATTGTATCTGTACCCGATATTATCGTGTCTTTTCCATGAGATTCGGCAGTAGCACGCATTGTAGATCGCATAAACGACTGGTACTTATCAGGTACGGCTTCACCCGACTGACTGACTACTGTTGCTGCACCAATACTTCCCCCAGGACGCATAAAAATACTATCGCAAGCAATAGAAATAAGTGCTCCGGCAGATATTGCCTGATTATCAACAAATGCTATTACCGGAATTTGTGAATTAATTATTCTGGTTCGAATAGAATCTGCAATATCTACCCTACCACCGTAGGTATTAATGTGAAGAATAATATAATCAACATCCTTTTCTTGTGCCTCTTCAAATGCAAACTGAGAGCTTCTAAGAGCAGGCTTCGCTATTTCCTCACGAATTTCATATACTAATATTTTAGTTGTATCGCTATTTTGGGCAGATAAATACACACTACATAAACTAAGTATTAGTAGTGATAATATTTTTACCTTACTGAATAATCTTCTTATCATAGTAATAATTATTATAGTCACGAAATTATATAAAGATGGCTAATGAGCAAGGAAAAAGTTAATGTATAAAATAAAAAGCACCAAAATTGAGCATTGATAAAGAGATTTATTTAGTGCCTATATTGCAATATATCCATCAAAAATGGTTTCAATCCACTAAAGAAAAACTCTACAGCAATAACCATTAAGATAAGTCCCATTAATCGCATCAATACATTATTTCCTGTTTCACCAAGAAGCTTAGTTATTCTTGAAGAGCTTAATAAAAGAACAAAAGTAATTAGTAAAACAAATAATACTGCTGCAACAAGAATTAGTTTGTGAGAGATTGTT
Source organism: Bacteroidales bacterium (assembly GCA_050287785.1). GTDB lineage: Bacteria > Bacteroidota > Bacteroidia > Bacteroidales > UBA10428 > UBA10428. The sequence goes on from JBNKCO010000018.1 coordinate 71,189, forward strand.
GTTGCATCTTCCATTAAAACAATTGAATTAGTTATTGCTCCCGGGCCACACAATATAGGAATTGCAAGTGGTGTTATTGAAATATCATTCACATATTTTTTTACTTCAGAATTGTTAATTTTCACCTTACCTAATCTGGCTTGCAACATATCCATTCCCATAAGGAAGAAAATTACACCGCCAACAATCCGAAAACTATTAACTGATATTCCAAAGAACTTAAACAGTAACTGTCCGGAAAAAGCAAATATTATAATTGTAACAAATGCAACGAATGTAGCTTTTCGGGCTGTAATCTTACGTTGTTCTGGAGTTAAATCGGCTGTCATTGTAATAAAGACAGGCATTATACCCATAGGGTTTATAAGTGAGAAAAAAGAAGTAAAAGCCAACAATCCAAAAGAAAGCAATTCGTTCATTATATTTTTTTTGCTAAGGTAGATTAATACATTCGATCAACTATTTTATATCGAAATATAAAGCATTATTATTAAAAACATCTGAGCCCTGTACTAAATTACTACCTAAGTTGTAATCTGACAGATATTTTTTTCGGTTTCCAGTTCTTACATTTCATTAATTTATCACAAACCAGGTATAAGACAATATGCTATTCAAAACAAAAATTGAAATCTTTATTGCAAAGTAGTAATAGAATTATATAGACTTGATTCTGACAGGTAGTTTAAGAATGATAATTCCTGTCTTCAACATAAATAAACAAAATTAAATATTCTTCCACCGGATACTTCGGTATCTTCGCCGATCTGGTAGTTAAGATCTCCCCTTTTTTTCTACCTTTGTGACCTAATTTTTTTTAAGATGAATTTAACAGAACTTTCAGCAATTAGTCCGATAGACGGTAGGTATAGAAACAAAGTTGAAGAATTGTCCGAATATTTCTCAGAATTTGGACTGATAAGATACAGAGTGCAGATTGAAATTGAATATTTTATAGCACTAAGTCGTTTTAAGTTAACACAACTGGCAGATATTGATAAAAAAATATTTGAAGATTTAAGAAAGATTTACATCAATTTTTCTCTCGAAGATGCGCAGGAAGCAAAAGATATTGAACGAGAAACTAACCATGATGTTAAGGCTGTAGAATATTTTATTAAACGTAGATTTGATAAACTAGGATTAGAGAAATATAAGGAGTTTGTTCACTTTGGCCTTACTTCGCAGGATATAAATAATACTGCTATTCCACTTTCTTACAAAGAGGCACTTAAAGAAGCATATTTCCCCCTTCTAGGAAAAACAATTGATAAACTAATAGCTCTATCCGAAGAGTGGAAAGATATTCCATTGCTGGCTCGCACGCATGGACAACCAGCCTCTCCTACCCGCTTAGGAAAAGAAATTAATGTGTTTGTAGAAAGACTAAAAACTCAGCTGGGACAAATGAAACAATTACCTATTTCCGCTAAATTTGGTGGAGCAACAGGAAATTTCAATGCACACCATGTTGCATATCCAGAGGCTGATTGGGCTGAATTTGGAAATGCCTTTGTCAATAACGTACTTGGACTTAACCGCTTGCAAACAACAACTCAAATTGAGCATTACGATAACTTTGCTGCATCTTTTGATAATCTAGCAAGAATTAACACAATACTTATTGATTTCTGTCGTGATATATGGACATATGTTTCAATGGATTACTTCAAACAAAAAATAAAGGCCGGTGAAGTTGGTTCTTCAGCCATGCCTCATAAGGTTAATCCTATTGATTTTGAAAATGCAGAAGGAAACCTTGGAATAGCAAATGCCATTGCTCAGCATCTTTCAACTAAGCTTCCAATTTCAAGGCTACAGCGAGATTTAACAGATTCAACTGTTCTTAGAAATATTGGTGTTCCATTAGCTCATACTTTCATTGCTCTTAAATCAATTCTGAAGGGTTTAGACAAACTCCTTTTAAACCAGGATAAAATTATAAAGGACCTTGAAGATAATTGGCTGGTGGTAGCTGAAGCGATACAAACAATTTTAAGAAGAGAAGGATACCCAAACCCTTACGAAGCTTTACGTGATTTAACCAGAACAAACAAAAAAATTGGCAACAACGAAATAGCCGAGTTTATTGACTCACTTGATATTGACAAAAAGATCAAAGAAGAAATTAAACAAATTACACCTTTTAATTACACAGGAATTTAATTATGCGTGATGCTTTTAAGATTTTTCTCAGATTTTTTACAAAGCTAAAAAGTTATTTAATTGCGAATTTCGTTTTTAATACTCTTGGAGCACTTTTCGGAGCATTTTCTTTTATTTCCCTAATTCCGGTGCTAAAAATTATATTAAACACAGATAGCGACAAGCTTTATGTAAAAAGAGAGATTGCTTTCTCAATTATCCCTTGGGAAATGCCCAGCTACGAAGACTTTATGAATAATATCTATGCTTGGTTAGCTGGTCTTATTGAGACTAATGGTTCATTACACGCATTGGTTGCAGTTGGTGTGGTTGGCATTACACTTGTTTTATTTAAAACAGGATTCATTTTCATGGGGTCTTTTACAATGGTAAAGATTTTAAACCATACTGTGAAAGACATGAGAGATAATATATTTATGAAGGTATTAACCCTGCCAATAGGATTCTTCAATGAGGAACGTAAAGGTGACATTATCTCACGGGCAACTACAGACATAAAAGAAATTGAACTAGCTATTCAAGCAGCAATAGATATGCTATTTAAAAACCCTATGGTTATCATTATTAATGTGATAATAATGGTATTTATGAGCTGGGAACTTACAATTTTTGTATTCGTAATGTTTCCAATTGCCGGGGGGATTATTGGATATATTGGTAAATCGCTTAGAGGTAAATCGCTAAAAGGCCAACAGAAAGCAGGTGAAATACTTTCAACCTTTGAGGAAACATTAGGTGGACTCAGAATTATAAAAGGATTCAATGCAGAAAAAAGAATGTTTTCTAAACAAACACAAGAGAACGAGGAGTACCGGCATATAATGGATGGCTTAATGTGGCGAAATTCTTTGGCCAGTCCTTTGAGTGAATTCCTGGGTACCATTGTTATTGTAACAGTAATGTGGTATGGAGGAAGATTAATTTTAGGACACAATAGCCCCATAGATGCTCCACAATTTTTAGTATACCTAATATTCTTCTATAGCATTATCAATCCGTCAAAAGCTTTCTCTACAGCGTATTATCGAATTCAAAAAGGTTTAGGATCTTTAGATAGAATTGATGAAGTTCTGAATACAGAATCAAATATTATTCTAAAGGAAAATGCAGATCCAATCAATGGATTTGAGAATGAGATTGAATACAATAAGGTTTGGTTCAAATATCAGGAAGACTTTGTGCTAAGTGACGTTAACATTACAGTAAAGAAGGGACAGACGGTTGCACTGGTTGGACAATCGGGCTCAGGGAAATCAACTATGATAGACCTTATGCCTAGATTTTATGATGTTATAAAAGGAAGCATTAAAATAGATGGAAAAGATATTCGCGACCTTGATATATACGATTTAAGGCATTTATTGGGAATTGTAAATCAAGAACCAATTTTGTTTAACGATACCATATACAACAACATTGCATTTGGATTAAATTCTACAACACCCAAAGATGTAGAACAAGCAGCCAAAATTGCCAATGCTCACGATTTTATTATGGAAACCGAGAATGGTTACCAAACAAATATTGGCGACAGGGGCAACCGGCTATCAGGAGGCCAGCGTCAAAGAATATCCATTGCAAGAGCTATTCTGACTAATCCTCCAATTATGATTTTAGATGAAGCAACTTCTGCACTTGATACCGAATCGGAAAGACTTGTACAAGATGCTATTAACAAGTTAATGAAAGACCGTACCAGTATTGTTATTGCTCATAGATTATCGACCATTAGAAATGCTGATGTAATACATGTTTTAAAGTATGGGAAGATTATTGAAAGTGGAAATTACGAAGAATTACTTGCCCTGAATGGTGAGTTTAAAAAGCTTCACGATATTCAATTCAATTAGAAAAAAGATAGGGTTTGTTTTAAAAATTAATTATCAGCAAAAACTCATAGGAACAATGCAATTCTCTAAAATTATCCCAAGTAAGAAAATATAATCATATTAACTTATTGCCCTTGGAATCATATAAAAAAGTCACTTCGCAATTAACTTTAATATACTGATTCTTCAAGGACGTAATAAATTATAAAACTCTTATTTCCTGTTATCTGTTTTTTTATTGTTTTAACAGCTTTCCGGTATATACTTTATCCTCAGAAATAATCTGAACGAGGAAAAATTCATTCTTGTAATTGCTCAGATCTATTTCTTTTTTACTACCTGATAATACCGGTATTTCAAAATCTTTAATGATTCTTCCTCCCATATCTCTAATAACTACTCTTACATCTGTATTTATTTCTTCTGAATACTCAAAAGTTACTATACCTGAAGTCGGATTCGGATAATACAACCATCTGTTTTCACTGTATGTATGATTAAGGCTGCTGCATTTTTTATAAGTAACTGCAATTGAGTCTATAGCTTTACATCCGTTTTGAGTAACTGCAACCTGATATACGGAAGTACCATAACCTATGTCAGTTGTATCTCCGATCATGCTTTGTCCTGTCGATCCATCAGACCATAAATAGGAATCGAAACCCGAGCCTGCATCGATCAAATAACTTTCATCACATACCAGTATATCAGTACCAAGATTTATTTCAGGTGTTTCTTTAACCAAAATGGTAATAGTATCAACATCAGTGCAGCCACTTAGATCTCCGGTAATAAAATAAACTGTAGTTGAATCAGGCCCGGCATAAAATTCACCAGAACCGGCAACAGTGGTTCCTTGTGTTGGAGACCAACTATAGCTGTCTGCTCCTGTCATCTGAATAAAAGATGTATCGCCCTGGCAAATGCTGTTCTCACTCACAGTTACGGTAATATCCGGAACAAAGGATTCTACAATACTAAAAGTTTTTGCAAGAATACACTTGCCATCATCCACATTAACACTATAGTTTTTGGCAGAAAGTCCTGAAGCATAGGCGCCAGTGTAGCTGACAACCGAACTATCCCAAGTGTAGGTGTAAGTACCGGAGCCTCCTGTAGCAACAACAGTTGCGGTTCCATTAGCCTCTGCACAGTCAGTATTCGTTGTATTAATTATAGCAGATGGAGTTTCGTTAATTACAACCTGCACCGTATCACTGTTTTCACATCCATTTGTGTCAGTAACAGAAAGTGAATAGGTTCCGGAACTTGCTACGGTTAGCTGTGAAGTACTTTCACCTGTAGCCCATCTGTAGGCAGGATAACTTTGCCCCGAAAGATCTTCAAGATTTGTACTGTCACAGGCTGTAATATCCGGCCCTAGTGTGATAACCGGTGGTTCATGAACCGTGTAAACAAAAAGACTATCGAACATATACTCACAACTAGTAGAAATTTGTGTGGTGAGAATATTAAAGACCGTAGTAGACGTTATAGTGCCGACAGGCAAGGATATTGTTCCACCTGTTCCAGTTACAGCAGCACCTATAAATGAGTTATCACTATTGTTACGCAGCTGATATTCAACTCCAGTTTGTGAATTTTCTATTACAATATCGGCACTACCTGATTCCTCACAAGCCTCATCAATTGTAAGTTTAGCTGTTAAGATCTGCTCCTCATAGAGGGTTTGTATTTCATTTGGCAACAATTCCCAACTGTAGATTTTCACTTCATCAATAAAACCATTGAAATGATTACTTGAAGGAATATTGCTATATCCTGGTAAGATTGTATCGTAGGCAAACCTCCAGTAACCGTTATAATCACCTCCATTGGTTATTGCAGGATCAGAATCAACCAGCATTCCATCAATGAAAAGCTTGGTTCCTGCCGATGACAAACATGCAGCTACATGATGCCAGTTATTATTATTAAATGCAGCTATGCTGGAAATAGTTTGTGGACTCCCATTGTTCACACCAAAATGAAGTCGGCCATCATCACTCATATAAACCTGCCTGTCACTATTCGTACTAGCATTCATACTAGCATCACCAAATCCGGCTAGTCTTCCTCCTACAATTGTTGAAGTTTTAAACCAGAACGACAAGGTAAACTCATCAGGATCAGTAAATCGTTTCCCTGTAGCGACATAACCGTCTATACCGTCAAAATAAAAGGATTCATAGAATTCATCAAAACGATTATATTCAACAGTTACACCAAGAGTAGGCCAATTCCAGTTATTATTGCCTGAAAGGTCAGTATTTGAGCCATCAAATTCAAAGTACGAGACTAAGCCTGTATCAGGTACAGGCAATGCTTCTTCCAGTTTGGTTGCCAATGGATTTGCTGTTACTTCAATTGGATTAGAGCTTATTGTACAGGATATATTTGTGACTTGTGCAGTATAAGTACCTGATTCTGTTGCAGTATATATACTTGAAGTTGCACCGGAAACAGGTTCTCCGTTCAATGCCCAATTGATCGAATACCCTGCAAGCGTATATAAATCCAGATCTACAGAATTACCAGAACAGAAAATAGTATCTCCCAAAGCACTGATATGTGCGGTATCAGGTTCAGGACTATAGGTAACCTCCAGATGGTCAGAGGTTGTAGTACATCCGTTTTCGGTAACTTCTGCCCAATACTCCCCATCCTCAGTAGGAGAATATGTACTCCAGGTTGCACCTTCAATTTCAGTGCCGTTCTTATACCATTGGTACTTACTCATACCCCAGTCAATTTGTAAACTTGGAGAACCAGATCCAATGCATCTGTCCAGCTCACCGAAGTGGTTTATATTCACAGATGGACAGGAATCTGGCATTGTAACCATCAGAGAATAATTGCCTTCCACACCAGCTTGACCATCGGTTATAAAATAGTAGTCCATTCCACCAACCACAGGCAAAGTTTGGCTTGTAAGTGTATCTTCCAAGCCCCAAATAGCCATACTATAAGTGCAGGTGTTTTCATTACATGTAGGTAATACCAGAACAAGCATATCTCCACTTACTCTCTCTGAAAATTCTATATTGGCCAAACCCGAATAAGGAGCTGTTATTTTATGGATAACCTCCTTCCCTTCCAGCATAAATGCACAGGAATAATCCTCAATATTTGCAGCTCCATAGGTATTTGTATTCCCGAAGTATCTTTCACCAGAAGTAAGTGAAACTGCAGAAGAACAATCCATAATACCTGCCACAGGGACATTAACACTAGCAAACGTAGTATTCAGACTTTCATCCGATTCATCTACAACGGAATCTGCATCAACTTTATAAATAATATTATATCCACCTGGGCTAATACCACCTGGCATAGTCACGATTTTGGAAACATATTTAGACTCGCCCGCTAGTGTTGGTGAAATTTCTGTGCTGTCAATTAGAAAATCACTTCCATCAATAATATTATCAGTAGACAAATAGTATTTGATCTCATTGCTTCCAGCAGTAGTGTTGCCTATATTTTTAACTTCACAATCTAAATGAACATTGGGTTGAAAAGATTCAACATAATAAGGAGATACATTAGCTGACTCGAAAATCAGGTCAGCATCAATAGTCGGACAATTTACTGTGACAGTATAATCTCCCTCTGCACCATTTGTGCCATCAAGCACAAGGTAATATGTACCCGGAATGGAATTATCATAGACTAAATTACCACTAGAATAGGTAAGAAGGCTATCCTTATTTGAATCGTTCAACAAGTAAATTCCAAAATTTGCAGTTGAACTGACTACTACTGAAATTCGTCCTGGCATGGAGGTTGTGAATGTATGTACCACCTCCGGTCCGGTTGCATCGTAGTAGCTATTGCCATAACGGTTTACTATATTTGTTGCAGTAAAGGTTGAACCAGAATAAGGAGTACCACAGCTTAAAGCAATAGCTCCGCTACAATCAAGGCCAGGAAAAGAATCTGGTGGTTCTATTCCAACTGTAGCCTCCTGTGAGTTGGTGTAATTACCAGATCCCGGTGTAAGATCATCCAGATAAAAATAACCGTTATAGCTTCCTCCCCATCCCCAGTTAAAATGGAAATAGTCGGTTCCCTGATGTCCATCAAGCACGAATGCGTGTCCACCCGATCCTGTTCCCTTATACATAACAGGTCTTCCTGCATTACATTCCTTTAACATTAGCTTGGCCCAACTGGTATCGGCATAACTTGATTTACTGGTATATACTGCATTTGACGAATAATTAAAATATTTGATCAACGCATTGGTTGCTGATGATACATAAGAACCAGAACCTGTTGGACTGTAATTCATTCTCACAGAAACACCACAATGAAAAAGCAACTGTTCCACATCTGCATCGTATGCACCATTTGGCACAGGCATACTCGCCCAATCGTATGTAGTAGCTCCAAAATCGGCAGATATCAGTCCATATGTATTTGAAGTCCATGAGTAACTTCCTATACCTGTAACCGGATAATTATGATACTTCATTACCATGGCCATGGATGTTGCAACACAACCAGCATAAACATGTCCACAAGCCCCTGATGCATCTTCAGGACATGCTGCGTTATATCCACATCCTTGATTCCAGTTTGTAGTAAGCAAAGGACTTACATTTAAAAGAGCATATGAATCCAATGTACTATTTATACTAAACAAGGAAGGTTCTGACTGATATTCTTCCCATTGCTTATGCTTAGAAATACCAGCTACATCAGGAATAGATTTCAGTGTTTTTATTTCTTCTGCCCTTGACTCCATCCATGCCAGAAATTCTGGTGGTGCATCTTCGTCAAGATTAAAGTTACTTTCGAAAGAATAAGCTATAACCGGTATTGTACGGTCATCGCCAGAAACAATAACATACCCCTTGTCATTAGAAATATTATATACATGATACACAGCCGAACCGTTTCTTTTTTCGCTGTATTTATACGACAATGAAATACTTTTAGAAGAAAGAGATTTTCTGGTATTAGATCTTTCACTAAGAAAATTTTCCGCTACTTTTTTGGCTATCAACGAGTCTACATCTCCGGCCTGTAGTTTTAATGCAATAAAAAGAAATAGTAATAAAGCATTTAATTTGATAGTAGTTTTCATAGTTGGTTTGAGTATTTAAATTACCTACCCTAACTTAGGACGGTTATCGTAATAATTAAGATACTTTTTTTTTATACTGCAAAAACAACAAATAGGTTTTATTTTTTTTGTAAATTCTTGTTTATGTGTTTATTACAAAACAAATCAGCTAATCTAAACCTAACATTTTCAATTGCTGTAACAAAGGCATAATACGCTAGATCTTTAGCTACTTCGCGGTCAGAAATGTATCTATAACAAATACCTATCAGTTTTCCAATTTATGTTACATTTTTGAACTTATGACATACACCAACCTGTTCTAAAAGAAGAATAAGCAAAAGTATTTAATGCCTTATAGTGGGGCTACCCGATTGACGGTATGTTGTTATTTTATCAATACCATTTTGTCTTTATTGCGTATGTGTAATTTATCAGGATATATAATTATTTCATCTCTTTTCATTGAAATCATTGTTGTTACATGATCTATGTTAGAACCAAAACAAGAAAATTCAGGTTCTGATGTCTCTGGAACTGTCATAATAGAACATTATAAACTATTTGTATCTGATTTTTATATGCCGCAATGTTCTCAAAGAATAGTAGACAATTGCGTTACACTTGTCTGATAATCCGCACAATAATTCTTGAAAATAATCATCTTTTCTTATTCTTTACAAATTAACTAATCCTATCCATTTTTTTATTTGATTTTGATAGCTTCTGCCAGATATAAGTTTTGTATTATTTGTGTCATTTAGTAGAATAGAATAGCGGGAGTTAAAATAGGTCTGAACCTCTTTTACAAATTGAGTATTAAGAATAAGCGACCGATGAATTCGAAGAAAGTATTCAGGTAATTTCTGTTCTAACTGAACAAGTGAAAGTTCGGAGACTTTTTCTTCCCCTTTTTTATTATACAGACTTACATATTTATCACTTGCCTTAAAATATGTTATATCCTCGAGTTTAACAAACACTAGTTTATTTCCATTTCGGATTGTAATAGATGACATCAGTTTATGGCTAGAGTTATTTGATAAATTCTTTAAAAGAGCCATAATTCTTTTTGTGTCAAAATCCTGCTTAAAAAAGTTGAGTTTAGCTATAGTTTGTTCGAGCCTATCTAGTTTCACAGGTTTTAAAAGGTAATCGATACTGTTGGTTTCAAATGCTTTAAAAGAGTATTGGTCATACGCCGTACAAAACACGATAATTGGAATTTTATCTAAGTGCTGAAGCATTTCAAAACCATTCATACCAGGCATTTGGACGTCTAAGAAGATTAAATCAGGATTAAGGTTTGTAATTAAATCAATGGCACTTTTGCCATTCTTTGCTTGACCAATTACCTGAATTGTATCAGGGAAATGTTTGAACAAATCAATTAAGCGCTGAATGGCTGGTTGTTCATCATCAATAATAATTGTTTTGTATGAGATTGAATCCATAACTTTCTATTTAATATTTGATGATTACGTATATCATTTTTTGGGGCTCATTCTGCCAATTTACTTCAGCCTTATTACCGTAACTTAAGTTTAACAAATCGTAAAGACTTTGCAAGCCATACCCACCAACTAATCCTTCTTCAAAGTCAGGGCCATTATCAGCAACTTCAATGATAATACCTTCGGAATTTTTATAAATATTTAATGATACTTCTCCATTTCCTTCAATTTTTGAGATACCGTGCTTTATTGCATTCTCAATCAATGGTTGTAAAATAAATCTAGGTATAAGTTGATATTCAAGTTCTTTTGCTACCTCTATATTAAAACTCATTCGTTCACCAAATCGTATTTGCTCAATTTCAAGATAGGTTCGTACCATGTCAACTTCATCTTCGATACTACTCATTAATTCACTATCTCGATTAATGCTGTAACGGTACAAATCAGAAAGTGATAGAGTCATCTTTTCGGCTATTTCTGGATTGCTATAAATAAGTCCAGCAATTGAATTTAATGAGTTATAAAGAAAATGTGGATTTACACGTGCGTGAAGTGATTGCGCTTCTGCTCTGGCTTTTAATTCTTTTAATGCACTTAATTCAACATCTTTTTCTCGAATAAGTGAATCTGTTATACCCTTAAGAAACAATAAGGTACCTCTACCTATTGCTAATGCTAATCCAATCAAACAAAAATTAATGAATTTATCGGGTCCAGTTCCAGCAGCAATATTAAGAAATCCAAAAAAACCGATAAAAAGAATCAACAATAAAAACACCTTCAATACCAATTGCCAAGAAAATGAGTAGGTTGGTTTTACAATATACTTTTCAAGAAAGAACAGGATTGTTGATAATCCTAAAGCAATTATTATTGTTGAAGCACCAGCATTCTTAATAAATAGAATTAAATCATCGTTTGTTGCAAAAGCCTTATATATAGTACCAACAAGCACAAAAGAAATTGCTACTAAAAAACCAGATACAAGATAACCCAGAAACTTATATTTATAATTGCGATTAAAGAAAAACTTATAAGACAGAATAAAAATAACCAACGCACAGATTATTGCAAAAATGTATCCTCTTAATTCCATATAAGCATTCTTTTGCTTTGCGTAATATGATTGAGAATAATGCTCACTCATAAATAATTTAAATTGTTTATGAAAGTCGTTTGAATAAAACTTTTTAATTAGAAATTTATCTGCATCATTAAAGACAGTATTTGCAGGGGCATAATCAAAGCTATTAAATACAGCATTATCTACAAATGTTTTTACCTCTTTTGCTTCACCTACAAAGGTGCATAAGGATCTTAGTATTATATATTCAATCGTCTGTTTTCGTTCTATATCTGAAGTAGCTTGATTTAACTTATAAGTAAACATTGGTGTAGAAATATACTTTCCAGATTTTTCTGTTTTTTCCGCAGTATTAAATTGATTTTCATTAATTCTATTTGAACCATTTGTTTGTTTGTTTTGAGGAGCCATAGATGAATTGTTAAATTCAATTAAAATTGTCAATCCTTTTAAATTAAGATTGTCTTTAGGCCAATAATCTATTTTTCTATTCGGAATTAATTGACGCAATGTATGAAACAGGTTATTTACAATTATGCTATCCTGGTTTGATGCGCCATCTAATTTAACTAAAATATCTCCTTCAAGAGGTGTAGAAATTAGGTGATGACCATTATATAGGCGTTCTTTAATAAATTCCCAGTAGATTCTTTCTTTTGTTGATACATTAGTTGTATCAATAGAAAATAAAGATTGTGTTAAAAGAAAACCGATGACGGTAAGAAGAAATAATTTCGTTTTCATATATGTAAAATTAAGAAGTTTATTTATGGTACAAATGAACTTCTTAAATAAGAAAAAAGTAAGATCTTTCCGACAAACTGCTAATTGACGCGACCAACTGCAAACAACTAATTTCTTTATTGACTCAGTAATTCTATGAAAAATTTTAAGCTAGTCTGGTCGGCATGTTGGTTAAAGGCTATAGTTTACAAAAACTTTAGCCATTATAATGATACCAGTAAACCGAATCCTCTACTTTTCAATAAGTACAAGATTCATATTGAAATGTGGCATTTGAACTAAAGAACAAAAATCCTGAAATTTCCATCCAATATTCTTACAAATAAAACATAAGTAACCCTTCTTCAATCCAATAGGTTTTAGCAATCAGCTTATCCTGTTAGACAAGGCATATGACAGGAACCAGTGACCGCCTCAGGGAAAAATAAAGCCCTGAAACCTGAGAAGCTTTCTTGCGTATAACAGAAGTAAAAAATGGACCCTAGATTAGATTTCAGTCCAGCTAATTGAGTGGCAGAGCTACACACTAAGGACGAGAAATATTACTCGTTTGCCACGTTTACTAACATAAACACTAAAATCAATAAAATTGCCAGAACACTTCTCTTTTATCAAATTACTTAGCTTTCTTGTTGATTTTGTGCTATTCAATTTGCATTACTAAATGTATACTTGTAATCTGATTACTAATATAATTTGAATTATATATCGCTTAATTAATTATTGAATTACCTTAATGAATATTATGAGACGAACAATTACCTTTTTGTTGATTACTGGAATAATTTCCTTCAACAATGTAATACAAGCCCAAACCGATCCGGGTACGGCGAATTTGGTTCACCAATGGACCTTCGACGACGGCACTGCCAACGATGGTATAGCTACCGATCCTGTGAACGGCACCTTGGAAGGAGGGGCTACTATTGTTAACTATGCACTAAAACTTAATAGCCAAGGAGATTATGTATCTTTCTCGGGACCAGACATGGCAATAAATACTTATGCTACTGTTACACAAGAAATATGGTACACTTCAGTGGCTGGAGCAAATTCCGGTTATACTATGTTATCCTATTTCGGAAAATCCAATGGATATAATTATATTTCTACTTCAACGGCCAGAGGCGATGATATAAGCTATACAGCAATTACCGATGGCACATACAATAGTGAGGTTGGTGCTGCAGGCCCCGAATACGATGATGGATTATTGCACCACATGGTATCGATAGTTAGTACCGATTCGGTAATTCTTTACCTCGATGGTGAATTGATCGCGAAAACAAAGCACAGCATCCCTTTTTCAAGTGTTAATAATGCATTGGCTTTTTTAGGAAAAAGTGGTTATACTGCCGACCCTACCTGGATTGGTACTATATCGATGTTTAGTATTTACAACAAAAAGTTAAATGCCGATGAAGTGAAGTACTTGTTTGAGTTAGGGCCTGAACAAGCACCGATAATTTTTACATCTGCAACCGCAATTAACTTCGACGACATTATTACAACCTCCTCTTTTACGGTATCAGGTTTAAATTTAAGCGATCCAATTACCATAACAGCTCCTCCAGGACTAACTATTTCAGAAACCGAATTAGCTGCAGATACTACAAATGCAATTATAAATGTAACTTACGATGGTGTTACAGCCGTGGATAGTGCAATAATTCTGGTGAGTGGCGGTGTGGAAGTGGAACTACCGGTAAAATCGGTAACAAACGACTGTTATTCACCATTATATGCTGATTTAACCAATTTAAACGACGATCCTTACGTTAGTTCCCTCAATAATTTTGATGGTTGGGGAGTGCGTAGCATCAATACAAATCCAGATTTTGTGTATTGTGGTGCTTCTAGTGGGAACGTTTCTGATGGGTCGCTAGATATACCTCTTACCGGCTTATTATTACCAAGCACTCAGTACCGGGTAAAAGCAAAAGTGTATGCTGTTGGAGGATCATTCCAGGTTGGTGTATTAGGATGGTCATCGGGTAGTGGCGATTATATCCACTTGATTAAAACAACCGATTCATGGCAAGATGTTGATTTTATATTCACCACCGGATCTAGTTTAGGGGCACCACCGCATCGAGTATTTTTTAATAGCGTAGGTCTTACCGGAAAATCTGGTTATATCGATAATTGGGAGGTTTTTGCAGTACCTAATATATATACTTCTGCTTCTTCTTTAAACTTTATTACACCTTCATTGGAAACAGTAACCATAAGAGGCGTTAATTTAACAGACGATATTACCCTTACTGCTCCATCTGGTTTTACCTTATCATCAACCACTTTAACACCCAATGCAAACGGAGAAGAAATTACCGTAACTTATGAAGGAGCATCAACAACAGATGGTTATATTTATTTAACCAGCGGATCGATAACCGATAGTCTGTACGTGAGCGGATCTATTGACCCAACATTCATTACCTCTGTTGATAGATTAGTTGTCGACGAAATTTCTGATAGTAACAGTTTCATGGTGTCTGGTTATAATTTAACCAGTAACGTAACTCTTACAGCACCCGATGGCATTACCCTTTCTGAATATAACTTACCGTCAACGGTAATGGATAAAATTATAACGGTAAAATACGACGGAGTAGCTAATTCATCCGGGGTAATTAAATTAACCAGTGGAACCTATACTTTCGATCTGAATCTTCAGGCTCAACTGAATGAAGATTGTTTTACACTGTTGTACACCGACCGGGAAAACCTTATCACAGATCCCACCTGTAATTCATTCACTGCTGAAGGAGAAGGAACTAGAATGATTAATTCTGATCCGGCCTTTGTTTATTGTGGTGCCCGGAGCGCACAAGTTGTAACTTCTGGTTCGATCGAAAGGAACTTAACAGGTGTGCTTAAACCTAATACATCCTATCGTATGCGTGCTAAACTTTATAAGAAGAGCCCGGCACAGGATGGAAATATGGGGCATATTACCTATACACTAGCTTTAGATAGCGCAGCAAATCCAACGAATTATAATCTTATAAAAACCGCCATGGACAGTGCGTGTTACTATTACAACAAATACACTCCTTTTATTAATAATATCTATGTGTATTATAATGCTGGAATTCCAACAGCACAGGCTGGTTATCTTAGTAGCATTGGCTTTGGACCTAATACAAGGTATATGTGGGTTGGTACTGCCATGCACGAAATGGCTCATTACTTTGGTTCTGGAACTACCTCCGATTGGCAAGAAAAAATGGTTGGTGGGAAATGGACCGGAAGTGTAGCTAATGAATTGATAAAAGAAATTACAAATGGATCCACTGAGACTGTTTCTGGAGATAATAATTCCAGTCCGGTACATTATTGGCCATATGGTATCAACCAGAAAGAAGAAATAACCAATCTAGGATCAGAAGCTACTCAGGTAAAAGCGTTGTCTGATATGGCAAGATTGGTAAAAGCTATGTTGGTTGACGATACTGGTTTACCTACCAATAATCCTGCAGTTGGTTTGGGTGTTTTTGGTTGGGACGATTCTAACAATGATATTTATAAAGAAGTGTATATTTCGAACTCGTGGCAAGATATAGATATTACATTTACCACTGGTGCAAATCTGGATACAAAACAAGGCGTCTTTTTTAACGGAGGTACTGGGTATATTGATAACTGGGAGTTGTATGACCTTTCTGAGATCACAGGCATCAATAATACAGTAACCAATATTGCTTCCATAGAGGTTTATCCAACAATTACAGCCGGAGATGTAACCATCAATTTTAAAGATGAACCAGGTACATTTCAAGTATATTCTATAACTGGTATAAAACTCATGGAACAAACTACAGCTGTTTATAGACAGGGAATTTATCTTCAGTCAAAAGGAATTTATTTGATTAAATTGAAGACTCATAACAACGAAAAGTTGGTGAAAATAGTTGTTCAATAATTTATAGAAGAACAAGTTTTTTGTTTTTCTACTTTAGTATAAAACAAAAAAAACCCGCAAGTAAAGTACTTGCGGGTTTTTATTTTTTCAAAAATTTTGGCAAATAATTAACATAAGGATAAACCACACTTAAACCACACTTAAACCACTCTCAAACAATCAATTATATTAAGTTAGAAATTTTCATCATTCCAACTGATTCAATAATTAATTCATTGATTTTGTTATTAACAATGAATTGAGTTCCAAAATAACAGGAATAACTGAGGATGAAGAACTCCAAATCACCATTAATTACGAAACTGCATACAGCAAAACTATTCTCGAAATGATTGAATATAAGGAATCCCTTTATCAAGAAGATGATTAGGTACAGACAAAATTGCGTGCATCGGACTACTCTCTCTGTCCAGTGTACGTCTAAATATTTAAAATAAGCCTACATAAATACTATCAAAACAAAAGCGCCAATATTATTTCTCCATTTGTGCAATTCGCTAATTACAATAAACACTTATCACTCGATAAATTCCCCTAAATAATATAGTCTCAAAAGATCCTTTTTGAGAAGAGTTTCATATCTCAAAAGTATATGCGCATTTTCGATTTCATTGAATTGTTTTTTATAAGACAAAACGGTAAATATATTGTCTTTTCCATTTGAATATAATTGCATCCGATTACTCAGAATTGTTCTAATACTTAATAACTCTTGCTCTGCTAATGTGAGCTGTTCATTTGTATACTTTGCTTCAAAAAACTGATTCTTTAGTGAGTTTATAATAATCATGTATTCTGATTCGATAGTATTTTCATGTTTTCGAATATCGTTTTCACTCAATAAAATCTGTGTTTTTATTTCCCTATTATTAAAAATTGGAATTGTTAATCGCAAACCAGCAAAACCAGAATAGGAATTCTGAAGAAACGACTCCCAATTACCTCCCTCTGCCCAAGGCTGAAAGCTTGAGTATCCGACTGTCAAGGAATAGTCAAGACTCAAAGTAGGTAAATTTTTGGCTCGAATAATTTGATGATTCCCTTTCAGATAAGATTGATGCAAATTTAAAATTTTGAGATATGGATTATTCTCAACTGATACCTTTTCGAAAATATTATAGTTTTTTAATATGGTATCTGACTCTGTTTTAATACTCTCATAAAAAGTATAATCAAGGTCTAAACTATCTTTTGTTTGAAGTGTGTTATTCAGTTTAATAATAGCTAGATCGTAATTTTTCTGCGCAATAAGGAGACTTTTTCTTTCTTGGATTAGTTGTAGTTTTGATTCTTCGACATCATTCTGCATGATTTTACCTAACTCAAACAATTTTTCTGTATAAGTTAATATACTATCAGCTATATCAAGTTGCTTTCTATTCGCTACTAATTGTTCATGGCTAAACAAAACTGTAAAGAAGCTTTCAATCACCTTACCTGTGATATCAAACATTGAATACTCTGCTTCAGATAATTCTCTATTCAAAGATATATTCGCAAGCTTTACTTTCTTCCAGTTATTAAACCAATTGAAAAGCATCGTGTTTCCGTTCAAGGAAAATGTACTGGAATAATTCTCCAAAACCGGGGAATGTATTTCATTATGATTAATATTATGTGTAAAGGATGCATTTATTGAAGGAATAAATCCTAATTCAGCATTGCTAACACTATATTCCGCATTTTGAATTTCAACATCGGCATTTTTCAACTCTACCCTATTTTCTAATGCAATATCGATGCAATCAGATAGTTTAAGTTTTTGCTGTCCCAGCAATATTGGCTTTATAAGAAAGCTAAGGAGTATACTAATAATTGCGATAGTATGTGCCCTGGGTTTGGTATTTATTTGCATATGATATTAGTTTTTTGAGAGTTCTTCTTTAAAATGTATCTCATTATACATCTGGCTGTAAAGATTATCTGTTTTCATCAAGGTTTCTTTAGCACCTGAAATTTCAATAGTATTATTCTGAAGGATGTAGATTTTATCTGCTTTGTTTGCAATTTTCAGTTGATGGGTAACCAAAATTATCCCACATTTTTCTCTAAACTTGTTTAACACAGACAATGCAAAATTCTCTGTATTCCTATCCATTGCAGAAGTAGGTTCGTCGAGCAATAACAATGATGGCTTTTTAGTTAGAGCTCTACATAAACTAATCAATTGTTTTTGCCCGCCAGAAATATTAATTCCTTCTTCACCCAACATTGTGGAATAACTTTGAGGAAACAAAGAGAAATATTTATCAAATTCATGCTTTTGACAAAATTCAATGCACCTATTTACTTCATTTTCATCTCCGCCCATGCATAAATTATCCATTAATGTTCCATTGAATATGGAAGCCTCCTGGGGTACTACACCTAGAATGTGGCGGTAATCTGGTGGAAATACATTGTCTAGGTTACTGTTATTTAAAAATGTTTTACCACTTTCTGGTTTATAGAACCCTTGCAATATATTTAGCAATGTAGTTTTTCCGCCTCCACTCTCACCTAGAATAGCAACAACTTCACCTTTACTCAGAGATAAGTTTATATTTGATAGTATTTGTTTCCTTCCCGGAAAACGATAACTAACGTTTTCTAATTCAAGGCTTTTGAAGGATATATCAATTGTAGTTCGTTCTTCCTGAATATTATATTCCGGATTAATAGTTGCAAATTCATACATTCTGTTGAAAGCTACTTTTGCTCCTTGTAGAGTAATATTTGCAAAGGCCAAAGAAGCTATTGCTGGAAATAAAGAGCCTGTTATACCTAAAACAGCCATTAGTGTTCCTGTTGACATACTAGTAGACACAACTAACCATGAACCTAGGCCCAAGACACCAATTGTTATAATTACCCCAACTATATCAGCAAGAGCCTGAATGCTTATGCCTAGTTTACCTAGGTGAAATATTTTATCCTGAAAATGGCCGTAAATTAGCTGATTAATATTTGTAAAAATATTCTCTTTGTTTTGTGTTTTGATTGAACTAACACATTCCATTGTATTAATATAATTGCTTGTTTTATGGGAGTTTGCTGACATTACTTCTTGTTGGGCATTTACAATATTCTTATGGTATTTAAATGATATAAATGCAAATATTGGTAAGCTTGAAATTACAATAGTCCCAATAATTCCGGAATAAACGAATAATACAACCAAACCTACTACTACTAAAAGAAAATTCATCAGCAATTCCATAACAACCTGAGTAATTGCAATCTGTATTCTGGAGGTATCGTCCATACGTGCAACAAGTTCTCCTACTCTTCTGTTATCAAAAAATGATTTAGGTAGGAATAAAAGGCTGCTATAAAAACTGCCAATTAACCTGATATTAAAACCTTTACTTTGAGTAATTCCAAAGAATCCGGTAAGGTACGATAAACCACTGCGGGCGATTAGAAGTGTTAATAGTAATATTGTACCAAGAATAATTTTTTCGTAATCTTTTTCTGGTAGAATAACATCAATTAACTTTTGGGAATAAATAGCCATGCCAAGACCAAGAGCAGATACCATAAGGCTTAAAATGAATATGATACCAAGCAAACTTTTATCCTCTTCTATTATTTGCTTAAACCATTTTATTTTATTCTTTTTTTCTTTTTGAACTTTCTCGAAACTACTATTGGGTGTTAATTTTAAAAGAGCTTTTGAGCGCCAGATAGCTTCTAATTCCTGCTCTGTATATTTAACAATGCCCTTTGCCGGATCTCCAATAATAAATTTCCCTGAATTAAAACGATAGCAAACAACATAATGCTGCATACTGTTATCTAAGATAACGTGAAGAATAACAGGCGTTTCATTTTTTTTCAACCATTCAATTCCTACCTCAAGCCCTTCTGCATTAAAACCACATTTTTGCGAACTCTGATATAAACCTAAAATAGTTGTGCCTTGTTTAGAAGTACCGCTTAACTCTCTGAGTTGTTCAAGACTTTTTCTGCCACCGTTATAATTAATAACCGATAACAAACAAGCTACTCCACAGTCTGACTGATCTTGTTGAACAACAAATGTTTTAGATAGACTTTTCTTTTCTTTCATTTTGGACTAGTCTTTTAAAATAAAAACTTCGGTGCTTTTTTATATGTGATAGATTGTGATTGTATTGGTAAAATATTAAATATCGCAAAAACAAAATCCGCATTCATCACTACTCTTATACAGTCTTTAAAAACTAGCCTTTTCCCCATTAGAAGACAACCAATATAGAGGCAACAGGTAGCGAAAATTGATTTCACAAAAAGAATCAGAATATTACTAATGTAACCTAGCCATCCAGAAAGTTAAAATGGCATGTGAACTAGATATCACTCCATACCTCAATAAGGGTTTAGTGAAAATTAAGGCATAAGTATTCCGATTCTGAAAAGATCAATGGGATTCTTCAAAACAATAATTACTATGTTTGCAATTAATTTAACTTAACAATGAAGCTATTTTTAAATCAATCATTTTTCTTAAATACGAATGATAGAATGTTCCCCATAAAGGTTTATCTTGAAAGTACGTTATATCATTTTTATCGGTTTCAATAACAACTGGAATTTCAAAAGCGGCCCAATGTTTATTTGAAAGCTTTGAGCAAAACTGTTTTGCGTCTTCATTAGCTGTGTTTCCAATTAAAACAGCAATTGAAACAACTCCTGAATGCAAACCTCTGGGTAAGCCTTTCTTATTTTTTAAAGCATATTTATAAACACTTTGAGAATAATGTTCAATTTCTTCAGGTGAAATAATTGCATTTTTAGAAATCCCAACACTAATAAATATATTTAGTTGAGTGGCGAACCAAACTAACTTAAACTTATTAAATTGTGCTATAATGCTTTCTGCATTGTAGTCAAATTTATATTTGGAATGGAAAATATTACTGCCTATAGATTCCATTTCAAAGCGTTTTAATAATTCTGTTTTACTCATAATTCCACTTTTTTCTTAAATATTGTACTGTGTCTTAAGCTCTATATTATTCAAGCTCTTTTGTAAACTAAAATTATAGAGGCTTAATTGTTGATAGCAAGCAGGATACTCCATAGTCAGATTGGTCTTTCTGCCTTATAAAAGGATTGTTTTGATTCATTTTCGAGAAAGATTGGAAATAAGTATCCTAAAATATAACACAGAACAATAAGATGTATAACTTACATTGAGTTAGGTTTTTACTGATATTTTGCCTTTAAGTAGGTCAGTTATCCGAGATCTCTATAATTTCAGGGAAACACACACTATCAAGTGGAGATGATCAATTTTTATATTCATTTCTATTATTTGACAATGTATCCACTCCAATTAGGGCTATCCATGGAAAATAAATCCTTTAAGAGTTTTTTTATTACTCAAGATCTAATATTTATGTGTTTAAACTATATAAAGAGAAAACCGATAAATGACATGACTTAATTTCTTAAAATTGCTCATTTTTCAAGATAACATATTAAGGTTTTGCCTACTAAACATTACCACCACCAGAGGACATGGTTTTAACGACTATAATAAATTAAGATAGATTGTCGTCATTATTTAGTGAAGCTTATCAACTAACTTTTTTTCCTTGATGCCCTCAACTATTAAAGTCAATCCAGCTAGGAGAAATGCAGTCCACCCAATCCAATCAATAATCCTAATATCAAGTTCGTTAACAAATCTATCTATCACATAAATAATAAGGATAGCAAATAGTACTATCCCAAAATAAATTTTTGTGTTTGGTTTTAATATTCTTTTCATAACAATAGGTTTATATAGTTAAAAATAATACTTTTCTTATCAAAATACTCGTCGGTATTATACCAAGATTACAAACATGTGTTTTGTTTCGTTAAACTTTCTATTATCTGGTCGTTAAGCTTGAATTCGTACTTATTGACCAACTGTCCTTTATAGAAAATGTATGTACTGGGAGTATGTCTTATTTTAAAATAAGTATTACCCACCTCTTCTACTGAATAAGATAATATCTTTAATTGTTTATCAACAAAGGGGAAGTCTTCTTTGAATTCAATAAGTTTTTGTAAATCTTGTTCAGAAACAAGTAAAATCTGAAATTTATCCAATAATTTATTACTAGAAGATATTAATTGAATTTCATCCCAACACAGATAACAGTCAGTATTAAAGAAAACTATCATAAGGTTTTCTCTGTTTATAGAATCAGAATTATACTCTTCACCCGAAAGGTTCATAAATGAAAACTTAGGTAGATTAGCTATTCCTTTTAAATCCTCGCGTTTTTTCAAAACTATATTCGCAACAAAAAAAAGCAGAATACAAATGATAATAAAATAGGACGTATTTATAATTGTACGAGATTTACCAGAAATCATAATATCATAAAGTTAGAAATAATAAAGTAATCATTAAAAGGAATAGAATCATAAAGGCACCATATCCAAACAATCCTATTTTTAGACTGTCAACAAGTTTAAGGTTTTTGTTTTTCTTATATAGAAACCACGATATTAATAAACCATAAAGCACCTCAAACACATTTATTTTTGACATTGCAAAATACAACCAATTATAGGTTTCTGCTACATTAGGAAAAACCCCTATTAAAGAAAACAATGTTGTTGGATTTATGTCACCTCCATAATTGAGTAATAGAACAATATTCATTATACCAGACACTAACATGATAGACTCTGATAACAAGACTATTCTTATCCCGTCATAAGTAGTGATGGAAATATTCCTTAGTAACCCTGTTGTACGAATTGCTGTAAGTACAAAGACAATTTTTAAAAGAAAAAAAACAACAACTTCAAGATATATTAACCAAGTAAATTTCTGTTGCAAGGAAAACATTTTTTTTATTGCTTCTGTATTAATGTACCCCTCTTTTGAAAAAAGATTAACATAAAAATCATAGTCCATTACTTTATTAAGTAGCAAATACGACAGTATCAATTTAATCAAAAGTATTATCAGAAGAATTTGAGCATTACTAATAACAAAGGTGTGTATTTTCATTTACTAAAGCTTTTTTAACTCATATTAATGTATCAATGTAAATGCCTGTGCAATATAATACAGGCACTTACAATAAAGTATATCTAATTACTTAAAAACCACATGCTTCTCCCATTGCAATAGCGCCATAACTTGATGCTACAAAGCCCCCAGCACAAGCCAAACCTACAGAAGCAGCGCAGGTAGCAGCTGATATTACAACTACTCCAGCATATAAGCCAATCATAATACCACATTTCCAACTGCCACCTTCAAGGTTTTCCATTTGTTCTAAACTTAAACTTTTCGTTTTCATAATTTTAATTTTTAAATTAGACATTAAGTTGAATTAATGTCCCCGTTGGCGCCTAACAGAGACAAAGCTTTATTTTGGATTTAACAAAACTCAAATAAATTACTGTCCTAGAGGATTATTGTCCACATATCCATTCTTCCTAAGATATTGTTGAATGGCCATGTTTAAGCCCATACCCCATTGTTGTCCTAACACCATACTTTCTTGCGAAATAGCCGGAGTTTTTTCAGCTAATTTTTTGCCAGTTTCCGATTGATAGAAAGCGATAATTGCTTTTATATCTTCATGAGTAAAATGTTTTTGATAAATTGGAATTAGTTTCTTGCTAAACGATGTAACTTGCTCATCGAACACCTCTGTTTTAATTTCTGACCACGCCTTATCAGGTACATCTGGCATTGTTGCTTTTAGTTGCGCTACCATCTGATCGAAAATCATGTCATAGCTTTTTAACGACCCATTAAGTTTCTGCATTTTAGCAACATCTTTTGCAAACTGATCATCTTGCCCTATTAGGTTGGATGAGAACATTATTGCTACTATGGCAAATTGAAAAAACAACTTCATAATGATTTAATTGTAAGGTTAATATTAACAGTATCAAAAATATAAATGTAGAGTGCCACTATAAAGCACTCGTAAAAAAAGACTCAAAAAAATTGAATTCATTCTTAAGAATATATGTGTTTTTGCATTTGCAAAACTCAATTTCTGCACCAAGGCTTCTTAGCTCATCCAGGTAACGAAATAAAGTTCGCCTTGAAATTTGCATTCTTGTTGCAAGCTCCTCTGATGTTCCTCTATTTTCCCTCTTTATAAATTCGACAAGCTGTGCCATCTTTAGTATGTAATTTTGGTTGCTCATACTGATTATTTTAAGTCTGTGTCGGGAATTTTAACTTGATTGCCTAATTCCAAACCTTCAAGTATTTCTGTTTTAACGCCATCTGATATTCCGGCAATCATTGCTTTCTTAATGTATTTGTTCTCAACATCGTGCACATAAACAAAAGCACTGTCTTCTTCATAAGATATGTATTTTTCTTCTAAACATAAAACACTATCCTTCTCTGCAATTGTAATAATAGCAACTGCATTTATTCCTCCGTAAAGTTTTTGGTCGCAGTTTATTATAGCTGCCTCAACTGGAAATTTAACTATCCCATTTTTATCTATTCCTTTCGGATATATTTTATCTATCTTCCCTTTAATCTTAACTCCTTCAGTAAAAACAGTCTCGATAAATAATTCCTGTTCTTTATAAATTTTATTCAAATCCCTTTCCTGTATTTCTCCAAAGAATTTCAATGAATTCATATTAGCTATAACAGCAATAGTTGTTCCTTCGTTAAAGTTGTTTTGCTTGATTACAGGGGAACCCGGTTTTGCAAACAATGTCAAAATTGTACCAGAGGCAGATGCATATATAATATTTGATAATTCCTTGTCCGAAGTAATAACTCCCTTTGTTGCCATTAGGAGTTTTTTTCTTGCACTTTCGAATTGTTCTATTGTTTCTTTATATTTTGCATCAACACTTTCAAATTCTGCTTTTGAGCTCAGCCCTGCTTCGCACAAACTCCTTTCTCGTTCATAGTTTATCTTAGCCGTATTTTTCTGAATTTCAAAAAGACTAACTGCCGATTTTAGGCTTTCAACATCCATGGGTTCTGTTAGATTTCTAATTTCTGCAATCTTTTGCCCCTCTTCAACTACTTGGCCAACTTCAACAAAAACCTTTTCAACAATACCATTTATTTTTGATTTAACCTTTATCTCCTCTGCAGGCATTATTTTCCCATTTATCCTCCTGTCAATTTTTATTGATTCTATTGTGGGGTTGCCTATTAGATAATTAGATGTCACGTCTTTGCGATTGATCTCTTTGAAAACAATCATGCCAATAACTCCAACAAAGAATACCAGTAGCAATATATTTAAGAGTTTTTTCATTATTTATTAGATTTAGTCTCAAGATGTGAGACATTAGACATGAGACTATCTGAATTCATTATTTTAAATTTTTAATTCTCCATTATTCATTATAAATTACAAATTCTTCTCTCTTAACTCTTCACCCTATCATAAACTCCTCATCGCTACAACCGGTTTAATTTTCGCAGCCTTAAAGGCCGGAAGAAATCCTGCTACAAGTCCTGAAAATAATAATATCGTAATAGCAAGAACTATGTATTTTGGCTCAAGTGCAGTATGTGTAAAAAATCGATCATCACCTGTGCTTTTTGAAACCATAAGGTTTATTAACTTTAGAAATCCTGTACCAATCACCAATCCTAATATTCCAGACAAAATAGTTAGAATAACAGATTCAAAGAGAAACTCTTTTAGAACCACAACAGAGGATGCTCCAACTGCTTTTTTTATCCCGATCTCACGAGTTCGCTCTTTTACAATAATGTACATAACATTACTTACTCCAATCATTCCACTTAGTAACAAACAGCAACCAACGAAAACAAAAAAAATGTTTAAGCCATTAAAAAGTTTTGAAAAGCTCGACATTTGTTCTTCATAGTTCACTACATATAAAGCTTTATTATTATTACTATCGAAATGATACTTTTTTGCTAATAATGATGTTATTTTCTCGGCATACCATTTTGTGTTTCCATCTGCTACAGTAATACCGAAAGACTTAAATTCATGAATAGGCTTGATAACTTCTGAAAAGCTTGTGTAAGGAATGAATATACAGTTTTGTTCATTCATCGACATTAGCGACTTATTATCCATAATTCCAACTACTAGAAAGTCTGTTCCGTTAACAGAAATGTTTTTATTAATTGGGTTGGAATTGCTGAAGAACTGTTTAACAATTCGGTCTCCGATTATGCAAATATTTCGGCCTTCATGGATATCGCGCTTATTGATTCTTCGTCCTTGTTTAACTTTAAGGTTTTTTAATTTAAAGCTTTGTGTATTTATACCCTTTATTGTGAAATGTCCTCGTTCAGAATTATGTATTACAACTGTTCCGGAATTCTGAATTTCTGGAGATATTGCAATAATATTTGGAATACTTTTTTTTATTACTTCCAAATCAAAGAATTTAAAAGTAATATCTTTTCCTGAATCGCGCATTGAAATATTTTCATCAGATTCTCCGCCGTAAAACATGATGGTTTTTTGAGTAAATCCTTTAAATAATCTATATACTCCTTCCTGCACTCCTCCACTAATCCCTAAGAGAACAATTAGAATAAAGATTCCCCAAGCAATTCCAAAAGAAGTTAGCAGGGTTCTTAATTTGTGAGCTTTAAGATTACTGTATATTTCTTTAACTAATTCATAATATTTCTGAAAAGGCACTTTCATAAAAGGGCTGAGATTGGATTAGGGTTTTATCATTGACTATTCTGCCATCAACTAAATTAATTATTCGATTTGTTTGGGCTGCAATATTATTATCGTGTGTAACTAATATAATTGTTTTTCCTTCTGAGTTGATATCTTCTAATACAAGCATTATTTCTTCCGATGTTTTTGAATCTAAAGCACCTGTTGGTTCGTCGGCCAAAATAATTTTTGGATCAGTTATTAAAGCTCTTGCAATTGCAACTCTTTGTTTTTGTCCTCCTGAAAGTTCATCAGGCAAATGTTTTGCTCTATCTGACAAACCCAATTTATCGAGAAAAAACATTGCTTTCTCTAATCTTATCCTATTTGAGAAATTCTGATAATATAAGGGAAGAGCAACATTTTCAATAGCTGTCCGATGTGAAAGAAGATTAAATGATTGGAAAATAAAACCGAGTGTTGTACTTCTTAATAAAGCTTGTTCACTATCGGTTAAATTTTTAGTTGATTTACCATTCAGAAAATATTCTCCGGAATCGTATTCATCAAGTATACCAATAATGTTTAGCAAAGTAGATTTTCCACAACCAGATGGGCCCATTATAGAAATATACTCACCTTGTTTAATACTTAAACAAAGTTTATCTAACGCCACAACTGTATTTGAATGCGTTGAATAGTCTTTCCTTAATTCTTTTATTTCTATTAACTTATTTTGAGACATTCCTTTTAACAATCAATTGAAAAAACATATTTTAATTAAAGGGTTGAAAATGATTATAATCCTATATTTTACATTGTAATGATACAACCGAAAAGATAACAATGAAAATATTTTATGCTAATGCGGCTAATCTCTATTCCAATGAAGAAACCTGCACCACTATTGAAAAATAAGAAAACTTGTTTTAGTGTAAATGCGCACAAAGTGAACCAATAAATTGACTTTGTATTCAATGCCTTATATAGTCGGCTTAGCATGCAAGGTATGACTAATTATATTCTGTCTATAAGCTTCACTAACTTCGTTGCACTCTACTTGAAATCCAGTCATTCCGATGCACGTTCGGGACTCCTGAACCCCAGGTCTCTCGCGCCTCGTTATTGATGCTTACAGAACAGACTTTTGGAAAAATGCAGACTTTATGGACAAACTCTAATTAGTCTTGTTCTTTGTATTTAAACTCAGGATGCCCAAATTGCCAAAGCAGAAAAGAAAAACTATCGGCATTTTCAGAAAACCAGGAATATCAGTTTAACATAACAAACACTAATGAAATGCTTTTTCTTTTAGAGAATACTTGAGATGACCGGTCTGCCAAAATGCAAAAGAATATACATTTGCCAATTGTTCATAATATATTGATTTAGTATCATTCAAGCCATGCCCGGATTTATAATTCACCGAGAATATAATCGGTTTGTCTGAAATGTTATTGGCTTGAAGTTTGGCAGCAAATTTCCCGGGTTGCCATGCAATTACACGTGGATCATTCATGCCAGTTGTAATTAAAGTAGCCGGATAGTCCGTATTCATCTTTATATGAAGATAAGCATCCATCTCAATAAGAGCCATACACTCTGTAGAATCTTTTATTGTTCCAAACTCTTTGGCATTATTAGGGCCATTAGGGGTTTCTTCATTTCTAAGTGGATTCATCATTCCAACTTCTGCAATAGCCACAGCAAACAAGTCTGGCCTTTCTGTTAAAGCACGTCCAATAAGTATTCCTCCTGCACTCCCTCCCCTGATTACTGTTTTATTTTTAGATGTGTACCCCTCTTTAATCATAAATTCAGTACAGGCTATAAGATCTTTCCATGTATTTGGCTTGGTTATCTTTTTACCCTCTTGATACCAATTGTCTCCTTTTTCTCCTCCTCCCCTTACATGAGCTATACACAAAATACCTCCTTCTTCTACCCAGGTTAACCATTTTGGATTAAAGTAAGGTCTGATGGAATGTCCATAGGAACCATATCCATAGATCATTGTCGGATGTTGTCCATTTAATGAAATATTCTTTTTATGTATCACAGATAGTGGAACTTTTTCTCCATCATACGAGGAAACAAGCAGCTCTTTTAATACAAAATCATCAAACTCTGGGAAAAATGTTTTTGGTTCAAGATTTTCTTCAATAAATGTGTTTTTAGTAAAATTGTATTGATATCGGTTATAATCATTTATCCAGCCTATGGTTGATACCCATAATTCTGGATAATTGGTACCTTTATTAAAAATATTTATCCTACCTGATGGATTTGGTAAGACTATCTCATTTTCTTTTCCATCGTTTAAACTATATAGTTTGCCTTCAACACCATTTTTAGTACTTGTATAATAAAGGCAGTTAGAGGTTTGTTTTATATCTCTGATAACTTCGTCATGTTTTTCGTCTACCAGTACGGTCGCATTTTTTATATCAGGATCTCTTAACAAAGAACTCAACACTTGAAAGTTTGAAGAATTAAGTGCTGACAAACATATAAAAGTAGTATCCTCAAATATTATTTTTTCTACCTTATCCGCTTTCTTATGTAGAGGTTGCCATTCAAGATTTCCCTTTTGAATATTTTTAAGCAGTCCATAATATCCATCATGGTATGCTGTAGCTCCACCAATATTTACATATAAATATTGATCTTCCTCTGACTGACACATAACAATAGGAAAATCTTCTGACCTCAAGTTAAGCTCAGGATGAGTCTCTCTACTTAATAAAACATTTAGTTTTTTGGGATCATCTCCTATTTTATAGAAAACAGACATCGTGTTTTTTAAAAAATTTTCTGAAGTATGATCTATTTCAGGTAAATGCACATACAAAATACCACTATTATCCGGAAGCCAACTTATCCCACCAATTCCTGTTGGCCAACAATGATCGATAATTTGTGGCAATACTTTCCTGTTTCTCATATCTATAAAGATTATCTCTGAAACTTCTTCACCATTATGCGACAATGATACAGCTATATAGTCACCATTCCAACTTGGTTTAATATAATTAATAACATAGGTATTACCTGTCTCTATCTTGAAATTTTTGGGATCAAATAATAGTTCATCTTTGCTACTGAAACTCTCTCGATAAAACAAACGAGCTACATCCTCATCAGCTCCCTGCTTTAAAAAGAAATACTGATCGTTTCCTGTTACATATACCTTCCAGACTTCAAACGATACACGTTGGTCATACATCTTCATTTTTTCTATCAATTCTGCTTTGCCAGTAATATTCCAAAAAATTCTTTTTGCAAATTCAGATTCTTCTTTAAACCATTTTTGTACAAGAGTATCTTTTAAGTTTTCAATATTTCTATAATCATCCTGAATAGTTTTACCAAAATACTTTTCTGAAACAATTTGCATTGGTGCTTCCGGATAATCAAAACGTGATGAATTTATTTTCTCAGACTGATTACATCCAATTAATAAGATCAAAAGAAGTGGGCTTAGTTTTTTCATATTGTTGCCTTATTAGTAAAAATACTTTTATGGGTTTTAACCAGTAAAATAATTTTATGTAGAGTATTGCTGTTTATAAAATATTAAATAATCAGAATGTTGAACATAAATATATCATTATATGTGCTTGAAAGTGTAATTACAGAATAAGCAAATTAGTATTTGCCCTACAACAAACTAATCTAGAAATCAAACTAAGAAATATTCAATGCCTTAAGCACCCCTTTTTTATAAGTTATTCCTATTGGGATATTTACTTTTTTATTCTTCCTTTCAATTAATATCTCACTACCTCTAACCGATTCTATTTTATCAATTGCCATTATATAAGACTTATGAATTCTAATAAAAATATCTTTTGGCAATATCTCCATTATGGAATTCATTGATTTATAAATAATATGCTTATTTTCTTCCATCACAATTATAATATAATTCCTAGCAGCTTCAATGTATAGAATATCGTTAAAATCAATTTTAACCTTTTTCCCATCTACATCGGCAAAAAAGAAATTATGAATTGGTTCTGCAGTTCTCTGTTTGTCCAGATCATTTAAAATTCGATCTACCGATTTTTTAAATCTTTTAAATGTTACTGGTTTCAATATATAATCAGATACTCCCAACTCGTAACCGCTTAAAGTATAATCAATGTGCCCGGTTGTTAAAACTACATGCGGAATATTATGGCCCCACCTTTCTTTCATATTCTCAATTAAATCAATTCCAGTAAATTCGGGCATTTGTATATCCAAAAACATTATATCTGGCTTATTGCTATCTAAAAAAGCAAGTACATCAATAGACTTGGTGCTTGCATACATTAATGCTAGCTGTGGTATTTTATTTATATGGTCTTTAATAAGGTTAATTGCCTCTTCCTGGTCATCGACAACTATGCAATTGTATTGTTTCATTGTTTTTTTTGTGAATTTCTTAACTATTAATCCTCAGTATACTATAATACATATTTTCTTTTTCTTCAGTAATCAACTCATAATTTTCGCTATAATGCAGATTAAGTATTTGCCTTGCGTTTTCAAGGCCTATACCAGAGCTTACTACATTTTTATTTTTATTTATCATGTTCTTCACATAAAACTCTATTTGATTTTCAGTAATTACCAACTTGATTTCAATTGGATTTTCCTTTGTGCTATAAACTCCATGTTTAAAGGCATTTTCCACAAAGGTTATCAAAACTCTGGGATATATAGTAATGCCATCCAAATTACCCTTGGTTACAATATCCACAAACACATCTTTGTTGAGTATTTTACGTAAACTAATATAATTGCTTAAGTATCTAATTTCATCCTTTAACTGAACGGTAACTTCAGGAGCATAGCTGGTATAATAACGTAACATGTCAGAATATTTCTCAATCGCTCTAGCAG
The DNA here is from genome assembly GCA_050287785.1 of Bacteroidales bacterium. Taxonomy (GTDB): domain Bacteria; phylum Bacteroidota; class Bacteroidia; order Bacteroidales; family UBA10428; genus UBA10428. The sequence goes on from JBNKCO010000018.1 coordinate 102,926, forward strand.
TTTCTTTCGAGCATTGATTAGCGATACTATAAATATGGTTTAAGAAATTAAACGTAACATGTGGATTAAACTGATTTTTAAAAAAAAACAGTTCCTTTTTTAAAAGGGCGGTGTCTTTTTCATTCTGTAATCTAATTTTTTGCATTTTAAGTTTCCTAAAATAATAGGAAAAAGCAACAAGGCAAATTATAAAAAACCATGTAGAATAAATCCTAAAAAACCTTTGACTTGGAAATAAAAGTTGAGGTTTAATTTTTAAAATGGTAACATCATAGATAAAATAGGAATTCAAGTAACCAATAAAATAATAAACAAGTAATTGAACAATAAAAAAGGTGAAAAACAACAGTTTCCCTTTAGGCCAAAATTTTGGTAAAGTGAACATTATCAATCCATAAAAAGCGACTAAATGATTAACATAAAGTATAGAGTTAAATATTATCTTCCCTGGATATATTTCTTTAATTTGAGCTGTATTATATAAATATACAATTAGCACAATCCAAATAGCAAAATGACTGATGATATTCTTATTGAATTGATTTGTCACCTTATTTTTATAGACTAAAATCTTTCGCATATTCTTATTTTAAAATAGCCTTTTTACTTTATGATCATATTCATTTTCCATACATTAATAACTATTTATGAAAACTTTTCAGCAACTAAATATCTATGTGTCCAATATAAGAGATTAAAAAAAACATAACAACCTTAACTTAGTCTTCAATATTTTCAGGGATTTTATTTTTCGGGTATTTTAATGTAAATTCAGGATGAGCGAACTGCCAGAATAAAAATGAAAAGCTGTCTGCACTTTCGGAAAACCTAGAATGTCCTTTATCAGATATGTTAAACAATATAATATTATTCTTAGAATTCAAACTTTGCAGGCGAGCAACTGTTTTACCTGTTTGCCATGGTGAAACGCGAGGATCATTCAACCCTGCAGAAAAAAGAATTGAAGGATAATTCACACCCGTTTTTATATGGTGATAAACATCCATATTATATATATATATTGAAACTCCAATAAATGCGACAAAATTAGCATCATAGGAAGGTTCATAATAATCAATCCTATATTCTACACTGTCGGCCATGTTTATGCTGTCTAAATTAAACAACTCTTTAAGTGCGTCAGCAATAGAAGGCATGTAGTTTAAAGTATAAGCCTTTGTTGCATAAGAATACCTGGCGAAAAATAAATCTTCTCCAACTGCTCTAGGCAAGTCTGACCAATAGGTGCGTTGATTATTTAAATTGTTAATCTCTTCTTTGATAGAATCTCTACTAGTTATATTATACATTACAGAGTCATAAAATGCCCTTTGTCCTGCGTACCAAGTTTTAACTAATGCATCTTCTAAGTTTTCAATATTACGGTAAGGATCAATTACTTCCATTCCAAAATAGTTATCTATAGCCGTATCAGGAGCTATTATTGGATAATTCCAGGTTGCTTGTTCCAATGGAACTTCTTGAGGATACGAAATAAGAATAATAAAACATGATAGGATAGACAGGGTTGATTTCATTATGTTATTATGCAATATGGTCATTTGTTTATATTATTACAGCTATTCGTTTACGTAGATCTACCATATTATGGTTAACGTGCTGGTGTAAAATTCATTTAATTGTTTAATATCTATTTTGTACTTTCCTTTATAATGCATTTCCAGGATTTGTTTCAAATTGTCTTCACCTAAGCCAGCTAAAATTGGTTTCTTATGTCTGGTTATTTTGTTTTTTACCGAAAAATCAAGTCTCTCTTTGCTAGCTTTCATGTTTATTTCAATAGGATATTCCTTGTTGTTTAACTGCTCACGTATAAAGACATTCTCAACAAATGTCACTAAAAGTCGTGGTAAAATCGATTTATTCTTAGCCTTATTCTCGTAGTTAAAAACTACATACAATTCTGAACTTAGCGCTTTTTGCAACTCAACAAAATTATCTAGATACTCAATCTCATGTTCCAGTGGAACACTTTCATTAAGATTAGTTCTTAATGAATATTCCAGCATATCAGAAAACACTTCTATCGAGTTTGTTGCTTTTTCAGAATATTTGTTCAAATGGCTGTAGCAAAAGTTTAAAAAATTAAAGGTTAAATGGGTGTTAAACTGTCCTTTAAGAAAATCAAGTTCGTTATTAATCAATACTTCTTCTTTTTGTTTTTGCAGGGCGAGTTTGTATATATTCAATTTGTTCAAATAAAACACAAATGCACAGGAACCTATAATAGAAAGTTGAAGAATTGCATCAATAATAAAAACTGTTACAGGTTTTCCATAAAGCTTGCTAGTACCACCAAGTTTTGGAACTATATACATCACCCTCACATATTTAATCAAAACAAATACAATAAAAACAGTACACAAACTCATAAAAAAAACTAAAAATTGTTTTGTATAGAGTTTTGGGAAAATATTTAAGGCCAGGGCATAGTATAAAAATATATAATTCCCAAATCCTACAGCACCACCAATTATATTTACTCTAACATCTCCGGGAATTGGATCAATTAGCATTATAAATGCAATAATTAGTACCCAACTGAAAAAGTGTTTCTTTAATTCTTTATTAGGTAGAGTAAAAGGATTCATAAAAACATATTTATCCGAAAGATAATTTTATTATTAGGGATATTATTAATTCTTATTCATACTTTGTTTTTTTTTGGACAAACATAAGAATTACTTATATGAATTTAGAATAGGTAGACAAGTAAATATTACAAAAACATATGACTTTGTATGCTAACACTTAAGGTTTTCTAAACATGATAAAAAAAGGTAAAGCTTAGCTGATAATTAATTTTTTAACCAAAACATTAAATACTAAAGGCACAATATACCAAATCAATAGATAAAAACTAAATGAGCTGATATAAATGAATAATAATTATACTAAATGCCAATTATTTAATATAAATTATCTATTGAGTTGTTTGAAATGGCTTTTTGACTTCACAAGTAAAAACATTAGAAATGAAATTAGTTATGAATTTAATTATGTTTGTACACACAAACCTTATTATAAAATTTCAAATATAAAAAAGACAAAAGAACTTCAACTTAAAAAACAGGTAATACAACATTTGACTAAAAATGAACAACTCTTTATATAGAGGTGGTGGTGACACTGGGTATGGTAATAGTGATCTTACTGATAATCCATCTCAGATAGGTGGTACCGGCACAAAACACTAATGTAAATCAGTTTTAGAATACAAGGTGAATTCTTACATAAACCTTGTATTCTTACTTATTTAATTTTAATATCTCACTCTAAAGAATTAAATGCCCTTTAAAATTCATCCGAAATTAATATTACGCTCTCCAAGTTTCCATTTTAAAGGATTAAAAACATAAAGAAATACATTAAACAGTTAAATATATCTTATAAAGAAAATAGAATTTTACAGACTGACCTGGTAAAAGAAGCCAAAACCTCTAAACTCAACCAGGGAATTCAAAAAACTCTGAAAAACGGTATTAACGCTTTACTGTATTTCACACAAAAACCGATAAAATATAACTTAGAAAAGTTTAAAGAATCGTTTGTTAAAAGATACGAATTGAAAGAGGTACCCTTACTAAATGCCCTTGATACAGAAACCGGACTTGGCTACCCCATTGTCATTATTGGCAGCAAAACACCTCTAATTGAAAATATTGCTTTTACGCTTCATGAAACAAATAGTATTGCTTTTAATGAAAGAGATAAGATTTGTCTGGAGATATTACAAAAGGCTCACTTGTTTAATGATTATTCTGTAGACATTAAAGATTTTATTTCGAACAAACCTAAACCAAATTGGGATAGTCTACCTCCTTCGTTTTCAGCAATGTTCAGAGTAACTAATTTTGAGAAAAATGAAATTTTTCTGGAATCGGTAGGGGGGAGCAGTGCGATAAATCTTTTAGGCAGATTTGCACATACCGACAAGCAGATACACGAAATAATATCGAAAATAGCTAATGAAGAGCAAAAAAATAACCCTGATGTTATTTTTGCTGAGATAGCTCACAATCCGGAGAATCGTACGGGAAATATTATCTCACACCCTGCTTTTAGAGATTATGAAATCCCAATTGTATCTTCATCTAACCCAAATGTTAAGCATTCAATTGCATTGTGTGATCTTTTATTATCAGTAAGAAACAACAGGATTATTCTAAGGTCGAAAAAGTTAGACAAAGAAATAATTCCTCGATTAAGCAATGCACATAATTTTCCCAAGAGTGAACTACCTATATATAGGTTTCTGTGCGATCTTCAAACACAAAATAACAATTCATCACTTTCATTCAATTGGGGAAGTCTATCAGACAATTTTCTGTTTCTTCCTAGAATAACACATGATAATACAATTCTCAGTCTTGCTACCTGGAAATTGCCAAAAAGCGAACTACTCATCTTAACAAAGAATAAGAATGCTTATTTGCTTTTGCCTGAATTTCTAAAGAAATGGAAGATTCCAAATCAAGTAGTAATTGCTGACAGAGATAACGAGCTATTTATTGATTTTAGTAATGATTTATCTGTTGAAGTTTTTTTAGACGTAATAAGAAAAAAAGAAAGCATTGTTTTAAAAGAATTTCTTTTCGATGAAAATACTCCTATTGTCGATGAGAATGGGAAAAGATATACTAATCAGTTTATAGCCTCTTTCGTAAAAGATGAAGCTGTTTACAAGAGGAAATCTTTTTCCCATGAATCGAATATTGAAGTTAAGCGTGAATTTACGCCAGGTTCTAAGTGGGTATATTTAAAATACTATTGTGGAACAAATACAGCTGACAACCTGTTAAGCGATATTATTAAGCCAATAGCTGATAAATTCCTAAAAGAACAAATTATTGATAAATGGTTTTTTATACGTTATCGCGATGAAGATGAACACTTAAGGGTAAGATTCCACATAACTAACACAAAGTATCTCTCCGAGGTAATGCAAACAAACTCAGGATACACACAGAAATATATCGACCAAGGTCTTATCTGGAAAGTACAAACCGACACTTATATTAGAGAAATAGAGCGGTATGGTGCTGCAACAATGGAATTAAGCGAACAGCTTTTCTTTTATGATAGCGAAGCTATTTCAATATTTCTATCATCAATTGATGAAACTACTGATACAAACATACGATGGCTATGGGGAATAAAAGCCATAGACACTCTAATGAATTGCTTTGGCTTAGAGCTGGAAGATAAAAAGAAATTAATGGAGCAATTAAAAATTGCATTTGCAAATGAGTTTAAGTTAGAAAAACCATCCAAGCTTCAAGTTGATAAGAATTATCGAAAATACTCTAAGCAGATATGTTCTGCATTAGATAATAATTTGGAGGAAAATCCCTTGTATTCTTACCTGAATATTATTGAAGATTATCAAATTAATATCTTGAAAATTGCACCGAATATAATTTTAAGAACGTCTAACTCTTCTGATTTATGGAGTTATCTCAAAAGCTATATTCATATGCATATTAATAGGTTGCTAAAAAGCTCTCAACGCCTAAATGAAATGGTTATTTACGATTACATTTATAGGTACTATCGTTCTCTTATGGCCAGGGGAAATAAATAAAACATCACATAAAAAAATGGGTGCTATCAAACCAATGATAGCACCAGACATTTTTGTGAACCAACCTAAATACTCCCTAATTTTTGTAAATTGTTTTAACGGCACTGAGTATCCCAAAATTTATTTCAATTCTCATTCCTTTAATTTCAACCATAACATTTTGTAACTTTTTCATTGGATATAGCATAACTTTAAAAAATTACCTCTATAGATGTTTATTCGCTTAATGTTTAAATAGGATTGAAAAATCACTTTTGGTATTAGAGATTTCATTTGTATTGGTTTATTAACACTTCAAGAATATAATCTTTGCTTGAAAAAATAAAATCTATTATCCCAATTGAATGAATCTATATTCAAATGTAAAAATGAGCCTTACATCTAAAATTTGTGTTTAGAAAATTAACCTCGGTGTAAGCGACAATAAAATGAAACAATCTAAATTATTTGTTAAGAATTAATCTATCAGATAAAGATTAATACATCTACTATCATATTATGTAACTAATTGTATATTCTCAATGTGAACGCACATATATCCTGACAAATCAGACTTTCAGAACTTCAAGCTTACTCATTAATAAAACACAAAAAACCCGCAAGTAAAGTACTTGCGGGTTTTTATTTTCTCCTAAAATTTTGGCGGAGAAAGAGGGATTCGAACCCCCGGTGCGTTGCCGCACAATGGTTTTCAAGACCACCGCATTCGACCACTCTGCCATTTCTCCGGCGGCAAAAGTAAAACATTTTTTAATACCCGCAATACAATCACTTCAAAAAAAAATATTTATTTACAGCTTTCAATCTTACATAGCTAGATATCAAGTATTAAGATGACTGATTTTTCTGCACAAACAAAAACAGAAATTTTTTATTGTATTCATGAGGCTAAAAAAAGTGCCACTAAATCCAACAAAACACCAGCAAAACTGAACCTCTCGTTCATATTTTAGTCCGTTTAAAAAACAATACCTGTAAAAATTTACCCTTTTCTAAAAATAAAAACGCCAAAAGTCTTATCTCTCTAGCGAAAAAGTAGCTTTGAAATTTGCAAGAGTAAACAAATACTCTATATTTGTATACACATTTACTACTGTGAAAAATATTTACTAACCCAAAATTTGTTTAACATGAACAAGGCAGAATTAATTGATGCAATCGCTGGTAATGCAGGTTTAACTAAAGCAGATGCTAAAAAAGCTTTGGATGCTTTCATAGAATCTACTACTGAATCGCTAAAAAAGGGTGACCGTGTTGCTCTTGTTGGTTTTGGTTCATTTTCAGTTGCGGAAAGAAGTGCTAGAACTGGCAGAAACCCACAAACTGGTAAAGAAATTAAAATTGCAGCTAAAAATGTTGTAAAATTTAAAGCTGGACAAGAACTTGCTGATGCCGTAAAATAAGCATTAATGAATTTTATTACAAGGGAGCTATGAATCATTGCTCCCTTTTTTGTTTGTTAAAGTTGTCATGAATAAAGATCTTATAGCCTTTCTGGAAGAATTTATTACTGAAAGAAGAAAAAACCTTTTTCATAAAATAATAGAGTCAAGAACACGATATTTAACTGTAGTGCTTGAAGACATATATCAGTCACAAAACGCAAGTGCTGTATTGCGTACCTGCGACTGTTTTGGAATTCAAGATGTTCATGTTATTGAAAACCGAAATGAATATACACTAAATCCAGAAGTTACCCTTGGTTCAGATAAATGGTTAAACCTGAATATATATAATTCAGAAGGAAGCAACACTGTTAATACGCTTGAGAAACTAAAAAATGATGGTTATAGAATAGTGGCCACAACGCCTCATACAGACGATGTCAATCTTGAGGATTTCGACCTCTCCAAAGGAAAAACAGCCTTACTCTTTGGAACTGAATTAAAAGGATTATCGAAAGAAGCTTTATCCCATGCCGATGAATATCTTAAAATTCCAATGCAAGGATTCACTGAAAGCTTTAATATTTCTGTCTCTGCAGCCATTATTCTACATCAATTAAGCTCTAAATTGAGAGCCTCAGATATTAAATGGAATCTTACCGATGATGAAAGAAGTGAAGTTTTATTTCAATGGTTAAAGAATACTATTAAAGACCCGCAAGGCCTTATAGATAAATACAATGCGAAAACTAATTAAAAAATAGCATACCAATTCAAAAATATCCTTCGTCTTATTTTCAAAATTTTTATATATTTGGCTAATTGTTTGATGAATATTTCATTTTAATTGACGAACCCTTTTTAGTATGAATTGTATAATCATCGATGACGATTTAATGTCCAGAAGAGTGCTAGAAGAATTTGTTGGACGTACAGAACAACTTAATCTACTGAACTCCTATGAGAATGCTGTTGATGCAATAAACGCATTTAACACAGGTGAAGATGTTGATCTTATTTTTTTGGACATTGAAATGCCTGAAATGAGTGGAATTGATTTTTTAGAGACATTGCAAAATCCTCCCCAAATTATTATTGTTTCTTCAAAAGAAAAGTATGCACTAGATGCATTTAACTACGATGTTACAGACTATTTATTGAAACCGGTCTCTTATAGTCGATTCTTTAAAGCCATTAACAAGGCTAATGTTCGATTTAAAAATAAGGTTGACTCTAAAGAAGATGAAATATTTATTAAAAAGAACTCTGCTCTTGTAAGACTAAAATATGACGAGATTCTTTGGGTTGAGGCTCTTGAAAATTACGTAATATTCACTACCTATTCCGATAAGTATACTATTCATTTTACAATGAAAGCTATTGAGCAGAAGTTGCCTTCAACGATGTTTACTAGGGTACACCGCTCGTTTATTGTAAATACCAGAAGTATCAATCTTATAGAGGATAACTCTGTTATCATTAAAACAAAAGAGGGAAGTAAAACAATTCCTATTGGTAAATCATACAAAGACAAGCTAATGGGTGATATTAACCTCATGATAAAATAAATCCTCTTCCTTCAGAGTTATTATTTATAAAATAGATTTATGCGAATCAGAATTCTGGCTTTACTAGGCTTGGGATTATTTATGGTTGTACAGCAAAGTATAGCCCAGAAAATCGACACTAGCTTCTTCCCGAAGAAAGAACAAATGCTTATTGAAACCTATAACTCTATTCTTTCATCAAAAGGAGCAGAACATCAAAAGGCTGAACTTGTATTTCAGGATTCTTTACTAAATGTTTTAAAAACCAACGGAGCTTTCGATTATAAATTCGACTCCTTAAAGCGAATAGGCAGAATAACTTCTGACGACAAGAAGCTTGTGATATTTACCTGGAACATCCCTCATGGAATGTTCCACAATTATTATGGTATTATTCAATACTATTCTAAAAAAGAAAAAAAAGTATTTACCTATTCGCTCAAGGAAGACCCAGGTATACTAAGTCGTTCTCGACAAGCACAGGCTAACATTAGTGATTGGCCAGGTGCTTTATATTATAAAATTGTAACATCAAAATATAAAGGTCAGGTTTATTACACCGTACTAGGTTACAATTTTAACAATCTGCTATCCAATTATAAGTTGATAGAAGTAATAGCTTTCGATGAACATAACTACCCATATTTCCCTCAACGAAAATTTATGTTCAAAGGGAAAGTGCAAAACCGGATAATCCTTGAATTTGCGGAGCAAGCAAATGTTTCACTTGATTACGATAAACATAAAAAAATGATTGTATTTGATCATTTATCTCCTGCCCGCCCCTCTCTTGAAGGTCAGTTTCAATTTTACGGACCAGATTTTTCTTTTGATGGATTACTTTTTGAAGACGGTATTTGGATGCACAAGTCAGATATTGACATTAGCAACTGATATTTTTTCAGGTTTTTTACTTCATTCTCATAAAAACATGACTGATTGTCACCTTATTCTACTTGGCACAAGGTTTGACTGTTGCCATTCAGAATAACAAAAAATACGTTTACAAATGGAGAAAGGTAAAATAGGAGTAACAACGGAAAACATATTTCCGATAATTAAAAAATTCCTTTATAGCGATCATGAGATATTTCTACGCGAACTTGTTTCCAACGCAGTAGATGCAACGCAGAAACTAAAAACTTTATCGAATACCGGTGAATTTAAGGGTGAACTTGGCGATCTAACAATTAGAATTAGTGCCGATGCCAAGAAAAAAACTCTTACTATTTCCGACAGTGGAATAGGAATGACTGAAGAGGAGGTTAAAAAATACATTAACCAAATTGCCTTGTCCAGTGCAGAAGATTTTGTAGAAAAATATAAAGATAAGGCTAGTGCAATAATTGGTCATTTTGGATTAGGATTCTATTCTTCTTTCATGGTATCGGAGAAAGTTGAAGTGATAACAAAATCGTATAAAGATGATTCAAAAGCAGTAAAATGGAGCTGCGATGGTACACCTGAATATGATATTGAAGAAATTAAAAAAGAAACCAGGGGTACTGATATCATTCTTCATATTGATGATGAGTCGAAAGAATTCTTGGCTGATAACAAGATAAATGAGCTTCTGAACAAATACTGCAAATTCTTACCTGTTGAAATCGCTTTTGGTAAAGAGAAAGAATGGAAGGATGGTAAAGAAGTTGAATTGGACAAGGATAAAATTATTAATAATCCAAATCCAATCTGGACAAAAAAACCTGTTGACTTAAAGGATGAAGACTATGGAAAGTTCTATAAAGATCTTTATCCAATGTCTGAAGACCCTTTGTTCAATATACATTTAAATGTTGATTACCCATTTAACTTAACTGGTGTTCTTTATTTCCCCAAAATTAAGGACAACTTAGATATTCAAAGAAATAAAATTCAACTATACAGCAACCAGGTGTTTGTAACCGATTCGGTTGAAGGTATTGTGCCTGAGTTTTTGACATTACTACATGGAGTAATAGATTCTCCAGATATTCCATTGAACGTTTCTCGTTCATACTTACAAAGCGACTCTAATGTAAAGAAAATTTCAAGTCACATTACGAAAAAAGTTGCCGATAGATTATTGGATATTTTTAAGAATGACCGAGAGCAATTTGAAGCAAAATGGGATAACCTTAAACTATTCATTACTTATGGAATGATTTCCGAGGAGAAGTTTTATGACAAAGCAGAGAAATTTGCTCTTTTCAAAAACACTGATGGAAAGTATTTCACATTTGAAGAGTATCAGAAACTAATTAAAGAAAATCAGACTGATAAAAACAAAAGCCTGATATACTTATATTCAACAGATAAAGAAGGTCAGTATAGCTTTATTGATGCAGCCAAAGCAAAAGGTTATGATGTTATTCTTATGGACGGTCATCTAGACACTCATTATTTGAATCATTTGGAGCAAAAATTTAAAGATGCCCGATTTGTAAGAGTTGATGCCGAAGTTATCGATAAGCTAATTGAGAAAGATGAAAACAAAGAAGTTAAGCTTACTTCTGAACAACAAGGGAACCTGTCACCTGTATTTAGAAGCCAGTTACCCGAAACTGCTAACTTCATTATCATGTACGAAGGTTTAACTGAAACTGATAGTCCGGTTATTATAACACAATCGGAATTTATGCGTCGAATGAAAGATATGTCAGCCTTGGGTGGTGGCATGAATTTTTATGGAGAATTACCGGACAGTTACAATCTCGCAATTAATGGTAATCATCCACTGGTTCTTAAAATAAATGAAGAATTAGAAAAGAAAGTTGGCGAGGAGATAGGTAAGATCAATGAGAAAATAAAGCCTATTGAAAAAAACAAAGCCGACCTTGAAGCAGCTAATAAGGACAAGAAAGAAGAAGAGATAACTCAGGAAGAAAAAGATCGTATTGAAAAACTTGACAAGAAAATAAGTCAGCTCAGAGCGAAAAAAGAAGAATCTCTGACTAAGTTTGGTAAGGATAACGCACGTGTTAAACAACTAATTGACCTTGCTTTACTTGCCAACAACATGCTCAAAGGTGAAGAACTATCTAAGTTTGTAAAAAGAAGTATTGAACTACTTTAAGGATTTGAATAGAATTCTTGAAAATAAATAAATATTATCTTTTAAATTAAAACTGCCCTGTCTATTTTTGACAGGGCAGTTTTTTATTAATCCTGATAGATATCATAATAAATAAAATTCTGCTAAATTTGGATTTTATTGATGCAAATATACAAACACAACTATAACAATTTTAAAGAATGGAACAAGTAGCAGCTCGCATTACAGCAATGGCACCTTCAGCCACAATGGCCATGAATCAGGCCACTAGAGAACTGAAAGCAAAAGGTGTTGATGTTATTAATCTTAGTGTTGGAGAACCTGATTTTAACACTCCCGACCATATTAAAACTGCCGTAAAGAAAGCGGTTGATGATAATTTTTCTTTCTATCCACCAGCAACAGGAATTCCTGAACTTCGCGAAGCTGTTTCTCTGAAGTTTAAAAGAGAAAACAATCTTGATTATTCTCCTGACCAAATTATTGTTTCAGCCGGAGCTAAAAACTCGCTGGCCAATGTAATTCTGGCTCTTATCGATAAAGACGATGAGGTTATTGTTCCATCGCCATATTGGGTAACTTATGTTGAATTAGTTACTCTTGCTGAAGGTAAGAATGTTATTATTCGTGGTGGGTTCGAGAATGATTTTAAAGTTACTCCTGAACAAATAGAAGCAGCTATAACACCAAAAACTAAAGCACTATTATTATGCTCCCCTTCAAATCCTACAGGAAGCGTTTATTCAAAGGAGGAATTAGAAGCTATTGCAAAAGTTATTGAAAAACATCCTAGAGTATTTGTTATAACCGACGAGATATACGAACATATAAATTTTATCGGCAAACATGAGAGTATTGCTCAGTTTGATTCTATTAAAGATAGAGTTGTTGTTATTAATGGGGTTTCTAAAGCTTATGCAATGACTGGGTATAGAATTGGCTATATTGGCGCTCCTGTATGGCTTGCAAAAGCTGTTGCAAAGTTACAGGGACAATTACTTACAGGTCCGGCTACTATTGCACAAAAAGCTGCTGCTGCTGCCCTTAACGAAGACCAAACTTGCGTAAAAGATATGAAAGTTGCCTTCGAACGCAGAAAAGAACTGGTATACGGACTAATTAAAGAAATGCCAGGTGTTGAAATTAATAATCCTGATGGAGCCTTTTATGTGTTCCCAAAAATCAGTAGCTATTTCGGAAAATCATACAATGGCAAAAAAATTGAATCATCAAACGACTTAGCTCTTTTCTTATTGTACGAAGGTCATATTGGCACTGTACCAGGTGAAGCTTTTGGCGAACCGGAATGTATTCGTATTTCCTTTGCTACATCAGATGAGAACCTAACCGTGGCAATGAAAAGAATGAAAGAAGCTTTAGCGAAATTAAGCTAGTTCAAAAATAAACATATAACATAGAAAAAGCCTGGCAATGCCAGGCTTTTTCTATTGCTTAATTTTATCTTCAAGTTTTTAGCTAAACTTTTCGAGTAATATAGCTTGAGTAATCCTTTAATATCGGTTTATAATCTTCTTGCATTAAATTAGAAGAAATCAAGAAATCAGCAGTTGATCGATTACAAGCTGTGGGCACATTATACAGAGCAGTAATTCGCAATAATGCTTTCACATCAACATCATGAGGCTGAGGCTGCATTGGATCCCAAAGAAAAATTAACATATCTACTTTCCCTTCTGATATTAGTGCACCAAGCTGTTGGTCACCACCAAGCGGACCACTCTTTAATTTTGTCATTCTCAACTTAGAATGTTGATTAATCTGTAGCTTTTCAAGAAGTGCTTCTTCAACCAATCTACCAGTTGTTCCAGTACAAATCAGTTCGTGTTTTACTAACTCAACATGATTCCAACTAGTCCATTCAATTAAGTCCTTCTTCCTATTATCGTGGGCCACCAGGCCAATTCGTTTAATATTTTCCTTCATATTTTATGGTGTGTTTTTAAAATTAATTTGCTCCTCGTATTTCTTAAATAAAATATCTATAATTTTTAATCTTTCAATAGCTGCTTCTTTCTTACGAACCTCATAATCTTCCTTTGATTCGCCTTTTTGTTTTTGCTTGAAAAGAGGATTTGAATCAAGCTTTGCATTTAACTGATCGTTAAAATATGTTTTAACAGCAATAACTTTCCCCGATTCATATAAAAAAACTCTTCCATCTTTTCCTCCGGTTGCAACCATACTCCCATCAGAACTTGCTTTAACAACATTTACCGGACCTTCGTGTGAAATATAACTATATAGCTTATTTCCTGTACTAACCTCGTAGATTATAGCTACACCGTCGAAAGAAGCTGTATAAAGAAAGTAACCATCAGGTGAAAAATCAATATCCATAATTGCAGCATCGTGACCAGTATATGTTTTTACAACTTTTCCTGTTTCTATATCCCAAAGTCTTACCGTTTTATCGCCCGATGCTGATGCAAAATATCTTGCATTTGGATGGAATTCCACATCGTATATATTATCTGAATGACGCTCTAATGAATATAATATTTCTCCTGTTTTTGCATTCCAAACTTTCACAGTCTGATCTCTCGATCCTGTTACAATATATTTTTCATCGAGACTAAAAGCTACAGGCAATACACTTTTTTCATGCCCTTCTAAAATAATATCTGTTTGCGTAGAAGCTACATCCCAAATTCGAATTTTCTTATCATAAGAGCCACCCGTAATTTTATTTCTCTCGGGTGCGAAATCGATTGACCAGAAATATGTTGTGTTTCCTTCGTATAATGCTAAGGTATTATTATTCAAATCAATTAACCTAATGTCATTGCCTGCTGTTATAAACAATTGTTTATTACCAAAAAAATGAATTGCTTTTACTGGAAAATAAAGTGATTTATGTTCATGCAATACACTTCCATCTGCTGTATTATAAATAAATAAAGAATTATCATCGCCACCTGTTGCTAATAAATTATTCGATTGATTAAATGACAGCCCCTTAACTTCAGACTTATGATCTTTAAATGTATGTAACAAGTAATCATCACTCTGAGCATTAATTGCATTGATAGAAAACAATAAAATCAAAAAGGTTAGCTGCTTCATAAATTACTTTATTTTGTAGTTTCTATCGGATATTTAAGTCCTTTATACGATTCAAGATAAGCTTTTACAGACCCAATCAGGATTTTTGCTTCTACCAAAACAGGAACTTTGTTTTTATCGTCGGTAACCCAAACAATTAAATCCTCACCACCTTTAAAAATAGTCCCTTCAACTAATAAGGCTGAAAACTTAACACAATTATATTTGTTCCCTTTTCGGTCTTCTATCTCTTCTTTCCCTAAGTAGCGAATATATAAATAAAAGATTTCGTTATCAATTATAGAAATTACCGGTACAGAATCATTTTCTTGCATATCTGAAAAATCTATGCTTCTAAAAAAGTAGATTAATGAAAGTACATCCAGTGTACAATCCTGTATTTCAAGAGTATCAGCAGAAAGATCTTTTTTTGAATTTTCTGTAAATGTAAAGGCCTTATTATTTTCCCAGTCGAAGAAATATTTGTTATCAACTTCATAACCGCCTTCGTAGTTTTGCCTGTGAAACCATAGGGGCTGAAATTCATCTTTCTGAAGATAAGCCTGATATCTATCTCTGACTTTATACAACCAATCGTAAGATTTATGGCTTGAACCACGAGCATCAAAATGAAAAACTTCCTGATTATTATATACTGCTGGTTTTACAGCGAACTGAACCCATCCTGCATTCAACCAGATAAAACCCCAGTTGTAATAGACCGAATAATTAATTTCTTCACCCTCGGTAAAAGGAGGATTTAATTCCTGACATTGCGAGAAAGAGAATTGAGCAATGAAACAAAAAAACAATATAAAGAAATACCTAAACAAAGTTTTGTTTTTAAAATTACTCAACACTTCTCTATTCAACTACTTTTTATCAATTAATTTTCTGTAGATCTCAACATTCTCGATATCAAATACTGCAAAAACTAATTTTTCAAGATATTCTGAAGTCTTAATAAAATTATTAACCGAATTAATTGCGACCTCAGCTGCCTTATCTTTTGGATATCCGTATATACCTGTACTGATATTTGGGAATGCTATTGACTTCATTTTAAACTCTTCGGCAATTCGCAGACAATTTGTATAACAACTGCTTAGCAACTTTTCTTCATTGTTATTTCCTCCATGCCAAACAGGCCCAACTGTATGAATAACCCATTTAGCTAGCAGGTTATAGCCACTTGTTAGTTTAGCTTCTCCTGAGGGGCATCCCTCGAGTGTTTTACATTCCTCGAGCAAACCCGGACCAGCAGCATTGTGGATAGCACCATCTACCCCACCACCACCTAGAAGTGTACTATTCGCAGCATTTACAATTGCTTCTACATCTAATTGGGTAATATCACATTGAATTAATTCTATTGAAACCATTATAAATAGGGTTTTAGCGTAATTCAGCTTTAAAATCTCTAATCAAGCGTTCGGTAATCTTTCCTATTATACGGTCAATTTCTTTATCGGTTAGGGTTTTTGTTTCATCCTGGATATAAAATCCTACAGCATAAGATTTTTTTCCCTCTGGAACTCCCTTTCCTTTATAGTAATCAAACAGATTTACCCGTTTAAGCATATTCTTTCCTGTTTGTCGGGCCGCAGACTCTATTTCTGCAAATTCAACAGTTTCATCTAATAATAAGGCTAAATCTCTTCGAACTATCGGGAACTTCGGAATTTCCTTAAACCTCACTTCGCTATTGAGTCTTTTAACAAGCTCATCCCAACGAATTTCTGCAAAAACAACTTCTTTGTCAATATCGAATTTCTTAAGTATAGCAGGGTGAACAGAAGCTATTTCAAAAAGTTCAGTGTTTTTATCTTTAAACACTAAACCTCCGGAATACACATCATCTTTAGCCTCTAAACCAGAAACCGATAATCTTTCAGGATCTATACCTAATTTCTCAAGTAAATTCTCGCAATAGGCTTTTAATCGAAAAAATCCTGCTTTTTTATCTTCTTCCTGCCAAGTTGAATCTACAATATTTCCAGTAAAGAATAGTCCAAACCTACGTTCCTCGGAATAACCAGCCAATGGATAGTTTGCATTATCTTTTCCTGTGGCTTTGTAACAGCGACCATACTCAAACAATTGTAAGTTTGAATTCTGTCTGTTAACATTATATTGAATGGCCTCTAAACCATTAAACAATAATGTCTGGCGCAATATTCCCAAATCGGAGCTTAACGGATTAATTATTTCAACAGAATTACTATCTGACCAGGTTTTCAAATCGGCATAATAACCAACTTTGGTCAACGAATTCGACATTATTTCATTAAATCCATTGGCAGCAAAATAGTCTGATACCTGGTTAACCAACTGCTCATTATCAGGCTTATTTTTTGGAGAAAGGCTTGCATTTATACGCTCAGAAAACTCAACATTATTGTATCCGTAAATCCTGAGAATTTCTTCAATAACATCGGCCTCCCTTGTAACATCAACTCGGTAGGGAGGAACTGTAATATCGAGCACATCGTTATTTTCCTTAACCACCTTAATATCGAGAGATGTAAGTATTTTTTTTATTAATTGACGATCTAATCGTTTCCCTATCAAACGATCGATATGTGCATAAGAAACCTGAAATTCGAACTCCTGTATTGGTTCAGGGTATATATCAGTTATTTCAGATGTAATTTCTCCTCCAGCCAACTCTTCAATTAGCATGGCAGCTCTTTTAAGTGCATAAACTGTTATGTCAGGATCAACACCTCGCTCGAAACGGAAAGACGAGTCGGTACTTAAACCATGACGTTTTGCCGTTTTACGCACGCTTACAGGATCGAAATACGCTGATTCCAGAAAAATATTCTTGGTGCTTTCAGAAACACCTGAATGAATTCCACCAAATACACCCGCAATACATGCTCCATCTTCGGAATCACAAATCATTAAATCTTGCTCCGATAAGCTTCTTTCAACCTCATCAAGTGTGGTAAACTTTGTCCCTTCCTTCATTTTGCGAACAACAATCTGGTTCCCTTTCAGCTTATCGGCATCGAAAGCATGAAGTGGCTGCCCAAGTTCATGTAGTACGAAGTTTGTAATATCCACTACATTATTAATAGGCCCCAAACCAATGGCAGATATCTTTTCCTGCAACCATTTAGGCGAAGACTGAATATTTACATTTTTAATTGTTAAACCTGTATATCTTTTGCAAGCTTCTTTGTCTTCCAGCTTAACATCTACTTTAAAACTATTGTTCCCAGCCTTAAAACCCGACACATCTGGTTTGGTTAATTCAACAGCACTATCCTGACTAAAATAGGCTGCTAAATCGCGTGCCACTCCATAATGCGAACCTGCATCAATTCTATTAGGAGTTAAACCAATTTCAAATATCGTATCTGTTTTAAGCTTGAAATAATCAGCAGCTGGAGTTCCAATTTTAGCATCATTTTCAAGAACCATTATTCCGTGGTGACTATCGCCCATGCCAATTTCATCTTCGGCACAAATCATTCCTTCTGATGGCTCTCCGCGAAGTTTTGTCTTTTTAATTGAAAAGCTTTTGTCGCCCATGTAGAGCTCTGCTCCTTCTGTTGCAACAATAACCTTCTGCCCTGCTGAAACATTTGGAGCACCACAAACTATATTTAAAGGATCGCCAAAACCTACATTTACAGTGGTAACGCTTAATTTATCTGCATTGGGATGTTTTCCACAGGTTAACACCTCTCCCACAAAAAACTTTTTGAGTCCGCCTTTTACTTCCTCATGAGTTTCTATTCCTTCAACCTCAAGGCCTATATCTGTTAGTATTTGTCCAAGTTTTTCGGGATCGAGATCTGTCTTAATGTAATCTTTTAGCCAGTTGTATGAAATCTTCATGTGATATTCCTTAATCAATTATACGATAGTTGACAAAAATAGTGTTTTTTGAACGATGAGAAACACTAGCGAAAATAAAATTGTAAGGAAATGCTTTTCAAATGATTAATTCTATTTATTCAGTACAATAGCTAACTAAAAAATAACAACCACAATTTCTAGTAAAATCAATTAATCAAAAAAAACGAAGAAGCTGTTTGAAGTTTATAATTTAAAACTATTTCTTCCGCTTTTTTAATGGGATTTTCTTACGATATGTAAGCACCCGCCACAGCCACTCCAAGGGGCCGTAATTAAAATGCTTTAACCATTGTGGTGAGATAATTAATATAAGTACCCAAATAGTTAAAACAATACCAAACTGAAATATTCTTTCAACCTTTCCAAATAACGAAAAACCATGTCCATAAAATATTAATCCAGCTATAACAGACATAAAAATATAACTCGAAAATGCCATTTTACCAACCGCAGACAACACTCTTTTAAAAGCAATATACTTAACCGATTTTGCTATAAGCATAACTATTCCAATATAACCCAAAGAAACAGCAATGCTTCCCAAGTAATTTGGAATTACACCAAAAAACATTGAATATTCCATTTTCCAGTTATGAGCATAGTTTTGCCAAACGCCAACAATACTTAACAGATAGCCAACAGATAATCCGACAGCAACCATTCTCACATAATACACATGTGATTTTCTTGCAAGAATAACACCACTTTTAGAAAGAGCCATACCAACTAACATCATTGACACTACTCTCCAAAATACATTCAAAAAGAATAAAAATGGTTGCATAAAAACAGCCATTGGTATGCGATATTCCATTTGTTCAACAAAGCTACCTCGCATCACACTTAATTCTTTATTAATAAATTCTGTTGATGGCAGCCATGTATTCATTGCTTGGAAATAGGATTCTTCCGGCCAATATGGAATTGAAAATCCACTCATAAGATTTGTCAGAACGGGAACAAGAAAGAAAAATGAGGCCAAAATAATCAACCCTTCGGGCTTCATTTTCCGGAACAAATATACGAAGAACCCACAAAGGCTATATGCTACAAGAAAATCGCCATGCCAGATAAAATATGCATCAACAACCCCAAAAACTAATAGCCAGAAATTACGGAAATAATGAACTTTACCCGGGTGCCTTCCTTGCCTTTTCTTTCTTGTATAAAGCAATATTATTCCTGCACCAAATAATATTGAGAAAATGTTCATGAATTTTTCGCTTGCAAAGACATAACTAATAATCCACACCCATTTATTTATGCCTGTAAAATCGCCCCAAGCTGTAGGATTAATATTGGCAGCACCAATCATTGAAAAGCTTTGGATATTCACAATGAGTATGCCAAGTACAGCAATTCCCCTAAGGATGTCTATTGATATAATTCTTTCAGCTGGCAGGGTTGCTGGAGATTGTTGGATATTGGAATGCATAACTGTTAAGGATTTAGGCATAAAACGCATTTTAAAATTAGAACTTATCGTAAAGAATTTTGCTTTGTAATTAAAAAGTTATTAATACTACAATGGTTTTTATTTTCAAACGTCTAAAGGGTATCTGAGTAATCGTTTTTTTTGAGCTACGACTCCTTCCAAATACTTTAAAAACTTTCATTCAAATCGCCCACGCGAAAACACTTAAACAACTATATTTGTATCTTACTTCAGGGCAAAAGAGAATGGAAAAAGAGAAGTTGATATTAGTTACCAATGATGATGGTTACCAGGCAAAAGGTTTTAAGTCTCTTATTGAGGCTGTGCGCCCACTTGGAAAAATAATTGCTATTGCTCCACTTGAGCCACAATCGGGTATGTCACATGCAATAACCGTCAAGCATCCTTTGCGAATAAAAACATTAAATAAAGAACCCGGGCTTACAATTTACGGTGTAAATGGCACTCCGGTTGATTGTGTCAAGCTGGCCATAAACCAAATTTTAGATATTAAACCAGATATGCTGGTTTCGGGAATTAATCATGGCAGTAATTCTTCAACAAGCATACTATATTCAGGTACTATGGGTGCTGCACTAGAAGGTAGTATTCACCATATTCCTTCAATTGGTTTTTCACTTCTAAGTTATGATCACGATGCTGATTTTTCTGCATCAATACAATACGCTCGACAAATTACCAAAATGGTTTTAAAAGATTCACTTCCTACAAACATTTGCCTAAATGTAAACTTCCCTAATGCTTCGAAAGATGAAATTAAAGGAATAAAATCCTGTAGACAAACCATGGGGTTCTGGCGTGAAGAGTTTGATCAGCGTAAAGATCCTGTTGGTAATGAATATTTCTGGCTTACCGGAAGTTACCACAATATTGAACCCGAAGCTGAAGACACCGACGAATGGGCATTGAAGAATAATTTTATTTCAATTGTGCCTGTTCAAACCGATCTCACCAGGTACGAATCTCTTAATCAAATTAGCAAATGGAATTTCTAAATAAACTTCGCAAACGAGATAATTTTTGGATTGGCTTAATTATTGGCATCGCACTTCCTTTTTTATTATATCCATTAATTCGCCCACTAAATCCAGAAAATTTCAATTTCATAGATATTGAATATAAAAAAACGGTTATGAAGATGTTGCCTATGCTTCTTAGTCGATGTGTATTTCCTAATGCACTTTTATTTTTTCTTTTCCTATGGGGAAATTTTGAAAAAACTGCTAAGGGAGTACTTTATTCAACCGTTGGAATTGTTGCAATCCTTGGTATTATGCATGTTATTTTTAAATTCATATCATGAAATATTACATAATAGCCGGAGAACCTTCCGGTGACTTGCATGCTGCTAACCTAATGAAGGAATTAGTTATTCTGGATAAAAAGTCGGAATTCAGGTTTTGGGGCGGGGACCTTATGCAGGAAGTTGGCGGAACAATGGTTAAGCATTACAGCGAAACTGCTTTTATGGGAGTATTTGAAGTGGTAGCAAACCTTAAGACCATAAAGAATAATTTTAAAGTTTGTAAATCCGACATTCTTGAATATAATCCAGATGTTGTAATTCTTGTTGACTATCCGGGTTTCAACCTGAGAATGGCAGAATTTGCACATAAGCATAAATTCAAAGTATACTACTATATTTCTCCTAAGCTATGGGCCTGGAATACAAAACGAGTAAAAAAGGTAAAGAAATATGTTGATCAAATGTTTTCAATTTTGCCCTTTGAGACTAAGTTTTATGAACAATATAATGTTACCGTAAATTATATTGGGAACCCAATAATGGACTCAATTGCTCAGAAACATAATAAGGATGAGCTTTTTGAAGATTTTACCAAACGAAACAAACTTAACAATAAACCTATTATTGGCATACTGGCTGGTAGCCGGAAACAAGAGCTGGAAAGAATTCTTCCAGATATGCTTTTAATGATTGATAAATTTCCTGAACACCAATTTGTAATTGCAGGTGCTCCTTCCTTTACTGTAAAAGATTACGAGCCATTTATCTCTGGTTATGATGTAAAAGTTCTTTTCGATGAAACATACTCAATTCTTCACCATGCAAAAGTTGCTATGGTAACATCGGGGACAGCAACACTTGAAGCAGGATTATTAAATTGTCCGCAAGTAGTCTGCTACAAAATGTGGGGAGGTGCATTTACAGATTTTATGGGTAAAAAGGTTTTTATGAAAGTAAAGTTTATCTCTCTTGTTAATCTCATACTCGAAAAAGAAAGTGTTTTAGAGCTTTTCCAAAAAACATTTAGTCTGAAAGCACTTGAGGAAGAACTTTCTTTGTTATTAACCGATGATTCAAGAAGAAAGCAACTCTTTGCCGACTATGATGAACTGAGAAAAAGAACCGGCAAAGCTGGTTCTTCTAAACGAGCAGCAGAAATAATGATTAACACTTTAACTTCTGATAAATAGATGAAAACTGTATTCACATACTTCCTTCTGTTATTGGCTTTTTCTTCTGGTGCACAAACAATGCAATTCGGATTGTTTAACAGTAAAAACGTTAATGCTTTCACAGTATCTATTCGTAGTGGAAAATACTTGTTAGTATGCGATGGCGAGAAATATGGCGAATACAAAAAAAATAACATATTCTTTGTAAGCAGACAAGGCAATAAAATAGAAATTCGGGACAAAAAAAACACAATTGGGATATTTAAAGAAGTAAAACTTTCGCACCTTACTTCTGATGCTATCTTCACATTAAAAGGAGTAAACCCAACAACAGTATCGCACGAATACGAGGAGTCTATCAACTTTAATGTACTGAATAATAAATTGCAAGCCAAAAACTATATCGACCTTGAAAAATACATTGCCGGAGTTATTGAGGCAGAAGGAGGAATAGATGCTCCTTTGGAATACTACAAAGCTCAGGCAGTTTTAATCAGAACTTATACAATAAAGAATATTTATAAGCATGCCGAAGAAGGTTTTAACCTCTGCGATGAAGTACATTGCCAGGCCTATCACGGAAGAAGTGTAAGAAATGAGGAAATCTATACAGCTACTAAAGCAACTGCCGGACTTGTTTTAATGGATACCGACTCTGTACTCGTAATGTCGCCTTTCCACTCAAGTTGTGGCGGAGAAACCTGCTCGGCAGGAATATACTGGCAGTCGGATCTCCCCTACCTAAAAAGCGTTAAGGATCCATTCTGTGTTGGTATGCGCAATTACAATTGGGAAAAGGAAATTCCAATAATGGATTGGTTTGCCTTTCTTAAAACAAAGGGAATATCAGATCCAAACAATTACACTAACTACAAAAGCATGCACCGGCAAAAGTATTACATCAACAACCCGCATCAGGTGACTTTTAGACAAATCAGGGAGAAATTTGGTTTGCGTTCATCGTTTTTTTCTATTTCCCGTAAAGGCTCAAAAATTGTTTTTTCCGGGCATGGCTATGGGCACGGCATAGGTATGTGTCAAATTGGAGCTATGGAAATGGCTAAAGTTGGATTTACATATATTGATATTGTTCACTTTTATTTTCAAGATATATACATTACCGATTACAGAGAAATGGAATTGCACAGATATTGAATATCAAAATCTTGTCAATTTCCGGGGAATTGCTCAAAAAGATAAAAGTGGACTACTTTCTATTAAAGAAATAGAGTACTTTTGCAATATGCCTGATTACACTGAGAAACTAAAATCGTTTAATAACATTAAGCTTATTGATGTTGTAAAAAACTATAAGCAATACAATTATGACGAATCGTTAAGAAAAATTGCCCTGGATATTCTAAACGAAAGAGGCGTTAGTGAGGAAGACCTGAAACTTTCAGGCAACTTTGAAAACTCCGAATTCAAGAATGCCGAAGGTCTCTATCGAAATTTCAGGAAGTATTCAAGAACAGCTTTCATATGTTATCTACTCATCTTTGGATTCGAAATATTAGGAAACTTCCTTGATACTGATTATGCAACCTTGACTAAAATTCTATTGATATGCTCTTTTACAGCATTACTATTATACTTTGTGTTTCTTATAAAATCAATTCTTACTGAAAGAAATTTTTATAATTCTATTGGCAAAAAGCAGGGACTTAGCACAGTTTTAATCTATATATTTATTGGAATGCCGTTTTACTTCCTAATGTATTTTTATTTTAATAAGCACTTGATGAAGGATGAAATGATGATGATAAGGTAACTTGAACTGGGTGAGGTATAAAAAAATAAATACCTCTCTGTATTCCTTTTAAGTTACTATGCTAGATTAGTTTTATTATTGTTTGCTATTGTACCAGTATCTGCAATTTGACTTATTATTCCCTTTGATCATGAAATCGCTTTGCTTTTTTCTCTTTTCAACTGCGATTTTAGCGAACAATCAATTATTTTTTTTTATCGTATTCTTCCTTCAGGTAGCTAATTGGAACCATAAACAAAAACCCGTAGTTTTTCTTTCCCTTATGATGATCGTCGTGTGCACGAACAATTGCCTTAAAGTACCAACTTTTGGCTTTCCCAAACATTATAATTCTTCGATGGTAGAAAACATCATGAAATAGAAAATATGCAAGCCCATATAGTGCAATTCCTGCACCTAATGCCACCATGTAGGTATTTCCCAGTAAAAGACCAAAGTAAATTAGTAAAAAGCTAGGTATTGCAAATATCACTGCAAAAATATCATTCCTCTCAAAAAGCTTTTTCTTTGGTGAGTGGTGGTCTTTATGAAGCACCCATAAAAATCCATGCATTACATATTTATGAGTAAACCAAGCTGTAAACTCCATAAACAAAAACCCAAATAAAACAGTTAGTGCTAAAAGAAAATATAACATTAAAGTTTGTTTCTAATACTAACAATTCTCTTGCTAAATAGTTTGGATTTGTTTGTATAAGCGCATGTTGGATATCCTACTCAAGCAATAAAATACTTTCGTCGGTGATATTTACTAATTTACGTTTATACAAATTACCTATTGCTTTTTTAAAGTTCTTTTTGCTTATTCCAAATACATTACTGATTTCTTCAGGCGAACTTTTGTCGGTAAGTTCTAATCTGCCATTATTATTTCTCAGGTAATTAAGAATTGTTTCAGAAGTATCATCGATTTGTTGATAGCCAGGCTTGTAAAGTGATAGATCTATCTTCTCATCTTCTCTTATTTTTTTAATATATGCGAAAATACGCTGACCAATGGTTAGAGGCGTAAATAATTCGTTAGCATAAAGCATTCCCCAATGCGCATCTTCAATTATTGCCCTATAGCCAAGGTCTGTTTTATTCGCAATTAGCAATTCAACCTTCTGCTCTTCAACATATTCAACAGGTAAGTTATCTACAAATTTATCGAGTTTAGAAGATGCAGCTATTCGCTTGCTTTCAATATCAAAGTATAAATAAACAACATAAGATTCGCCTTCTTGCATTCTGGTTTTTTGCTCGCGAAAAGGCACAAATAAGTCTTTCATTAAACCCCAATCTAAAAATGCACCGACAGATGTTACAGCTTTTACTTTTAGAAAAGCAAACTCATCAACAGTAGCAAAAGGCTCTTCAGTAGTAGCGATTATTCTGTCTTCTGAATCAAGATATATGAATACATCTAATATATCACCCTCTTCAGTGTTTTCTGGAACATATCTTGTTGGCAAAAGAATTTCGCCTTGCCCGCCTCCATCTAAATAAATTCCAAAATCGACTTTCTTAACAACCTCAAGCGAATTATATTTACCTATTTCTGCCATTTCTCATTTCTTAAAATATTTGCTAAGGTAAACAGAAGCTTTCAAATATAATTCAGTAATTAGATAATTTCATTAAATGAACTTCTACACTGCAAGCGAACTGATTATTGTTAAAGTAATTTCTGTAATTGCTCAGGAACGTTTTACATAAAACAAAACTTCCGGTAAGTAAAAAGAAAATTACTCTTAAGCACATAAAATTTCTAGAATGTCGATTATAATATTACCCAACTAGCCTGATTAATTTTCCTAAAAACACAAATAAATTAAAATTATTTATATATTGTATATACGTTATGCAATATTGATTGATTTTGTAAATTATTAAATTTCAAAATTCAAGCTATTGGGTTGCATTAATGCTGATTTGAGTATACTCTATTCTGAATTTAATAAAACTAAACCAACCTAGCCCTACATGTAGAATCTGGGAAGTGGAACTCATTAACTAAAGAAACAAAATGAGTTCCAACTGGATAAATAATACTCACTTTTAAAACAACCTATTATGAAAAAAAGATCATTACTATTATTATTCCTGCTAATTTTTTCTTTAGCTATCACCAGCGCCCAAAACAGAGGCGACCTGATTAACGTGAATCTCATAGCCTCATGGACACCTGATGATCAGAAAAACTATGTGTTAGAACAACTAGGAACAGAACTCCCAATCGACGAAGGCCTAGTCAATGCCATTCTAGAGGTTTTAGCTAATTATGTTCACTCGTATAACATTAACATATACAAAGTAAGATACTGGACAGAAGATCTGGCGGGAAATGCTGTACAGGCAACTGGTGCTATGACAATACCACAAAGCGATCACGGCAAAACGATGATCCTTTTTGGCAGAGGACACGTCTATGATGAAAGCGATGTATTCTCCAATCTTAGGTCAGGCGGTGGCAGTAATTTATTTGCCACGTTATACAGTATGATTGACTTTATTGTTATGGTTCCTGACTATATTGGATGTGGAGATGGTGAGGGACGTGAAAAAGGGTTCAATCACAATGAGGGAGCCAATGCTATGGTAGATATGTACCGGGCAGGTTTGCAAGTAACAGATCAACTCTCTGTGAAAAGAAACGAACAAGTCTTTGTGGGTGGATATTCACAAGGAGGAGGAAACGCCATGGCTACTATAAGATACCTACAAGAAACAGGTTTAATATGGGATGAACTTCCAGTGCACAGTGCTATTTTTGGTGGTGGCCCATATGATTTTAGCAATACTACTTTAAATTATTCTTTATCTATAGATGAAAATATAGATCCTGAATACTACTTTATTTTTTGCCGAGGTGCAGATGATGCTGGCTTTGACATTTATGATGATCCACACAATTATATTACCCCTGAGTATTGGGATGAATGGGACTATTATATCGCAAATGATGCCATCAGAAAAGAAAATATCCCAACACAATGGAAGACCTTGTTTTTACCTGAAGCTCTTGAGAATATGTCTCAGCCTGGCAGCCAGCTTTTTGAATATGCTAAAACCCTGGATGTATATGACTGGCGTAATCACATCTCCATTTTAATGACATATGGTACTGCAGATACGGAAGTACCTCATGAAAACACCCTAATCGCGCAAGAGGCTATTCGTAATCAAGTACCCATAGAGAACTTTTGGGAGAAATGGCTAGTGAATACAACGAATTTTGGTGAAGTTGATCATAGGACTGCCGGGGCTTATACTCTACTAGCATCTTTAGTGGAATTTGGACTTCATCGCGACGCTCACAATATTGCCAATCCTTTTAATTATTTCAAGGATGCTGATCAAAGTAAAGACATTCCTCAACCTTTATTTAGGTCAAATTTGAGTGCCATAACTCCTCAGATTACCCTAAATTCAGGGCTAAAATCCAGTGCATCGAGCAAAATATCAGATGTAAAAGCTTTTCCAATAACAGTAAAAGGTCTAGGTAAAGAGATTAATTTTACAGGAAATGTTTTGGACATGACTGCTGTTGAGCCTGGTTTTTACGCAATAGAAGCCACGGTAAATGGCGAAAGAAAAATGGAATTGTACAATCGCAAGAATTATGAGCTGATCACAGAAGACGATAATATTGACGGATATTTCCCGTTGCAGCAAAAAGATGGAATATGGAACCTGGATTTAAGTTATCTGGAAAATGCAACCCAGGTAACTATTTTCGATCAAGATAAGAAATCTGTGAACTCATATTCTGCATTAGGTGAGAAAGAAGTATCTTTTCCCGGGCTAAATAAGGGGATTTATACTGTTGAGGTGTTGACTAACAAGACTGCTTTTTATATAGAACTGAAAAACACAGCCGACATCATCGATAATAACACTATTACATACTTACAGAATACAAATGAACTGCTTGTATCTCTCGAAAGTGAAGCGGCAAAAATAAAAACCATTGAGGTAATTAATATTAAAGGCCAGTTAGTACAAACAATATCTAAGGTTGAAGAAAGTTCTGTCAAAACTGATATTGAGTTACAACCAGGCATTTATATTGTCAAGGCTTCTTTGTCTGATGATTCTTTTATAACCAGGAAAATTGTTGTAAAAGGTCTGTAATTATTTTTAGATGTGTCTGCAAGAACCGAGTATATAAACAAATTATGTTTATGAGCTTCCGCTAGTCGATTACGAGCTCTGTGAAACTATAACTCCCTATTCCGCAGTGATGTATAGCTTTAAGAGTTCTTGCAGACACTCTATGAATTTAAACAACAATACATTCCGATGATATCAAGGTAAACTGCACAAAGATTTTCTTTATTTCTCTTCTTTTCTGTTGCTATATTGTTCCTTTACTTCTTCCCTAAGCGTAGCAGTATCCCAAGCACTATCAGACTCGTGAATAGATGCAGTTCTTTCAGCTTCAAACATTTCTTCGAGTTCTTTTGTATATCGCTGTGCTTGTTGGATATATTTATCTTTATCTTCCAGCCAGTGAATATACATATCAGCAAGAATATCCTTATTATGTTTTTTAAAGGTCTGAGCTGCACGATACGATTGATAATTTGAAAATCCTAATCTTTGCATAGCCAAAACGCCTAACTCAAGGGCTGAATCGAAGACCTCAACCTGCACATCGGTAATTTCTAAATTATAATATTCATACAAATGTTTTAGATCAACTGCTCGTGCTACAATTTTAAGGTTGGGATAAGTACGTTTTATGTATTTGGCAGTTTCCAGTGCTTTTTCTTTATCATCAATTGCCATAATCAAAAGTTTGGCTTTGTCGGCTCCTGCTGATTTTAACAAATCGGGTCTGGAAGCATCGCCATAATATACTTTAAGACCAAATTTCCTTAGTATTTGTATATTCTTTGGATTATTGTCAAGAACCGTTGCCTGAATTCCATTAGCAAAAAGTAATCGACCTATTACAACTCCAAATCTACCAAAGCCGGCAATAATTACCTTGTTATCATTTTCCGCTATCTCATCGGACTTTGGTTCGTTCACCACTTTTTCGTACAAGGGTTGAATAACTTTTTCATTTATTATTAACAAAATAGGTGTTATGGCCATTGAAAGAGCCACTGATAAAACTAATAAACTGGACCACTCATCAGGAAATAGGTTCACCCCTTGAGAAAAACTTATAAGAACAAATGCAAACTCACCTCCTTGAGCAAGAGTCATTGCTAATTGTGTTTCCTTTCCATTTCGTAGTTTAAAAAACCGCCCTAAAACAAACAATACCAGAAATTTAACAGATATTAGTCCTAACAATATAACAAGTACCATTACCGGTTTTTGAAAGAGTAAATTAAAATCAATTCCGGCACCAACGGCTATAAAAAACAATCCCAGAAGTAGCCCTTTAAAGGGTTCAACATCGGCTTCCAATTCATGCCTATACTCACTATCAGCTAAAACTACCCCGGCTAAAAATGTTCCCAGAGCAGGTGATAATCCAACCTTATCCATTGCAAGTGCTATTGAAATAATAATAAGCAAAGCTGCAGCAGTGAATATTTCTCTAATTCCGGTAGCTGCAATAAAGCGGAAAATATAACGTGCAATAAACCTACCCGCAACAATAATAAATAAAACAAGCCCGATAATTAACAGTAATTGTTGCAAGCCAGTTAATGCTAAAACATCTGTCTCGGCCACAGTATGAACCTCTTCGCTAATTATATTATTTGGAACATTCTGATTTTTTGTAGCAAGCAAGGGTAATATTGCTAAAATTGGAATAACAGCAATATCCTGAAAAAGAAGAACGGAGAACGAAGCCTGTCCGGCAGTAGTTTTCAATAAATTCTTTTCTGCAAGTGTTTGCAGAACAATTGCGGTTGAAGACAAAGAAAGAATTAAACCAACACCTATCGATTGAGTTATTGAAAGTCCTATAAATAATGAAATCCCTCCTATTATAGTGGTGGTTAATAGAACCTGTAAGCCACCAAGTCCGAAAATAGATCTTCGTAGTTTCCAAAGAAGTGATGGTCTAAGCTCAAGACCTATAAGAAATAGCATAATAACTACTCCAAATTCTGCAATATGCATTACATCATCCCCTTCCGTACCAATTAAACGCAATACATATGGCCCAATAACAATACCGGCCAATAAGTATCCTAATACCGACCCTAACCCTAGCTTCTTTGCAATTGGAACCGAAACTACGGCTGCCATCAAATAAATAAATGCTTGAGTAAAGAAATTTTCATTATGCATAATCAGGTAGGTTTAAATTAATTGATCAAGTCATTTAAATATTCAAGCTTTATAATTTCTTTTTCATCGAATAAGTTGTCCCTTAAAGCCAAAATTGTTCGCTTATAATCTTGGGCATAAGTTAATATCTCTTTTTCTTTCAACAAATGGGTTCCATGAACTACGTATGGGGGCAAATAATTCATTGAACAAAGATTAGCTGATTGACGATAAGGTAAAAGAAAATCTATAATTGTGTGGCAATTACGGCCATCTTCACAATAGGCATTTTTACCTCCACCAGCTGTTACTACATTAAATATCGACTTACCAGCCAAAGCATTCCCTAGCTTGCCGTATGCAAAATTATGTTCAAGCACCAGATCCATCCATTCCTTAATTATTGCCGGGGCACTATACCAATAAAGCGGGTGGTGCCAAACAATAATATCATGCTCCAGTAACAAGCTCTGTTCTTTTTTTACGTCAATCTGGAAATCGGGATATTCTTCATACAGCTCGTGCACAGTAACATTTTCTTCATTAATTACCTCATTTAGCAGATACCTGTTAACCTTTGATTTATGCTTTGCAGGATGCGCAAATAATATCAGTACATTATTTCTTTTCATAATTTCATAATTCCATAAACATTATTATGAATATAACACTTAGATATAAAAAGGGTTAAGCTATAATTAAAATAATCAATTTTGCGTAAAACAAATATTAATACTTGAAATTATTATTTGTGGAAATATCCTGAAACAATCCAAGATAAAAACGCACAACAATTTGTATTGCAAAATGCTAATTGAAAGATTCTTCGATTCAAACCTTTATTCTCAACGGGAGGAGCCCAAAACCAAGTATGCATGAAATATTGCTAATAAACAAAAATTATTGTAGCTTTCAGTAGCATGTCGTTTATTTAGAGAAACGTCTAAGCAACGAGTTTTCTCAGAAAATCGAACTTTATCAAGGTATATGTAATTTGCAGCCAATCAACTAATAAAAAAATTAAAGATTTTGAACTCAGAATTTTAAAAAATATAGATGAAGTAAAAACCTAGGCAATGGAAAAGGGAAAACCGCAATCCAAGAGACTTTTTTTACGGTAAGCAATCCTTCGATACCCTGTCAGGAGCAAGATATCGACTAACTGTCAGAATTTAATTGTATGAATTAACCTGAACATTCTGATGAAATAGTATGTAACTTCAGACTGCCACCATCTGCAAACCTATGAAATCAATAACTTACAAAGAGGGTACAAAAACAATTGATTAAAATAAATCTGATTATAAACTTTTAAAAATTATAAATCATGCCTACATCAGCTTTAGTAATTACAGGAGCCGCTGCTCGCATTTCGCAAGAAACTGCTTTAATAGAGAATTTGTTATATGATAATGAAAATTTCAAACTAGAAAATGTACAGTTTATTTCAGGTGCAAGTTCGGGAGCTTTAAATACAGTTTTGTTTAATGCAATTATACATGCCGGTCACAATAAAGGTCAAGAGATACTCGAATGGTTTAAAAATGATATTCTTTTCCCATTAAAAACATCTGATGTATTTAAATTCGACACTTATAAATTACCCGGACATCCATTATCAATACAGCTCGCTCCATTAGATACATCACCATTAAGAAAAACTCTTGAAGAAAGAATTGAAGGAGGATTGAACTACCATAAAATAAAAGACTTGCCAATAAATACATCCTTATCGGCAGTATTACCAGCAATAATACCTTCATTACAATTAGTACCAAAAACCCGAAGATTTACAAATACAGATAATAAATTCAATGATTTTTATTTAACTGATGTTCTAATGGCTTCTACAGCGATACCTTTTATATTTCCCATGCAAATAATACGTAAATGCAAGCTATTAAACTCTCCCTTTTTTCAATATATCGATGGTGGAACGCTGAATGATAGAGTTCCATATATGGGATTTGTAGATTGGGTTAATCAAGATAAGGAAAACAGAAAAGTAGACAACTTATATATTGTTACTCGCCAACGCTCCGAAAGTGTTTTAAAAGATATTATTGAGAATATTAAAAATGATCTTAGTTTTTTACATTCAGAAATACATAAGTCAGATAAAAACGAAGTATACCAA
The DNA here is from genome assembly GCA_050287785.1 of Bacteroidales bacterium. GTDB lineage: Bacteria > Bacteroidota > Bacteroidia > Bacteroidales > UBA10428 > UBA10428. The sequence goes on from JBNKCO010000018.1 coordinate 135,434, forward strand.
ATCCTCTCAGAACAAACCGAAGAAGAAGGCTTTTGGGATAAACTACTTGAGATTATTAAACCCTATTCATTTAAAACAAGATTAGAAAAACTCAGAGATAAGTATAGTTACATAGCCGAAAATATTTACGTTTATCAACCCGATTTAGATAAAAATTATCCGTTTATATTATTTAATGAGCAAGAAGAGCAATACAATGCAACCAAAACATGGTGCGAAACTAACAATCCTGTTTTACTTGATGACTTTATAAATAGTTTAGAGGGAAAAGAGATGTTTTAGCAACAAGTCTGTTTAGGCTCTAACATTTATCATACCCAAGGCATTTAACTCGGTTTATGCATTTTGTCAGCTTATATTGCAGGTCGTCAGATAATGCTCGCAAAAAAATGAAAGTAGGTGTTTATTTACACCATAAACTTTTAATTTTAAAGCGATGAAAATAAAAATTACAACCTTATTTCTTACAGGGCTTTTTCTCTGCTTGCAGACAATAAAGGCTGATGATCTATTCTCTCACCTTGATAAGGAAACAGAAAAAAAGTATTGGGACTTTATGAGTGAACGCTTATTTGATCCTGATTCCAGAGTTTTTGCAACCTTTCCAAACACAAATATAAATTTTGTGTTGGTAAATGCCACTAAACAAGATAGTTTAATTGTAATGAACTTAATGGATCAATTACAAGAACTAATTCCAAATAGAAGATTTCAATTCTTATTAGGGGACACCAATGGATATTTAAAAAATTGGCCTGATTTATACCTTTATTTTTCTCAAAGAGATACACTAAATAATCCTCCATTTGAAACAGCCAATGAGTCATTTTTGAGTTTTAAGGATAATAATGGTAATATGCTTGAATACATTGGATATGCTCCATCTCCACCAACAGTGATTTTTACCCAGCGTAATTTTCTTTTTTTTAACGATAGCACATCGTACTCTTTAAGGAAGCAATACATAGAGTTCACGATATTACGTTCAATGTGTTATTTTAACAATAAAGGTCCATGGGCCACATCTATTAAAAATGCCATTTTCAATGACGAAAAATTCATTCCAACAAACACCGAATTTAGAGAGGTAGACAAATTTCTGATTCATAAATTATACTCAGAAAATCTGGAAAAAAAACACCGTAATTTTGTAATAAGTAATCATGGCTGGAAAACATATTATAAACCATACATTCAGAAAATAACTGAGAAAATAACCTTCAAAGTAATTGCAATACTTCTAGGTGTTTTTCTTCTTATTTTTTCTTACAAAAGAATCTTTCTCCTTAAGTTTAGAAAGCCTTTCTTGGAATATTTAGTCCCTGGCCTGGTTATGGCTGTAATATTATCATTGGTGTTGCTTTGTTATAATTTCCAAGATATACTATCATTACGGGATTCTGCAAGACCATGGACTAGAATTGCTTTTGATATAGTTGTACCATTTAGTATGCTTATTGGTTCATTCGGAGCTATTGCATCGTTATTGTACGTTATTGAAAAGTTATTTTTGCTCACTCGGGTTAATATTACAAAACAATTGATTTTTAAGTTCTTTACATTACCTCTAATTTTATTGTTAATATCTGCAATAGTCTTTATTGCATCTGGATTTAAATTAGAAATGTTTTCTTTTTCTACCCATATATTAACGATTGGTATACCTATTGCAATTTTAAGGGGAATATTCCTTTACCTAAAAAACATTACTGAATTACAAATTCGGGAAAAAGAAGTTGAAATAAGTAGGTTGCGGGAACAAAAAGCAAAAGCTGAAATTCAGTCCTTGCATTCTCGTATCAATCCACATTTTCTGTACAACTCTCTCAATTCAATTGCCGGCCTGGCCTACAACGATCCCGAAAAAACAGAAAAAATGGCGCTTTCTCTATCCGATTTGTTTCGATATACCATAAACCGTAAGGGCAAACAAATAAGTTCGATTGAAGAAGAAATAGAAATGGTAAAAACCTACCTCGATATTGAGAAAATTCGTTTTGGGGCTCGCATGAGTTATACTATCAATATTGAAGAAGATTTGGAGCAAGCTCAGGTTCCCATGTATATTATTCAGCCACTGGTAGAAAACGCAGTTAAACACGGTATTTCTAAAATTAGTGGTAAGGGAGAAGTATCATTATCTGTGACTAAATCGGGCAAGGAAATAATTATTGAAGTAGCTGATAATGGCCCTGACTTTGAAGAAGGACTAGTTAGCGGATATGGTCTACAAAGCGTTCATGATATTCTACAGTTAACATATGGCAAAAAGGCTGGTATTGTATGGCAAAATGAGCCAAATAAAAGTATTCGTGTTAATATCCCTATAAATTAGATCCTGAAAAAGATGAGTGTTATTCCTTATAAATGTATTATTATCGATGATGAACCAGCAGCCATTCAAAGGCTGCTGAATTTAACTGCCGATTTCCCTGAAACATTCGAAGTAATTGCCTCGGTTGACAATGGGAAAGATGCCATTGATTTGATAAACGAACGTCAACCTGATTTAATATTTCTGGATATACAAATGCCAGAAATAACAGGTTTCGAGTTATTAAAGCATCTACATAAAATTCCTTTGATTGTTTTTTGTACAGCATACGATCAGTACGCTTTACAGGCATTTGAAACAAATAGCATCGATTATCTTTTAAAACCGGTTAAAAAAGAGCGTTTTGAACAGACTATTCAGAAGCTTAAAAACATTAAAAACGATTACGATACAAGTAAAATATTAACGCTACTAGATCAAGTTACTAAATTGAACTTTAAAAAAGAGCTTACATCAATAACTGTTCGGAGCAATAATCGGATTCTTTTCTATAAGCTGGAAGATATTGCCTACTTTAAAGCAAGCGATAAATATGTTGGACTTTTTCTTAAAAATGGTGAGGAAAAGTTATCTGATAAAACAATTACTCAGTTGGAAGAAGAATTACCAGATTATTTTATTCGGGTACACCGTTCGATTATTATTAACACACGGTTTGTTAATGAAATACAAGTCTATTTCAATTGTAAGTATTCCATTTTAATGAATGATGATAACCATACCAGAATTATTTCAAGCAGAAGTTTTCAGAATAGAATAAAAGAGTGGATGGATAGTTAAATTGTTGTATTGATGTTCTTTGCCGGTAATTTCAATGTAGAAAAAGCTGGAACTTACAAAGTGGAGATAAGATGTATTCCGAACCATTCCAATAATTACAACCTTCGGTTGCCTCGGTTCCTACTATTACGAAATAATTGAGTTTTATTACCAGCCCTAAATACAAATTTCAATACTTATTTTATTCCTAATTCGTTTATATGTTATATTTTTAACTTATGCGAATTAGTCGTAAAAAATTCATTCTGATCACGTTAATGTTTCTTTTGCTGCCAATCTCAGCAAATTACAGATTATTATTATTTGGAATCAAAACTACCGGCATTGTAACTAAACAGGAACATGATATAACTAATTCCAGAACGAAATATAGCGTAATCCATTTCAATGCAGACAGCTGTTCTATTGACTTTATTGGACCAGAAGATGTTGTTTACCCGGTGGGAAAAGAAGTAACAATTTATTATAATCGGAAAAATCCACAAAAATTTATAATGTTCAACTTTGCCGGATTGGTTTTAAATAATAAAATGATAGTGCCTGGTGTATTTTTGTTAATGTGGTTTGCATTTTACCTTACAATACGCAATACTCAACCTAAATCAGAAAGCAGATCGAGTTTTTTTTCTTACCGAAAAGCCATTGACAAGAATACGTAGAGCATCAGAGTTAAATAGTGAAAATCTTGCACATACAGTTAAATAGATTTATGCAGCGAGTAATACAAGACACTATAATTACTTGCAAATAACTGGTTTTAGTTTTTAAGAGTACTGCTAACTATTCAATTATATATATTAATAAAAAATAGCGTAACTTGCGCCCGTATTTTGGAGTGTTAAATTCTACAATTATAAATTAAGCTTAAAACTTTAATTAAACCCTTGTCAAATGGAAGAAAATAAGCCCCCCGTAAATCCAAAACCTGAATCGAATAAGGATAATCAGCCCCCTAAAACTGGAAACAATACTTCTAAACAAGAAACCGAAAAAACAGTTAGAAAGCCAAGGCAAACAAAAACAACAACTAAAAAAACCGCATCTACAGGAGCTACTAAGGGAAAAACAACAAGTTCTACACCAACTAATTCAAGTTCAGCTGTAAAAAAAACAAACACAAAAAAAGCAGTATCAAAGGCTACAGCCGATAAAAAGGCAACAACTACTTCGCCAAAGGTTGAAGCCAACAAGAAAGCCAAAGTCAAAACAACTAAATCTGCTCCAAAAACTACTCAAACTAAAAATGAGCCCACAGCACCAAAAGAACAGACTAAACCAAAAACTAAAAAGACTGCTGCAACAAAGAAGAAAACGACAAAAATAGAAGATTCGAAAAAAACTGACATAAATAGTAAAAAGAAGGAAGCTAAATCTGATAGCAAAAAGAAAAGCTCCGTAAAAAAAGCTGCTACTGAACAAAAAGAAGCTAAGAAGAAATTGGTTAAAAGCGAAGAAAAAGTAGATAAGCTTAATAAGAATTTAAAAAAGGCAAAAAAGAAAAAGGGCAAAAAACAAGTCCGTAATATAAAAGACAGACTAAAAGCTGCCCTTAAGAAACTTAGAAAACGTAAATCTGAGCACAAAGAGGCAAAAAAGAAAAACAAGAAGAAATAAATACATTATATATTTTAAGCTATTTACTTTTTGTTTTAATACTAAAAAGAAGTCTATTTAATTAATAACCAAAAGAAAATTCATTAATTAGGATTTAGAAAATTTAAAAACGGATATTTCGTTTCTTTTACAAATAAAAAAAAAGTATCCTTGAAACCATCTTAATACTCAAAGAATCATAAAAACCAAGTTTTTGAACTCGACAAAAGTAAACCTATGATTCTTATAAGAAGTGTCAAGAATGAGGATTTCTAACTTCTCGGAGGAAACTTACGAGCACTTTTTTTTAGAGAAACATTTGTAAATAATTATTGACGATTTATCTTTGTTGAACTCTTGGCTAAATGGCGAATTGGTTCTTGTATAAACTAATTAGTAATTTCCTTTATTTTAATAAATTGATAAGAATATTTTATTATATCATTATATTATTTGGTGGGCTATTTGTGTTTCCAAACAAAACACAAGCACAGTCCGCCCTTGAAGAAGAAATTTCACAAATTCATTCAACAATAATTAAGGATAGCGATTCTGCATTAAGTGCATTAAAAAATCTTTATAATTCAAATAAGTCTGCAGCCTCCAGTTGGGAAGTAGCACTAATTTTTGAAGCTTTTGGAACTATTTATAAAGAAAAAAGCGAATACACGAAAGCTCTTGAATATTTTTTAGAGGCAAAAGAAAAATATGAATCAATTGATTCTATAAAAACTGCTAATTCTTTATATCCTGACATAGGAGCTATTTATTTAAATATAGGAGAAATTGACAAAGCTACCAATGCTTACATGCAAGGTGTTAGGGCTGCAGAACAATTCAACGACATAGTATCAATGGCCCGATGTTTTCAAAACATGGGTAATCTATATTCAAGTATAGAAGACAATAAGCTAGCTTTAAAATATTACAATAAAGCTCTGGCGCTTTCAAAGCAAATACCTAACTACGAATCAAACAAAGCAGGTATCCTTCAAAATCTGGGTATTCTGTATTCAACCCAAAGAAAACTTGATTCTGCCATAATTTTCTATAAGCAATCACTTTCTATTTTTCAGGAATTGAACGAAACTGTAAACATGGCAATAACCTACAATAACCTGGGGGTTCTTTATGAACGAATGAGTCTCAGCGATTCCACAATTGCATATTATAAAAAAGCGCTAGACATTTTCTATGAAATTGATTATAAAAGAGGAATTTCTATTTCATTATACAACATTGGACAAACCTATAGAAATAAAGGCGAACTCCAGAAAGCCCTGGAATATGTTTACAAAAGTCAGGAAATAGCAGAAGAAATTAAGCTAAAAGAACAAATACAAAGCAATTATTACGAACTCTCATGGATTTATGAAGAAAAGAAGGATTTTGAAAAATCCCTGGAATATATGATACTTGCATACGATTGGAAAGATACTCTTTATACAATTGAACAAGCTTTACAGATATCAGAATTTGAAGCAATATACGAGTCCGAAAAGAAAGAAAAAGAAATACTTGAATTAGAAAAAAAGAGAGAAAGAGAAAGAACTTTTATAATTCTGTTAGTAGGTTCGATCATACTCTTAATTATGCTGGTTATTTTTATATTAGTATTTCATAAACTAAAAGAAAAAGCAGTGGTTCAGAGAGCCATTTCCAAAGAACAAACAAAACATTTTAAAGCTGTAATTGAAGCACAAGAAGAAGAAAGAAAAAGACTTGCGGGAGAACTACACGATAGTGTCGGACCACTTTTATCCGTAACACAATTATATATTTCGGATCTGGCAGAAACAACAAATAAACTTAGAACTGAAGAAAATGAGCTTTTCAATAAATCTCTTCAAATATTAGAAGAAGCTTGTAATGAAACCAGGAACATATCACATAATTTAATGCCCGGTGTTTTAATTCGTTCCGGACTAATATCTGCTATTAGAGAGTTAACAAACATAATAAAAGATACTAACCAATTTAAGGTTAGCTTTGAATCGAATGAGATTAAACTGCGTTTCGAAGAAAGCATTGAGATAACCTATTATCGGATCTTCCAAGAATTGTTAAATAATATTATTAAACATTCCAATGCTACAGAAATATCTGTAAGCTTTAAGTTTGTGAATAACAATTTACTCTTAAGTGTAAAAGATAATGGTAAAGGTTTAAATGTAAACAAGATAAAAGATGCACCTGGAATTGGATGGAAAAGTATATATTCAAGATTATCGTTAATAAATGGAAATGTACATGTAGATTCTGATAAAAATGGTACAAATGTTTTGGTAACAAGCCCTGTTTCTTAAAGACACATAGCGCTAGATTACTTTATTTCATCATTAAATTTTGTAATTATTTTGTATGTTTAAAACAACTTTAATATTAAACAAGGTCATGAAAATTGCCTTTCTAAATACTCTTAAAACTTTAGCTTCAATAATAATTTTGTTTTGCACATCTATTTCTGTATCTGGAAATAGCCTGGAAAAGAAACTTGAAATTATTCACTCATACCAGCAAAACAATATCGATTCTGCATTAATACTTCTTAATCGTACCTACAATGAATATGAAAGAGAAGGTACAGATTGGGAACTGGCTCAGATATATGAAAATTATGCATTGATATATGCTAAAAAAGAAGAAAACCGAAAAGCTCTTGAATATTATTTACAAGCAAAGGAAAAATATGAATCTATAGACTCCTTAAAAAGTGCTGCATTATTATATGCAGACATCGGAGTTATTTATTTTTTGATGGGTGAGTATGATAAAGCAACAGATGCCTATATGGAGGGTCTTAAATCAGCAGAAAAATTTAATAACAAAAAATCATTGGCTCGTTGCTATCAAAATATGGGAATGCTTTACACTGAAATTGGAGACAATAATCGTGCTTTAAAGTACTATAACAAAGCCCTCAAGCTTTCATATGAAATCCCGGATAATAAAACAAATATAGCTGGCATTCTACAAAACCTTGGCTGTGAATATTCAGTCCAAGGACAACCTGATTCTGCTATTAGCTTCTATAAGAAATCACTTTCTATTTTCAAGGAATTGAACGAAACGGTTAAAATTGCAATAACATACAATAACCTGGGAGTTCTTTATGAACAAATGGATTACAGCGATTCTACAATTGCAAATTATAAAAAAGCTTTGGATATATTCTATGAAATTGATTATAAAAGAGGAATTTCTATTTCTCTATACAATATCGGACAAACATATAGAAACATAGGTGAATATAATCTTGCACTTGATTACGTATATCAAGGCCTGAAAATGGCAGAAGAAATAAATCTAAAAAAACAAATACAAAATAGCTATCACGAACTATCCGGTATCTATGAAGAAAAAGGTGATTTTGAAAAATCCCATGAATATATGGTTCTCGCCTACAATTGGAAAGACACTTTATTTACTATAGAACAAGCAAACCAGATAACCGAACTTGAAACAAAATACGAAACTGAAAAAAAGGAACAACATATTTTACTTCAGGAAACCAAACTCAAACAGACAAAATTAAGAAATATTGCTCTTTCCGGCATATCCATACTCGGCATTGTTCTTACATTAATAATTTATATTAACCTTCGAAACAAGAAAAAATTAAACTCTCAACTGAGAGATATGAACCAACAGCTCGCATATCGCCATCAACAATTTACAAATAGTATTACCTATGCCAGTTTTATTCAAGCAGCCATCCTTCCTCCTCTTGATCATTTTAAGGAGTTTTTCCCTGAAACATTTGTTCTTTTCAGACCAAAAGATAGTGTAAGTGGAGATTTTTATTGGATAACCAAAAGAGGTCAGGAGATAATGCTAGCCATTGCTGATTGTACTGGACATGGGGTCCCAGGAGCATTTATGAGTATGCTTGGAATGACATTCCTAAACGAAATAATAAATAATTCTGGTGAGAAGGATACAGGAAAGACACTCGACATTCTTCGTGAAAGAATAATTGATGCTCTTCGCCAAAAAAATAAACTAAATGATACTCGTGATGGAATGGATATTGCCCTATGTAGCATTAACATGGAAAATAAGACTCTAAAATACAGCGGAGCATATCTCCCAATATTTATTGCTACTAAAGGACAGTTCATTAAATTAGAACCTAACCGCATGCCAATAGGCTATCATAATTTGAGGAAGGGACATTTCATTTCTCAAAATTATCAACTTCAGAAAGATGATGTGATATATATTTATACCGACGGACTTCCAGACCAATGTGGTGGTGATAAAAACAAGAAATTCTCCAGCCGACAACTAAATGAAATCCTTAAGCAAAACTGCAATCTACCCTTAGAGGAGCAAAAAAAATCGGTAGAAAAAGCTCTAACCGACTGGATGGTCCAAAAAGAACAAATTGATGATATTACTTTGGTGGGTTTAAAAATTTAACCAATAATACTAATCCAATGGAAAAACATTTCCACTTGAAGCAATACTATCAATTATAATTTCCGGATTACCCTTGTAGAAAATATTGCCAACATTGTAAATCTCTACGTTCATTTTTTTCTCAACCCACACCTTTTGGTCAACAACAGAATGGTTTATAACTTGGGCCTCGCGTGCCTGAAGTTTTGAAGCATCTATTAAGGCATTATAATAACCTGAAAAACTCAGGCGATCTACCTTCCCAGAGAAACTATATCTACCACCAGTTGACATATATGTTAAGAAAAAGAAGTAATTACTATTCAAGATTACATCAGCCTCAGCAAGCCGAGCCTTTATTACCAGCCGAAAATCATCAGTAATTGGTTCACTAGAATAAATATATGATGATTCTATAATATTTACAGTTTCAATATCACTAAAATGAATTCGAACATGTGGTCTGGCATAATCTTTAGACCATGCACAAGAGTTATAGTTGTATAATGACAAAGTATCTCTTTCCAATGTAGTTTCTATATTGTTTACTATATTTTCTCCTGCAATTACTTCCAGGTAAAAAGTAGTATCCTGAACAAGCTCTACATTAAACATGCTATAAACTTCGGCTACCTTAAAAGATTCAATCTCAATAATATGATTTACCTCCTCTCCTGCAGATTGAAGACACTTATCTATATCGCAAGTAGAAACAAAGATTGTAAATAATATGATTGCTATATTTTTTAACCCCCTAATCATATTCCTTTTGTATTAAAGCGGTAACCTATTCCCCATTCAATAAAATCAGCAATGGCTAAATGCGACTTCAGTGTAAAGTTAAATAGCAGCTTATCAGTTAGTGCATATCTCATACCAATTCTACTATATACAGAAGTATGCTTTAAATAGTTAGCATACACATAATATCCGGTTTGTAGCACAACCTGAAGATCTCCATATCTTACTCGAAACCCCATGTGTAAACCTGCCTGGTAATTATCTTTTGAAGATGACTCATTTTCATTAATCTCAGATAGTTTAGTAGCTTCCAGACTACCATCATACAACAAATCAACACCACCTCCAAATGCATACCTTGCTGTATAAAAATAACAATAATCAATTACAACTGAAGATATCAGATAAACCTTATCATTTAACATATCGTCGCGCTTTCCACCAGCATTTGCAATAATTTCATATACATGCTTCTTATATGGAATTTTAACTGATGGTAATTCTATTTCATTTGCGGGAATAATGCTATACAACCACGCTGCAGAAAAAGTTATACTGTTTAGTCCATAATTTGGACTTTTCGTTTTTCCGTTCGAATAATGTGAGAGTTCAATAGCTGTTTTTATCTCATTCTTTTTCCCGACTTTGTACCGTCCATGCACATCAAAAGTTACATAATAATTAACCGGTGCACTAATTGCATGGTTTAATGGATTATTATATGGGTGATATCTTTTAGGAAAATAAGATAAGCCAAAACCTATTTGATAGTTCAAACCAAACTTGCTTTGAGTTTTATAAAATGGAATATCTATATATCCAAAAAGAGAATGGGCCTTCCCCATTACGTCCTTATTATGGAAATTATTGTAATTATATCCAATCCCATATCGTGGATTACGAAAAAGCCCTTCCCATTGATGACGATTATTTGACTCGGTTGACAAGGTTAATTCTGCTCCACTAATGTTATTGTGAACTATATATTGTACTTCGCTGGTATGAGGTAGCATTATACCGTAATGCAGTTTCCCTTCAACTCTTAACCCATTTAATACAGAATCGGCAGTACTGGCCAACATTAACGGATTAATAATAAAAATCAAAATTGCAATTAACAAATAGCCTAGATTCCTATACTTTATATTCACAATAAATAAAACCAGTTTATATCTCTTTCTAAAGCTTGCAAAAATAATGTTTATTTTTGAGCACGAAAAAAATAAAACTATGTGGGCACTTCTTCAAAAAGAAATAACCGGATTCTTCAGTTCTTTAACCGGTTATATTGTAATTATTGTTTTCCTGGTTCTCACAGGACTATTTCTGTGGGTTTTCCCGGGTGGAATTAACATCCCTGATTCGGGTTATGCTGATTTGCGGCCCTTATTTGATATTGCTCCATGGATATTCTTATTTTTAATTCCGGCAATTACAATGCGTTCTTTTGCCGAGGAAAAAAAATCAGGCACTTTGGATTTGCTTTTTACCAGACCTTTATCGAATCTACATATAATCTTTGGCAAATATCTTAGCACGCTCTTTTTAGCTCTGTTTGCCCTGCTACCTACTTTTATCTATTACATAACTATAATTATACTTGGAGATACTCCTGGTAATATCGACCATGGAGCTACATGGGCTTCTTATTTTGGATTAATCTTATTGGCTGCATCATATACAGCAATTGGGATTTTCTCTTCTACAATTACCGACAATATTATTGTTGCCTTCTTATTAAGTGTTTTTTTATGTTTTCTCACTTATTCAGGTTTCGACTACCTGGGTAATCTTTTCCCAACAGGAGGTATAGGAAATACTATTCAAAACTTAGGAATCAATGCTCATTTTCAATCTATGAGCAGAGGAGTAATAGATAGTCGCGATTTAATCTATTTCCTTTCTGTAATAGCCATCTTCATATCATTTACTAATTTGAAACTAAAAAGCCGACGCGGGTAAATCATGAAAAAAAGAAATATAAAATCCGCATATAACAGCCTTATTGCAACCAGCCTTGTAATACTAATTATTGTTGTTATAAACTTAATATCCAGCAAAGTTTTCTTTCGCCTCGATTTAACAAGCGAGAAAAGATATACTATATCTGAAGACACACGTTCCATACTTAAAAATCTTAACGATGTTGTTTTCATCCGAATTTACCTCGATGGTGAACTTAATATTCCACTTCAGAACTTTCAGAAAAATATTGTTGAACTACTTGATGAATTTAAGATATATGGCCGTAGTAACTTTGACTATGAATTAGTTGATCCTTTCGAAAACCTTTCGGAACAAGAACAGGAAAATGTAAAGAATGAATTAAGCGAAAAGGGATTTAAAGTTACACAGATTGAACAACGTAAAAAAGATGGTAGTCGGTTAAGAAAGCTTATAATACCTGGAGCAATGGTAATATACAATGGTGTTGAGATACCAGTAAACATGCTGTTAAACAATCCACGTAAATCTGCAGAAGAAAACCTGAACAATTCAAAAGAATCTTTGGAATATAATCTTATAAGTACTATTAAAAATATTACTGCAGAAAACACCGACAAAATTGCATTTATTGAGGGACATGGAGAGTGGCCCAGTCCTTTTGTTGGTGATATTATGTCGGAGCTTTCAAAAACGTTCCAGATAGATAGAGGTGCTATTAATGGAAAGCCTGGTATTATGGATAATTACAAGGCGATAATTATTGCCGGCCCCATTCTGGAATTTTCGGAACAAGACAAATATGTAATCGACCAGTACATAATGCATGGTGGAAAAGTTTTATGGTTATTAGATGCAGTAAATGTGAATCTCGACAGTATTGCTATGGGATATTCTGTTGCGCTCCCAAACCAACTAAACCTTGAAGATATGCTCTTTAAGTATGGAGTAAGATTAAACACAAACATTATTCAGGACGCTCAAAGCAGTAATCTTATGGTTAATGTTGCCTTGCAAGAAGAACAACCAAAATTCCAACCTGAACAATGGATTTATTACCCATTAATTACACCAAAGAAAAGTAACACTATCACAAATAACTTAAACCGTATTCTACTTAAATATGCAGGTAACATAGATACAATATCGGCAAGAAGCAATATCCGAAAAACTCCTCTGCTTACTAGTTCCATTTATAGTAAAATCCAAACTATTCCTAGAGTAATTGAATTAAGTGAAATAGCTACTCCAATAACTCAAATGGATTTCGATGCTCCGAATCAACTTATGGGTGTTTTGCTCGAAGGTAAATTTGAATCAGTATTTAAGAACCGCATGCTAGATGAATATTTTGAGACCTCACCACCAAATAGAATGGATGAGAGTGTTGAAAATAAAATGGTTGTTATTGCTGATGCTGATATTATAAGAAATGAAGTTGTTAGAACTCCTCAGGGACCACAGGTAATTCCATTAGGCTACGATAGAATAACAAGCAATACTTATGGAAACAAAGATTTCTTATTAAACGTTCTCAGTTATCTGACAGATGATGCAAATCTGCTAAATCTTCGTGGACGAGAATTTCAGCTACGGCTTCTGGATCGCAAGAAAATTATTGAACAACGACTTAAGTGGCAAATAATAAATGTTTTGCTGCCAATATTAATAATCATTCTGGCTGGTATTATTTATTCCGCAGTAAGAAAACATAAGTATTCAGGTAAACGATGAAATCAAAGCAAATATATTTACTTGCAGGAATTCTGTTTGTTTTAGCTATTATATTTCTACTAACCGGGAATAAAAATTCTTCCATTCGGAAAAGTAATACTGAGTTTTCTTTTAACGAATATAATAAGGCAACTGAGATTATAATATCGGAAGGAGAAAACAAGCAATTAGATATTATTAAAGCTGATGGTAAATGGATCCTTTCGGAAGGTGCTAAAGTGCAACAACAAAAGATCAATAACTTTTTTGGTGCTCTAAAAAACCTAAAAATGCAAGCACCTGTTTCAAAACAAGAAGCAGACGATTTAGTAGACCTATTGAAATCTAATGGAACTCGCATACGAATTAAAGAAAATAACCGAGTTATATATGAATTAATATTTCTTAATCACAATAATCGCACAGTAGGTACATTGAAAAAGGGTAAGCCTTATTTCCTTGAAATTCGCGGATACACGCATGTTAATCTATGGGAAATGGTAAGTATAAATGAACCGGATTGGAAAGATAACCAGTTATTTAATTTTAGAAACGATCAGTTAGCTGTTGTAGAGCTGTTGTACCCATCAAATCCCGAAAATGGATTTTCAATAATTAACGCACCCGAAGGTGCAGTAATATTTGATCTTAACAAAAATCCCTTATCGAGCTTTGATATTGAAGCTGTTAATGATTACTTACAATTCTTTACCGGCATAAACTATGAGAATCCTGATTTAAAATCTTTTGAAATAAGTACAGATTCAATACTATTCAAATTGAGTATATTAACATCAGAAAAGAAAAACATAAACCTGCAGTCGTATACATTAAGAAACAGGAATACTAGTACCATCAACACAAATCAATTTGCAGGAATAATAAACCAGAGCGACACTGTATTTTTGAATTATAGCGAATTTGACCCTCTCCTGCTTAACATTGATTATTTTCTAAAAAAGTAAAGAGCAAGCTCAAATATCATACATATTTTTTGTAATATTGGTGTTTGATAGAAATGCTATATTATATTCAAATTTGATAATTTAAAAACCCTATAATAAATGAAATTTGTAGTCTCAAGTGTAGATTTATTAAGCCATTTGCAAATTGTTAGCAGAGTAATTAGCAGTAAAAACACACTTCCTATTTTAGACAATGTATTATTTAAACTAGCGGATAAAAAACTTGAATTAACAGCATCTGACCTGGAATCAACCTTTATAACCACCATGGATCTTGAAAATGCAACTGATTCTGGCAATATTGCTATCCCTGCTAAGTTATTACTTGATACCCTAAAGGAATTTCCCGATCAGCCTCTTACTTTTGATGTTAATGTCGAAGACTTTAAAGTAGTTATTAGCACAGAAAATGGTCAGTACGATCTACCAGGGCAAAATGGAGATGATTTCCCTCAAATTCCTACACTCAAGGAAGAAAAAAAGGCTAGCATGCAATTACCTGCAGATGTGCTGAATCAAGGTGTTAACAACACACTTTTTGCCACTGCTGATGATGAGTTAAGACCTGTAATGAATGGAATATTTTTTGAACTATCATCTGACAAAATTACTTTCGTTGCCTCAGATGCCCATAAACTTGTTCGCTATTCCAGAACCGATGCTAAATGTGACAGCGATGCTACATTCATTCTACCAAAGAAACCATCTTCACTTCTAAAAAACATACTTCCAAAAGAAACCGGTGATGTATTAGTTGAGTTCGATAGTAAGAATGCGTTCTTCATGTTATCAAACTACAAACTTGTATGCCGATTAGTCGAAGGAAATTACCCAAGTTATAATTCGGTAATACCCACCGACAATCCAAACAAGGTAATTATTGACCGACTGAAAATATTTAATGCACTGAAAAGGGTATCAGTATTTTCAAACCAAGCAAGCAACCTTGTTAAATTGAAGCTTACAGGAAACCAAATGACAGTTTCTGCACAAGACATTGACTTTTCAATATCAGCATTCGAACGCATTCCTTGTCAGTATGAAGGAGATGATTTAGAGATTGGTTTCAAATCTGTATTCCTGATTGAGATTTTACAAAATATTAATTCGGCAGATGTTATACTTGAGTTATCTGATCCTTCAAGAGCAGGCATTTTGCTACCACTTGAGAAAGAAAACGAAAACGAAGATGTTTTAATGCTTCTTATGCCAATGATGATTAACAATTAATATAATACCAGAAAAAAATTTAAGGGGTGAATCGAATTGCGATACAGTTTTTCGAACACCCCTTTCATTTATCCTTAGTGCTACATGAAACTTAATTTAAAAAACCCAATTGTATTCTTCGATTTAGAGACCACAGGAATAAATGTTGCCTCTGACCGAATAGTTGAAATTTCTTATCTAAAAGTATTTCCGAATGGCACCGAAGAAAGTAAAACCTATAGGGTAAATCCAACAATACCAATTCCAAAACAATCATCAGACATTCACGGAATATTCGATGAAGATGTTAAAGACGAACCTACCTTTACAGAAATTGCAAAAAACATTGCTAATGTTTTAGAAGGTAGCGACCTTGCTGGTTATAATTCCAATAAATTTGACATTCCGCTTTTAGCAGAAGAAATGCTTCGTGCCAATGTTGATGTTGATTTTAAGAAAAGAAAATTTGTTGATGTACAAGTTATCTTCTTAAAAAAAGAACCTCGAACACTTGGAGCTGCACTTAAGTATTATTGCAAAAAAGAACTTGAAAACGCACATAGCGCTGAAGCTGACACAAGAGCAACCTATGAAATTCTTCAGGCACAACTTGACCGATACGATGATTTAGAAAATGATATCGAAAAGCTTTCTGAATTTTCCAGTCATAATAAGAATGCTGATTTTGCAGGTCGCATAATTTACGGCGATGATGGCGAAGAATATTTCAACTTTGGAAAGTACAAAGGTAAAAAAGTTATTGATGTATTCGAAAAAGACCCTGGCTATTATGGCTGGATGGTAAATAACGACTTCCCTTTGTACACTAAAAAGGTACTTACCAATATTAAACTCAGGGGAGCATTTAAAAATAATAAGAGCTAAAATATTTTCAATGAAAATAATCTGTATTGGAAGAAACTATATCGACCACGCTAAAGAACTAAACAATCCGATACCAAAAGAGCCTGTTTTTTTCATGAAGCCCGATAGTTCTCTGCTTCTTAGTAATCGACCATTTTACCTACCTGAATTCTCACAAGAAATACATCACGAGGTTGAGATTGTTGTGAAAATTCACAGACTTGGAAAACATATTGATGAGAAATTCTCGCATCGCTATTATAACGAAATAGGTCTGGGAATTGATTTCACTGCTCGAGATTTACAAAATAATTGTAAAGAAAATGGACTTCCCTGGGAAATAGCTAAAGCTTTTGATCACTCAGCTGCTTTGGGAGTATTTCGAAAAATAAACAAACTAGGAGATTTAAAATCTTTGGATTTTGAGTTGCTCAAGAATGATAAAATTGTTCAAAAGGGAAATACTTCTGAAATGATTTTTAGTATTGATAAAATTATTGCCTACATATCTAAATTTGTAACGCTTAAAATAGGCGACTTAATTTATACAGGAACTCCATCGGGTACTGGTCCGGTTGCTATTGGCGACAGACTAACAGGTAAGCTTCAAGGAGAATCTGTTTTCGATTTTGAAATAAAGTAGGCTCTCAATAACATTATCTTATTTAAAAGACTTATCCAATTCTGACAATTCGATACGTAGTTTCTCTAAGTTATCTAGTGAAGAATTATTGTATTTATTTGCTTCCTGAATCAACTCAAGGACGAGGTAATGTGAGATATTAATATCTTGTTGTTCAAAATCGCCTGACGTTAGTTTCTCATTTATTAGCTCAATTATATAACTTAAAATCATATTACCCTCATCTGTTAATCCGACACCGTAGGCTGCTTTCAACATAGGCATCAAACTATAACTTAATCCAAATTCAGTCTCAGGGAATAATTTAAAATATCTATTTATTACTTCTTTACACTTTTCTTTTTGAGCAGTTCTAAAATAATAATCTGCCGATTCAGCAAACGCTCGTAAATATGGAAATAATATTAGTTTTGGTGGTGCTTCATTTATCGTATGGTGCAAGTCCTCCATAATTAACCTAAATGTCTGTTCCTCATTAAAGCTACCTTTCGTCAATGCACCCTTAACACTGGCCTTTTGGGGAACAAATTTGTAAGCAAATCCATTTAGTTCAGTATATTCTTCTATTGGTAATATTGTGTTATTTAAGATGTAAACAGGGCGAGTTGAAATATTCGTTTGAATTATATCAAGAGCCAATAATTCACCCCTATATAATGTATTCTTATTTATCTTGAACGACATACTTTCACCTGAATCAAGAACAACATTAAATTTATTAGTAGGCAAAAAAGGAATACCCGGATACTGCTCATTTGAGTATATTTGGCTCTGTTTATCATTTATTAGCTTAAATATATCAGGCAAATCTGCATATATTTTTCCAGTTCTTTCACAAAAAGTCCATCCTAAATGATCGCCCGTATAGGTTTCCTTTGATAAAGTCATCTGCGCAGGTGTAGACTTAAAAATTGTTCTATCTCTGTAAAAATTTGCATGAGTGTTTGAATTTAACAAGCTAGTATTAACAACTAATACATCGCTGCGAAAGTCTTCCTTTGCCTGCACATATAATAGCGGATATGTATCGTTATCCCCATGTGTAAAGAGAATTGCATTCGGCTCACAAGAGTTAAGGTAATTTTTAGCTATATCTAAATGAATAGGATCATATAGTTGTTCAGTTAATTCTTTTAGCGCCTCTTCTTCATTCTGATAAACAAGAATATTTAAGAAGCTTGCCATATACTCATTACTTGTTTTCGTGCAAATTGTTCCAACTATAGTTTCATAGTCAGGTGTTTTTGCACACAGATTTTTATATTGCTCTATGGCTTTATGACTGTATCTCCTATACATTTCCAGTTGTTTCTTACCAAGCTGGTTTTCTCCTGATTCCGATAATTCAAATGACTCTGAATTATTGCCAAATCCAGAGTTATTATTCAATAAATCTGTTGCTGCTGTAGAATAAGCTCTACCCAAAGCATAAAGGTCATCATCGGATAATATTTTTTTATTTGATAAAACTCTAATAACATCGTCTTCCCAATTTAAATATCCATAATACGGATATAAATCATATAAATATGCATCCCATGCTTTTAAAGTCCTCTCAATTAATTGCCTACTTTTGTTATTTCTGGATCCAAATTCAACACTTAGAAACTGATTGGTTTTTCCAGACCACAACAATTGACGGTTCTCAAAACCACCAGCACCCTGCATTTCCTCCACATAATAACCATCAGGATGTTTAACAAACCTGATTTGAATGTTGCTATATCCTTCCTGCAATCCATAATTAGAATAAAAGTGGGTGACAATTTCTTCATACGATGGATAATTAACAGAGGTGCAACCTAGCAACAACACACTTAGGAGTAGAACAAATAAAAAAGAAAATCTTTTCATAGTTTATGTCGGATTTAGATAAAAAGTAAGTTGATATACTCCATTTATTCAGTAATTGGTAAAACAAAAGTAAACTCAGAACCTTCACCTATAACGGAATTCAGACTAATTTTGCCTCCTAATAAATCTACTATCCCTCTCGAAATTGCGAGTCCTAAACCAGTTCCGGCAACCTCAGCTCTATCATCAATATTACCTTGTCTGAATCGTTCAAAAACTACCCTTTGAATCTCTTTTGGAATACCAACACCGGTATCTTTAACATAAAAAGTTATGAACCTATCATTACGTTTATATCCAAATTTCACCTCTCCTTCTGTAGTAAACTTGAGAGCGTTGGATAGTAGGTTGATAAAAATCTGTTTCAATCTAACCTCATCGTTAAATAAGAATGAAGTTTTTTCGTCTGGAATATCTAGAATCAATTTTACATTATCCTTATTCAATTGCTTTCGCTCAACATCTATGTTAGCGAATAACTCATGAAGCATTTTATGTAAATCTATTTTTGTTTTTTTTATGCTAAACTGTCCAGCTTCAATTTTTGAAATATCGATTATGTCATTTATCAGAGCAAGTAACTGCTTTGAGCTTGAAGTAATAAACTTTGAATATTTTGCCTTCTGTTCATCAGATAAATTCTGATTCTTAATCATATTAGAAAAACCTATAATACCATTAAGAGGAGTTCGAATTTCATGGCTCATATTGGCTAAAAAAGCTGATTTCAATTTATCACTTTCTTCAGCTTTTTGTTTTGCTTGCATAAGTGCTTCTTCATACTTCAAACGCTCAGTAATATCTCTGCAAATTCCGTTGTAGCCTTGCAGTTTACCTTCGTTATTATACATACTGGTAATCTGAACTTCGTACCACTTAAGGTTTCCATACTTCCCTGAAAGTTGTATAGTAAATTTTTGAAGGCCATTATTTCCCTCACTGGAAAGAACTACTGTGTTAAGGTTCTTTTGTAGCGTATTTCCTGACCACTTAGGAACAAGTGAATCAAAGCCTTCGCCAATTAGCTCCTGAAATTGGTATTCCAGGGCAGCCTGAATTGAAGGTGCAACAAAGGTAAATTTCAAGTCGTTATCGAGAATAAAAAACAAATCAGTAAAACTATTTGCTATAATCTTATATCTCTCAATAATTTCGTCAACAAATTTTCCTTGTCTTTCGTTTCTTGTAGTTTCAGAGACCAAACAGATATGTTTGCTTGACAATGGAATTAATATTTGTTTCTCTTTAACATTACCGTTACTAGTGCTCACTATTTTAACTACCCCTCTGTCAAGAGCTTCCTTCATTTTATTTTGTAATGAAGAAGTCAATTCTGATACTGGCTCAGTATAGCGATCTTCAATATTAGTTTTCAAAGTTTCAACAAAAAGTTCACTTCTCTGAATAGGCAGGAATTTATTCTGTTCTAAGAGAAAGAATTTAATTGGCTTGTCACTCCCTTCCTGCAATAAAACATGCTCTTTAACCTCCTTGCCAGCTTTTTCTATTTGTGTTAACTGATTATTCTGATACAAAAAAACCAGTTTTAGATTACGTACAGAATCATATAAAGCCACATTACATTCATAATAATTACCTTTTATGTCGTTAAGGTAAAATGCGTCTGACGCTTTTGGCCCGTTTACGCTTTCTATCGACGAATGCATTAAAGATTTAGCTTCATCATTAAAGAATCCGCCAAAAGACTTGACTGATATAATTTCAGAGTTATTGAATAGACGATTCTGGTAAACAACATTTAATTCTGAATCAATAACAAAAACATTTCCAGGGAAAAAACTAAATTGTTTAAACTCCACTTGATCAATTGATAAAACTGGTCCTGAATAAGATATCTTTTCAGAATAGTTTTGAAACAGACTTTTTACACGTAATTCGTTCTCTTGTGATAAATTTAACTCTTCTATTCTTGACTTAAATTGATCGATTCCTGAAACCTTCTTGTTAACTTTTTCTTCTTGAGACATTTTGGGTCGAAAAATTAGACTGCCCTAAATTATAAATAATACTTTACACTACAGATTTAGACAGTCTTTTTTTTAACCTATTATCTGTTTTTTATTCCTTTAACATAGAAAAACATCTATGAAAAAAATAAGTTTCCGTTATCACCCTTCTCCTATATAATCCAAAATATCTTAATTTAAACTTAAGTAGTAACCTATCTAATCAAAAAATTATTAAGCTACTTTTTGTTTGATAACACATTATTCTCAACTCGGCTCGAACTGATAAAAGGATTACTCCGGCCTTATTTTAACGAGCGATGGCTTTTCTTTAAACAACATTAATAACCTCATTAAAACACCATTTAATCTCTAAAGGCTAAAACTATCAAAAATCCTTTTCTTCAATAATAACTTCACTTAAAAAATCATTAAGCTTCGATGAATGTGTAAAAGTCTGAAAAATAATCGTCTCATTCAAAATAAGCTCTTCTTTAAAAAGGTTTATAATTTCCTCCAAATCTTTTGTTTCGAGCAGTTTCAAATAATAAAAAGCTCGTTGGTACCTTTCAAAATGCTTACGCTGAATATCTTTATTGAATTCCAGGTTCTTCTTAATAAAACTATTCCGCGATTTAATATTCTTTTCAATTCGAGATTGCATTTCCTGAATGCCAATTCTCCTATTATGGTATATCTCGAAATAACGATACAAACCAAGTGCTCCAAGAGCATCCAAATCATCGGCAACTGTTAGTATCTGGTATAATCCAGGATTTTGCATATTGCTTTTTCCTGTAGTATAAGTTTTATCATCATGCAATACAATAGCTTCCAGCATTTCGTTTAAATAAGCAGTGTTCTTTAATGGATGTCGCAAAAGAAAATCCTGTGTTAATTTTTTGCTTTCTTGCCCATGGTTTTCATCAAAAGTAACTGTTAATCCTGTGTCGTGGAAAAGAGAAGCAATTAACAATGCTTCAATATATATATAATCAAAATCAAAACCTTTGCTTTGTAAGGCTGTCAATATTTCTTTGGCATAATTCCATACCCGAATATGATGCAGATGATCATGAGATGGAAGCCAAACCTTAGTAAAAGCATTTTTTACTTCTTGGGTTAAAATACTAAGCCAATTCTCCTCTGCTTGTTTAAAAATTTCCTGTAAAGACATATATGAGTAATACAAATATCACGAATCGAAATCCAAAAGTGCAATTATTTTGCTTATTTTCGCAACTGATTTCTAAAAACTTCCGCAATTGGATTTAGGCTTAACGGGCAGTTCGTAAGATTTTAGACTCCATTTATTGTATCTTATTTCTATCATGAAGGATTTAACTATTGGAAATGAACGTAAGGTAATTCTATACTTTGCAGCACCTATGCTGTTGGGAAGCCTATTTCAGCAAACCTATAGTTTTATCGATAGTATAATTGTTGGAAAACTGATTGGCGACAGCGCACTTATTGCTGTTGGAGCATCATTCCCGATAATATTTGCTTTAATTTCTTTTGTTATCGGAATAGCTTCTGGTGGAACAATAATAATTTCTCAATTTTATGGAGCAAAAGATTATAAGAAAGTTGTAAAAGCAATTGACACAATCTTTGTTTTTATGTTTTCGGCTTCGATAATAATTATGTTTATTGGCATTACTTTTAGCCGACAGATATTTGAACTTACAAGTCTACCTGAAGAAATATTGCCCATGGCAACTCAATACCTGGAAACATTTCTTTGGGGTACAATTTTACTCTTTGGTTTTAATGGCATAAACGCAATTTTACGAGGAATAGGCGATTCCAGAACGCCGGTTTTCTTCTTGCTTATTTCTTCTATCGTGAATATAATCCTCGATTTTGTGTTTATCAAATATATGCATCTGGGAATTAGAGGCGCAGCCTTAGCTACTGTTGTAGCATCAGGTTCTACATTTGTTGCCGGAGCCATATACCTAAACAGAACACATAAAATTATAAGAATAAATTTTTTAAAAACAACATTTGATAAGAGTATATTTAAGCAAGCTGTTAGAATTGGAGTTCCATCCGGATTTCAGCAAACCTTTGTTGCCTTCGGAATGATAGCCTTATATAGCATTGTAAACCATTTCGACACTCAGGTTATAACTGCATATTCAATTGCTGGTAAAATTGACGGACTAGCAATGTTACCTGCAATGGCCTTCGGGCAAGCCCTGTCTGCCTTTGTAGGCCAAAATATCGGGGCAAATAAAATTGAAAGAGTGAAAAGAGGGCTACACGCCACTCTGAGTTTATCAATTATAATAAGCCTGGGAGTTACTGCTTTTGTTATTCTCTCTAGGGGTACATTAATCGGGCTTTTCACAAACACAAAGGAGGTTATTGAAATTGGAGCAACCTATTTGGTTATTGTAAGTAGTGCCTATATTATTTTTAGTATCATGTTTTCGTTAAATGGCGTATTGCGAGGTGCTGGCGATACGCTGATTCCAATGTTTATAACCTTATTTTCGCTGTGGATTATTCGAATTCCTATTGCAAATGTTTTGTCGGGACGCATGTATGAAATTTTGCTAAGTTGGGGTATAAATGTAAATTTACCCCCCCTTTTAACAGGAAAGCTTGGTGAAATTGGTGTATGGCTTTCAGTTCCAATTGCTTGGGCTTCAGGAGCGATTTTCTCCTACTTTTATTATCTAACTGGTAACTGGAAGAAAAAGGGAATAATTCAACAAAAGAAGTAGTATTTTATATTTCTTTATCTTTTTTTTTAATTTAAAGTCAAATACAATGTAGTATGATGAAATCGATGACAGGGTACGGCAAGAGTAATTGTGAATTAAACAACAAAACCATTACCCTTGAAATAAAAGCATTAAATAGCAAACAACTAGATATTTACACGCGTATTCCTTCAATTTACAGAGAGAAAGATCTTGATATGCGAAATATTATCTCTAAAAGATTAAAACGTGGTAAAGTTGAACTATCTCTTACTATTGATATTACCGATGCAAAAAATGCCGGAATCATAAACATCCCTGTTGTTAAAGATTATTACCGCCAACTACAAGAACTAGGTGACGAAATAGATATTGATTACAAAGAATCTGTTTTACAGGTCATTATGCGCTTACCTGAAAGTCTGAAACTAGAAAAAGATGAGCTTAACACCGAAGAATGGAAAAAAATAGAAACTGCTTTGCAAAAGGCTCTTGATTCAGTTGATGAATTCCGTCTGCAAGAAGGAAGTGCATTGAAAAAAGATATTCTTTCAAGAGTTGAGAACATAAGTAACATTCTGGAAACACTTTCACCATACGAAGAAGAAAGATTAATTCATGTACGTCAACGATTAACAAACGGCATGAATGAACTAAAAGAAGCTGATAAGGTTGATACTAATCGCTTTGAGCAAGAGCTGGTTTATTATTTGGAAAAGCTAGATATTAACGAAGAAAAAGTAAGATTAAAAAACCATTGTAGCTTTTTTAAAGAAGTAGCTGAGTATGACGAACCAATGGGGAAAAAATTAGGATTTATTGCCCAAGAAATGGGCCGTGAGATAAATACAATAGGCTCAAAAGCAAATCATACAGAAATTCAACGTTTAGTCGTTTCAATGAAAGATGAACTTGAAAAAATAAAAGAGCAAAGTTTGAACATTTTATAAATTCATATTATGGCAGGAAAATTAGTAATATTTTCAGGACCATCAGGAGCTGGTAAATCTTCAATAGTAAAGTACTTGAAAAAGATTGAAAGTTTTAACCTGGAGTTTTCAATCTCTGCAACTAGTAGAGCTAAGCGAGAAAACGAAGTTGAGGGTGTTGACTATTATTTTCTAGATATTGATAGTTTTAAAAGTCGTATGGAAGATAACGAATTTCTTGAATGGGAAGAAGTTTATCCTCACCAATATTATGGGACCTTAAAAACTGAAATCAATAGGCTGACTAGAAAAGGTAAAAACGTTATTTTCGATGTTGATGTAGTTGGTGCTGTAAATATTAAACGACAGTTTAAAGACAAGGCTGTTTCAATTTTTATTAAGCCTCCATCAATTGAGGCACTTGCAGAAAGGCTGGACAAACGGAACACTGACACAGAAGATAGTAAGAAAAAGAGGCTAAAAAAGTCTAAGCTGGAAATGACCTATGCACGCCGATTCGATCATCAGATTGTAAATGAAGTACTAGAAACTGCACAGCAGGAGGCTGAAAACATTGTACAGGAATTTCTTAAATAGCTATGAAAATAGGTCTTTACTTTGGCTCATTCAACCCGATTCATATCGGGCATATGGCCATTGCAA
Organism: Bacteroidales bacterium; assembly: GCA_050287785.1. Classification (GTDB taxonomy): domain Bacteria; phylum Bacteroidota; class Bacteroidia; order Bacteroidales; family UBA10428; genus UBA10428. The sequence goes on from JBNKCO010000018.1 coordinate 160,749, forward strand.
ATTATTTTATTGAATTCACAGATCTTGATAAGCTTTGGTTTGTTGTTAGTCCTCACAATCCGTTAAAAGAAAAGAAATCGCTTCTAACGGATTTTGTAAGATTAGAAATGGTCGAACTTGCCATAGGAGACGATAATAGATTTCGCTCCTGCGACATTGAATTTCGCATGACAAAACCATCTTATACTATCGATACACTAACATATTTAAAAGAAAAGTATCCTTCTCATGAGTTTGTACTTATAATGGGTTCCGATGGCCTGGAAACTTTTTCTAAATGGAAAAACCACAAGGAAATTATTAATAATTATTCCAGATACATATACCCACGTACTTCAGAACATTACAATAATTTTAATAAGCATGAGAATATTCAAATTGTCAATGCTCCAAAAATTGAAGTATCCTCAACTTTTATTCGCAAATCTATTGCTGAAGGAAGAGACATACGCCATTTTTTACCAGAAAAAGTTTTTAATTTCATTGATAAAAAGGGCTACTACTTAACTTGAGCCATTAATAGATTTTTTCTGAATTAGTTTTTAGATATACTACAGCGATAGTAGAATTCTCTGTTTTTTTATTATCAATTATTTTCGTTATTTTTAATAAGTGCCTGGATTAAAAGGCTATTAGCCCACTAATATTTATAAAATGGTACTTACTGTCACGCTTAATCCTGCAATTGACAAGATTTTTATCCTAAATCACTTTGAAATACACATGCTTCATCGGCTTGAAGAAGGTGAAATTAGTATGGTATCACCTGGAGGTAAAGGTGTAAACATTGCTCAAAACCTAAAACGCCTCGGCAGTGAGGTTGTTGCAACCGGATTTGCTGGTGGACATTCTGGTCATATGCTTTGCGATAAATTACGACAAGAAGGAATTACAACCAGCTTCGTATTCACTAATTCAAACACAAGAACCAATACATCTATTCTCGACAGACAAAACGAGACCCTTACCGAGATTAATGACGAAGGTTTGCCCATTGAAGAAGAAGATATTGTTTTTTTCTTAGAAAATTACGAACGTCTATTATCCAGGGTAAACTTTGTAGTTATTGCTGGTTCGATTCCTCAAGGAGTTTCTGAAGATATATTCCTTGAACTCATTTCACTTGCCAAAAAATATAACAAAAAGACAATTATTCATACTCAACCAATATTCACTGATAAGATTTTGGAAGGGTCGCCCTATATAATTCACCCAGATATGAGAAGTCACCACAACCTTTTGGGTAAAGAGGTAGATGGTATAAGCGATTTTCTTTCAGTTGGAAAACATATTCTGACTCGGTGCCCCGAAACAGAATGGGTTTTATTCACGCACCGAATTGAAAATGTAGTGGCTATAGCCCGAAATAAGTCTTATATCGTTCGACCAAAGAATCTTAAAATAGTTAATATGCTCGGATATGGCGATGCATATTTATCTGGTTTCATTCATGCATACAAGTATAATTATTCGGATATAGAAAAGCTTAAATATGCTTCTGCTTGTGGATTAACCGATGTTGAAGATTTGTATAAGGAGATTAGAAACATTGAGCTAGTTGAAAAAAATCTCAGCCGAATTGAAGTGGAGGTCGTAGAATGAAAAAAGTTAAAGAATACATATTTCTTGATATTACCTCAGTAAATGAAAAATCGACACTACAAAGAGTTATAAAAACAATGCGGTTACACAGAATCAGTGCTATTCCAGTACTTAACTCATTGGGCGTTTACATTGGGTGTATTACTGAACACAACATTCTGGATGCTGCTATTCCCAGCTACATGAAATCGATATACAATACCTCATTTATGGCAGACATAGACCAGATAACCAATCACCTTCATTCCATTCTTGACGAAAAAGCAATAAATTTCATCGACAAGAATTATCCTTGGGTAGCTCCAAACGATACAATGTCGTATGCCGCCGATTTACTTTACCGAGCAAAAGGTTCTATTATACCAGTACTTGAAAACAAAATACTGGTAGGTTTAATATCTACACTTGATATCCTGTCTGTTTCTCTTGATGAAGAATAATATCTTTATATATGATAGCAATTATTCAAAATATTATAATCTCAGAAACAATTATTGCTATTGTTATTTTTCTTCTTGCTATAACCTTCATTACCACTGAGAAACTTCCAAACTCAATAGCCGCAATGGTGGGAGCTTTTCTTCTTATTGGCTTCCATATTATATCGCAGGAAGAGGCTCTTGATTTTGTTGATTTTGACACTATTGGTTTGCTAGCCGGAATGATGATGACTGTCTCTGTTATGAGAAAATCTGGCCTTTTTGAATATATCGCAATAAAGGGCATAAAAATAACCATGGGAAATCCGTGGAGAATACTGGTAGTACTCTCCATTGTCACTGCTGTTCTTTCTGCTTTTCTTGATAATGTTACAACGGTATTAATAATAGTACCTCTTACATTTGCTGTTGCTGATACAATAAAAATAAATCCAACCCCTATATTAATCTCCGAAATTTTATTCTCCAATATTGGTGGTGCAGCAACACTTATTGGAGATCCTCCAAATATCATGATTGGCGGTGCAACTCATTTAGGCTTCACAGAATTCATTGTAAATAATACACCAGTTGTAATAATTGTATCAATAGTAACTTTTCAGCTATTAAGATTTATTTATAAAAAAAAGCTCAATATAGCTTCGATAGATACATCTAAAATTATGGCTTTTGATGAATCAAGGGCAATTCAGAATAAGAAATTATTCATAAAAAGTCTGGTAGTATTCTCATTAATAATACTGGCATTTGTCACCCAACACATACATGAAATAAGCCTTGCTTCTTTAGCCGTCGGGGGTGGGTTTATAATGATGTTGGTTACAAAACAAGACCCGGAAGAAACCCTTAAAGAGGTAGAATGGCCAACATTATTCTTTTTCTTTGGATTATTTGTAATGGTTGGTGGTCTGGAAAAAACCGGAGTTATAGACTTCATTGCTAGAAAAATGTCGAACGTAACCCAGGGCAACCCAGCAATTGCAACTCAAATGATTCTTTGGGTTTCTGGCATTTCTACAACATTTATAAACAGCATACCATATACCGCAACCATGATTTCTGTTATTGAAAACATGAGCTCTAGCATGTCAGGAAATAATGATCCTCTATGGTGGGCCCTCTCTTTAGGAGCATGTTTTGGTGGTAATGGGACCTTAATTGGTGCTGCAGCTAATATTATTGTTGCCGGATTTTCCCAAAGAACAAAACATCCATTAGGTTTCTTACAATACCTAAAGGTTGGAATTCCTATAATGTTAGTTTCCATAGTAATTGTTTCAGTTTATCTGCACCTGGTTTACTTTATTAGGTAAAATTCCTTTATAATAACATATGCCATCGGCTCATCTTCACAATATCTTCCTAACAATCAACGTTTAAATGTATTTTAAGTGAATAACTAAGTTTTTTATAACCATTTATTTATCTCATATTGCGTTTTTCACTATTTCAAACCCAAACTATTGTGCTTCGCAGAGTTCTACATATCATAATCATAAGTTTAAGCACCACTATTACGCTTTACTCACAAAAAGACATCAAAAGTTTTACAATAACCATTATCGATACGCTTGATTCCGAATACAATCAATCGAAGGATATTTATGATTGGATAACTTCTAATATTAAATATGATATAAAGAAGTTCGAGAAATTCGACAACTCGCTAACAAGTGCTTCTGAAATGTTAAAAAAGAAGAAGGGTGTATGCTCCGACTATGCAAATCTATTTAAAGAAATGTGTATGTCCGTTGGTATTGAAGCCTATATTATTAATGGCTATTCTAAAGGAATCGATTACTATCCAGGAATGCCATTTCTACGAAGCAATCATTCATGGAATGCTATTTTTGCTGATTCGAATTTGATAATATGCGACGCTACCTGGGGTAGTGGATCTTTAATTCAGAAACCGGGTGTTTTTAATCGCATATTATACCTTACAACTGGAACTGCATTTGTAAATAATAAAACAGACTTTGACCCCACAACGGTAAAAGACTATTTTGATATATCAAAAGAAAATATAACAAACAGCCACTACCCTCTTGATCCAAAATGGCTATTATCAAAGTACCCTATAAGTTTTGGTTACTTCAATGCCGACTCAAACGATAAGAATTTTGACTTTCCTTATTTTGAAGAAAGAATAGAAGAAATTAGGGGGAAAAGTGCTGAATACCAACTTAAAGTTGAAGGTATTAGTTCCCAAAAATACAATCCGCTTAATAAGTATAATATTGCTAATGGCTATCTCGCAATAGCTTCGTCATATGATATTGAAAAAGATATAAATGAGAATAATTTTTGGCAGTTTGAAAAATACTTTGAAGAATATAATCTTATTTATGAATCCATTTCAAAACATAAGGCTATAACAGATTCTGTCTATCGGAGCCGTTTCAGAAGCTTAAAGACTCTGGCTTCCAACCAAAAAAGATTAACAAATAAAATTAAATCAAAAACCAAATCAGCAAAAAATTCATTCCAGTCAAAACAAAAACAAATAACCGGAAAAAATTCATCTTATTACAAAAAGCTTAATGGATATATTCTAAATATTGGAAGAATAGAATTAAAATTCTTAGAGTCTGACCAACCATATTCTAAAACAACTGTAGACAGTATTGAGCTTAATGAACTGTTGAATGAAATAAGTATACTTATAGAACAAGAACCTGAGTATAACAGAATAATAGACTCATTATCAACTGATGTTAAGCTTCGCATTTTTAAAGATGAGTATCTTGATGATAGTATAATTGCAAAAAACACACTTTTTAATAAGAGAATTATTTCGCTCAAGCATATGATACTATCGAACGACGAAGTTGTGATACGTCAATATGTTGATTCTCTTGGATTTGTATATTCTGATATATCTTCTTTTCTAAATGACAAAAAGAACTCAAAGAAAGAGGTTGAAGGTATAGGTCGATTGTACTATTCAAATTCCGCTGAATTACAAAAAAATCTAAAGCAACAAATACTACTATTAAGCAAAGCCTACAGAGTTTCAAATTATTCCGATGACATTCTTGAAAGAAATAACATGACTGTTAAACGTTTAATTGACAGTTACAATAACTCAATGGAATTTACTCAATTGCTTTCAAGACACAACAATGCTCAAAAGGATATCAGAAAGGAGAACCTTGATGCATTAAAAGAACAGCGAAAAAGTATTAACAAAGAAAATAAGTTTTTTCTTGCCTGGTACAACCATATTTACAAATACGAAAAAGCTAAATACGAGAATGAAAAGTTAGTTTTAAAATCGATTCTCTCCACTTCACAAAAAAACAGGAAAATAGTTGAGATGAAGATTAAAAAATATAATACCCCCCAGAAATAACAAAAATATTTTATCCAGTTATAATTTATTTTCATTCAACTATTATGCAGTCTTATATACCTGCTTGTTATGCGGTTTCTTTACTCATACCTTAAACTCTCTACCGGATTCCTTCTTGCAGCCCGCCAACTAGTCCAGGTAACAGAAATAGCAACTACTAATAAAACAGCTAAGCCAGCAATTGCAAAAATCCACCAACTTAATGTTGTTTTGTAAGCAAAATTCTCAAGCCATTTTCTCATAATAAACCAAGAAACAGGTGTGATTATTAGAAATGCTAAGACTATCCATTTTGTGTAACTTCTTAACAAAAGTTGAATAATTTCAGATGATATGGCTCCGTTTACTTTTCGAATTCCTATTTCCTTAATTCTACGTTTCAACATCAATTGAACTATTCCTAGTAATCCAATTAATGAAATAAGAATCGCAAGAAAGAAGAATACTTTGATTGTTTTTAATTGATTGCTTTCCTTTTCATATTGCTGACGAATTAACTCATCAATAAACATATAATGAAAAGGCTCTGTGGGTTCAAATTTTATCCATGCTTTTTCTATTTCGGCAAGAGTTTCGCGAGAAAATTGTTGTTCTAAGCGAATTATTTGATTCCACCCTTTTTCTACTAAGGTAAATTGCAAAGGTTTTATTTTGTTATGAAGAGAATTAATATGAAAATCTGCAATAGTTCCAACAACTTTAACTTCATTGTTTTCACCAAGCTTATACTTTTTACCAAGAACCTTTTCTCCAACATCAAATCTCAAATATGCTTGTTGGTTAATCACAGTATTGTTAGTTTTTTTATTTGTATCAGCTTTGAATTCTTCTAGTTTTAGATTAACAGGAATTTCTAATACATCAAAAAAGTTTGGAGCAACTTGTGTATGAAAAATTTCAAATTTTGCTTCAGACCATGAAGGATTAATTGGCCAAAAGTTACCCATATAACCAGGTAGATCAAAAGAGCAGGACGTTGAACCTATTACTCCGGTAATTTTATTTAATTCCTCATGAAATGCATCGTAATGATTGAATATCGATTCAGGTGCACCAAAACTTAGTAATGAAGTATAATTGTAACCAAGTTTGCCGTTGGTGCTTGTCATTAACTGCTTTTTCATTACAAATACAGAAACTAATAGTAGAATTGATGCTGCAAATTGAAAGGTCATTAGAACATTACGAAAGCCATTGCGACCCGAGTTTGTAATGCCACCTGAGACAATTGTTGTTTTACTTATATATCGGGCTGGTAAAATTCCTGTGATAAAACCTATACTAATTCCAAAACCTATCAATAGTATCCAGAAAAGAATTTTATCGAAAGGAATAATGAATTCCAAAAGTCCCATGGAGCCGATTTTAGTGCCAAGAATGGCTGCAATTCCAAGTCCTATAAAAACACAAATTAAGGTAGTAATTATTGAATAGCTTAAATATTGTTTATAGAGCTGAGCTCGACTTGCACCAATAATTTTTTTTATGGAAACAGTTTTTTTTCTTGTCTCAAAAACAGCTGTAGATAAGTTTACATAATTAATACATGATAAAATTAGAATTACCAAAACCGCAGAGCAAAAAATTATAAGTAAATTGGCGTTAATATCGTTAGTAAAACTCCCATCGATACCAGAACTGTACAAATGAATTTCCTTTAAATTTTGAAGGTAATAGTTAAAAGAATTTGCATGCCATTTACCAATGTGTTTTTCTTGCAGAGGTTTCATTTTAGCTCCAAATTCCTCAGGATTCGAACCCTCTTTTAGTAATACAAAAGTCCTAAACATCCACCAAGTCCAGTGTTTTTGCATATACTCTCCATAATCGTCGAGCAAGTCTTCGGTGCTGGTAATAAAATCAAAGTTTATTGATGAGTTCTTGGGGATATCCTCAAAAATAGCTGTTACCGTATAATCGTGGTCAAAATTAATTGTGAAAGTTTTACCAATAGCATTTGTAGTGTCAAATATTCTTCTAGCAAGCGATTCCGAAATTGCAACGCTGTATTTCTGCTCGAAAAAATCATTGGTATATTTTGATATTATAGGAACAGAAAACATCTCAAATAATTCTTTATCACCAACTACTCCTATTGCATTGACTTCATTTTTCTTATAAGCTAGTTTTTGCTCATAAGGCCACCCAAATCTTGCCATAGTTTCAACCTCAGGGAATTCTTCCTGCAAAACATCAAACCACTGATGATTAGTTGTAGCATTATTGGTGTTTTTCTCAGAGTCCTTATAATTAAGTCTGTATATTCTGTCGAGATTATCATTGAATTTATTAAAAGTTGAATGATAATAAACAAATGAACCTATAATAATACATGCTGCTAACGACACCGAATACCCAAGTATATTTATCAGACTGGTATTTGGATGAGATTTTAATTCCTTAAAGAAATCTTTAAACATTATTTAGCTTTTAAAAAATGTGTGGTTTTTTAAACGTTATAGTATTTAATATCAAATATTTAGCATATTAATGCTTCACTGAATTCTTTATCCTACTTTTTCAGTTATTATCTGACCGTCAAATAGGTTTACAATTCGATGTGCAAACTCAGCATCTCTTTTATTATGAGTTACCATTATTATAGTTGTTCCCTCTTGGTTAAGCTCTCTTAATAGATTCATTACTTCCAATCCGTGTTTAGAATCGAGGTTTCCTGTAGGTTCATCGGCAAGAATTAATCCTGGAGTAGCAATAACAGCGCGGGCAATAGCTACACGTTGTTGTTGACCTCCCGAAAGTTGTTGTGGATAGTGCTTTTTTCGATGCCCGATTTTCAATCTTTCCAAAGTTTGTTCAACCATTTTTTTTCTTTGAGAAGCTTTTATCTTTAGGTAGATAAGCGGTAATTCTACATTCTCAAAGACTGTAAGCTCATCTATTAGGTTAAAACTTTGAAATACAAATCCGATATTCCCTTTTCGCATATCTGTTCGTTGATTTTCGCGAAAACGAGATACATTTACATCTTTAAACATGTAATCGCCAGAGGAAGGATTATCAAGTAACCCAATAATGTTTAGCAAGGTAGATTTTCCACAGCCTGATGGGCCCATAATTGCAACAAAATCGCCCTTTTCAACAACAAAGTTTACATCTTTCAAAGCTGTTGTTTCTACTTCATCTGTGCGAAACACTTTCGTTAAATTGTCTGTTTTTATCATAATTATTGCATTTTGTTTTTTTTAATGTCTCAAGCTCTTCAATACTACTTTTATAAAGTTACTTAAAAACTATCTTTTCATTTGTTCCAAACACTTCGTATCCAGAAACTATTACTTGTTCACCAGCACTAAGACCTTCCAAAACTTCAAAATATTTTGGGTTTTGGCGACCTATTTTCACATTCCTTTTAACTGCAAATGTTTCACTGGCATCAATAACAAAAACCCATTGACCACCAGTTGATTGGAAAAATCCACCCTTGGGAATTTGAATTCGTTGTTCTGCATCTCCAAGTTGAAGGTCAATATAGTAGGTTTGTCCGGCTCGAATATTCTTTGGCATATTACCTTCAAATATTAAATCAATCTGGAATCGACTATTTCTTACTTCAGGATAAACTTTTTTTACTCTCAACTTATACTTTTCACTATCGCGATCTAATTCTGCCGACAATCCTCCTCGTATGCGATCAATATAATGCTCATCAATTTCCGCTGCGATTTTAAAAGAAGTCAATACATTAATTTGACCTAATCGCTGCCCCGGCGAAACTGATTGACCTATTTCTGCATCAAGCAATCCTAGTTGACCATCGAATGGAGCCTTAACATTTAGGTTTTCTAAACGTTGGTGAACAAATTCCAGATTTTTTTTCATGTTTTCTAAATTGTGATTCATTTGGTCAATCTGAATTGTTCTATAAATAGAATCCTGGGCTTGCTTTTCAATCATTAAGTCATATAATTTTTTTGATAAATCGTAATCGTCTTCCGATACTTGATAAATTTCTTTTGCTATCATTCCCTGTTTAAAAAGCAATATGTTTCTATCATATTCTCTTTTTCTCCTTCTTAGTTGAAACTCAAGGTTTATTAACTCTCTTTTTGTCTGAAGTTTTTGCTGCTCCATGTTTAACATAACTTCTCTTAAGAAATTTGATTTCTCTGCCAACTGAGCTTCACTATCCAGAATACTTAAGTTTAAATTGTTGTTGCTTAAACGGAGAATTACATCACCTTTCTTAACCATGGTACCCTCTGTAATATAAATTTCCTCAACACGTCCGCCTTCAATGGCATCTAAATAGATGGTGGAAATGGGCTCAACGCTGCCATTTATTTTAGTATAATCTTCAAAATCAGTATCAATAACTTCTGCAATCTGAATTTTTGCTTTGTCAATTCTAAAAGTGCTGGTATTGTCATGAGTAGATAAGAAGATTACTGCCAACAAAACAATTAGGGATATTATTATTATTCTCCAGTGCATTGGCTTTATCAACCTTTTGTCCACTATTATTCTGTCCATGTAAATATTATTTATGAGCCTACTTGCTGAATTTGTGCCAAAACTACTTAACAGCTTAAAATCTGTTATTTACACATGTAAGTATTAGCATTTATGTAAAAAAAACATACATTGAAGTGTAAAATAATTTTACAGTCTTTAGATAATAAGCATTCATTCCTTAATTTTGAAATAGGGTATAGAAAATAGAAAGTATGATTATTCGCTATTGTACCAGTACCCGTAACTTGAGTTCCTCTTTTTACCCTGCCCCTAAAGGGAGAAGAGAAGATCAATTGCTCACTTTAGGGTTTGGGGGGTAAACAATTGATTTTCAAACACCCATATTTTTAACTGAAATAATAGCGAACAATTAATATTGAAAGTTTTGTTTCTATTAAATAAAGATTGTTATTATGCTAAAAGGAAGTCTTTTGTTAGTGGATGATAATAGAAATGTTATTAAGGCCTTGCAAATATTTTTGCAGTATGAGTTTGAAACACTTAAAAGCATTACTAATCCAAATCAGATACCTCACGAATTTCAAAAAACTGAATACGATGTTGTTTTATTAGACATGAACTTTACTGCAGGAATAAATTCCGGTAACGAGGGCTTTTTCTGGTTAAAGGAAATTAAACGTTTATCTCCTGCCACAGAGGTTGTTATGTTTACGGCCTATGGCGATATTGAATTAGCTGTTCGTGCTGTAAAGGAGGGCGCTGCCGATTTCATCTTAAAACCTTGGGAGAACGAAAAGATGATAGCAACACTAAAATCGGCTTTCAGAATTCGCAAAGCACAGGTCGAAGTCGATACTTTAAAACAGCAACAAAAGAGTTTGAAGCATGAAATAAATAGGGAAAATAAGTTGGTTATCGGAAGTTCTCCATCTATGTTAAAGCTTTTACAAGTTGTAGGTAAAATAGCCAATACCGATGCTAATGTTTTAATTACGGGTGAAAATGGTACAGGTAAGGAAGTTATTTCAAGGGAAATACATCGTTTATCTTCTAGAAATAATGAGCTAATGGTGACAGTAGATATGGGGTCTATACCTGAAACCCTTTTTGAAAGCGAGCTGTTTGGTCATAAGAAAGGCGCCTTTACCGATGCAATTGAGGATCGAATTGGAAAATTTAAATTAGCAGATAAAGGCACATTGTTTCTGGATGAAATTGGGAATCTACCCTTTAATTTACAATCGAAATTGCTTGTGGCTTTGCAAAATAGAAGCATATTACCAGTTGGAGGAACAAAGGAAATTCCTATAGATATTCGGCTAATTTCGGCAACAAATAGTAAGATGGAAGATTTGTTAAGCACCGGAGGTTTTCGGGAAGATTTGTTATATCGAATTAATACTATTCATATTGAAATACCCCCCTTGCGAGATAGAAAAGAAGATATTGATGCTCTGGCTTCATTTTTTCTTCACAAGTATGCTAAGAAATACAACAGAGAGGGATTAAACTTCTCACCACAAGTATTAACTAAGATGAAGGAATATCAATGGCCCGGAAATATTAGAGAGCTAGAGCATACCATTGAAAAGGCTGTTATACTAAGTAATGGAAAAAAAATTAAGGCAGAAGATATTTTGTTCAGACCAGCAAAGAAAAACTCGTTGGAAATGCCAGAGACTATTAACGAAATGGAAAAGATAATGATAATGAATGCTCTTGATAAGCATGATGGAAATTATTCGTCAGCAGCAGGTCAGTTGGGTATAACCAGACAAACATTATATAATAAAATTAAGAAATATGGCCTCTAGATATTATTATCTGTTTATTGTTTTCGGAATTCTACTAATAGTAGCAACATCAATAAGCATTGGATTTGCAATTTTTCAATTAGAGAATTTACCAATAGGTTTTTTTCTAGTGTTATTATTAATCGTTGAAATTGTAATTTTTAATACTAGACTAAATACAATAAACAGAAAAATTGCTTCCTTCTTTAATTCTGTTCAGAATGAAGATACCTCACTCCATTTACCTAAAGACAATAAGAGCAGTACCATTTCCGAGATATATAAATCATTAAATCAGATTGTTAGTGTTTTTCAAAAAATAAAAATCGAAAGTGAGTTTCGCGAACAGCGCTTTTTAGCTATGATTGAAAATTCCTCAACTGGGTTTATTTCAATTGATGAGTTTGGCGATTTTGAAATCATGAACGAAACAGCCAGAAAGCTTATCGGGGTAGCTCATACTTCTAATATGGCAAGATTAAAAGATGAGTTACCTGAATTGCATGAAGTGCTAACTCAACTTATGCCAGGCGAGAAAATGACTTGTCCTATCTCGAATCCTGAATTTTCAACAATTATTCAAGTTTCCTCGTCTGAATTGCATTTTAAAGGTAAGAAACATACACTTATTTCTCTTTTAGATATCAAAAAAGTAATTGAGGCGCGAGAATTAGAATCATGGCAAAAACTAATTCGGATTATGAATCATGAAATTATGAATTCCATCGCACCTATTACCTCTGTCTCTAATTCCTTAATTAAAATTTTCCTGGAAAATGATAAACCAATAGAAATTGAACAACTTAACGAGAAAAAAATCTGCGATACAATAAATGGACTAGAAATAATAGAGTCAATGAGTTCCGGACTAAGCAATTTTGTTGGACATTATCGAAAGTTATCTAAAATTCCCAGTCCTGACATTAAACCAATTAATGTTGAAAATTGGATTGAGAAGCTTAAGAGAATCGGACTTGAACATGTTCAGAAGAATAATGCTAAAATAAGCTTTGATATTAATTCTGGAGTTAATCAAATATCAGGTGATGAGGGACTTTTAAATCAGGTAATGATTAACCTTATTAAAAATGCTGCTGAGGCCCCAGAATCTAATTTACCTAAAGAGATTAAAGTTGAATTGCAGGCTACAACTAATCATAAAACTCATATTGTTATTTCCAATAATGGAGAACCAATAGACCCTGATATTTTAGATAAGATTTTTGTACCGTTCTTTACTACAAAAGATGAAGGAGCTGGTATAGGTTTATTCATTTCACGACAAATTATATCCTTGCATCAGGGGACTATATCTGTCTTTTCTAATAAGAATGATGGAACTAGATTTCAGATAGAACTGTAAAACAGTTTTCAGGGAACAGTTATTTATAGATAATCTCCAGCTCAATATCCTTCGACACCTCTATTAGAATCAAATATGCTTGTTTTATACATATTTATGGTTGAAGCTTATAGACGTCTATAAAAAAGAGCAAAATTTACTTACGCAAATTTTGCTCTCTCTTAAAACCAAGGCTCGCAATAAAAGCTCCCTAAACAGGTTAATCTCTTATTCAGGCAAAGTTGAACTAAATTGAAAACCCTATATCATACTTTTAAAACTTATTTCTTTACAAATGAATTGAGCGAGACAAAATCACCTGAAGAAACCTTTACAAGGTATGTACCCGACTCCAAATCACCCACATCAATTTTATTAGTCCCCACAACGGCTGTCAGATTTTTCACTACGCTTCCTAGCATAGATAAAATCTCAATTTCAACTTTTTGCGATACCGCACTAACTTCTACAAATAATAGATTTGATGCAGGATTAGGATAAATCTTAATCTTTTCTCTTTGTATATCTGAGATTCCATTAGTTACTTCTACTATTTTTAATATCCCTGTTGTATATAACTCATTAGCATCCCATGCTAAACCACTTCCTGGGAATTCAGGAGTAATACTCACAAACTGTCCGGAAATATTATCGCATGATATAATAGTAAACTCATCCCCGACAGCAAAAGCTCCATTTAATAAATTGATTGAAAGACTTCCAGAAATTGTCAATGCTTTGGAAGCTGCCAGAACCAACTTATCATTGGTTGCGGTACTTTTGTCAATATCAATTGTCAGTTTACTTCCTTCTTCAAAAGTAAGATCATTATTAATAGTTAGATTCCCCACAGGATTACCTGGTTCAATAGCACCACCATTCTTAACTGATACAATGCCTTCTACAAAACCGGAACCTCCTAAAACTGCACTAGAATCTACGGTAACAGCCCCACTTCCGGTGGCACTCCCGGTAGTATTGGCAACTAATAGTTTTCCACCTTTTACTTGAGTAGAACCAGAATACGTATTTTCATTTGTTAAAGTAAGTGTTCCCGTTCCAACCTTGGTTAATGAGTTTCCGTCAATATATCCATTGTAAACCGAATTGGTATTTTTTGCCCCTATTATCCAATCAGTACCAAACATATGGGCATTGGCACTTCCTGACAATTCTCCAATAGTTACAGTACCTCCTCCATCTTTATATGCATATATCTTATCCGCAAAATTTATACTCGCCTTGGCATAACCATATAAATTCTTAACTCTGAAATCACCGCCATCATCATCGGGAATCACATTAATTTGGCCAGTAAAATTAGACCAATTGCCAAATAAATCAGTACGCACAAAAGGAGTCCAAAAAGTCAGAGTTCCACTACCTGTTAGCGTACCTCGTAGTTCACAGCGACCATCAGCATTTAAACGAGAATTAGCACCTTCAGGTACAATGATATTCCAATAAGATGAATTGTAGGAACTTATTCCGTTCAGCATATTTAGAGTTCCCCCTAATAATGTAATGCTTCCTGTACCAGAGCCACGTGTATTAGCAGCATCATCTCCAAAGGCCAGAGTTCCTTCAAGCACTGTCAATCCTCCAGAGTATGTATTGGACTGACCCTTAATCATTAAGGTTCCCGGACCATTCTTAACCAGTTTCCCCGAACCTGTTAACAGCCCAGTTAATGTCAATGATTTTCCCGAATCTGCCACAACAATGGTATCTGAACCAAGAAGAGACATGCCTCTATCGGTATATTGATCATCATCAGCAATGTATCGAAGAGTGGCGTTGTTCAATGATATATTTGAACTTGTAGTAATTGATGAAGATCCAATTGAACTCTCCTGTCCTGCATTATCTATTCGATTAACCTCTAGAATTGAAGAAGTTACAGATGTTTTACCAGTATAACTGTTTTTGGTTAACAGGCTCAGTTTACCTGCTCCTTGAACATTAAGGTTGGCATCGCCATAAAAACCACCAGTTCCACTGATTGTATAATTATTAGAAGATACGTCCACATCAATTTCAGAAACGGGTAATTGCTCTGAAACATTTACGACAGGATTGACATTTCCTATTGAATTAAATATAACAGTATCATAAGCTGCAAAAACATCCGGATTGTTATCTAACAGCCAGTTTTCGCTAGTAAGCAAATCCCAAATATCACCAGTACCAGACCACACTATTTTTCCCGGCTCACGAGATTCTTCAACTGTGAGCATAATAGTTCCAGCTTCAGCACTCAAGGTATATTTCTGTGCAAAAATACCTGATACAACTATATCAGAAATATCGCCTGTTAACGAGCCTGAATAGGTCATCAACACATAAGTTCCTACCCCTAATTTACCATCCAGGTTATTCACTTTTAGCGTATTGCTACCAGTAATTATCAGATCACTATTAATGGCAAGAACATCATTGCTTTTTGTCAAACCTGTTGGATCATCTGACAAATCAAATTTACAAACAACCCCACCGCTGAGGTTTAGAGTATTATTTATAGTAAGTGTATCTGCTGTTCCCATAGTACCCGGCACAAGTCCAGCTCCAGACATAAAAGTAATAACTGGTGTAATAGATCCAGAACCACCAATATTTGCAAGATTGTTTACCCAAATCAAACTATTGGAAAGGGTTTGGTTGATATACAATGATCCCTGATCGATTTTTGTAGCTCCTGTATAATCTGCATCAACATCTAATGCAAATGCCCCAAAGCCTGACTTTAAAATTGATGTTGCTCCTGTTATTTTTCCGGTTCCAGAGATTGTATAATCGATAGGAGTTATCGCTTTAATAATAGCTGGTGAAACAGAGACAGATAAATCAACATTTGTTTTACCATCTCCTAAGATATCAAACATTATGTCATCGCCATCGGTGTAAACACCTGCACTTCCATCAACTTCCCAATTTGCAGTAGAGCTAATATCCCAAGTACTACCAGAAGTACCGGTCCAACGACATTTGGCATCCAAAACTGGTGGAGTTGGTGGAGCGGCCATTCCTGCCCCCAGAAAATAATCTGTTTCAGTAGAAGGTAAATAAGCTTTCAGGTTGATGCACATACGGTATTCAGGGTTCTGCATCAAACAATAAATACGGTGATTAGTAGGAACTGTAGATGTGAAAATTCTTAATTCAGTGAAATCACTATTAGTACAAACAACTTCCTCTCGCCAATCTCCCATAATATCGGCATAAAGTGGTACTCTACCTGCCCATGGAACATGGGTTGAATAGGCTCCTCCTTCGTTATACATTGTAAAATAACGGTCGTTACTACTTGTATTATAGTTCCATTTATTAATTACTGGATTATAACCTTCTTTACCGACTGCATCAAGAGACTCTCGAAGTAAATCTCCATCCCACCAAATAGATAAGGCCGGATGCGGGAAACCCTCAGATATTTGTTCACCTTTACTAGACAACACACCAGCATGAGCATATGACCATAGTTCCATACCCTTGTATCTGGGATCTATATCAGCAGCATCTCCACGCCCTACATCTATTGGAGAAGTAGTGCTCCAGGTTCTTATTCTATCGCCGTTTGCTGCATCGTATAATACAGCAAGTGTAGTACCCGATTGTTGAATAGCATAACATTCAAGACCTTCTCTTTCGGGATCGAGGTCAGCAATAACAAAACGATCGCCATGTCCAACATCTGAATCACCAAAATACAAAGGTGTACCATCATCATCCATTGCACAAACACCCCAGTTAATTTCATCTTTTCCATCTCCATCCAAATCAAGAACTCTAAGGTTATGGAAATCGGACCAGTTATAACCAGAAGGAATCCCACTTGAATGTGCTCCATTTGCAATCCAGTCATCATGAAATTGCCGCCAGGTTTTGCCTGCAGGCAAAGAGGTATTGGTGCGAGCTGACCATGTCCAACGACTTGTAAATGTATTATTTTTAAAATCAAGCGCTTCAATATCCATCACATGACCCTCTCCACGAGAGTTAACAATACTAGGGTGAATTCCATCTAAATAGGCAACGCCTACATGATTCATATTCATCCGGTGACCATAAGAGTCTCCCCAAAGTTTATCCCAGTTAGATTTTTGCCCCCTATCAATATTATCGGTACGAGCAAGTTCTGCACCCGTCATCCCATCAATCATAGAAAGAAGCTCGGGGCAATTATCTCCCAAAACCATGTATCCCAATGAAATGGCAGGCAAAGTTCTGTAATCAGATATTCCATCGGCGTTTATATCTCCAATGGTATCATCATCAGCAAATACAGTGCCTTCCCCAGTACGGGCTAACACTTCAGCTTTTCCATCACAATCGAAGTCATGTACTAAAACAAATGGATTATGTGAACTAGGCCCCTGTTCAACATTTGGCCCCAAGTCAACACGCCATATAAATGTTCCATCTTGCATGTATGCTTCTAGCATAACGTTATTCGAATCTTCAATAGGTATACGTTTAACAATAAAATCATACTCACCATTACCATCGAGGTCGCCAACATATACGTGATTAACTTCATAATCGGTTAATGGTTCTAGTGCAATCGTAAAATAACTTTGTGCCGGTGCATTTGCAGCAAGTGTAAATGAGCCACTTTGAGCTTGCTCGACACCACCAATTACCGGTTTTACATACCATTCATTAGATACAGTTGTATTTACACCTGTATTTAAATAGCTTGTTGCATTTAACAAAGGAGTAGAATTGACCTTTGTTTCAGCCCCTCCATTGCTTTTTATGTAAAGGTTAAATGCAACATCAGAGGGATCCTCTGCAAGCAACCGCCAACTGACAAATACCTGTCCACCACCTTTGTTTATTACAACCAACCCACGACCAAGTTTTTCAACTTTTCTTTGCGCACTCACAAACGATACAGCAGGTATTAGAAAAATAACTACCAGAATCGTTTTAAAAAAATTTCTCATCATATTAATATCGTTTTTAAATTGAATCTCTTATTCTTTTGTATACTATAGCTATAATACATTAGCCCCCATTTTTGAAGAAATTATAATTAGGATTAGAAATGAATTATAATTGATTTATATAGGTGCTAAAGATAACTTAACAGGACAAACAAGTATTATCATTTTTTAGCTATCTCCTATCAATTTATCTATTCTGACTCTTTTAGACCAGTCTATACCTCTATATCTATTTTACATTATTAGTGAAAAGGGTTGAGATATAAAACAACATGAATCGAAAGAAACATTATTTGTTTAATATAGAAAAGGAATAAAATGTCCAGAATGGCGAAGCTTATACCGAAAGGTAACAACAAATAAAATTTTTGTAGAATTCATTAAAAATTAATTGAACTACTTTATTATTTGTTGTTTTGAAAGAATAAATGACATCATCATTTTTAGCGAAGACTAAAAGCGCAATGGAGACTGATTATAATTGATAGTAGAATATTCTTTATTATTGCCATTTAAACAAGACAATTTTGAAGCGAAATTCAACTCTCGAATTTACTACTACTCAAGCAACTATTTTTCTATTATTAGCAGTTCGTTATTTATTATTTAACGCCGTTCTCAATAAAAAACGAACTGTATTTTTTGTCAGTTATTTGAATATGATTTTTTAACCAGTCTTTCAGAAAACCTGTGATTTCAAATGACACTACAAGTTTTCCTTGTCTAATTTTTTCTTCTATGGCTCTAATTTTTGAAACAAACATATCGTGCTCTTTCTTATGCGCATTATAATCTGAATAATTATGCCGTAGCATATATTTTTCTTCTGTTGCAAAATGAATTTGAGTATAATCCTTCAAGCCACCGATTAGTTTTAAAATATTATCATTATTTGAACTGCTTTCAATGTTCTCATAAAAATTATTTATCAATTCAATCAGTTTATTGTGTTGTTCATCGATTGACTTAATTTTAACACTAAAATCTTCATCCCAAGTCAGAAATGCCATAATTATACTGTTTTAAATTAATGTTATTATATGATTACTTGTTGATTATCAGAAAGTAATTATAATTTAACGATTATTTGATAAAACTCCAACAAATAGGCCTACAATTTATTGCTCAACACAAAATTGTTTCTACTTATAAAGGTCTTTTTTATGTCTTTCGAGACAATATGAATTTCTTTTATCGGATGTTAATTCTTTTAAAGTGGAAAAACGCTGATAATACTATATGCAATTATTTATCGGTGCGAAAGGGTGTGGCTGGCAAACCTTCTTTGTTGTAAAGATTTGCAAAATCAGGATTATCAGCCCATGCATATCTAACATATTTAGGTTTAGGTATATCAATACACCAAACAACTACTTCGTTATTGTCTATGATTGCATCTCCCCATCTGAATTTTTTATCTTCTCCGGCAATCGCAAAATGAGCTAATTCTTCCCCATTTCCAGAAACCAAACCACTTCCAATGTGATCAAATGAAATAATTATTTTATTTCCTTCAATTCTTGAAGTTTTATATATTGGGCCAGAGCTCACTATATCTTTTTCGCCATAAGCTATTCTCATTGCAGCAAGGGCCAGCCTTTCTCCAACAGGTTTTTTATTACCTGGATGAATATCGTTCCATTCTCCCAAATCAATGTTTATTCCTACTCCAGTATTGGGAACATTTAAGGTTGTTTCTAGTTGAACTTCTCGCATCATGGCCCAATTGCTTTCCGCAGGCAAATAATCAACTTCCATATAATTTGGTAACTGAGCAATTAAAAATGGAAGCTCACCCAATTGCCATTTATTACGCCAGTCGTTAATAATATTTGGCAAATATTTTTTGTAAGCCTGAGGATTTCCCGAATTGCTTTCTCCCTGATACCACAACAGACCTTTTACTGCATAATTAGTATAAGGAGCAATCATTCCGTTATAAAGCGAAGTGGGTTGATTCTGTGCTGATATTCCTTGTTTAAACTTTTTATTGTGGCTAAATACCTCACCCACTTTGTACTGCCAATACCCTTTCAAATCCACTGTATCATTTGCTGCTAAAAGCAAATAAGGTTTATCAGGAACAAAGCCGCCCTTACCCCAAGAGTTTGTTACACGAACTACAAACAGGTTTCTTCCTGTTTTTAACACACCAGCCGGAATGGTGTATTCTCTTTGTGGGTATTGATAAGAGGTATTACCAATGCGTTTCCCGTTTACATATAGTTCATCGGCATCAACAATTCTGCCAAGTTTCACTCTTGCCTCTGCTCCTTCCATGGTTTTTGGAATCACTATCTCTCTTCTATACCATACAACTCCATCAAGATTTCTTATTCCTTGATCTTCCCAATAACCAGGAACATTAATTCTTTTCCAATTTAATGGTTCGTATTCTGCATCATACCATTTTACAACTCCAATCAATCCTTTATCTGCTTCTTTTTTAGGCCCATCTGCTGCTCTATCAACTTTCGCTTCAAGATTCAAACGATTCACATATGCTGTATCCTTATTTTTTTCTATAGTTTTAAGTATATCAGGAAATTCCTTAAAGCCTTCTTCACTTGTCCAGGCTTCAATAGGTGTTCCTCCAACACAGGTATTGATAATACCCATAGGCACATCGTATTTATCATAAAGCTTTTTAGCAAAGAAATAACCAATTACAGTGAAATCTATTACGGATTCTGGAGTAGCTTCTTTCCATTTCAGATTAGGAATGTCTTCTAACGGACCTGTCAAAACTGCTGTAGTTGGTACATAAAACTGCCTTATTTCAGGCAAATTAGCTTCTGCTATTTCTTTCGAATATCGCTCCCTGTGCCTGCCAAAATAGTGTGTCATATTTGATTGGCCCGAACAAACCCACACATCTCCAATGAGTATGTTATTGAGCTCAATTGTATTGCTGGCTTTTATCCCCATCTTATAAGGACCTCCTGCTTCCATCGGCCCAAGTTTAATTTGCCATCTACCATCTTTATCCGTAACAGTTGTATAACTCTTTCCCAAGAATTCAACTGTGACTTTTTCACTCGGATTTGCCCAACCCCATATCTTCAAATCCTGGTCTCGCTGTAAAACCATTCCATCGCTAACAATTGCAGGAAGTCGAACTTGTGCTTTTAATTGTATTGAGCTTATAACTACTAAAACAACTATTAAAACAAGTGTTAAAGATTTTTTTTTCATGATATGTTCTATTATTTTTTATTTTCTTTTTTTACACGCAGCCTTTCTATTTAGCATTATTGTAACTTTCTTGAGGCCCGAGATACGAAGATTTAAGACCTCCTGTGTTTACGATTACTTTTTGCACAACCACTCCAGGGTCAATCATCCAAATTTTCAGGGTATGCTGACCCGGTTTAGATATCTCAACATTTGCCTGAATATGACGTGCCTGATTTAGCACTGTTTCATTCCATTCAGGATTCGACCAATGTACTTTGTATTTATCAGGAACAACAGTAATATACTGAGGCTCCTGTTTATCGAATGAAACTGCAAGTTTGATATCCCGTTTTGGCATAAAATTTAATATTGGTGAAGTTACAATAGTAATCTTAGCTGAATCTTCAGAGAAAAAGAACATCTGGTATTCAAGACAAGGAGCATCTATTCCTGGTTTAGCTGCTATAGCATTTGCCGGAGCGGTAGCCCTCATTCCTGATAATGTAAGCCCATAATCTTCAATCTTAATCCATTTACGCTCACCCTTATCAATTTTCTTAGAATAATGTTCTGCTTCAATAGAGATCAAGCCGCCACTTTCCACAAACCCATTTAGTGTTTCTTGATTAATCTCGTCTGGATTAAACGCATTAACCCTAACAGAAACTTGCTTATCTGTCCCGGAAACAGTAACAATACCATCTGTTTTACCTTTAGGTAGCTGCGATTCATTTATTTGAATCCAGATTCGTTTATCAATATTTTCAATTGTTCCATTCGTTTCACTTAAGGTAAGCCATGGAACGTTTGTTGTTAAGGTGTATTTAAAGGGCTCTTTCCCCTTATTAAAAATTTCAATATAATGTTTTTGGTTGTTAAATATATCAAATTCAGGTAGTGTAGCCTGGTTAGCAGAACCTGGCCAGCTTAATTCAGTTCCTTCCAGAGCAACTCCCATACTGGCAGCTTCAGGAATTTGAATTTCCTTTAGGTCAATAGCATCCATATTATTTTTCTCTGGTGGGTTCCAAAGTATATAACCAACATGTGCCTGATCCATAAAATGGTTCCATTTACCATTGGCAAATTCCCTGTTGTAATATCCCATCAAAGCTGTATCGGTTTGAAACAAAGTCCTGGTCAAAACTGCCATTTCATTTGTACTGGCGCGACCTTGTCTGGCATATAAATCATTTTTTGCCGCTGTTACATACATTTCATTAACCAGTGCACTGGCTTTAGTAGGAAATAATACGATATGATAGAAAGCATCGCGCTTTTCCAGTGGCAATTTATTATAGATGACTTCCGCCTGGTCTTTAATTTTATTATAATCAGAAACGATTATCTCAGCCTCATTATAATTAGTAAGGCTATAGGTATGCGGTCTAAGTGATTCGGGTTTGCGTCGACCATTGTATTTTGTGTATTTTGAAAGAATATCTGCTATTTCAGCAGCGTATTCTTCCCCAAATTCTCTTTCAGCCCACAAATGAGTATATTCGTTTATATTGGTATTATTCCATTTTTCAGTATCCCATGCAAGACTCATAAAATACTCCATAGGTAATTCTAATCCCCTAAAGCTACCAATATTTACAATCCAGATTCTATCTGCCCCGTATTCTTTAGCAAGGTGCATCTGATCCCATACTTTTGCAATAGGGTTTGTATTTATCCATTGATAACTTCTTGGACCTCCATGATAATCAAAGTGATAATAAACTCCTGCTCCTCCTATTCGCTTCCGTTCTTCTGTACTTGGTAATCTTCTAATATTACCCCAGTTATCATCAGCCCAAAGAAGGGTAATATTCTCTGGTACAACCATGCCCTTGTTGTAATAATCCATTATTTCTTTGTACAAGCACCACGACTGAGGAATTTCGTTTAAATCCTTTTTAAGTTCTTCGCTAATTATCTTTTGCTGCACATCAACTATATTCTCAATTGTTGCAATATTGTCCTTAATATCACCTTCAATCTCAGTGTCGTTAGCACCTCGCAATCCCATGGTTATAATGCTCTCGTAGTTTTTATTACGCTGAATACCTTCTCTCCAAAACTTCTGCATAGTTTCTGGGTGTTTATAATAATCCCAATGCCCAATTGTATTATAGTATCGTCGGTCCCATTCTTGTTGTGAGCGCATCATGGGTTCTTGATGCGATGTTCCCATAACAATGCCATATTCATCGGCAAGACGTGGATTTTCAGGATCATCCTCGTTAAAGGCATTGCCCCACATGGCTGGCCATAAATAATTCCCTTTAAGTCTGAGTATTAATTCAAAAACTTTTGTGTAAAACTCATGCCCATAATTCACAACCTCACTACCAACAGGTGGGTTTTGACTTGGTTTAGCGAAACCAAATTTTTCTTTAATCCAACCCGTTAAAGCGGGTGCTTCGTCGTTTATAAAAAATCCCCGGTATTTAACACTAGGACCTTGCGTGTATTTTCCTGGTATAACAAAAAGTTCATCTTTGTGCTCAACGGGCACATCAGCCCAATAATACCATGGTGAAACACCTATTTGCTCCGACACATCGTAAATACCAAATATAGTACCTCTTTTATCACTTCCTGCAATAACGAGGGCTTGTTCAACTCCTTTTATTGGGTTGTTAATCACCTGTATATGGAAATTCTCCCATTTACCTGAAATAGCTTTTACATCAAGTTTACCACTTTTTACTAATTGGTCAATAAGTGGACTTTTTCCTATTGTTCCAACAATTACTACTTCCTTTTGTGACGTTATTTTATCATAAACCAGATCAGGTTCGTAATCTGTTACCTTGCCTATATCAGTTTTAAGATCATTCAAAGCGCGAATTACTCCAGGATAATCTTCGGAGCTAATGTACAGAGTAGTTGATTTCCCAGATTTTGAAAGCGTGAAAAAATCTCTACCCGCTAAAGTTGATATGTAAGAAGGATATCCTATTGACCATGCGGATGATGATAAAAATATTACTAACATGCAACACATCAAATATTGGAAAAAACTATTTTTTATCTTGTGTGAATTTTTCATAAGGGTATTAGTTAATATCATAAAGCTCAATTACAAAAGTAGTAGTTGTTCTTAAAAAGACTCTCTGTTAAAAGAAAAAGATGAGGGAGTTTCACCCTCATCTGCATAAATAAATTATTTCCACTCCAACTAATACCCAGGATTTTGGTAAATAGCTATTTCTGCAGCAGACATTTCCATACCATCAAGTTGACTGCTTGGAATAGGTCGTAAATAGTGAAAAGGTTCAATCGTACGAGATATTTCTACTGGTGTATGGTCTCCGTAATCACTTCCGCAAATTTCGTAAGTACCAGCAAGCTCTGCCCATTTTTGTGTACGTACCAAATCAAACCAGCGGAAACCTTCGGCAAAATATTCACGCGAACGCTCAGCCAAAATATAATTAATATCAATAGTTGCTGGGGTGGCAGCAACCATAGCAGCACTATTGTCTACATTTTTAACTGTGTTTCCATTGTTATCGAATCGCCATTTTCCAGCACGTGCCCTAATAATATTAATTAATCCACGAGCAGTTCCATCATTTGCATATGTTCCAGATATTGCTGTTGGAGTTGCTCCCTTCACTTCAGCTTCTGCTGCAATAAAGAATAACTCTGAGAATTTGGCAATGTTGTATGGACGGGTACTGGCTGCATTTGGTTGTCCTAATCCGCCAGCATTGTCTGTGCGATATACACCCATCTTCCAAAGTCCTGGGTATACTACTCTGCTAATACCCCTGGGCGATATCACGTAATCGGATCTTCCAGGCAGTATACCTGCACCAATATTGTTTCTACCTGGATATTTGCCATTGAATGCATCTAGTTGTTCTTTAGTGTAAGCAGTTCCAATAGTATCTGAAATATAGTCAATAGGTGACAATGATTCATCGGGCAAGAAAGTGACTATTGCATCACCCGGATAAACTGGCAAATCGTTTGCATTAATCAAAGTTTCAGAATTGTCACCACCTTTAGGCCAATTGCCTCTGTATACAGTTGTAAAAGTACCGTCGTATCGGGAATCATTTGTTTTGTCAGCAAAAGTGTTTGTAATTGCACCAATAGTTGGGCACATACGTGTCCATGGACGTCCCAGATGTTGATCTGCTTCACGCTTAACAGAACTCACAATAGAGTATTTCCCCTCTTCAAGAGTAGTACTTGTAGCACTTCTAATATTAGTATAGTTCCATGTCATCATCCAGACAGCAAAGTTATCCCTATCACCACCACCGCTATAATTCAAACTTGCATCATTATATAGCTCACTCCCCTCTGTATGATCGGCATATAATAGTATTTCACTATTGCGATCGTTCGCACCTAAATTTACATCGTAATACGTGGATTGTAAGCCAAAAGGACCAGGATTGTTGATAGCTGTTGTTGCTACGTCATATGCCTGCTGAAAATACCACTGGGAATTATGCCCATCGGGATCAGTCCGTGTAGTTTCCGGATAAGTAGGAATATTGTTTGGGTTTTCCAACCACCAACCGTAAGTAAGGTAAGCCTTTGCTAAAAACAGGCGTGCAAGGGTTTTGGTAGCACTTCCGGTTACACGTCCGTTATCTGGTAAATCTGCTATAGCTTGCAATAGGTCTGGGAATATACTTTTAGTATAAACCTCAGGCACGGTATTGCGAACAGAAACCCTAATCGTAGATTGATTAAACTTTAGTTCTCCCGATCCCAAATCCAAAGGAACTCCGCCAAAAGTTTGTACCAACAAAAAGTAGTCAAATGCCCGAAAAAATCTGGCTTCTGCAATCATATCATTTGAAATACCTACTTCAACAGCATTTTCAATAATACCGCTGGCTGTATTAATGTTTGCATATGCGTTATCCCACAATGCACTTGAATTACAATCATCAGGAGTAACATTCCCCTGGCCAGACATATCATGAATCTTAAAGTTGTTATCTGCACTCTGCGCATAGGTTGCTTCATCGGTACCAGTAACGTTACTGTTAAAATAGTAGCCACTCCCGTAAAAGAGGCGTAGATGAGCATACAGCGATGTTAATTCGCTTTCAACACCTTTCTCGGTGTTAAAATATACGGGGGTATAAATACTGCGTGGCTGTTCATCTAGAATCTTAGTACATGCCATAAGAAACAACGACATCAAGGCTATTCCTATAAATGTTTTTATGTATTTACCTTTCATAATAATCTTTTTAAAATGTTAAATTAAGACCAACCAAATAGTTGCGTGTTTGGGGTGTTGAAGCATTTATTACTAGCAAACGCTTCTGGCTGTCAGGCAAATTTACTGCCGAATTCTCGTTACCATATGAGTTGGATTCTGGATCCATACCAGATTCCCTATGGTAAGGTGAAAACATTACAAATGGATTCTGCGCAGTAACATAAAGCCTTAATTTGTCGATACCAGCATTTCTCAACCAACTGTTATTGCTGAGATTAAAACCAAGAGAAATAGCTCGTATCTTCAAGTACGAAGCATCAAAATAACCTAGAGTAGTTCCATACTTTGGATTTTCGGAACTTTTCACGCTAGCGGGGTTTGGATACCAGGCTCCGGTATTATCTGGAGTCCAATAATCCTTCTTTATCTCTCCTCTTCGTCCAGTCCCATTATTAAGCCAGCCCATGGATGAATAAAGATTACTAATAAGTACACCACCGTTTTGAAAGGCACCTACAATGCTTAAGTCTAATGCTTTATAAGCTACGCGGGTATTAAATCCCCCCTGAAATTTAGGTTCTAAGCTTATTATTTGCTTGTCATCAGAATTAATTTCCCTTGTTGGGGTGCCATCAGCATTGTAATCTCCGGTATATTTTACCTTAATCATACCTATTCGATCAGCTGGGTCTCCTGGTTCAAGAATATCCATATACTCATCTCCTTCTTGCCAAAGACCAATTTTCTCATAGTCATAGATTGAATTTATTGGATAGCCTACGAACCATGAATTGTATTCATCCCTTTCTTGTTCTGAATTAAGCGCTACAAGCTTGTTCCGATTAGCAAATAGGTTTACACCCACATCCCATGTCCAGCCATTGATATCTTTTAAAACAACACCGTTCAATGAGAGCTCTATACCTTTATTTTGGGTTTGCCCTATATTACCTGTGTAACTGCTCACACCCGACGTTTTTGGCAGACTAACATCAAGCAGAAGCTCTTTAGTTTTAGTTACATAGTATTCTATGGTTCCAGACATACGATTATTCAGGACTGAGAAGTCTAAGCCATAATTCATTGTTTCAGAATACTCCCATCCTAAAGTCTCATTAGGAATTTTTTCCACATATGCTCCTGTTGTGTAAAAATCGCCAAAATTGTAAGGCCGGGTCTTTAATTTACCAAGGGTTGCATAAGGAGCAACAGCTTGGTTGGAAGTTTGACCATAACCTACCCTTAATTTTAGGCGGTTTATCACACTAACATCCTCCATAAACGCTTCGTTTCCAATATTCCATCCGACCGATACTGCAGGATAGGTATGCCACTTATGTCCCTCTGCTAAAACTGATGAACCATCTGATCGCACTGTAGCTGTCAACATATAACGATTATCATACGAATACATTACACGTCCCATCCATGATAGCAAACCACTTAATTCATATTTTTGATTATCGGCATTTACTATCTTTTCACCAGCTGCATGCCCCAGATTATAAAATTGGAAAGCTTCGGCGGGAATATCCTTTGCCTCCATTTCTGACTTGTTGTATTTCTTTTGTTCGGCAGAGTACAATGCTACTACATTGAACTGATGCTTTTCTGCAAAAGTGCGGTCATAGGTCAGCAAGTTCTCAATTACCCAGTGGGTGGTAAGTTCATTGCCCACTTTAGCACTTGATTCAGTATCAGGATTGGAACTTCTTATTCCTTCGGTTGTATATTCGCCAATATTTTTCTGACGGATGTCCAGGCCAATGTTAGTTCGAAACTTTAGGCCCTCGACTCCTGGAATTTTTAATTCGCCATAAAAGGTGTTATATGAACCGTAAGCCCTTTCTTCTTTTAGCCACATGTCTTCCAGGTCATTTAACACGTCCCTTGTAAGTACCCAGGAATCATCACCAGCCATCCTTACAATTCTTTTCGTAGTACCGTCATCATTAAATGGGTTGGCAAGAGGCGAAAAACTTAAAACATCGCCCACCGATACCTGAGTACCTTCAGTTAGGTTATAGTTACTGTTTGTATTAAAACCAAAGCGTAAATATTTACCTACTTCTTGATCAATACCTCCCCGTAAAGAGTATCGACTATATTGCTGTGTTGGAACTACAGCTTGGTCAAGGTAGTATCCTACACCAAAGTTGTAACTGCCATGCTCTGTACCACCCGAAAGACTTAAATCGTGGTTTGTTGTTATTGCAGTTCTGTAAAACAAATCTTGCCAATCGGTATTTACATCATCAAATTCATCCTCTCCATTAGTTGGATAAACATTTGCTATTTCACGCAATTTAAGCAGTTCAGGACCATCCATCATAGGATATTTAATTGCTTTTTTCATGCCATAATACCCATTGTAGCTTATTCTTGGTTTTTGTTCTTTTCTCCCCTTGTTGGTTGTTATCAATATAACACCATTAGCGCCTCGCGAGCCGTATATGGCTGTTGCCGAAGCATCCTTGAGTATGTCAACACTTTTTATGTCATTTGGATTGATGTCGCCAATAGATCCTGCAAAGGGAATTCCATCAAGAACAATTAGAGGGTTATTGCTGGCTGTCAGCGAACGAGTACCTCGAATACGAATTTGCATTTCTGCACCAGGTTTAGATGAAGTTTGTGTTAATTCCACGCCAGGAATACGTCCTTGCAAGGCTTGGGTGATATTTGCAGATGGCACTTCGTTCATTTCTTCCCCTCCTATTGAAGCAACTGAACCTGTTACAGCTTCTTTCCTTTGAACACCATAACCGACTACTACAACTTCCTCAAGAGCCTGTATATCTGATTCCAGAGTTACGTTAATTAGTGTCTGATTTCCAACGGGAATTTCTTGAGGGAACATTCCTACATAACTAAAAATTAAAATGTCTGCACCAGAAGATACGGAGATTGAAAAATTACCATTCGGATCAGTTATTGTTCCAACATCAGTACCCTTTATCGTAATTGATACTCCTGGAAGTGTTAAACCTGCATCGTCTTTAACTGAGCCTTTTATTGTCAAAGTCTGACAATAACTCATAAAAGAGATGAATAGAATAGGTAGCATAAATGTCGCTACCTTAATAAGTTTGTTTCTTTTCATAATTAGGATTCGTTTAAGTTTTGAAATAGGGTTAAATAAAAATTACACTACAGTTAATTTGATGTCCTTTGGGTATATCTGACAAAAATGGTTTGTAATTTCTAATTAACGGTTATCCTATGAAACATAAGCTATCGTTTTTGAAACACTACTTAAAGAAAAAACCATTGCAAAAAGCAGTAGCTTATATTATTGAGAAACAGAAATCTAAGAACTTATATGTTTCATATTTAATAGTAAATGATTCCATTTTCGCCTATAACAATATGATGATTTATGAAACCAATTACGAATTTGAATATTTGTCTGGAATTTAAAACTGTAATAGCAAAACCATAAAGTGCTATTAATTTAGTAGCACAGATTATGCGTTTATTCCGTTAAACATAAAGTATAATAAGCTGAACTTTTACCTAAATCGAGGGGCCATCTCCCAATTCAAATAGAATTGTATGATTACTCACCAAATAATTTATTCAAGACTTCCTGATCTTCCGAATCTGTATATTTCGAAACAAATTCGGTTGGTACCATTCCAAAATATTCGCGGAAACTATTGGAAAAATAGGAAGGTGAAGAAAATCCTACTTTATAGGCAACTTCCGAAACATTTACTTTGTTTTTAATTAATAAATAGGCAGCCTGCTTTAACCGTAATGATTTGATCAGACTACTTGGTGAAGTATTTATGTTCTCTTTTAATTTTCGGTTTAAATGAACACGGCTTAGCCCCACTTCACGACTTAGATCATCCACATTAAACTCAGAATTTTCAATGTTTTTCCTGATTATTTCAATCACTTTTGTAACAAGTCGACTGTCAGGAGAACTCATTTTAACCTCTTCGAAATCAAGTCTAACGTTCGACCTGTATTTTTTTCTGATTATGTCTCGCGTTTGAATGGCCTGAGCAATTGTAATTTTTAATAATTCAAGACTGATTGGTTTAGTTAAATAACTATCAGCACCGTTTTCTATGCATTTTCGCTCGGTTTCCTCATCTGTTTCTGAAGTAAGCATTATAACCGGAAGAAAGTTTGTTTCAGGGTTTTGTCGTATTTTTTGACAAAGAGAAAAGCCATCTACTTCAGGCATAATTAAATCAGTAATTACCGCATCTGGTATAATTGTCGAGATAGTTTTCCAGGCCTCTTTAACATCTAAAAAAACCTCAACGTTGTAAATATCGGACAGTTCCATCTGAATATATTTACCGATGTCGGCATCATCGTCAACAAAAACAAGCGTTTTTTTCGATTTATTGATTTTTAAATTAGAAGTATCATCTTCCTTTTCAGGTATCTCAAAATATTCCGCCTGCATAGGCAACTTTTCATGAGAAAGAATATTAGTATACAAGTCTTTATGCTTGGCCTCATCAGCAAATTCCTTTGCAGAAAAGTGTGAATTACCGAGAGGGATACGAATAATAAATACAACTCCGTTTTTAACATTTTTTGCTTGTATAGTTCCATGATGCAAATGGACAATCATTTTAGCTAAATGTAGTCCAATGCCTGACCCTCTATTACTGCCAACATCACCTTGATAAAAACGTTCAAATATACGTTCAAGTTTATTTTCATCGATAAAACTACCGGAATTTTCAAGTCTTAATTCGAAATATTCAGTAACATTTGAAGCTAAACCACTCTGTTTGCTATTTGCGAAAGTATCAATTGAAATAAACATATATCCGTTATCGGGAGTAAATTTGAACGCATTTGAGAATATATTGAAAAGAACCTTATCAAAATTCCCTTGATCAATCCACACATTAAGTAGTTCCCTGTTCGACACTAACCTAAAGTCAATATTGCGGGTAATGGCAACTTGTTCAAACGACTTCATAATATCCTGAATAAAGAATATCAGATCGGTTTGACTGAAGCGCATCTTCAACTGGTGGTTATCTATCTTTCGTACATCCATCAGTTGATTAATAAGTCGAAGAATTCTTAGCGAATTTCGATGCATCAAATTAAACACCTCCTTGCGCTTGCTATCAGTTTCTTTTTCCCTCATTGATTTAAGCGGGTTAATAACAAGGGTCAAAGGAGTCCGAATTTCATGCGATATATCGGTAAACATTCTTAGTTTCATCTCTTTTTTTTCAAATTCCATCCGCTCCTGAATACGTATCCTTCGACGAATTAGAAAAACAATAAACGCCCAAACAACAGCTATAAGTATTGCCAGATAGATGAGGAATGCCCACCATGCTTTGTACCATGGAGGCAAAATACGGATATTAATTTGGTTGTATACCACATGCTCTTTATCTGTATTTCCTTCAAAAAAAGCTTTAACCTGAAAAGTGTAATTACCATCAGGGAGATTGGTATAAGTAGCCGAGCGATTCTTAAAATTAGTATATCGCCAGTCGGTATCGAAACCTTTTAGCATATAACCATAAACCACCTTCTGAGGATTTGTATATTCCAGCACTGTAAATTCGAGAGAAAACACATTTTGATTTTTCTTTAGAGTGACTTGTCGAGCCTGTGAAATGTGCCTGTCAAGAATATTATTTTCCCCAAGCGCCCCATCATAATTTACCTCTTTATTTAATACGGTTAATTGTGAAAAATAGATATTTGGCATGGGTTGTTTCCAGCCTCCAACCTTCATAGGATTGAATGCTGTAATACCATTTATTCCTCCAAAATATATTTTCCCATTCGGGTCTTTAAACGTTGCCCCTCTGCGAAATTCATTATCCTGTAACCCGTCGTATGCATAGAAATTTTTAACATCCAGGTACTTATAGTCAAAACGAGATAAGCCATTGCCGGAACTTAACCAAAGTACCCCAGCGGAGTCTTGCTGAACAGCTAATATCATGTTGCTGGATAATCCATCTTTTTGGGAAAAATGAGAAATTTCGTCTTCCTCTTTTTTATAATGGATAAGCCCATCAGAAAATCCAATCCATAATGACCCATCACGATCTTTAAAAAACGAATGAATCCTTACATCACCAATTTTGTTTGTGAAATTAGCTTCCTTCTGATCTTGCGTCTTTATATGATAAATGCGAATTCCATCAGAGAGTCCAATCCACATATCCCGGGAATCATCTATACATAAAGTGCTGATCCACCCTGAAGATATATTTTTCGGAAAACATTCCAGCTTATTCTCTGCAATAGACAAAACTCTTACTCCATGCCCCAGTGTGCCAAAATAAAGCTTATCGCTTATTTTATCATATATGGTACAATTTACTTTCTGTAGTTCTATTTGACTACTGTATGAACTGAAACCAGCACTTTTATTAAAAGTTGTAATACCTCCTAAATAATTTGATATCCATAAGGTCCCCCTTTTGTCGACAGTCAAAGATGAAATGGAGTTATTTGGTAGTGGTGTATTATCTTTGGTATAACGGACCAAATTGTTTGAGGCATTAATTCGAAACAATCCATCTCCATCTGTTCCAACCCACAGGTGGCCATCATGATCCCGGGTTATACAAGTGACACATGCCTTATTCTTGCTCAATACATCCTGTGATTCAGACATCTTGATATATTCAAAACCGTAAGTGGATTTTGGAATAATCAACAAACCTTTCTGGTATACACCAACCCATATATTTCCTTGGGTATCCTTAGTAATAGAATGTACTTTACAATTATTGAGGTCAACCGGTGAATACAGAAAATTGGTCTTAATAATATCTTCTTTTATCCTATCATATTTTCTTAGACCAAAATCCTCCGTTCCGATCCATATATTCGAATTAGGGCCAATATTAGTTTCAGAAAATAATGTTCTAATTTGATATTTCGCAGATGAGGCCCCCTTCGTTCTCCGAATATAACCAAGCGATTGATCAAATATCAACAAGCCATGATTATACGTTCCTATAATTATATTTTTACTAATAGGGTCCTCTGCAATTGCTGAAACAACAATTTTTTTTGAAACATCTGCTAGTTCAGGGCCCCAAAGTTCCTTCTCTATTGTTTTTTGTTTGTAATTAAACCTGTAAAAATTTCCCTGCTCGGCAAATGCCCATAAATAACCACCTGAATCAAAGAATAGATTTCCCATATAATCTGTATCAAATGATTTTTTTATTTTACTGGTGCTTTCCGTGTCTATTTCATGGGTTTCAATATCAAAAAAAACAATTCCTAATCCTGCAATTGAAACCAATATCTTTTCATTGTCTGGGCTTTCAATAATAGAAGAAACATAACAAGAACCTGAAAAATCCTGTAACTGTTTAGATATATCTCTAAAAACATTATGTACGTAATCGAAGATTTGTAATCCATCAGAAGTACCTACCCAGCAGTTTCCTTTGCTGTCAGTAAAAATAACTTTAACTACATCACTTAATATAGTTCCAGGTAAATCAGCATCGTGATGAAAAGTAAAAAAGCGCATTCCATCAAAGTAACTTGCACCATTGTTGGTAGCAATCCAGATATAACCCCTTTCATCCTGAAAAACATTATTGATTAAACTATTCGGCAGTCCTTGCTCAGAATTATATAAGCGTATTTTCTGACCTTGAACAAACAAAGTCAGAAATAATAATGGAAAACACAATAATATATATATTCTTTTAAAATTCATGTAGGGTGATTTTTAATCAAGAACAAAATTTATTAACCAGGTCCGCAAATTAAAGTCTGTTTAAAATTAGAACTATTTTTTCTTAAATCTTTTTAAACTATGAATCAAGGTCTGAAAAGCGAAAATTCTATAGAGTAAAGTTTGTTATATCAAGCAATTCTAAAGCAGCACTCGATTCTATAGCTACAATTAATGTTGCTCTGAGAGGAATTATAAAAAAATGCCCTATTGCCCGTGTTAAGTAATCAGTTTTGTTAGTTATTCAATAATATTGTAAATAACACGCATCTTTTTAATATTTTTTAATATGTATTTGGATGATATTATTTTATTTAATAAACTTGCTATCAAAAAAAATGAAAAATGGATTTATGGAATGCTGACATATCACAAGATTTTTCCGGCAAAGACTTAAAGAAAGTCCTACAAAAAAAGAAGCTATTGAAATTCCTTTATAACAAAGGAACGCAGGCAAATTCATTTTTAGCCAGAAAGCTTAATGTTAGTATACCAACAATACAGACCTTGTTATGTGAATTAATTGAAGATGGTCTTGTGGCCGACCATGGACTTGGTGATTCCAGTGGCGGCCGCCGCCCTAACATGTATGGATTAGCAGAAGAATCCTTTTTTACCATGGGTATCGATATTGGTCGGCACACTACTCGTGTTGGAATATACAACCATCAGAATAAAAATATAACAGGAGTTGAGCAGCTCGATATTAAATTAGAAAATAAACTCACCTTCGTTGACGAAGTATATAAGTTTGCCAACAGTGTTATAGAAAGGTCTAATGTAGATGTAAATAAAATAGTTGGTATTGGCATTAACATGCCTGGATTAATTGACCATATTAATGGAATTAACAACACTTACTTAAATTTCGATAAACCAGTTGGTAAAATATTCGAAGAGAAATTTCAAAAGAAAGTTTTCCTTGAAAACGATGCCAGAGCACGGGCATTAGCAGAATCAAGATTTGGAGCAGCAAAAGGGAAACACAATGTTTTAGTATTTCACATCGACTGGGGAGTTGGATTAGGTATGATTCTCGATGGAAAACTTCATCGGGGTGCATCTGGTTTTGCAGGAGAATTTAGTCACATGCCTATTCAGGATGAAGGTGCACTTTGTCATTGTGGAAAACATGGTTGCCTCGAAACAATTGCCTCCGGAATGGCTTTAGCAAAAAGAGTTGATGAAGGACTCCAAGCTGGAAATCAATCTATATTACTACAAGAAAACACGGGGACTATTACGCAATTTAACCTTGAAACTATTACAAATGCAGTTATTAATGGTGATATGTTTGCCATTAGTCTGATGTCGAATATGGCACATCATTTAGGAAAAGGAATTGCTTCTTTAATTCAAATTCTAAATCCTGAACTTGTTATTTTGGGTGGTCGGTTATCAAAGGCTGGTGAATACCTGATAACTCCAATCAAACAGTCTTTATACTTGCATTGTATTCCAAAACTACGTGAAGATGTTGACATAACAATATCGCAGCTCGACAAAGAAGTTGGTGTTCTTGGGGCTATTGCGGTGGTCACTGAAAACACCTTTAAATAATAACTTTTTGGCTTGACTAAACTAATCTTAAAATGAAAAAACTTTTATCTGGTTAATGATATTGCTTTTACATATGCAACGAAAATGTTTGGTTGAATGTTAATTAAACATAAATGCAATCATAATTAGTCAGGAGTAATTTAGAATTTGTTCATTTTTTATACCAGCCTTCTGGTAGGGATTCTTCAGATTAACTTAGGTTAAATTCTAAAATCATTCCGTGCCAGGGGCCTTTTTAAATAGCCATAAGAAAAATAAAGAAGATGATGACAGTAAACTTTTCAAACGTTGAAAAAGCCTTCCTCAAGGGGCACGGGGCTAAAGAATTATTAACAAATGTTCCGTTCATTACAGTTGATAATTTCCCAAAGCTAGGGTTTCTTACAGCTTTGAGATTTCTGGAATGGGTAAATGAAAATCCGAATGGTGTAATTAGCTTACCTACAGGTAAAACTCCGGAATACTTTATTGTATGGACGGTTTACTTGCTCGATAACTGGGACAATAAAAAAGGAAAAGATATTAGAGCAAAATACGGATTGGAAAATATAAAAAAACCCTCTTTACACAACTTAAGGTTTGTCCAAATCGATGAGTTCTATCCAATCAGCTCTTCACAACACAATAGTTTCAACAACTATGTAAAAAATTACTATTTCAAGGGATTCGGAATAAGTGAGAAAAATGGACTTCTCATAAATTCAGACACAATTCCTCTTGCCAACGGAAAACATTTCAAAGAAGTTTTTCCAGATTATTTAGTAGATCTCTCGTTGCGATACAGAGAACCCATTAGTGCTGAAGAAGAAATAAAACAGCGTTCTATTTTTGCCATAGATGATTGGTGTACAAACTACGAACAGCAAATAAGAGAAATGAATGGTATTGGATTCTTCCTGGGAGGTATAGGGCCAGATGGTCATATAGCCTTTAACACTAGAGGTTCTGACCATCATTCAACAACAAGATTAACAGCAACAAACTTCGAAACTCAGGCAGTAGCTGCCGGTGACTTAGGGGGCATAGAAATATCAAAAAATCGACTTGTAATAACAATTGGTCTCGAAACAATTACCTACAACCCAGATGCAGTTGCCATTATTTTTGCAGCAGGTGAAGCTAAGGCCCCAATGGTAAAAGATGCCTTAGAAGAAAAACCTTCAGTATTGTACCCGGCTTCTGTATTAAAGAAATTAAATAACGCCCGCTTTTATCTAACTTCCGGGGCTGCCTCCATGCTTCAGTCTTCCGTTGATGCTTATTATACAGAAGGTAAGTGGACACAGGAAAAAACTGAAAAGGCAGTCATCAACCTGTGTAAAAAACTTGGTAAATATGGTCATCATCTTACACTTGATGATTTAAGAAATGATGATTATTGCAAGCTAATACCTAAGCTTAACGAAAGTACTGTTACTAGTGTTATCGATTCTACAATTAGCAAAATAAATAAAGGTATGCAACCAGAGCAAGACCAGATATATTACCATACTGGTCCTCATCACGATGATATTATGCTTGGAATTCTTCCACATATTCATCGCTTAATGCGCAACGAAACAAACAAATCATTTTTCTCAGTACTAACTTCTGGTTTTACAGCTGTTACTAACAAATTTATTATTAACTCATTGAATACAACCAAGAAGTTATTGGATAATGGCTCTATTCAAATGGTAGATTATCCTGATTTCTTTGATTCTGGTTTTAAGCATAAGAGAGATAAAGACGTATATCATTACCTGATTAATGTTGCAGCTATCAAACCACATGAACAGCAAAGAGGACTTGCTCATCGACTTGTAAGATCTATCGTTGAAATATACAAAGTGAAAAGTATTAATGAACTACACGACTCAATAAACGATATTTTATCAATTTTGAGAAATAGCTACGATGGAGAGAAAAACCCTACAAAAATTCAGAAACTCAAAGGAATGGTGCGAGAATTCGAGGAAGAACTGGTATGGGCATATTTTGGTATTGAGACTAAAAATATTCATCACCTGAGACTTGGATTTTATACCGGAGATATTTTTACTGAGCAACCAAATAGAAAACGTGATGTTGAACCAATACTTGAAAAGCTGCGCAAAATTAAGCCAACTGTAATTAGTCTGGCTTTTGACCCGGAAGGTAGTGGTCCTGACACACATTACAAGGTGCTACAGGTAATTGCTGATGCTATTCGACTTTGGGGAAGGGAAGCAGATATCTCAAACTTAAGAATATGGGGTTATCGGAATGTTTGGTATCGCTTTGATCCTGCTGAAGCAAATATAATTGTACCTGTTTCGCTTAATGCTATGGGGGTAATGGACAATTCTTTTACCAACAGTTACCTTAGTCAGGTTGATGCATCTTTTCCGAGTTATCAACACAACGGCAAGTTTACTGAGCTAACACAAAGAATCTGGGTTGAACAATTAGAATCTATTCAACTATTG
This sequence comes from Bacteroidales bacterium, assembly GCA_050287785.1. GTDB lineage: Bacteria > Bacteroidota > Bacteroidia > Bacteroidales > UBA10428 > UBA10428. Next base: position 198,741 of record JBNKCO010000018.1, read on the forward strand.
CTAGGAAAAAACTACTTCTACCAACATACAAGCCCCCGAATTAGGGCGACTCATGGCTTATTGTTTTATAAAGAAATGTATGTTGATGAGTTCTTGGAACAAGCAAGAGAGCTTGAAAAGTCAATGGAGGGTATCTTGAATTAAATCTCTATGACTCTCAAATTGAAAACTATTTCAAGGACCAATAAATATATTATATAAATTTATATCCGATCAGATACAATAGAAGCTACTCCGGCTGGAATAGTTTAGAAATATAAATCGATGTGATCTGCCTAAACTCAGGCACTTAAAAAATATGACTATGAATACAAGAAATACAAATACCAGCACAAGCAATTTCACAATACCCCTGATTATTGTTGGTGTAATGTTTTTTGCAATTGGCTTTGCCCTGGGAATAAACAGCTATCTTATTCCTCTATTAAATAAAGCACTTGACATAACATCTGGGCAGTCGTATATGGTATTGGCTGCAACTTTTTCTGCTTTCTTAATCTTTGGCTATCCAGCATCAATGGTAATTAAAAAGATTGGATATAAGCAAACAATGTCTGTTTCCTTTCTGATGTTTGCTCTTGGTTTTTATTTGTATATACCTTCAGCTAAAATGGAAAGCCTCCCTCTATTCTTAGTGGCTTCTTTCATTAGTGGTATGGGAAATACTTTTCTACAAGCCTCGGTTAACCCTTACATTACAATTTTAGGACCAATAGAAAGTGCAGCAAAACGCATGAGCTTCATGGGCATAGCAAATAAGTTAGCCTGGCCAATTGCACCTTTGTTTCTATCTTTAGTTATTGGCAAAAGTGTAAAGGATGTAAACCTAACTGATATAAATATTCCATTCTATATTATAATAAGCATATTTATCTTATTAGGTGTTCTTGCATTAATAGCAAAGTTACCAGAAGTAAAAGCTGTTGGAGAAGACACTGATAAAGCAGATGATTGTCAATATGCAGCTTCAAAAACTTCAATTTGGCAATTCCCTCATTTATTGCTGGGTGTATTAGCTTTGTTTCTTTATGTAGGTGTAGAGACTGTCTCTTTAGGTACTTTAATTGATTATGCTGAAAGCCTGAAACTACCAAATGCTGAACTTTATGCATGGATTGCCCCTATTGGTTTAGTCGTTGGTTATATTTCCGGTATAATACTTATTCCAAAATACATAAACCAGGCTTTAGCTCTTAGAATATTCTCTGTTATCGCTATTTTTGGTTCACTCATGGTTGTATTAACTCCTCCTTCTGTTTCAATCTATTTTATAGTATTTATAGCATTAGGCTGTTCTCTTATGTGGCCTGCCTTATGGCCATTAGCAATGACCGATTTAGGAAAATTTACAAAAGCAGGTTCTTCTTTAATGATAATAGCAATTGTAGGTGGCGCTTTAATACCAACAATATATGGATTTTTAAAAGATAGCGTTGGAAGTCAAAATGCCTATTGGTTATGTTTACCATGTTTTCTGTATATTTTATACTACGGTTTAAAAGGACACAAAATTAGAACACAAACCAGCTAAATATTAGAGTCGAAATCCAACTTTGGAAAATTAAAATGCGGTTAATAAAACATAAGAAATGAAAAATAATATTGTTGGTGTAGATATCGGTGGTACAAATATCTCAGCAGGATTAATAATAAATGGTAAAGTTGAAAAAGTCAGTGAAGTTCCTACGGAAGCCTTTGAATCAGAAGATAAAATAGTAAATAATTTATTTAAGGCAATTAACCAAGTTATTAGCCCCGAAACTGAAGCCATTGGAATTGGTGTTCCTGGAATGGTAGATAGTGAAAAAGGTATTATATATGACTTAACCAATATTCCAGCCTGGAAAGAAGTACATATTAAAAAACTTGTTGAGAAACAGTTTGAGCGATCAACTTGTGTGGGTAATGATGCCAATTGTTTTGTTCTTGGAGTAAAACATTTTGGCATTGGACAGAATTATAAAAATATTATTGGAGCAACACTCGGCACAGGTTTAGGCGCAGGTATTATTATCAATGATGAATTGTATACAGGCCTTCAGAATGGAGCTGGTGAATACGGACTTATTCCATATTTAGAATCATCGCTGGAAGACTATTGCAGCGGGAAATTTTTTAGCCGTATAAAGAATCTAAGTGGCGAAGAAGTTTACAAGAACGCTCAAAATGGAGTTCAGGAAGCTATGGATATTTGGGCTGAGTATGGCCACCATTTAGGGCAATTTGTAAATATTTTGCTTTCTTCCATGGCTCCAGACTTAATAGTGTTTGGTGGCTCGGTTGCAAAAGGATTCCCATTTTTTATAGATAGTATTAGAACCGAATTAGATAAATATATTCTACAGAAGGTGGCACAAAATGTACAAATACATCATTCCGTAAATGGAGATAGCGCAATACTAGGTGCTGGAGCTCTTTGCATCTAAGATTAGATTACCTGGGTTACTCTTATTATACAGATCGAATAAAAAGTAATATTGCGAAAGCTTATTAAAAGACATACTTTATTGCATGTCTTTTTCAATATTAGTGCAACAAATTGCATTACAAACAACCACTAACTCAAACTTACATTCAAATACATACAACACTTATTACCAATTTATTACAGCAAATTGCGAATTGACAATGATTCTTAAAATTAAATATAATTATTGATGTCTTATGCTATTATTTGCATTGAAAAGCACCTATTTTTATCTTTGTGTGCAAATTGTTGCATTAAGTAATTTCAAGTTTTAAAAATTATAAAACACCTTGTTTCCAGTTACAGTGCGTAAATAAAACCTGGTTAAGGTCATAAAGGATATATAAACTAACAACTCTTTTAAGGAGTAATAAATCAAGAGTACAATGAAAAGAAACTATTACATAGTAGGACTAATTTTCCTAATCTTTTTTGTGATTTCATTTATCACAAACATCTTAAACTCAATTTTACCTAATATTAAGGATAGTTTTAATCTTAGTTTGGGACTGGCAGGTTTCCTCCCTTTTTCTTTCTTCATAGCATATGGAGTTATGTCAGTTCCTGCTGGGATTATTATTGAAAAACATGGTTCCAAGAAGGCCATTGCCCTTTCATTTCTTGTTGCATTAATTGGTGCAATATTATTTGCACTAAATCCTTCATTCGGGATAGCGCTAACCTCACTTTTCTTAATTGGAATTGGCATGGCCATGTTACAAGTTGCAATTAACCCATTATTAAGAGTATCTGGTGGCGAACAGCACTTTGCTTTTTTCTCAGTTATGGCTCAGCTTGTTTTTGCAGGAGCTTCAGCAATTAGCCCATTGGTATACATGTATCTTGTCGACAATATTAATAATCCGGAATATGAAGGTAGCTTCATTATAAATACACTTTCAAATTTGGTTCCGGCAGATGCATCATGGATATCGCTTTATTGGATTTTTGCAATAGTTATTGCAATAGTTATTATTGTAGTAATATCCTCAAAATTCCCAGCTGTTGAACTTAAAGATGATGAGAAATCGGGCGCGTCCAAAACCTATTTTGAGCTTCTTAAGAACAAATATGTTATTCTATTTTTCATCGGCATTTTCGCATATGTTGGCACAGAACAGGGTGTTGGTAATTGGATCTCTCAGTTCCTTAAAGACTACCATGGGTATGATCCGAACGTTGAGGGAGCTGTTGCTGTTAGCAGATTTTGGCTGTTTCTCACAATTGGTTGTGCCTTAGGACTTGTGCTTTTAAAGCTTATCGACAGCAAAAAAATTCTTATAGGATTCTCATTAGCAGCTATCATATCATTAACTGTTGCACTTCTTGGATCTGGTGAGGTTGCTCTTATAGCATTTCCAATGGTTGGATTCTTTGCATCGGTAATGTGGTCAATTATTTTTTCATTAGCTCTTAACTCAGTACCCAAACATCATGGTTCTTACTCAGGAATTCTTTGCACTGGCATAATTGGCGGAGCTGTTGTCCCACTAATTGTTGGTGGATTGGGCGACCTGATTGGCTTGCGTTTTGGAATGATGTTCCTTTACTTGACTCTTGGTTATATTCTTAGCATAGGTTTTTGGGCAAAACCATTAATCAATAATCACACTGTTAAACTGAACGAATTATTTAAAAAGGACCAAAAATAATTACACGAAAAAAAAATGAAGGACAGTTATTTAAATATTAATGTTATTGGTGTTGATTTAGGTGGCACAAATATTCGGGCCGGAAGAGTACGCAATGGCACGATTCGTAGCAACTCTCAGTCGTTAGTTCCAGCCCAAACTCATGATTCACAAGAGGTTGTTGGTAGTATTAAGAAAGCTATAGCAGAAGTTTTCTCAGAAAACATAGAAGGGATAGGAATAGGAATCCCAAGTTTGGTTAACCGGGAGAAAGGAATCGTATATGATGTTCAAAACATCCCCTCGTGGAAAGAGGTTCACTTAAAAGAAATTCTTGAAAAGTTTTTTAATGTGCCTGTCTTTTTAGATAACGATGCTAATTGTTTTGCTATTGGAGAAAGAATTTATGGTGCAGGCCAACAATCTGATGATTTTGTAGGATTGACATTGGGGACTGGTATGGGCTCCGGAATTATTAAAAATGGCAAGATTATGCAAGATGTAAATTGCGGTTCAGGCGAGTTTGGTTCAATTCCATACTTGGACAGTATTTACGAAGACTATTGCAGTGGAAAATTCTTCCTGAACAACTATGCAACCAAAGGAGAAATCTTGTTTAATAAAGCTTTACAGGGCGATATTGCAGCCAGCAAAGCTTTTTCTGTATTTGGAGAGCATATTGGGAATGCCATAAAAACTATAATGTTTGCTGTTGATCCAGAAATGATAATTATTGGAGGCTCTATTGCAAAAGCCAACGAGTTTTATAAAGATTCTATGCTTTCAACTATTAATACATTCCCTTATTCACGATCAGCTCAAAAATTAAAAATTGAGTTCTCTAATCAGCTTAATCCTGCAATATTAGGAGCATCAGCTCTAGTATTTAACGGAATTAATGAAAAGTATAAAGACTTGAAAACACAAAACATGAATGATTGAAAAATGAATATAACTGACACAAAATACAGACAATTTGCCTTAATTAAAGAGATGCTTGAAACCTCACAACTGGTTTGGAACTTCAAGCACGACTTTTCAGAACAATTTATAACTGATATTAAGAATTCTAACGGAATTTTTATAGCTGGAGAAGGAAGTAGTCGGATTTTCCCTGCAAAGAACATGATTCATCAATCGTTACTGAGCAGTAAAACGACAAATATTGTATCAGAAGGTGCAATGCAATCACAAGATTACAATCTGGATGATTACATTGTTTTTGGAATTTCTAATTCAGGAAAAACAAAAGAGGTAATTAATCTCTTTACAAAACTGGCTGCTAACCAACACCCACACAAAATTGGTGTTGCCTGTCACAAAAACACTCCACTGCAAAGCCTTTCCGATGAATTCCATTTTCTAAACTGTGGTGAAGAAAGAGCAGTTGCCGCAACAAAATCAGTTATCTACCAAGCCTTGTTCTTTGACTTCTTATTATGTAAAATAAACAACGAAATATTACCTAACACAAAATCGTTAGCAATTGACCTAAATACTGTTTTAAATCAAACTATAGAGCCAAGCATTGTCTCAATGTTAACATCTGCAAAAACACTATATTTCTCTGGTCGCAACGATGGTGTAGGAGAAGAACTAGCTCTAAAAACTAATGAAATTACAAGACAACAATCTGGATTTCTGCCCGGAACCTATCTCCTTCATGGTATTGAAGAAGTAATTTCTACTAACGACGCTTTAATACTCATAGAGCCTTTTGCGGAAGAATGCGAAAAAATTGAAAAGATATACTCAAATGAAATAGGCATTAATGTGATTGCAATTTCAAGTAAGCCAACTCGCTTCCCAACCATATTATTACCTAATTCTAATCCTAAAACATTAGGTTATTTAGCCCTGGCTGCAGGATGGAATTTATTGGTGGAAACCGGCATTTCACTTGACATAAACCTTGATAAACCGATTAGGGCAAGAAAGATTGGGAATGAGTTTAGTTCTTTAGAAGCTATATAAATATGGGGTATTTCACTAACGAATTATTAAAACAAATTCAAGCTTTCTAAATGTAAGAATGAAAAATTAAGTAAGCTTTTACAATTGAATATTATTTAGCAAGTTTACTGAGAATTTCCTCATACTCCTTAAAACGGTGTTCTCTTATGGGTCTAATGCTAGGTTCTGTATAAAAGTGCAACAGTAAACAGGGACTTATCGATTTATATCTATCTACGTACTCATAACTTTTCAGTTCATTATTATTTATTCGTTGCTTTATTTTATTATGATATGGATACATAAATACGATATCAAATTAGGCCTTACGCTTTGCTAATTTTGAAAGTAGTGAATTTCAGAACACACTTCTATTCATAAAGTAAAACCCGATGCGAACTACGAAAGTTCGAAAGTCAACCGTCCACACTATTTTCTACTTTGCCTAAAATATATTGGTGTTTTTTCGTCTATGTCAATCTGCATGTTGTTATACAAAACAAACATTTAATCCAATATTTCCTGCTATTTAGATGGTCAATTAATTACCTTGTTGCTTTGTTTAAATAAATGGGGCAACTCCTTTAAACTCTATTTTTTTCATGTCGCCATTATCAGAAAAATTTAGACTATCAATACATAATTGTCGAAACACCGATTCTGTTTTACTTTTGTCAATCCGATGATATAAAATATAGTTTTGCCCATCTTTATTAAATACAGTATGATGTCCTGGACCATAGGTAGTACTATCATTTGAAGTTGTTAAAATGGGACTATTCTTCCCTTCTTCCCATGGCCCATAGGGGGTATCGCCAATAGAATATCTGACTTTATATGTTGAATTAAGACATTTACCATCAGAATACATCAGATAATATTTATTATCCCGCTTAATCATAAATGGTGCTTCAAAATAATTTGGAGGTGTAATATCTTTAATATCACCATCAAAAGTTACCATATCATTTTTAAGTTTCACAACAAAGCAATGCCCGTTTACCCAATCTAGTCCCGATCCCCAATAAAGATAAGCTTGTCCATCATCGTCAATAAAAGCTTCTGCATCTATCATATGAAATTCCGGGAATAAATCTCCTTTTATTAATGGAGATTTATCAGCTTTTGCATTTGCCCAAGGCCCTAGTGGTTTTTCACTCATCCCAACCCATACTTCGCTACCAACCGACACATACATATAATATTTACCATTTAGAGCTTTAATTACCGAAGGAGCCCATACTTTAGAGTCGTTGGAGGTAGGACTGGTACAAGCTTGTTTAGTAGGCCAATTTATGTGTTTGGTTTCCCAGTTTATAAAATCTTTAGTTTCTAAAACAGCCAATTCATCGCCCCCCCATGGGTCTATAGTTGCATAAATGTAATATGAATCGTTTAATTCTACCAAAGAAGGATCTGCATAGAAACCAGGATGAATCGGATTTGAGATATTTGGGTATTCTTTTTTATTAGAACAGCTAGACATTATAAAAAGACTCAATATAATTATACTGTATTTGTAATCTATTACTTTCGTCATAATCATAATTTTTTAATTTTTATTAGCAACCAGGTAAACTTTAAAGTTTAATCATATTAACTTATCTGGCAACAATATTAATAGTTTCTGTTTTTATAATAATAAAAATTATAAGTTGGCCAGAATCTCTGAGCTAACCAACTACTTATACGTTAAAATTTTAATTAAATATACGAAATTTAACAACCCCGTTAATCCCAGCTTACTTATATTTTTTGTAAGATTACATTATCTTTCAATAGCTCGATATTTTTAACGACAGTTGATTCATATTCTTTGGGTAAAAGTATCCAATCTATTGCAGCCTGAACTGTACTAACAGTTTTGAAATAAATTGGTAGCTCTTTTGATTCTTCTCTATGAATTATACTTGCTGCCACTTGCTCTGGTGTGGCTGTTAAAATTGCACTTCTCCTTTTTCCGACAATTTTTACATCTTCCTTCATAAATTCAACTAATTTACTAGCTGCTTCTTGATTTATTCTATCAATTCTTATATCTGTTATCGATACTATAAAATTAAAATTTGGATTGTATTTCTCATCTTTGATTTCCATTCTTTTTAATTCAATAATATCATCAACTTCCATGATGCCAGAATAATACTCTATTATCAGCCTTAATTCTGGAAGTATTTTATATGAAACGTTCCTATTCATTTAGTTTCAATTTATATTATTTAATCATAATTATTAAAAGATAAAAAAATTATTTGATTAGTTTTTCTATATCAATTCTTTATATACATGTTTATACCTAATGCTTTTGTTAGTATAAAGTAGCTTAAATTTAGATCTGGTTAGTAGTAATCATTTTTTAAAAGAAAGGTTGATTTAGATCTCCGCTCTTAATAAACTATCAAGTTAGAAACCTTATTTTCTTTATTTCCCTGAAGCTGAACTGTATATATCCCAGGTTTTAATTGTAAATAAAACAAGGAATTTGCCTGTTTTATTCTATTCCTATAAACCAGTTTACCACTAAGGTTGTGAATACTTATAGATTTAAAGTTTTGATAATTATTCAATTGAATATGAAGTTCTTCTCCTGTTAGTGGATTTGGAAATAGCCAGCTAGAATTTCCAGTAATTTCTTCATTAATAATAGAGCTTGGAGTAAACTCAAAGTATTCTGCTACTCCAATGTCTGGAGTATTTTCTACTAAGTTATTGTAGTAATCTGCTGTGGAAGTAATTTTTACTCCTTTATCAATGGCTGGACTGGTCTCATTTAACCAAAACATATTATTGTTTATGTTATAAATATCAGGATTAGCTACAATTGAGTTTGTTTCAACTGCGCTAACTGATGAGTTGCCGGCTCCAAACATATCCAACTGTTCTATATTATACAAATTATTTGAAGCATCGTCTACCTGCCCTGAAGTATATACAATTTGTCCAGCTTCGGTAAGATAAACGATATTGTTTTTAAAAATTTCAGCACCAAATCCATTAGTAAGGCAACGAACCGGTGAAATAAATAAGTTATTATATACATCTGCAGAACTATCTCTTATCTGGCCTCTCTTAATTACGTTGTGTCGATAGGAAATATCGTTGCTTACACCAGTCATTACAAAGTAGTCGCAGGTATCACCAAAGTTTTTTTCAATTGTTCCATTCTGGAAATAGCCGTAAATTAGAATTGAAGAAGTATTATCATGTGTTCCAATCAGATAATTATTGCTAATGGAGACATGTTCGGTAGCGTTTCCTTCTCCGTTGGTGCCGGTTGAATAAGTATCAACAATAATGCAGAATTTATTTCCTGTGTAAGAGCGATCGATGTAATTATGTTCTACAATAGTGTTGTGCGTCTGGTAGGTTTGAATACCATCTCCACTTGATATTTGTTCGGTCTGATCATGAAACCAGATAAGGTTTATCCTCTCCAGTTTATTACAACTTATTTCTGTTTTTCCTTGAATTAATTTGCAAAAAACTCCTTCTTGCGCAATATCATAAATATAGTTCCACTTATGAGAGGAATTTTCTCCGTCGTTGTTGTCAGGAGAAACATCAGTAATGCCATTGCTTAAATGGTGCATAATACAGTGTTCGACCCGAAGTAGACCTGTATGTGTGCTAGCATACACAGAACCACCCCAGTTTGTGAAATACTGATTGGTGGCAGCAGAATGCTCAGGTGAGCTTCTTTCCGGTTCGGGGGTCGTAAATTCAAGATCTCTTATAACTGGATTAAGACACCCACCATATATCCGAAAAAATGAGCCGGTTGATTGAAGAATTGGAAGTTCACCTTCGCCGTAACTAGCGGCCATAAAACTATCAATTCCATCAATATATACTGTTCCTCTCGAAATTTCAGATCCTCTTTTAAACAGGAGAGTAATATTGTCTTTTGTAATGGCTGGAACTATATTTAGCGGGGAGTTTCTGGTTCCTGATCCATTTGTGGTAGCACTTCCGTCAATAAATGTGCAAGCACTAGCATCAAGAACTAATATAGATACATTTATTGTATCGCTACTAAATCCGTTTTTTTGAATTAAAACACTTATTGTATCCTGGCCAACGGCAAGTGCAGAATTTTCAGCAATGGTAAGCAGTCCACTATTGCTTAAGGAATAAGCATTGTTTTTGTTTTTTAAGATTGAAAAAGTGGAAGGATTACCTTCGGCTTCAATATTTGGGTACGCTTTTATTATTCCTACATATTCTCCTATCGGTGCGTCGTTGGGAACAATAAAAACCTGAGCTTCGGATAAATCCCGGTGATCAATTGCAAACATCTTAATATTAGTAAATAAAAACAGGGAAATTAAGATTCGTTTCATTTTATATGGAGTTTGGTTTTCTAATAAATTCATTTATTTTCTGTAAAAAAGACACAGAAACATATTATACTTTTTTTTCAATATTAAGATTCGTTTTTATTAGTCTTTTTGAATTTTATGAATTTAAAATAAGCATTTGGCACAACCTTTAATACAAGAATAATAGCTGACTTCGCTTCACATTCCTGTTAGATTACATGTAAGTTTAAGCCCCTTTATTTTGGAGCTATCACATCTATTTTGCAAACATTAACGATATCATTTATTCGGTGCTAGTGTTTTAAGCACTTCAACTATTCAATTTTTATGTATAATTGCTTAGTTCACTTCTTAATCAGTATTTATTTTCAATAACGTAAGGCTCGATATATTTGTGCCTAATAGATTCGTGGCTTGCCAATCCCTCTTTAATAGTCCCTTTCGGTTGTAAATCCCACCAGTTTTTCTAATTCAGAACGCACCTCTGAATCAGGAAATTCTTGCAAAATGCAAATCGCTTTTTGAATATACTCTCTCATTTTAGTATTTGCATAATCAATTCCACCATTCACCTGCACTTCTTCAATAATATATTCAATCTCTGAATCCCGAATATGTTTATTCTTAAATATCCGTTTTATTTTGCGCTTTTTCTTTCTTTCAATCGTCTTGAGAGTGTAAATAAGAGGCAATGTTATTTTCTTCTCCTTAAAATCATTATCAGCTGGTTTTCCAACATTGTTTTTACTAAACCCAAATAAATCATCCTTAATTTGAAAAGCAATACCAATATATTCTCCAAATAAGCTTAATTGTTTAATTTGATCTTCATTTGTAAAAGTAGAAATTGCCCCAGCCTCGCATGCAGCACTAAAAAAGGCCGCTGTCTTTGATTCAATAATTTTAAAATAGGTTTCCTCATCCATATTGAGACTAAAAGTCTTTTTTAGCTGTAGGAATTCACCTTCAACAATTTTCTCGACAGCTTCACCATATACCTTGAAAATATCATAATTCTTATTTGAGAGTATAAGCAATAGTGCTTTAAGACTTATAATATCTCCAGTAAAAAGCGCAATTTTATTTCCCCATTTATTATTTATTGAAGGAACTCCTCTTCTTTCCTTTGAACTATCAACAATATCATCATGCAGAAGAGATGCAGTGTGAAGCATTTCAACTACCATAGCGGCTCGATAACTTCTACTATTTAATTCTCCTCCAAGTAAAGCACAAAGCAATGATAACCTTGAACGAATTTGTTTGCCTCTATTATCGTGTAAATATTTAATAATCTCATTATAATATGGAACTTCGCTATCTAAAGTATCTAGTAAATATTCATTAAACTTATTCATTAGATTTTCGACTGAAACTGAGCTTAGAGACATAGACCTTTAATTTACTTTTCCTTTTTTTATCAATTTCAAAGAGGAAATGGAATATTTCAGTAAAATTACTATAATTCCTATCTTAATTAAGATGCTTGGTTGTTTATTAAAGTAGAAATCGATTGCAATTTGAGTTAATGTTTCAATTTTTTTCTATTTAAAATAGATATCATTATTTACAATCTAGTATTTCTGTAATATCTTCAAAATATTTCATTGATTTTTAGCATAAAAACCTATACTATTTCGGCTATTATTTTACTCACTATTGGCAATAGTTTTTGCGTCATAAATGCAATAATCTTCATTTTCAAGCACTTTTTCATGTTGGATTAGCTTAATCTCAGTGCCAAAGCTTCTTTTTAAAATAACAATGAACTTAAGTCCTTTATTTTTCAACTCTTCTATGTACTTTTCGTCTTTAATATTTTCATTATTGTTTACCCACCCTCTTCGATGCGAGAAATACATCGGTGTTGGGTATGAACCACTATTAATTAGTATTAAATCACTTTGCTTTGATACTTTATCAAGGTCTCCTTCAAGGTTTAATATACACTCGTCTTTTTCTTTTAATCTAAAATCAACATGTTGATTAGCAACACCTTCAATTGATATTGCAATCAAGATTATTAAAGCAATTTTTGATTGCTTAATTTTAGTCAAACCATAACCTGCAATTAGTGCCATTACAGGAACAAAAGGAATAACATAATAATTATGATGAGGGAATGTATACCCAGCTTTAAAGATTATTATCGAAAAACTTAAAAGAGATAGGGTGAATAAATAGTATATTTTCCGATCTCTTTTGATAATAGAAATGACTAGTCCATAAATAAAAACAGTAAACCCTATAAACTTCAGTGCGTCATCATAAAACCTGCTAAGTGTTTGGTTAGTATTTTGAATGATTTCAATAAATCCCTGACTAAATTTTTTACCCATAAAAAAGTGCCAAAAATCATACTTATCTACAAGGTATGGAACCCAATAAAAATACCAAACAATCACTGGTACCATGGCTATCAAGGATACAAAGCCAAAAATTAATTTTCTCCTTAGGTTTATTTGTTTGTTCAAAAAATAAAATACAAATATTACTAGAAGATATGCAGCTGGAAGTTTAGATAATACCCCAAAAACCATTAATATAAAATAGCTAAGCAAATGTAAATATCGTTTATGACCTTGCTTCATCTCTAAGAAGTTAGTTCCATAATATATGCATGCAATTATCATAGACATTGCTAAAGTATCTGGCATTATTTTTCTCGAAAACTGAAACCAAATAGAGACCGTTAATATTATCGTGGAATAAAAAGAAACTTGTTCTGAAAAATACTTGTTTAACATTTTATAAAAAAACCAAAGCCCCAAACTAGATATAATCAGGTTTATTATTCGACCATACCAATGTTGATAACCAAACAACTCGGACACTAAATAAATCGAATAGTTTAACAATGGAAACTCCATTCCTGTAATACCTGTTTTCTCCCCGGCTATATCAATTCTTGGATAGAGTATATTGTTATCAATTTCATAAAAATTTCGAGCAACCATCGTTACTGTAGTCTGTCGCCAATTGTGGCCAACTTCAAGAGGAGGATTCGTAATTCCAAATAATCTGATTACAAAAAAAACCACAATCCAAAATCGAATATCAATCAGTAACTTGTTTGTATTCATTTGTCCGATTCTAAAATTATTGCCATGCCCTAAATATAAACACCTTCATTAACAATAAAAACTCTTTTTTATAAAAACACCCAACAAGCTGTATTTCTGCTTCTTATCCGTTTCTAAGCGACTACCAAACGACTATAAACGACTATAAACGACTACAAATGTTTAACAACCGAATAATTTTTTGAGCTGGAATTATGTTTGCATCATCAACATTTCACAAATGCTATTAAACAAAAACAAACATTAATAATAATTTAAAATTAAACATCATGACAAATTTAAGGAACAGAGTACAGTTAATTGGAAACTTAGGTATGAATCCTGAGACAGTACAAACAGAAAACGGTAGTAAGCTTGTTAAATTTTCGTTAGCAACCTCATACACTTACAAAAACCAAAAGGGAGAAAAAGTAACAGATACACAATGGCATAATATTGTAGGTTGGGGCAACATTGCAGAACTATCTGAAAAATATCTTAAAAAAGGTGACCAAATTACAGTTGAAGGACGTCTAGCATATCGGAATTATGAAGATAAAGAAGGTCAGAAAAGATACGTTACTGAAATAGTTATGAATGACCTTGTTCTGCCTCTTAAGAAATAGAGGCCATTTAAACCAGGGGGTGGAAGCGTTAGGGAATTTCTTTTGCTTCTGCCCCTACTTAATAACAAAAGAAAGCTCCAAGCTAACAAAGAATAAACACATGAAATTCGTGGGCTTTGTGAAAACATCTTTGCACTCTTTGCGATAAATAAAATATTCTAAAAGGACTCTAGCAAGATGCAATCATGTTTGAAGTAAAAACAAAACACTAAGATCCACTAAGAAGACACTAAGATCACAAAGAAAAACAATACATGTAATTCGTGGGCTTTGTGAAAACATCTTTATGCTCTTTGCGATAAATAAAATTTTCTAAAAAGACTCTAGCAAAATGCTATTATGCTTGATATAGAAACAAAACACTAAGATCCACGAAGAAGGCACTAAAATCACAAAGAAAAATAACACATGAAATTCGTGGGCTTTGTGTAAATATCTTCGTGCTCTTTGTGGTAAATAAAATACTCTATAAGGACTCTAGCAAAATGCAATTATGTTTGAAATAAAAACAAATCACTAAGATCCACTAAGAAGGCACTAAGTCCACAAAGAAAAATAACACATGAAATTCGTGGGCTTTGTGAAAACATCTTTGTGATCTTAGTGGTATATAAATTACTTGAAAAGAACTCTTAAAAATGTAATTGTGTTTGAAGTAAAAACAAAACACTAAGATCCACGAAGAAAGCACTAAGTTCACAAAGAAAAACAATACATGTAATTCGTGGGCTACGTGAAAATATCTTCGTGCTCTTTGTGGTATATAAATTACTTTAAAAGAACTCTAGCAAGATGCAATCATGTTTGAAATAGAAACAAAACACTAAGATCCACTAAGAAGGCACTAAGATCACAAAGAAAAATAACACATGAAATTCGTGGGCTTTGCGAAAACATCTTTGTGCTCTTTGTGGTGAAAAACAAATTCCACTCCTGAAAACAAAGCTGTGCCTTTCACTTTAAAAAGGCTCTAAAAATCCTTTAAATATTCCTCTATCTCATCGATTCTATCGTCGAGATTAAAACGATCTTCAACACTTTTGCGTGCTGCTTTCCCCATTTCGGAAAGAAGTTTCTTATTTTGAATGAGCTCAATAAGTTTACTGGCAAATTCCTCTGTATCAATATCTTTTATCAAAAATCCTGTTTTATTGTTTTTAATTATTTCCGGATTACTACTAGTATCAAAGGCCACAACAGGTTTATTTGCTGCCATTGCTTCAACAATTACATATCCAAATCCTTCCCAAAGTGAGGTTAAAGTAAATACATCAAGCCCAAACATAAAGCTCTTGATATCAGACACAAAACCTAAAAGCTCAATATCTTTTTGAAGGTTATTTTCTTCGATTTTCGTTTTTAACTCCTCTTCAAGATCACCTGTTCCTGCAATAAGTATTCTGAAATTTACTCCTGCATCTTTAAGGTGCTTAGCGATATCAATAAACAAGTATTGCCCTTTCTGTTTGGTTAATCTCCCTGCATTTCCAATTAGAATTTCATCACCATTTCTCGAAAATAGCTTTGTTGTTATTTGCTCATCGTATTCTTTAATATCAATACCATGGTATATAACTTTAATCTTTTCTTTAGGGAAACCGTTCTTGAATTTCTTTTGCATCATTCGTCCTGTCTCTTCAGAATTGACAAGAAAATGGGTAAATACTTTATTAAACAAATATTTATTGATGACTGAAGCTTTAATTGGAACTGCTAATCCGCGCAGGTAAATTATATTCTTTACTCCAGCTTTCTTTGCTGCAATTCCTCCCAGTTTAGCATCCTGAGATGTCGAAAAAAACACTGTATCAATATTGTTTTCTAAATAGAACTGCTTAATCTGTTTTACTTTTAGCGGATTTATAAAAGAGAGATTTCCAGCATTAACATGACCGACATTTACGTTCTTCTCCTTACCTTTAGGAAATAAGTATCCATCCTTATTACATGCTAAAATTACTCCATATCCTTTATGTTGAAATTTCTCAGCGTATTCAAGATGAAGCTTTTCTCCCCCACCCCAAAATTTTGTTGAATTAAAGAAACAGATGTTTTGCATGTATGTGTATTTTTTAAGCCTTTCAAACTTAAGGATAGTTTCATAAAGTCCCAAAAAAACAACCACTAAGAAAACACTAAGCTCACAAAAAAAACCACAACTTTTTGTCCGTTGTGAAAATGTCTTCGTGGACTTTGTGGTAATTAAAGAAAAACCCATCCATAAAAAAAATGAATGGGTTTAAACTTAAGTGTTAATATCAATTAGTTAACTGAGACTTCGTAAGGTTTAACAATCTCCATTCCACGTTTCAATGCATCGGCATTAGCAGGAATAAGATGATGATAACGTTCTGGTAATGATTTCTGAAGACCTTCAACAACATGTTCAAAATCAAGATAATCTTTGAGTTTTAGATATGCTCCCAAAACAATCATATTGAAGACACGAAGGTTTTTTATTTTTACTGCCTCTTCAGATGCCAAAATCTGGTAGATACCTATATCTGTGCGCTCAGGATGACGAGTTATACCATTGGTATCATACAGTAATAATCCACCAGGCTTAACCTTTTTTTCAAATTTATCCAGCGATTGCTGATTTAGAATTATAGCAGTATCGTAAGCATTGATAATTGGAGAACTAATGCGATTGTTGCTAAGAATAACTGTTACGTTTGCTGTTCCTCCACGCATTTCAGGACCGTAAGATGGCATCCAGCTAACCTCAAGATTTGACATTATGCCAGAATAAGCAAGAATTTTACCCATTGATAAAACACCCTGACCTCCAAAACCGGCTATTATAATTTCTTCGTTCATAGTTATCTGTTTTTATTTTTCAACAAGTTTTCCATCCACCTTTAAGTCGCCTAATGGATAAAATGGAAACATATTATCAACCATCCACTTATTTGATTCTACCGGAGTCATTTTCCAACCCGAATTACAGTTTGAAACAATCTCTACAATTGATATTCCTTTTTTAAGTTTCTGGTTTTCAAACGCCATTCTTAGTGCTTTCTTAGCTTTGCGAACAGCAGCCGGACTATGCACCGCTTGTCGGGTTGCATAATATGTACCCTCTAACTGAGCTACCAAATCAGTCATTTTAATTGGATTGCCCATTATATCGGCTTCACGACCATATGGAGATGTAGATGACTTCATACCCAGAAGGGTAGTTGGTGCCATCTGCCCACCAGTCATTCCATAAATACCGTTGTTCACAAAAATGATAGTCATGTTCTCACCTCTGTTACAAGCATGAATTGTTTCAGCAGTACCAATGGCTGCTAGATCACCATCACCCTGATAGGTAAAAACATATTTATCGGGCCAGGTACGCTTAATTCCAGTAGCAACAGCTGTTGCTCTACCATGAGGAGCCTGTGTCATATCGACATTCATGAAATCGTATGCCAAAACAGAACAACCAACCGAAGCAACACCTATAGTATCCTGCTGAATTCCTAATTCTTCAACAACCTCCATTGTCAAACGGTGAATAACTCCATGACCGCAGCCAGGACAATAAGATAAAGTATTATCGGTTAAACACTTGGTACGTTCATACACCAAGTTTTCGGGATTAATTATATCTTGTTTCTCCATTTCTTACTTTAATAAAAATTCTTCAAATGCGCATAATACTTGTTCCGGTGAGTGAATCATTCCACCCATTCGGCCATAATGCTCAACCTTAACTTTTCCACTTACTGCAAGTCTAACATCGTCTACCATCTGACCCGCACTAAGCTCAACAGAAAGGAAACCTTTTACCTGATCGGCTAATTCAGCGATGCGCTTGGTTGGAAATGGGTATAGTGTTATCGGACGTAGTAGTCCAACTTTATGCCCCATATCTCTAGCCATTTCCACAGTTTTTTGGCAAATTCTGGCAGAAGAACCATATGCAACAAGTATATATTCTGCATCTTCTATTTGAAATTCTTCGAAACGAACTTCATTTTCCTTAATCTTATTGTATTTAGCAATAAGATCAAGGTTATGTTTTTCCATCTTATTAGGTTCAAGAGCAAGAGATGTAACTACCCTCTTTTCTCTGGAAGAAGTTTTTCCTGTTAACATCCAGGGCTCATTGAAGTCAGTACTTCTTTCAACCTGTTCGGCTAATTCTACTTTTTCCATCATCTGCCCAATAACTCCGTCAGATAACATCATAACCGGATTTCTGTATTTGAAAGCAAGATCGAAACCAAGACTAACAAAATCTGCCATCTCCTGAACAGATGCTGGTGCAAGTACAATCATATGATAATCACCATGCCCACCACCTTTAGTTGCCTGATTATAATCAGCCTGCGAAGGTTGAATAGTTCCCAGTCCAGGGCCTCCCCTAACAACGTTTACAATTAAACATGGTAGTTCAGCTCCGGCAAGGTATGATATACCTTCCATTTTTAGACTTATACCAGGGCTAGACGATGAGGTCATAGCTTTTTTACCAGTACTGGCAGCACCATAAACCATGTTGATGGCTGCAATTTCACTTTCTGCCTGCAAAAGTACCATTCCAGTACGATTATGAGGCTGTTGAGCAGCAAGGTATTCCATCACTTCCGATTGTGGAGTAATAGGGTAACCAAAGTAAGCATCTGCTCCAGCTCTGATGGCTGCTTCGGCAACTGCTTCGTTGCCTTTCATTAATTTAAGTTCCCCCATGAGGAAATATTTTTTTCTGATTAAACTTTAATACGATAAACTGATAAAACCCCATCGGGGCAAACAACGGCACAATTAGTACAACCGGTGCAAGCATCTGGGTTTTCCATATATACATAGTGATAGCCTTTACTATTCACTTTTGCTTCTTTGTTGGCTAGTACTGTCTGTGGACAATTGACAATGCAGATTTCACACCCCTTACATCGCTCCACATCGACAACCACTGCCCCTCTCATTTTTGCCATATTTAAAATTTTAGAGTTTTCAATTCTGAATATATGTGACTAAAATATCACCTTAAATGAATCTTAAGCCGAGCTTAAATTTGAACTCAATATTATTAAAATTGGTTTAATAAACAATGACTTTTCGACAATCTTATAAAGCACTAAAGATGCTTAGTCTTTCTTCAAGTATTCCAAACATCTCACTATCAACCATTGAAACACTTATCCTAACTCCAGGATCTGCTTTACTTCCCATAATGCTCAAAGAAACTGTTCCTAATCCACAGCGAATTAATTTGCTGCTTAATTCTTCATCGTTAATTCCAGGATATGTTACGGTGAAATAGAACCCGTCTGCAAGATCTACATCTCCATCTCTATCATATAGTATTTTAAACCCTTTGTCAACAAACATCTTTTTCATTTCATGAGCTCTGTAAGCATATTCTTTAACAGGTTCAAGAAAGTTAAACTCACCATCGCTGGCAGCTTTAAGCATTGCTGCTAAACCAAACTGAGCAGAGTGGCTGGTTCCTGCAGAAACTACATAAACTCCATCCATAACAAGGGCAGAACCCAATTTTTTATTATCTCCGATTTTAAGTAAATCTGGATATTCTTTATGATAAAGTTTGTCAGAAACTACTAGTGCTCCAACTCTCTGACCAGCAAAACTGAATACTTTCGAACTTGATATTAACAACAAATAGTTATCGGTATATTTTGCTACAGAAGGTTGAAAAGGTGCTACGCCCGGCTTGCTATAATCTTGTCTAAAATCCATACCGAAGTATGCTAAATCTTCGGCAACAATAATATCGTGACGGTTTGCAACATTTGCAATAGCCTTTAATTCTTCATCGGTTAAACAAATCCAGGTTGGATTATTCGGATTTGAATATATTATTAGAGAAATACTATTTTTAGCACAAATCTCTTCCAGCTTTGCCTCAAGATTTTCTCCTCGGTAGTTATATATATCGAAACTGAAAATTGGTAATCCAATTACTTGAGCCTGCTTTTTTTGTACAGGAAAACCAGGATCTATAAACAAGACTCCTCGTCTACTTTCCTCTCTCCTTGCAGCAACCAAAAATGTTACCATTGAGCCCATCATAGAACCCGCAGTAATAATGCAGTTTTTATCCTGAGTTTCAATATCAATAAAACTCTTAACGAATCGCGCTACTTCATGTTTTAGTTCAGGAATTCCATCAATTTGACCATATATAGAAGATTTCCCTTCCTTCAGAGCTTGAATTTCTGCATCTGTTCCAATTTGTGGTGTTCTAAGCCCCGGAATTCCCATATCCATTCTTATGAATTTAGCTCCGGTCAAGTCTTCAAGGTAGCGTATAACCGCTACAGTCTCCCGGATTGATGCTCCGGACATACTTTTAATCCCAACCTCTTGCAATGCCTCTGCCAGTTGTTTTTCAGAAAATGGTAGTGTGCTCATAATTTTCTTTCTTTATTTTTTTATAATTCTGGCATCTACAGCAACAATCTTATCTTCCGAAGCGATTAGTGGATTAAGATCAATTTCTGCAATATCAGGGTACAGTTTAAACATATTTGAAAACGAAACAACAATCTGAGCAAAACATTCCAAATCAATAGGAGGCAAATTCCTGAAACCTTTAAAAAGTTTCTGAGCTTTCAGTTGAGAAAGCATATTTTTTGCTTCATCAAGATTAACAGGTGCAAGCATTGATGAAATATCTTTTACCAACTCGATGAATATTCCTCCTACTCCTACATGAATTGAATAACCAATACCAGGATGCATTTTTCCACCCATATAAATCTCGGTTCCTCCATTAATCATTTCCTGTATCAAAATTCCAGTTGACCTATCAATTGAAGTTAATCGTTTAAACTCTTTTTTTAATTCTTCGAAATTCTGAATATTCAGAACTACACCATTAACTTCTGTTTTGTGCAGAATCCCTAAAACTTTTGCTACAACCGGATAAT
Organism: Bacteroidales bacterium; assembly: GCA_050287785.1. Taxonomy (GTDB): domain Bacteria; phylum Bacteroidota; class Bacteroidia; order Bacteroidales; family UBA10428; genus UBA10428. The sequence continues at coordinate 219,689 of JBNKCO010000018.1, forward strand.
TTATATTGGTTAATGCATTTATATCTTCCTCTGCATGAAGTATCTGGGTATTAACAGTTGGTATTCCTGCCCGCTTTAGTCGTTCAAAAACTTCTTTCTCTTCTAGTGCTACCAACTCTTTTGATTCATCGTTAAACTCAGGTGAAGGAATAAAGAGTTCATTGCCATAAACCTTTGGAGCTTTAACAACTTTGTTCAGAGCATTTGCAAAAACTACTTCATCAAAGAATGTTACATTTCCTAAATCAATATAACCTTCCATTTCTTCGGCAGCAGTATTCACTGATGGCATAATTGGGTAAACCGGCTTCGAGCATTCCTTAATGGTATCGCTTAAGGTTTTATAAGTAATATGAAGGTCTTCCATGCCAGTTTTCCCATAGATTACAACAATTCCGTCGATATAATCAAGCTTATCACAATGCAACAAGACAAACCTAAGTTGTTCGTGATTTGCTGTTGCAAGCATATCAATTGGGTTCGAAGCTGAAGAGCCAGGATACAAAACATCCATAATAGCTTTCTGACTTACCTCTTCAATTTCGGGTATTTCCATACCTGAATTATTAAGTGCATCGGTTAACATAACTGCAGGACCACCAGCATGTGTAACAATAGCAAAGCGCTTTCCTTTGAGTTTTTTCTGCGTTAGAATGGCTGCAAGATAAACCAGCTCTTCCCTGCTATAGCATCTGATTGCGCCTGCTTTTTCGATAAGCCAACCAATTGCTTTGCTATCGCCTGCCATTGCTCCTGTATGCGACAAAGCTGCACGTGCTCCAGCTTCAGAATCTCCGGGTTTTAATACAATTACCTGGCAACCTTTTCTTCTAAGCGACTGTATGTGTTTGAAAAATAAGTCTGGTTTACGAATCTGTTCTACATAAACCATTTTGGTATCCGAAGATTTTCCCTCTTCATATGACTCATCCCAAAACTCGAGAACATCTTCAACGCCTATGTCCAGAGAATTTCCAACAGTATAAATATTGTTAAATCTAAGTCCGTGTTTAGCTGCAACTTCAAACAAAAAAACAGCTAATGCACCTGATGCCGATACAAAGTCAACTCCATCTTCAACAACTGGAGGTGGTGGTGAAATAAAAACCGCTTTATAATTTAGGTTAATAACTCCAATACAATTTGGACCAATAATAGCCAAACCAAATTCTTTCGATAATGCCTGTAGTTTCTCTTCAAGAATTTTCCCCTCTTCTCCTATTTCGGAAAAGCCGGCTGAAATAATAATAAATGCTTTTGTATTCTTGTTCCTTGCTAAATAGTCAACTGTTTGAACAGCCAAATTTGCAGGAATGGCCATAACTGCCATATCTGTATTGGGCAAATCTTCAAGCGAATTATATGCTTTAAGACCTTGTACTTCTGATTGCTTTGGATTTAAAGGATAAATGTTACCCCTATACCCACCCTCAAGAAGGTTTTTAACAAGTCCTCCGCCAGGTTTCTCCAGGCTGTTTGAAGCCCCAACTATAGTAATACTCTTTGGATCTAATAATGCTGAATTTATCATGAGATTGCAATTTTCTGCACTTGCAAATTATGAAAGCTGACAATCAAAAACACTAACATTTATCAAACACGACAAAAATCATATTTATTGATATCGTTTCAAAGCCATAGATAACCATAATTAAGCAAACATTTTTTTATGCAGAATATTTCTGCTCTTGATTCTAGTAATTATCTTTGCAAAAAAAAGGCTGGATGAGACAAACTAAAAAGATTCTTTCAATTGCTACACTCCTGATTCTTACCATTAGCATTTACGCCCAGCACTCCTCTTTTAAAAAAATATATATCGTTTCTGATACTGTTCTGTATAATTCAAAATCACATTTTATTAAATCAGAGGATAGAACTAAATTATATTTCTATTATTCAAATTCACAACAAGTTGTTGAATTCAGAATGTTCCCGGTTAATCCGAATTTAAATTTTGAACTTGTTGCTTCCCGCGATTATGTAATTGTTGACTCACTTTTGAATATTGGAGAATATTCACGTATGAAGGTACAATTCAGCGACCTTAATACGAGTGATTTATTAAGACTCACATTTAAAATTAAACAAGACACTGGCTTTAAATACGAAGAAATTCATTTACAAGCTTTAAATAAAACCACTGCATCGATTCGTCCTTCAGATAATGAATTATTTATTGGAGAAGAAAAAACATATGAAGTTTATTCTAACAATCCTGACAATATAAATATCTCCAGCGAATGGATTAGTTCAGGTTCTATGGATTATAGATTCAGCAAATCAGGTGGAAAGATTTTCTTAAGCATTATCCCACAGGAATTAGGACAAAAACTCTTAACAGCAAAATTAACAACAAACAATCCATTCCTAAAAGACAAGAAACTTATTTACAGTATAGCTCCCATAGAGTATCTGTTCAATGTTAAAGCAAGTAGGTTGAAATTTTTAGGTATGGATAAAAGTGAACTTACACTAGAAGAAATTACAAGCACAGAAGGTATTGAAATACAACTACAAAACAGTCCCTCTCTTGAAATAAAAAAAACTTACCGAGTAGAAAATCAGGAAACAAGTGGCGGAGCATTAATTGCTGAAATCTATACAAAACAGCGACTTACTAACAACAGAGTTTTGTGTGTAATGAGACCATACAATTACCATAGAAGTTCTGATGGTTATCTCTATATTAAAGATGGCGACAATGCCCGATTTATAACCAATGTTAGTATTACCCACAAAACTCAAATCGAGAATATATATATATTGCGCGAAGGACAAGGTTGGAAAAAAACCACGACAATCTTTCCTGGCGAATTTTTCGACATTAAAATAGAAGGTAAAGGATTACATAAAGCCAAATTTCACTTTGAAGATCTTGTTGATGTAAGTCGAGACACATTAATAAAAAGTGAACGGGAACAATATTTTAAGCTAGAAGTTCCAACAGACATCACCAAGCACCAAATAACCATTTTTAATCATAATATGCCAACAGGGCATACCTTAAGTGTAAAAGAATTTCAAAAACCCCGAGATTTCGATTATATATACATGAATTATGGTGACTTGGCAAGACGTGTAAATGGAGTTCGTGAACCTATCATGTATCAGGATGTAGTTAAAGATTTAACATTTACATTCAACACAAACAAGATTGATGAAAATGTACTACATGGAAAGCAATACCTTAAAATGCAGATTAATGTAACAGGTAGAAAGAACGAACTTATAGAACTTCGAACTATAGATAATATCACTGTTTGCCCATCTGACAAATCGCCACGTGCAGCATACTACAAAGGTTCCGATTGCTTTAATGGCGATCTTAGTTTGAATAAATATCTTCATACCCCTACCTATGATTTAGATGGATGGTCAAGAATTAGAGTAAAAATCGAAAACGACAAAACCAAACACGGTGGTCTGGGATATGAAAAGGAACTAGAAGTAATTCTAAAACGCACCTTCTCATTCGACCTCGAAGTGTCGTTTCCGGCAGGACTAATAACTTTTTCTCCATCGGACACATCAAACAGTATTGGAAGATTAAGTGGTGTAAGTATGGCAATAATTGGTCAGTTTAGCTTCTACCATCCAGACAAAATTAACAAATACCGACCATATAAAATTGGTGCAGGTTTTCTGGCACTAAATGCATTTAATTTTAGCGACAATGCTCAAAATCGTGATGTTGGTTTAGTAATTCTTGCTAGTGTTTATCCTACAACCAGAGATGCAAAACTCTCCTTTCCACTTTATGTAGGTGGTGGATATTACATAAAGAAAAAAGAATTCGTTTTTTTAATTGGACCAGGTATCAGGGTTAGCTTTTAGACTTGAAAGTATGCAATCTGAGAATTTATATTTTATTGTTTTAAAATCTTAAAACTTGATTCAAAGATTCAACCTTACAATAAATCATTTGTTGGTATAGAAAACAATGAATATGGAGTCAAATAATTCAGCAATAGTTGAGCTAATAAAAAACCGTCGGTCTGTTTACCCTAAGAACTTTGCTCAGGGAAAAACCATTAAAAAAGAAGTAATTGAATCTATTCTGGATTTAGCAACATGGGCACCAACACATAAACTTACTCAACCATGGGCTTTTATAGTTTATCAAGGAAATGGCAAAATCAGATTCTTTAAGAAGCAAGCCGAGATATACCAACAAATAACTCCGGCAGAAAAAATCAACAATCAAAAGCTAAAGAAATATCAAGAAAAAGCGGAACAAGTATCTCATGTAATAGCTGTTATTGCTAAACACGATCCTGAAAATCGCATTCCTGAAATCGAAGAGGTTGTTGCTACATCCTGTGCCCTTCAGAACATCTATCTATCACTTAATTCATTTGGAGTTTCCGGTTATTTGAGTACAGGAGGAATATGCTATTCGGAACAAATGGCTGAATTTCTTCAATTAGAAAAAGGAGATAAAATTCTGGGATTCTTCCAGCTGGGAATTCCTGCAGAAAATATGAATATGCCTCAAAGAAAAAGAATCCCGGCTTCTGATAAAACGAAGTGGGTTAATAAGTAAATTCTGTATTACAATTGAAACATCTTGATGAAATGCTTATTTCCTTTAGAAAGGAATTCTACGTTGATCGTCTTGTTCTTTAATCTTTCGATCTCCATGACCAAATCTATCAGCTACCAGGCCTATAATCTCATTAGCTGATGTTTCAATTGGTTTATTGGTAACGCTTATTTTAGTAAACCCACCTTTTTCGAAAATAAAATTTGCATAACGAATTTCAGCCTGCACATGCTGTGTATCTATGTAGTTTTCGTTAGCGAAATTACCCATCTGATTAAGTCGTTTATGTCTTTGTGCTATCAAATGACTTTTTGTAATACTCAATCCAAAAACCCTTTTGGGATCAACCTCAAATAATTCTTTTGGCGGATCAATACCTTTTACGAGAGGCACGTTTGCAACTTTCCAACCAAACATTGACATGTAAACACTTAAAGGTGTTTTACCACTTCTACTAACTCCTGTAAGTATTATTTCAGCTTTTAACAAACGTTGTGCATTCATACCGTCATCGTGATTGAGGGTATACTCTATTGCTTCAATACGGTCAAAATATTGCGAATTAATTCTTCTGTATAATCCTGGAACATTTACAGATTGAAGCCCCATTTCTTCTTCTAAAAAAGTAGCCAAGCCACCCATAAAATCGATTTGTCTAACGCCCTCCTTTTCACACTCTTGAAGAAGTCTTCTTCGCAATTCAGTATTCACCATTGTATGCGTTAACAATCCGCCAGCCATCTTCACTTTCTGCACAACTTCAACAATTTTTTCTTCGTTCTGAATATTCGGAATAACCTTAACTGGAATTTTATTGTTGGGGTATTGAATTATTAAGGAATGAACCATTGTATGTCCGGCTAACCCTTTACCGCCCGAGATAACATAGATTGGAATAACCTTACCGGTTTCTTTATTTGGCATAGAGCATGATTTTATAATAGAACAATTACACCTAAAAAAGGTACAACATTTTAATGTAAGTTCATAAATTAATAAAGCAGTATATTTTGAAATATGAATAGTGAAAAAAACCTGATTAGTTGATATTATTCCTACTACAGAATATTACACTCTCAACTATCGCAGTTTTATAACTTGTGGCCACACTACGATTTATCAATTTCAAAGGTATAAAACTGCGGATATAGGGTATTAGAATAAAAAGCAATTAATACTACCTAATTTAGTTCCTCAACACAAATAACTCCTACAGCTAATAAAATAATTGAAAAATTAATCGTAAATTGAGTACAAATCGGTTATATACGGAATAAATAGGTAAGAAGAACTAGTAAATTAATTGACTACAAAAACATAAACTGGATAGAAATTATAGTTCTAGCGTATACTAAAACAGACATCATCTGGCAAGATTTTTTTAGTTTAAAATAAAACATTTTATTATGGGTAATCAGCAAAAAAGCAAAGAAGATCTCATAATCGAATTACAAGAGTTGCAGCAGAAGTATAATTCTCTGAAAGACTTGTATAACAAAGATTTCCTTGAGCGCACTCAAATTGAAGAGATACTTAACAAAACGAGTTCCTTGGCAAAGATTGGGCAGTGGAAGTACGATCTGCAAGATTCTAAATTTTCCTGTTCGAAGGAAGTATATAGTATTTTTGAGTTAACAGAAGAAATAGAACTAACTCTTGATGAATTTATAAAATTTTATACAGTCGAATCGTCAGGGATTTTACAAAAAGCCTTCAACCTCGCTATTGAAGAAGGCAAATCCTTTATCAGAGATTCCGAAATTATTACTGCATCGAACAGACGCAAATGGGTCCGAACTCAAGGAGAAATAATCCACAACAAAAGCAGCAAATCCAAACATGTTTTTGGAACCATTCAGAATATATCAGAAATACGTTTAATAGACCACGTAGCAAAGGAAAGCCTTCTAACTTTGGATCAGATAGAACAGATAACTCATATTGGTCATTGGTCGGTTAATATGATTGATGGCTCATTTTATCATTCTGATGAAGTAAAAAGAATTTTTGGATACGAACCCTCAGAATATGCTCTTTCTGTTGAAGAGGCAATTAATGCATATCATCCAGATGATCGTGATAATGTAGTCAAGTATTTCAACAAGGCTGCTGAAACTGGAGAGGAATATGAATTCAATTTGCGTGTAATTCAACCAAATGGAAATATCAGGTTTGTACATTCCAAAGGATATACGGAAAAGAATAATGAAGGAAAAGTTATAAGGGTTTATGGTGTATTCCAAGATATTACCGAACGCAAGCAGACAGAACAAGAACTAATAAAAGCTAAAGAAAAAGCTGAAGAAAGCGACCGATTAAAATCAGCTTTTCTCGCTAACATGAGTCATGAAATAAGGACTCCAATGAATGGTATTTTAGGTTTTGCCAGACAATTAAAAAAGCCATTCCTTACCGGCGAAACTCAGCAAAAGTACATTGAAATTGTAGAAAAAAGCGGTACTCGTATGCTTGAGATCATCAACGATATTGTTGATATTTCGAAAATTGAAGCAGGTCTGATGATTATTGACCTAAAAAAGTCAAATATAAACGAGCAAATCGAATATGTGTATACCTTTTTCAAACCAGAGGTAGAAGCTAAAGGAATAAAGCTTCACTTCAACACCCCCTTATCAGCCAAAGATGCTACGATATACACTGATCGTGAAAAGGTCTATAGTATTTTTACAAACCTGATTAACAATGCCTTTAAATATTCCAGCAAAGGATCAATAGAGTTTGGCTATACCTTAAAAACAGACAATGAGCCAGTCGAACTGGAGTTTTATGTTAAAGATTCCGGTATTGGAATTCCTAAAGATAGACAAAAAGCTATATTCGAGCGTTTTATACAGGCTGATATATCCGACAGCATGGCTCGACAAGGAGCTGGATTGGGTTTAGCAATAACCAAGGCTTATATTGAAATGCTTGGTGGAAGAATTTGGGTTGAAAGCGAAGAGGGGGTTGGTTCATGCTTTTATTTCACCTTGCCTTATATGGTTGAAATGAAAGAAAAAAATCTGGCTAAGGATACTAGTACTAATGACAAAGCAATTACACCCCAATTTTCAGGCCTAAAAATACTCATTGCCGAAGACGATGAAATATCCGAAATGCTCATTGAAGCAATGTGTGAAGCATATTCAAATGTAACACTAAAAGCCCATACTGGTTCTGAAGCCATAAATATTTTCCGCAATAACCCTGACATTGATCTGGTCTTAATGGATATTAAATTACCCGAAATCGATGGGTATGAAGTATCTCGACAAATAAGACAACTTAACAATGACGTAATCATTATTGCACAAACAGCTTTTGGATTAGCCGGCGATAGAGAAAAAGCATTAAAAGCTGGTTGCAACGATTATATAAAAAAACCAATTAAAGAAGATTTATTTCTAGAATTAATACAAAAACATTTAAAAAAATCAAATAAAAGTAAATCCTCTATCTCTTGAGAACTCAAAGTCGTTAAATTTTAAATATCGTTCATTAATTTAAGTAAAACGAAGCAACCGAGCATTTGAGTTCGGTGCTGACCTTTAAGAACCTCACACTACTTCTTCGTCTCAAATTGAGGATTCAGAGTCTTTATTATTCTCTTATTAAATCTTCGTAGCCTGATGTTCTCGAAGTATTTTATTAAGCGGAATAGCACATCGAAATACAGAACAACAAATAGAACAAAGGTTGCAATCCAAACCACCAGAATATTGAACCAGAACGTATCTATATAGAAGTTACCAACTCTTTTCATTGGAGCATAAAAGTGGGCCCTGCCATCGCGCGAAAAAGGAAGTCTGAAAATAGGATCTTTCAAACCTATAATATTATTATTGTGCTCGAAAAACTTAATTAGTTCCTTATCATTCTTAATTATAAATGCAAGCTGATTATTATAGTATTTATTCTTGTATTGCTTAAACTCCTCTTTGCCCCCAAGCTCTTCAATTAGTACATTATACAAATTATCTTTCTGCTTTAGTGACGATAGGTATATATTCTGGTTTTCATTTCGCACCTGTGTTAAAAATTCTGAAATATCTTGCTTAGTTTCATCTGAGAATCTGGATATAGTAAGATTATTGGTAAACTCTGGATGTTTTTCATTAGTTTTTATACATAACTTCTTTAGTTCATTCTTCAATAGTTTTAGATCATCCTCAACCTGTTTGTACGCTTTACGGTTTTCAATATTGTCGTTTACAAACTTGAGTTTTTTCTGTAATTCTGGAATTAAGTAAGCTTTAGTGTATAGCGCATCACTTATTTTTTGCTCTGAATCGAAAAAATGTTTTTCAAATGGATTATCGCGAAACTGGGTAACAACCATTGCTTCGTATGTCCAGCGCGAAGTCATCATATCACCAACCGCAGGTACATGTTTAAACGACTGAATAGACTTATTAAGGTTATTAAAATCGACCACTACACCACTAAATAATAACTGAGGAACCAGTATTACCGGTACGAATATATATATTGTTACAATCGATTTAAAACCAGAAGAAATATTTAATCCTACCATATTGGCCCATGCAGCAGCAGTAAATAATATTAAGAAATACCGCCAAGTCATTCCGTGAATTTCCAACATATAGTTGCCAATTATTACAAACATCAACATTTGGAATGCGGAAATAATAAACATAATGGCTGCTTTTGAAAGCAAATAGCCCGACCGACTTAAGTTCAGGAATCGTTCACGCTCCAGCAGCTTTCGGTCTCTAAAAATTTCTTCAGCACTAATAACCATACCAAGAAAAATGGCAACAATAACAGCCATAAAAATATATGCCGGCAAATTATTATTCAACCCAAACATATAGGAAGTAATGTTTCCACCTGCATCGCGAGAACTCCGCGTATAAAAGGCAAGTAAGAAAGCTAGCACTGGTGCTTCAAGCAATGTTATCAGCAAGTATTGCCGGTTCTTAAATTTAGACAAAACATCGCGCTTAAAAAATAGTTTTGCCTGATTTAATCTTGATGGTATTTTAAAGTTATTCTTTGGAGCCTTGTCTGGATGTGCTCTTCGGATATTCCGAATTATTGGATCAATTTTATCCATGTATTGCTCATACCATTCCTGTGGAGATGTTTTTCTCTTACGGGTTAATCTCCCGTTTACATCTACTACCCTTGCTTCAACATTTCTTAATATCTGGTCGGAGTTTATGTTACCGCACGATAAGCACTCACTGGCATCAGCATCTACATAATGGTTCAGATTCTTAAAATAGCCAATTGTATCTAGCGGATTACCATACCAGACAACTCTCCCACCCTGGTCAACAACAAGTAACTTATCTAATAATTTAAAATTCTCCGACGATGGCTGATGAATATTTGCAAATACAAGCCTCCCCTTGAAAGTTTGTCGTTTCAAAATATTCATTACTTTCTCAGAGTCAGAAGAAGATAAACCTGAAGTAGGCTCATCAACAAAAAGCACCCAAGGCTCTCTTAAAAGCTCAAGGGCTATATTTAACCTCTTTCTTTGTCCACCACTTAAATAAGTATTAATTGCATCACCAACCTGCAAATCGCGCGCTTCCACCAAATCAAAGCTAAGCAGTGCATCATCAACCAGCTCTTTAATTTGCTTTTCGGTGTAATCGCTAAAAGAAAGTTTAGCTGTATAGTAAAGGTTTTCATGAACAGTAAGTTCCTTAATCAGGAATTCATCCTGCGGCACATAGCCAATAACGCCTTTTAAGTCTTCGGCATTCTCATGTATATCGAATCCATTTATCTGTATACTGCCAAGCTGAGGTTTTATTACTCCTGCCAAAACTTTCAGAAGGGTTGACTTTCCACTACCACTACCTCCTATTATTCCTATTAACCTACCCGACTCTTCATTTAGATTAAATTTCTTTATTCCATTTGGGCTGTTCCCATATGAGAATTCAATTTCGTTCGCAGTAAAAACAAATTGATTTTGCTCTGAGCTTTTAAGAAACTTACCAGCAACCCAGGTATAGTAAATACTTCCAAATCTGGGGTTTTTTAATACAGAACCCTGTGCCCATATATAAGTGCGGTTTGTTTTTATGTTATGACCATTAAGTAAAAGTGCCTGTGTGCCATAATATCTAAAAATATATGTGTTTGTTGAAGGTATTAGCAATACTACTATTCTTCCTTCAATTTTATCAATAAACAAGCGTTTTATTTTACTCTCTTTAGATTCGGTAGATGAATCGATATACAACAAATTACTTTTGGAAGATATTTTTTCGTGCTCGCCAAATGTAAAATGCCTTGCGTCGAAATATTCCTCATCTGTAATATTTAATTTTTGAGCAACTTCCTCCAGAAACTTGAACTGGTATGAAGATAATTGGCGTCCACTACTAATGAAATCGAGCAGAAACACCATTACAAATATCTTCTGTTCCTTTTCGAGTTCCTGATTTAGGTTATTGCAAACTTCAATTATAGCCTTGGTGTTTACAATATGAATTTCTTCTCTAATATAATCTGATGCTTTAGAAAGGTCAGGATGATACTCACTTAGGAATTTATCAAAAATCAGGAGGTACTTCTTAACTAGCTCTGTACTAAACTGCCGTTGCAAGTATTCAAGCACCACATCGCGTTCAATGCTGGGTTGCCCCTTTTCGTTTACATAGGCCACCAAGGCAAATAAACGCATTAAAGCCTGAAGTATTGACTCGTTCATGATTTGAGATTAAAAAAACTGCAACAAAAGTCTACCTTATTGTCGCATCGAGCATAGTCGAGAAATAGAATACCTCGGTATACATCTCGAATCTGCTCGATGTAACAGAATAGTACACATCAAACTTTTGTTGCAGCCTTAACTGTTATTTTAGCGATTATTTTACGACACAAATGAGTCGCGAATAGTTTCAACAGCAGCTTTAATTCCATCAAGCTGTTCCTGACTTAAGCTTCCGTCGGTTTCGTCGTATAAAGCTTTAAGTTTCTTTAATGCACTCTGAATAGTTTGAATATACTGATCGTCTGCAAAATTATCATTAAGCTTAATAAGTTCTTCAAGTGGTTTTGCTTGTCCGTAAATAATCTTTATCATTTCAACATTATCAAATGTTGCTTCAGAGATATGTGTAGCTATATATATACCTTCAATATAAAAACCATTTACCATTTGTGCTGCCAATGCAGGGTCGCTTTCCTTGTAAAGGAACTCATATATATCGTAGAATAACTCAGAAGTTAAACTAACCAACGAATCAAGATTCTCAGCTTTAGCCTTTGTTTCTTCGCTTGTTAGCTTTAAATAATCAATTTTAATTCCTAAATCATCTACAAGTTTCTTTAAGGTTTTTGAGTAGGTATCTACATCATCCTTCATATCGTAAACTGTCGCATACGAAATATCTGCAGCATAAACACCAAGGTTAACCGCTTTTACATTAGCTGTAAAATAGTTTTCTACATTTCCAACCGGATTAAGAACTTCGCCAAAATAGCTAGCACCAATTTCTTGTAACATTTGATATACACTCATTGGCTCTGGTAGTGGAAACACTACTGCTTCAACGCCTTTTTTAACCTCTTCCTGAGTTAATTTATCTGTTGTATCTGTCTTTGAAGCCTTATCAGTAGATTGTTTACATGATGAAAATATAAAAGTTGTAAACAACATGAAAAGAATAGAAGTTTTAATTAATAATTTCATAGTAGCAATAAATTTAAGTTTTAGAAGACACAAAGATACATATAATTAGAATCTATGATATTAGTTGATCAAAAACTTTACATCAAATTAATAATCTATAAAACAATATCATCTGGTTAAGACACTTTTTCGAAGCATAAATAAAATAGTTCTCGATTCCGCTTAAACTGACACAAGGAATCACTTCGTTAAAAGAAGGACATTAATTCATAGTCAGTGCCTTCATAAGAACTCCTAATTTCGTTATTCTAGTGAAGGCGGGAATCTAATTTTCAAACACATAGAGACTCCAACCTTCTCTAGAATGATGGCAACTTGAAGAATATTAGAGTTTGCCCTGCAAGCACTAACTATAATATAGTTTTATGAATAAATTTTAAGTTATTTCAGACCATATGAATTGCAATCCATTAATTGTCGACATTCTTTTTATAATTTTGCAGTAATGAGAGAAAACACCCATAGAACTGAAAAAGATCTGATAGGCTCACTTGAAATTCCTAAAAACGCCCTTTATGGAATACATTCAATACGTGCAAAAGAGAATTTTCCAGATCAAACACCCTTTCACATAGAGTGGTATTCTGCACTATGTGCTGTAAAAAAGGCTTGTTACCAAACAGCAAAGGAATTCTTTGAAAAAGCATCGGAACGTATTGAAACAAAAAATATTCACTTTAATATTATTTCTGAAGAGATATTTAATGCCATGATTTCAACTACTGAAGAAATGGAATCTGGGAAATACTACGAGTTTTTTATTGCACCTGCAATCTCTGGTGGAGCTGGCACAAGTATAAATCTAAACATAAATGAAATAATTGCTAACTGCTCATTGAAAGTTATTGGTAAAAATCCGGGCGATTACCAACTCATTGACCCTATTGAACATGCTAATATTTTTCAGTCTACTAACGATGTTGTTCCTACATCTTTGAAAGTAGCAACAATTCAACTATTGACTAAGCTTGAAGAAAAAATAAACGACTTACGACTCGATATAGAAAAACTTGAAAAAAAGCATGCAAATCATCTAAGAAAAGGCTACACTCAAATGCAAGAAGCCGTACCAAGTTCTTTTGGCAGACTATTCAGCACATATAGCGATGCTCTTTCCAGAGATTGGTGGCGTATTTCAAAATGCTTTGAAAGAATAAAGGTGGTTAATCTTGGTGGCAGTGCAATTGGTTCTGGTATTACGGTTCCAAAATACTTCATAATGGAAGTCGTTAGAAAACTTCAGAAAAACACAGGACTGCCAATAACCCGTGGCGAAAACTTATACGATGCCACAAGCAATCTAGATGCCTTTGTTGAAGTACATGGAATTATTAAGGCTCATGCCGTGAATCTGGAAAAAATGGTATCCGACTTGCGGCTTCTATCTTCAGACATAAATTCAAATAAAGAATTACATATTCCGGCAAAACAAACTGGAAGTTCAATTATGCCAGGTAAAGTTAATCCTGTCATTCCCGAGTTTGTTATCAGCTGTGCTCACAAGATTTATGCAAACGATTCGCTTATTGCTACACTTAGCGCACAAGGATGTCTTGAACTAAATGCATATATCCCTATCATTGGCCATTGTCTTTTAGAGAGCATTAAACTATTAATTGCTTGCAATAAAACCATTACCGAGAATCTAATAACCGGACTTACAATTGACCATAATATTGCATCTGAAGAGCTTTCAAAAAGTCCCTCGATTACTACAGCCCTTGTACCCTATATTGGTTATAACAAAGCTTCGGAACTGGCAAAGTATATGAAAAGTAAAAATTTAAACGTATTTGATGCAAATAAGGAACTTAGTTATGTAAATGAAGAAAAACTGATTGATTTATTACAGCCTCAGAATCTGTTAAAAGAAGGATTCAGCTTAAAAGACATCAGCGATTTCAACTCCTAAAATTACTTAATATGACTACTATTAAACGCGGCACTATTGTTAATCATTCGGGATATGGCGAAGGATTAATCTACAAAGAGAACATTACAAATTATGAAATATTTTTTGAAAATGCAGGTAGGGTAACAGTCTCAAAGGACAGCGATGAATTAGATATAATCTCTGATTCAGATGAAGAGTCGGATACCACACCAAATATTTCAGTTAGTGCAATTGAAGAAGCCATTGTTCATGTGCTTGATAAATATATTGGTTTGCCCGAAGATATTGAGCTTGGAGATAAATGGAAAGATGGAGTAATGATATTAAAGCCTCATAATCCAGAACTTCAATCTAAAGAAATTCCTATTGATGCATTTTTTCATAAAATTGTTTTGATGCGCGATAAAATAAGAGTATTGGAACAGAACATAAACAGCCATCAAAAACTTGACGATGAAGACAAAGTAAATCTTCAGCAGTATATCTCCAGGGTGTATGGTAGCCTTACATCTTTCAACATACTTTTTAAAAACAAGGAAGACCAGTTTTCAAGCAAATAAGTTCAAGGGATATCATGACAAAAGGTAGGGAAAGCAAGCCTCATATAGGAATTTTTGGGAGAAGAAATAATGGTAAAAGCTCGTTGATAAATCTTTTGTCGGGGCAGGATATTGCGATAGTCTCCAATGTTGCTGGTACCACCACCGACCCAGTCAAAAAATCAGTTGAGATACACGGATTGGGGCCTGTAATTTTTGTCGACACAGCCGGAATTGACGATACCGGAGAATTAGGTAACCTCAGAATATCCAAAACCTTAAAGGCACTACAAACAATTGATCTGGCAATTTTGGTTATTGCTGATAATAAATTCGACAAAATTGAAGAGAACCTCATCGACAAGTTTAACAATTATCGTGTCCCCTACTTAATTGTACACAATAAAAATGATTATTGCTCTCTCTCCCCAGAAATTGATTCTCAGATAAACCTCAAAACAGGAAAAAAGGTAGTTGAGTTTTCTACAATTAAAGCCGATGACAAAAAAAGAGACTTTTTAGTTGGGAAGATTAAGCAACAAATCCCAAAAGAAATTCTAAAAAAACCTTCGCTATTAGGCGACTTGCTAAGCTATGGCGATATTGTTCTTCTAATTACTCCCATTGATATTGAAGCCCCTGAAGGCAGAATGATTTTACCTCAAGTACAAGCTATAAGAGATATTTTAGATAACGACTGTACAGCCATTGTGCTTAAGGAGCGTGAGGTTGACTCATTCCTCCGTAGAACAGGAATTAAACCTAAGCTTGCAATTACCGATAGCCAGGTCTTTCTCAAAGCAGATGCTTCCATTCCTAAAGATATACCCTTAACAAGTTTTAGTATTGTTTTGGCTAAACAAAAAGGCGATTTCTACAACTATATTGAAGGAACTCCAAAAATCTCTGAATTGAAAGATGGCGATAGTATTTTACTATTAGAATCATGTACTCACCATGTTTCGTGCGATGATATTGGAAGAGTGAAAATTCCCCGGTGGATAAACAATTTTACAGGAAAAAACCTCACGTACGATACCGTTGCGGGTTTAGATAATCTACCAAAACCAATAAAAGAGTATTCACTAGTAATTCAATGCGGTGGCTGCATGATTACTCCAAAACAACTTCAAAATCGTTTACAGCCTGCAATTGAAAGAAATATCCCAGTTACAAATTATGGGATGGCAATAGCATATGTACAGGGCATTTTTGCAAGAGCGGTTGCTCCCTTTGTTAAGCTCAAATCTTCTGATGATTATTTATAGGTTAAAAAAAACAATTTAAAATCAAATAACTTTCGCATTCATATTTCTACCTATTTATTAAATACTGTGGTAAAAAATATCTTTTATCAATGATTTTTAGTAAATTAAGATTAATTTTTAACTATTCTTTGAAGCCAAAAAAATTCGATAGAGCTAATGCAAAAATATATCCAATTCATTATCTATCTGTTTATTCTTGCATCGCTTGGTGCGCAAGAATCTGGTACGGCTGAAAAGTATTTTCTTAAGAACTATAGCCCGAACGAATATAAGGCACATATGCAGAACTGGTATGGCATAAAAGACAACCGTGGAATTCTGTATTTTGCCAATGGTGATGGTTTAATGGAATATGATGGTATTGAATGGCGTGTTTTCCCATTAAGAGATAAAAACACACCCAGGTGTTTGGTCATGGACTCTACAGGAAGGATTTTTGTAGGTAGTGATAGAGAATTTGGATATTTTGAGTTAGATAAAAACGGAGACTGGATATATAATTCTCTCTCAAAATTACTCCCCCCGGAAAACTTAAAGTATAAAACAATATTGGATGTGTACCTGGTAAAAAATTATGTTTATTTCACAGCATATGAAAATATATTTCAGGTTTCTCTTAAAAATGAAAGCTTTACAAGGGCAAATATAAAAGTCTGGCAAACAGAAAGCACATTTTATAAGTCATTCGTTTTTAACGATAAATTCTATATTTATCAAAACAAGGTGGGATTATGTACTATTAAGAACGACTCTATAATACTTGCAAAAGAGGGTGAAAAATTTAAGGAACCTTTCACTTATAGTTTAATCCTGGATAAGGAAAAGATTTTAATAGGTCAATCTTTAGATAATTCAATATATTATTTTCCGGAAAGTAATAAGCCAATTGAAAAAGCAAATTTTAAGATTAGCAACTCCATTAAAAATAAACAAATCTGGGATGCAAAAGTATTATCTTCAGGCGATATTGGCTTCATTCTTACTTCAAATGGCCTTATTATCCTCTCAAAAGAAGGACAAATACAAAAGGTTGTAAATGAAACTAATGGACTAAGAAATGATAAAATCAGACATTTTACTGAGGATCAACAAGGCAATTTATGGTTAGCATTAAATAATGGTATCACAAAACTTGAAAACTCCTCTCCAATAAGCTTTTTCGACAAAGAATCAGGATTGATTGGTACTCCGGAAGACTTGATTTATCATAATAAGACATTATATATTGCAACACACAAAGGCATTCAATACTTTCAGAACAATAATCTGAAATCCATACCAGATTACGACAAACAGGTATGGTGCTTATTGTCTTTTAGTGACCCTAACAATGCAAAAAATAAATCTCTCCTTGTTGGGTTACGAGACGGAGTTTTTGAGATAAATAATTTAGAACTGGGTGAAAAGATACAGAATACTTATAATTCTTCTGTTTTCTGTCTTAAAGAATCTCAAATACATCCTTCGAGAGTTTATGTTGGTTATTCAAGAGCTTTAGGTGCTATCGAATACAGGAATAACAGATGGGAGTCGTTGGGTTGGGTCGAAGGTATAACTGAAAATGTTCGAAGTATTGTTGAGCTTAAAAATGGCGAAATATGGCTAGGAACTTTCCGTGATGGAATAGTACGTATAATTCCGTCAGAAAACACCTTAAACCCCAAGGAAATAGTTAGGTATACAACAGCTCATGGATTACCCTCGCTAAAAAACCTAAATGTCTTCGAATTTAATAATTCATTAGTCTTTGGGACTGAAAAAGGTCTCTATGTATTCAATTCTAACAATAACACTTTCGAACCAAATCAGAATTACAATCTAAATTTTATTGGAGAAAAGGAAGTGTTTTCATTTATTGAAACCTCAAATGGCGATATTATTACCTCCGGATTAAACAATAGTAAGGGAGAAATTGGCATTGCATATAAAAACTCTGACAATACTTTTTCTTGGTACCCAACTCCTTTTTACCGAATTCCTGAAATGATGATTTTGGCACTTTATCCTCAAAACGATTCGACAATATGGTTTGGTGGTTCTGAAGGATTATTTAAATACACAAAATCTGACCCTAGTCTTTTAACAAAAAAATATTATTCATTCATTAGAAGAGTTAAACTTAATAACGACTCGATAATTCATGAAGGCAATTATGTAAGTAAGAAAAACAATATCTTTCATTCTGTTGTTGAACAACCTGAAGATAGAATTCCAACAATAAAGTATCAATACAATTCAATATATTTTAAGTGTTCCTCAGTTAGCTATTTTAAATCGGATGAAAACAGATATATGTTTTACCTGGATGGATATGACAATGACTGGTCGAGTCCCTCAACTGTATTCCGAAAAAACTATACGAACCTTAAAGAAGGTCGCTATACTTTTCAAGTAAAGTCAATTAATATTTATGGTATTGAAAGTGAAATTGCCAGTTACAAGTTTGTAATACAGCCTCCATGGCACAGAACAATTATAGCATATATTTCATATTTAATTATTGGCATTTTTATTCTCTGGATTATAATTGCATTAAATACTCGAATTCTAAAGAAAGAAAATGTTAAGCTTGAAAATATTATACAGGAAAGAACAAGAGAAATAGCAGAACAGAACGAGGAAATAATTGCAGCAAATGAAGAAATAAGCAATCAAAAAGATTCAATCCTGAAGCAGAACATAGAGCTGGAAAAACTATCAATTGTAGCAAGTAAAACAGGTAACTCAGTAATCATATTAACCCCTGAAACAGAATTTGAATGGGCTAATGCCAGCTGGAGGAAAATTTACGAATGCACATTAGATGAATTCAAACAAAAAAATGGAGAAAAACTAATTCAAAATAGTAATGTCAAAAACATTAAGAATCTTGTTGATGAATGTATTAATTCAAAAAAACCTATAATTTACGAGACTCAAATTGAAAACAGCTGTGGAGAAAAAATCTGGCTTCGTAATATGCTATCACCAGTTTTCGATTCTGAAGAAAACTTATTCAAACTCGTAATAGTTGGAACCGATATATCTAAAATTAAAGAGTTAGAACAATATAAAGAAATGCTAACTCAAATGATTGTTCATGATCTAAAAAATCCTCTGAATTTAGTTATTGGCTACTCTTCATTAAGTCCTTCAGAAAAAAGGATGCAAAGCATTAATTCATCTGGCATGCAAATGCTCAATTTAGTTGAAAACATTCTTGATGTTCAAAAATTCGAAGAGAAAAAAATGAAATTAAACAAAGAGAAGTGTAGTATTAACTTTGTAATTGAGAAAGCCATATCTAACGTTCAATATCTTGCCAATCAAAAAGAAATCGTAATCCATAACAATACAGAAACCATTGAAGCATACTTTGATCAAGATCAAATAATACGTGTCATCATAAATCTTCTTACTAATGCCATTAAGTTTTCAAAAAATGGTGACGAAATAAATATTAATAGTGAAAAGGTAGAAATTGACAATAAAAGTTACTGCAAAATACTGGTAATTGATTTTGGTGAAGGTGTTCCAAGTGAACATCTTGATAAGATATTTGATAAATATGCTCAAGCAATAGCAAGAGAGTCTGGCCGCACAAGTTCTACAGGTCTGGGACTTACATATTGCAAATTTGCTGTTGAAGCTCACAATGGAATTATTGGTGTAAACTCTGAATTGGATAAAGGAAGTATTTTCTATTTCACATTACCACTGTAATAATTATCTATACCAACTACAGATGCAAACGACCTTCTTATTCCCTTTTTAAACTTCACACTAGAATAACCAAAACTTACAAAGAGTCCCTCCTTACTTTTATACTTAATATTATGCCTTTCCCGAAATTTTCGGGCTTGTTTTCCATTCTGAATAAATGGATGAACTGCTCCCAACATACATGTACTTAAGCCTAAAGATTCAGCGGCAATCATTGCATACGTTGCAGCCACAATAGGATCTGCCGGATCAGAAAATGGTGATCCATAAAAGTACATTGCCAATGGGGCATCATAATTAATAAGATTTACATCCTCTTCCATATAACGAATATAGGAACCGATTAAAGGTTTCAGGAATCCCCGAAACATGCTATCATTTGCCTTACCCCAAAACGGACGCATAAGTGTAAGAAACCAGTTGGAAACAAGCCATTTCATTTGTTTCAAATACCTACAATAATCCTCCGCGAAGGCTCTTGTTTTATCTTTTCCGTTTAAAACCATTACATGTACATCCGATGGTGGCAAACCCATTGGAGCTTTTCTGGCAGCATCCAGAATTTGTTGAATTACTTCAGCCTCTATTGGTTTGTCTTTATAATCACGAATACTTCTTCTACGCTCTAACAATGCTACCAGAGAATCGTAAGTTGCTGCATTCTCTTTCGCAGGTAAATCAAAAGTATCCTTAACTGTTAATTCTCTTCCTGAAATTTCTATTGCTCCCTTTGGACACACCGCCATGCACTGTCCACATCCATAACATCCAAATAAAGGGTGGTCAGATACTTTAACTGAGTCTTCGCCTAATTCCAGGCTAAAATCTTTACAGACTGTAACACATACTCCGCAAGAGTTACATTTTTTCTCATCGATAAATATTTTAGCTGTTTCTTTTGTTCTTGAAGTAGGTATTGCCATGATAAAAGGTTTTTTTGAAAATAAAGTAAGGTACTTAATTGAGTAAACTAACTTTTCGAAATATTAGTGAAATTATAAAAATGAATTTTTACAGGGAATTTAAAGTTCCTAAAAGTCATTATTTACCATTGTTTGTTTCTTGTGCATATAACTAATAACCTTTCTGAATATAAAGATAAATAAGTAGAGAAATAATTTATTTTTATACAACAAAAAGGTTAAGATTGTTGGTCGATTACCTAGATACTCCTAATTTTAATTCCTTATAAATAGTAGAAAATCAAAAATGACCAATACTAAAGGGTATTAGCCATTTTTATATTCATTAATAGTAAAGTAATACCCCTTAGTCATCTGAATAAGGAATAAGTAGTACCGGAATATGCGTTTGCTTGGCTACTTCATCAACAACTCCTCCAAACACAATATGCTTAAAGCTTTCTATCCCGTGCCGACCAATAACTATAATTTCGGCCCTCCATTCATCAGCAATTTCTAATATACCCCTTGCAGGTGTTTCAACTCTAACAAAGGTATCTACATAATCTTGTGGGGAGAATTTTTTTACATAATCTGAAAGTAGTACTTTCCCACTTTCAACCTGGGTATCTTCCACCTCTTTCGGCATAATACCTGAATCGATGCCACCCATGGCATATACTGGACTAACAACATATACCAGAGCAACGGCTGCTCCTAGCTGACGCGCAAAATCGAACCCCTTTTGCGCCGCTTTTTCTGAGTATTTTGACTCATCTACGGCAATAAGAACTCTTTTATACGTCATAATTTCAACTCTTTAGAATATTCTCTTATAAAGTTACGGAATAAATCGACCTAAGTAAAGACCAAAATCAAGAATAGCAAAACTAATTATTCGGTATATTTGGCAGCGCAATTTTAAAACTGAATGTTAAAACCATTTTGATCCTACCTGGTACGTTAAGTCTTTTTTGGGAGTAATTGGAATATTTTTCCCCGGATTACCCACAACACCTTTCCTTCTATTGACAGCAAAATTATACGCTCGTAGTTCCAAGAGACTATATTTTTGGTTAGTTAGCCATAAGCAGCTGGGAAGATATATCAATCTCTGCTATTTTCTTCATTGACACTAAATGGTTAAGAATTGTTTTACTTTCTCTTGGACTACTTGGCACCACAGCTATGTACATAGAATATAAAAAAAAGAAATCCCGGTAATATTCTTTAAAAGTTCAGATAATTAAACAGGCTTGTTTGCTTTAAAAAATATTCAATATCTTTGAATATAACCACCAACAAAATGTAACAACCCAACAAACTCTAATCGAATGGAACAATTCCGTGAAAAGTATCTTCCTATTGTTTTGCTTATTGGAATAGGAACTGTATTATTACTTGCATTACTAAACCTGTTTCGTGTACCAAAAAACCTGAAAGAATCTATCGAAAAACTAAACGAAACACGTTCAGAAATTAACGCATCATTAGAAATACTAAATAGGCAAAAAGCAATGCTAGATAGTATTCAATTCCACAACGAGGAATTATTAAAAGACCTTAAGAGCATGAAAATTGAAAATCTTGAAGTCACAGAATCAATTGAAGACCGCTTCGACAGGGTAAATAATTATCTCTGGACAATAAAACGTGACCTTGATAAAGTTCCGAAGAAAAAAGATTCCACAATTGATTAATCAGAAAAGCATGAAACAGATTATAGCAATTTGCATATTTGTAGTTATATGCCTAAACTTTAATACAGCCTTTGGCCAGAGTACTGATACAATTACAATATCTGAAAGCATGTTTTCGACAGGCCGACCAGATGTTGACACTGTTTTACGGTCTGAATTCGGATATATAAAACTGGAAATTGATACACTTTACATTACAAACCAATTCCTTCTGAATGAATACCAACAATGTATAACAGACTTCAACACATTAAGAGAAACCTGTGATAATTTTGTTCTGGTTGAAGAAATGATAAAAATGATGAAACCAGAGTTTGATACACTTAGAGTAAATCTAACTAACATTGAAAATGCCTACCAGAAAAGTCTGGATGGCAATCTTGAGACTATAAATATTTTGAGAACTGACAATGCAAAACAGCAGCAAAATCTTGAAAATGCCAAAGCCAATCTAGCTCAGGCTCAGGCTTTAATCAAACAAGAGCGCTGGAATAGTCTGGGCACAAAAGTACTATGGGGAGTTGGCGGAACAGCTGTTGGTGTTTTGTTTAGCGGATTTATTATTTCTATGGCAAAATAGTACATTTCCCATTCAACAAAAAAATCTTCTTCTTTATGATAGCATGTCATGTTTTTGTATTTAAACACGTTCTATAAATATAAAATCCTGCTTTTTATCCTTATTTATTGATTTTAGATTCAATAATTTAGAGCAATTTTGAACTATAAAACCCGAGTAAAATCTCTTATAATGAAGAAAATACTATCTGGATTGCTACTTACAGTTTTGATTATTAGTTGCACTCCAAAAGATCAAGCCAGCATGAAATCAAGCTCAATTGCCAACATTACTGAAACTACTCAATCTGAAGCAATAAATCTTTTACTTGAAAACTATGGTAACAAAGTCTCTGCGAGAGCTGAAAGAGGTGTTAAACATTTGGCATCGTTATGGAGAAGTAAAGATGGCACACCAGATGAATTCAAAACATACTGCAAAGAAAACTTTATAGTTGAAGAATCTGAAAGAGAAATTGTATTCAATAAGATTAGTAGGAATATCGAAATTCTTTATGGCTATTTTAACCAGATAACTTTAGAATTAAACAAACCCATTCATGAACCAATGGGAGAAACACATAAAGTTGATGGCGAATTTGGCGGATACAATGCCAGTGCCCATCTGATTGAAGATATGTACAACAATAAACTAGCATTCTACATTGCACTTAACTTCCCATATTACCTGTTAGAAGAAAAAGAGCAATTGGGCAAAGAGTGGACAAGAAAAGACTGGGCATATGCTCGTCTTGGCGACATATTCACATCTCGAATTCCTTCAGAATTAATTCAGAAAGTCTCGAAAGTTAGTACTGAAAGCGACATGTATATTTCCGAATATAATATTTATGCCGGAATGCTCACTAATGATAAGAATGCTAAATTCTTCCCTGAAGACATGGTGCTATTAACTCATTGGAACTTAAGAGATGAAATAAAAGCTAATTATAGTAAAGCTGAAGAAGGTCTTGAAAAACAAGCAATGATTTACCAGGTAATGAAAAGGGTTATCGATCAAACAATTCCTGAGAAGGTAATTAATAGCGGTGAATTAAAATGGGACCCGTTTTCAAACAAAGTATACGAAAATGGTTCTGAAATTAGTGTTACGCCAGAGCCCAACACACGCTACCAGCTATTGCTAGATAATTTCCATTCATTAACAGCATTGGATGAATATAGTCCATTAAACACTGCTATTAGAAGAGCATTTGAGGGAGAGATGGAAATTTCTCAACCTACTATTGAAAAACTATTTTCTGACTTTCTTTCCTCTAAAGAAGTAAAACAAGTTGGTGATTTAATTTCGCAACGCTTAGGAAGAGAACTTAAACCTTGGGATATATGGTACGATGGATTTAAGGCCAGAAGCAATATTGATGAAGAAATGCTAAACTCACTAACAGAAAAAAAATACCCTAATGCTAAAGCCTTAGATAAAGACTTGCCCAACATATTAGCTACACTTGGTTTTGAAAAATCTAAGGCTAACTACTTAACGGAGAAAATTATTGTTGATCCAGCTCGTGGTTCCGGACATGCATGGGGAGCTCAAAGAAAAGGCGATGTGGCACATCTTCGGACAAGAATTCCTGAATCGGGAATGAACTATAAAGGGTATAACATTGCCATTCATGAATTTGGACATAATGTTGAACAAACCTTATCTTTATACGACATCGATTATTACACACTTAATGGTGTTCCAAATACAGCTTTTACAGAGGCATTAGCGTTCATATTCCAGAAACGAGACCTTGAAATTCTCGGCATAAAAAACAATGATTCTAAAAAAGAAGCTCTTACTACTCTTGATAATTTTTGGTCAACTGTAGAAATAATGGGTGTTTCGTTGCTTGATCAACGTGTATGGAAATGGATGTATGAAAATCCTGAAGCAACACCTGAAGAATTAAAAGTAGCTGTTATTAGCATGGCCAAAGATATTTGGAATGAGTTTTTTGCTCCGGTATTTGGGTCACAAGATGAACCAATATTGGCAGTTTATTCACACATGATAAGCTATCCTCTTTATTTATCGAATTATGCTGTTGGAAATCTCATTGAATTTCAGGTTGAAGAATACCTAAAAAGTGCTGACTTTGCAAAAGAAGTGGAACGCATCTACACTCAGGGAAGACTAACTCCTAATGCCTGGATGCAGAAAGCTATAAAACAAAATATTTCTACTGAAGCTATAATAAGACAGGCCGGAGGTGCAGTAAAAGTAGTTAAGTAACTCACATGACTGATTATTCATAGAGTAAATATTTGCATGACTTCTTTTTATTTAGATGTTGTATGCAATCCTACATTGGTGCTAGAATTCAACCACAGTCTAGAATTTTACTATCTTTCTGTTTTGAATTTAAATACAAATAGAATATCATATGTTTACTGAAAAAGATGAAAAATACCTTTTGAGACACCTAAGTCGAAACGAAGCAATCCTTTTTCTTGGTTCTGGCTTTTCAAGAGACGCAAAAAACCAACTCGGTGAGTCTTTTCCAACAGGATATGCATTAGGTGAAAAATTATGGGAATTCATTGGATATGCAGGAGATTATGACGGCACATCTTTGCAAGAGATGTATCAAGCCTTTACTGGCATAGGTGTTAAAAGAAATAAGAAAATAGATTTTCTAAACAACAACCTCTTAAGTGGAGAAATACCAGACTCTTATGATTATATTTCAAAGCCTTTTTGGTACAAGATATATACTTTAAACATCGATGATATATTAGAAAAAGTTTATAAAAGAGAATCCAAAATAATTCAAGAATTAGTTTACCCCCATGATGAATTTAAAGAAAGAGACCAATCTTTAGAATCATCTCAAATAATATATTTACATGGTAAATTACCATGTAATCCTGAAGAAGTAATTTTTTCGACAAAACAATACGCAAAGGCATCTTTGGCAAATCAACCTTTATATAGTCAATTTGTTTTTGATTATGCAACGCATCCAACAATTTTTGTTGGTACTGATTTAAATGAGCCTTTATTTGAAAGATATATTGAATCAAGAGAGGGTAAAGGTGGGTATGCAGAATTACGACCAAAATCATTTATCATAACCCCAAAATTATCACCTGTAAAAGCTGATATATTAAAAAATGAGTATAACGTTCATCATGTGGCAGGCACAACAGAAGACTTTTTAAATTGGGTGCAATCAATTCATTTAAAGTTGCCGGGTCGTGAGGAAATTCTTAAAAGTACATTTCCTAATTTATTGAGCGTTTTAGAATTTGCAGATTTATCAAATGTTCCAAATAAATCAATTAAGGAATTTTCTTCTTCTTTTAAGCGTGTACCAACAGAATATAAAGTAAAAGACATTAGGTCTGGTTTTTTATTAGGTTCAAATCCTCGCTGGAATGACATTTTTAAAAATTTAGATATCCCAAGAACTTTAACCTCTGAACTATTTAAATTGATTAATGACCGGATAACTGGTAAAGTTGAAATTAGCAAGCAACTTATTTATTCAATTGATGGTTATGCAGGCTCAGGTAAATCAACAATACTGAAACGGCTAGGATTAAGCTTATCTCAAAATGGAACTACTGTTTTTATGTCCGATTCCGATTATATTCCAAGAGTAGAATTTATTGTTGATGTATTAGCAGCAGTAAAAGAAAGAGTAGTTCTAATCTTTGACAATGCTAAAAACTGCATTCCATTAATTGAAAGATTAGTAAAAGCTTTTTCAATATTAGATTACCCACCAATTATAGTGTTAGGACTACGTAGCAACCAAATGGATAGGCTCACCTATGTGGTCAATCCTGATATTATTGAACATTCTCATTTTCAGATTGAAGACCTGGATGATAATGAAATTAATAGTTTAATATCTAAACTAGATGATAATAATCTTTTAGGTTTATTAAAAGGAATGCCTTTGTATCAGCGCTTTAAAGAGTTTAAATATCGTGCAAAAAAGCAAATTCTTGTTGCTATGAAGGAGGCAACCCAAGGTAAATCTTTTAACGAGATTATTAGTAATGAGTTTAATGAGATTGCTCCTGCAGAAGCAAAATTATTATGTCTATGTATCGCTTTAAATACAGAACTTGGATTTACAAATACAAAACAGGATTTTATTGGTTTTTCAAATGTGACTCATTCAGAAGCACTGAACTATCTTCAAACAAATCTAAACGGCATAATAATGTGGGTTAATGATTCAACCCGTTTTATGTTACGCCATCGGATTTTAGCAGACTATATGATTCGACATTGTGCTAATTTGGAAATGCTAAAAAGTGCTTATATACGTGTATTATCCATATTATCTCCTGAATTAAAAAAATCTCAGGGTAATTCTCGTAAATTTAACCTATACAAATCACTTATTAATCATAGGATACTCTATTTTAGGTTCAAAAATGATATTGAACAAGCACGAGAGGTATTCGATTCGCTTACTTCCTATTTTGATGATGATGCACATTTTTGGTTACAATATGGGTGTCTTGAGCTTGAAGGTAAGGGAGGCGATTTTGATTTAGCTGAGAATTATATTAAACAAGCAGAATCATTGGCTCCTAAATACTCATATATTCAAAATGCTAAATGTTTATTGTATTATAAACTAAGCACATATGTAGATGATTACTCACATGCTATTGAATATAAACAAAAGGCTGATGAATTAGCTAGTAATCTTTTAATAACAATAGGTAGAGACGACCCTCATGTTGCGCATATACATTGTAAAGGAGAATATGAGTTTATTAAACGTTGGATTACTAATAAGGAGGAGAAAATCAGTAAATTAAAAGAATTAAGGTCTATTGTCGAAGGTGCTGTTCGGACTCATCCAAGGGACCGGAAGCTTGATATTGCATCGCAAGCAATTACAAGAGCATATTTACAACAAGGTGCAACAATTGAATTACCAGACCCTGAAATACCTGATTAGCTTTAAATCCGGCCAGCATACAACACGCGGTAAAAAACATTGCGCGGAAAGTGCTAAATTTGAACGAAATAACAATTAATAAACGGCGTAGCGTTTTGATAGGTTTGAGCTCCGAAATGCGCAACGATTTCTTACCGCCATCCGTTAAAATCATATTCCTTTCTTATATTTAAGAATAAAAAATATTACTATGACTGAGCAAAAATGAAATGAGCTTGTTGCTATTGCAAATGGGGAAAGAATTCGAAAAGCTTATGCCAGAATTTATTATTGACTTTACTTGGTTGCCTAATTAACCTGAGTTCGATCTAAGCAAAAACCTGCAATGTTTTAACAAAAACTATTAAGTTTTGCACACATTATAGTAGATGCTATTATAGTTTATAATAACAAAGCATAGTTATTCTTTTTATAGCAGGAATCAAGCTTTAATAAAAAAGTATTTCTATTTAACCCTTCGTTTAAAGTATACCGAATCGCCCCATTCTCCATAGCCAATAGTATTTCCTGAAAGTGCCACCCGCACCTCAAGACAGCTCTTACAATCCTCAGCCGAATCGTCTGTGCAGGGTTTATTCTGGTAGAGCAAGTAATCGTCTCTATTTTGACCTGGAGTAATATTAGGCATTATTACATTTGCACCTACCTTTAATGCTTTTTCGCGTCCAAGTTTATCTATTGCCTGAAGTGCTGTTGCTGCAGCAATATTAATATCTGGCATAATAATACGTAATAAAGCAATCATTTTAAGGGCAAGCTGAAAACGTTCTTCAAGAGGCATTAAAAGTTGTTTGTATTTATAAAGAGGTGTATCGCTATGCTCAATATATGGCCCCATACCAACCATATCAATACCAAAATTTCGCATAAACAATAAATCTCCTGCTAAATCATCTAAAGTTTGAAAAGGAAGTCCTATCATTACCCCAGTACCTACCTGGTATCCTGTTTCTCTCAACAAATTCAATGATTCGAGCCTGCGCTCAAACCTATGCAATTCATTATTTGGATGCAATTTCTTATACAACTCTGGATTTGAAGACTCAATACGCAATAAGTACCGATGAGCTCCTGCTTCATGCCATTGTTTGTACACTTCTTTGGTTTGTTCACCCAAAGAAAGAGTTACTCTTAAATCTCCATTTGTAGCCTTGTGAATTTTCTCTAAAAGTTTTGTAATTCGATCGGTAAAAGTTGGTGATTCCAGCTCGCCTGATTGAAGGACAATTGAAGCAAAATTATTGTCGTGAGCAAACTTTACAGCCTCCAGTATATCTTCATCTTTGATATTATACCTTCGGAAATTATTATTATCCTTTCTAATACCACAATAAAAACAGTTTTTTGCACAGATATTTGAAAACTCTACCAAACCCCGAAAATATGCAATGTCTCCAACCGCTGCTTTCTTAACTAAACCTGCTTTCTCAAAAAGCTTAGTTCTCTCCTCTCCTTCCAGCCCCAACAAATAAACAAGGTCATGTCTTGTCAACACATCCTTATTCAAAATTTCAGTAAGCTTATTCATAAACCAAGATTAAAAGTATAAATCGCGTGCTCCTTGTTTAATTTTTTCTAAGCGTTCCCGAATTTCCGGAACGTTTGCCTCTCCATTGAGGGTTTCCAAATTCTTTTCTATCATCTGCCAACCTTTATCGAAAACCTCAACAGGAGCATAATCTTCGAGGTATTCTGCTAAAGTTAATATAGCATTTGGCGAGCAGAATCGTTTGATAAAACCAGGCACAGAGAACTCCATAAAATGTTCTCCTGTTCTTCCTAAGCGATAACAAGCTGTACAGAAAGATGGCAGATAATCCTCACTTAAAAGTTCATTGATAACCTCACTTAAAGCCCTGTCGTCATTAATCTTGAATTGCTCCTTATCTAAATGCTGTTCCTGCAAAGGTTTTGAATAGCCACCTAATTCAATTTTAGTTCCTCCATCAATCTGAGAAACCCCAAAACGCATTACTTCTTTACGAACCTTGGCATTTTCACGAGCTGTAAGAATTAAACCTGTATATGGAACTGCTAATCGAAGTATTGCAACTAACCTTGTAAACTCATCGTCGTTAACCAGGTATTCATTTGAAATGTTTATATCGGAGGCTTCCTGTAAACGTGGGAAGGATATTGTATGTGGCCCTACACCGTAACATGCTTCAAGATGATTTGTATGCCTGACAAGAGAAAGCACTTCGTATCTCCAATCGTATAATCCAAATAAAGAACCAATACCTACATCATCAAGACCTGCTTCCTGCGCCCTGTCGAGTGAAGTTACTCGATAATCAAAATCTGCTTTCTTTCCACCCAGATGATACTTTTTGTATGTCTCTTTGTGATAGGTTTCCTGAAATACCTGATATGTCCCAATTCCTGCATCGGCAACAATTTTAAATCCGTCTATATCAAGTGGTGCAGCATTTATGTTTACTCTTCTTATTTCTCCATTCCCTTTTTTAACACTATATACTGTTCTTGCTGTATCAGCAATATAATTGGCATCGTATTTAGGATGTTCTCCAAATACAAGAATCAATCTTTTTTGACCACTATCTTCAAGGGCCTCTACTTCTTTAACTAACTGCGGATTGGTTAAGGTTGTTCGCTCGGCAGATTTATTTGATGTGCGAAAACCACAATATTGGCAATCGTTTGTACAAAGACTACCAACGTACAATGGAGCAAATAAGACTATTCGGTTACCATAAACACGTTCTTTAAGCTGACGTGCACCTTCTTTAATTTCCTCAATTAATTCAGGATCTTTCACTGCAACCAGAGTTGCAGTCTCTGCCAGTGTAAGTCTTTTCTTGTCCAGCGATTTACCAATTACTGAACGTACATATTCCTTATCCGTTTTTGCATTATTGATAAAATCCCAAATCTCCTCCTCATCAATAAATGGTTGCATAGGCTTATCCTCTATGCGATACTTTTCAGGCGTAAAAATCATCTTCCTTTGCTTTACTTATTTGTACTTGGTTAATACAGATTTCACCTGAATCCCTTCTACTCGTCCAATTTTTCCGGTTAAGGTGCTTATTTGGTCATTGGTTCCCTCAAGAATTAATGAAATTACACTAATTCCTTTTTCACGGAGCGGTAAACCTTGCCGTGCAATGATAATAGATGAATGCATGGACAATATATTGTTCATTTCATCAATATGATCTTTACTATCTACTAATATTATTGCTGCACCAATTCTCTTTTCCATTAGTAATTTCTTTTGGATCAGACTATTAAGGATTCTTCGAGGCAGAAAACGACTAACTCTCAGATTACTGTTACAAAAATAACAATAAATAATTTCTAGTACGAACCTTTTCAGGAAAAGTTAAATATTTATTCTCAAATATGCATTAAACAAGCTTATTTGACTCTACGAACCGACGAAAAGTCCTGTTTACCATGACTCTTTCGGGATTTAACCCTGACAAAGAAAATCACTAAACAGGTAGTATTAATACAGTTGTAACTCTCTGATTTTCTTTCATCAAATTATTCATTTATATTCAAATGAATAATGCGGGTTAAACATTTAGGCTGAAGAATTTCAAAAAAAAAGCCGTGCTGAAAAAGCACGGCTCAAATATTATGAAGTATTCTTTATTCTGTAATATCGGATCTGATTTTTGCAACTGCAACTTGAACTTTTTTAATTTCCTCCATCCATGAATCAATAGATTCCTGAGCATTCTCACTATTAATATCGAAATCGGAAGGAATATCAACTTTTAGAGTATAGAAAAGCTTTCGGAGTGATTTTAATGATGTAATATATTCATTAATCATTTCATTACTCTCATAATCATTAAGCATAATTAACAGGTTATTCAATGAATATTTCTGATCAACAATCCTTTCTATGATATCTGGACTCTTGCTTTCTGATGCTATTATAGTTCCTATATATACAGCTTCAACCCATCCACCCATAATTATAACTGAAGCTGTAGCAAATCTTTCATTTTCTTTAAGGTACTCTTCAGTTTCGTAATAAATTTCGTTGGCAATTGTTATTAGAGAATCCTTATTAGTAAGATTTTTCTCAAATCTCTGTGCTGTGTTTTCAAAAAAGTCCTGTGGAATTCCTAACAACTGGGAAAGATTACTCATCGATGAAAAATATCTTCCTGCATTTTCAAACTGTTCAAATGCCCTGCAATAGCTTAAATCAACTGCATATACACCAAGGTTCATTGCGCGTTTATAACTGGTTATATACTCAGATGTTTTATCATACGGATTTAATATATCCTTATTAAAAACAGAACCTGCAGTTTCAAACATTGATGAAAGTTCCACAGAAAGATACATGTTATAGAAAATTGGAATTCCTGTACCAGTTGTATCCAATTCACTTAATACATTATCTTTATCTGACATGTCAATGCTATCCAGATCAATAACAGTGGAGTTTTGTTTGGTTTGTTTGCAAGCAGTGAAAACTAAACCTACAAACAATATAACTACTAACTTCATTCTCATATCCCAAATATTTTGTATTGTTCAACCGATTAATCGAAAAACTTAGATATTTTATTTATTATTTCTTCCATAAGAATAGGCTTTGATACGTAGTCATCAAAACCAGACTCGAGGTATTTCTCCTTATCTCCTGACATTGCAAAAGCTGTCTGAGCTATTATTGGTAAATTTGGCTTACTTTTCTTGATTTCCATCATAGCTTCACGTCCATTCAATACAGGTAGCCTCACATCCATCAATACCAGATCCAACTCCATCTTATTACATATATCAATAGCTTGTTGCCCGTCAACGGCAGTAACAATTTTGACCTTAGAGGGCAATAAAAGCTCGGATAAAAACTCCATACTAATATCATCATCCTCAACTATAAGTATAGTCTTATTTTTCCAATTGGGTATTGTCATAACCCTATATTTTTTATGTGCACAAATTAAGCATTTATAATGCAATATACAAAGTATCTGAATACTTGCAAAATAGTTTATTAACGACTAAAAATGATTTAGTCTCTTAAGAATTTTGTGATTTTTTCTTTTGTAAAGAAAAAGGCTTTTTCCAGATTTCCACTGGCTTTTGGAGTCATTTCTCCTAAGAACTCCCATTCATATCCTTTAATATGCATCAGGTACGTCTCTGGAATTTCATTATATATCTCTTTGCAAAGCCCTATTACAAACTCAGGTGAAACTGAATGTGAAGTAAACTGAGG
This sequence comes from Bacteroidales bacterium, assembly GCA_050287785.1. GTDB lineage: Bacteria > Bacteroidota > Bacteroidia > Bacteroidales > UBA10428 > UBA10428. The sequence goes on from JBNKCO010000018.1 coordinate 252,625, forward strand.
ATTAATTATTGGCTTTATTTCTTCAAAAAAGAAATCTTCAATCTCCTCTATTGATGCATCAGCATATATAACCATGTCATAATCATTGAGCCTATAAGCATCTTCAATATTTAACTGATAATTGGAATCTGTATCGATATTATTACTAATGTTTTGTTCTTCTGCCCATTCTTCAATCTTCTCAGACAAAAGAACACCCAGGCCATCATCCTGACGACCTGGGTTTCCATATCCATAAATTAGAATTTTCTTCATTAAACGCTTCGCTTCTTATCAATTAGTTTGTTATTTGAATCGTATAATGAAATTTCAAGTGGCATTTGACCTAGCGCATGAGTTGCACAACTCAGACATGGATCATATGCACGGATAGCTACTTCAACTGCATTCATCATGCCTTCCGTAATTTCCTTTTTATTTGACATTTCACGCACGGCTACCTGGTTTACAGCCAAATTCATTGGTTCGTTATTATTGGTAGTCGAAACGATTAAATTACACATTTGTATTTGATCCTGCTCGTTTATTTTGTAATGGTGGAACAAAGTACCTCGAGGAGCTTCAATTAAGCCAACCCCTTCATATTGCTTTTTCCCTTTAACAACAAGTTCACCTTCCAGCAGATCGTCATCATTCAACAATTCTTTCATCTTTTCGGCAGAGTGAAGAATTTCAATTAAACGTGCCCAGTGCGCATGCATAGGTTTATGACAAATGCCTCCATTATATGATTTGAATAGCTCAAACTCTTTCTGTGCAAGAGGTGTATCAATAAATTCTGCAGTATTCATTCGGGCTAAAGGACCAACAGAGTACCATCCGGCCTGCTTACCATATTCCTTTAGGTAAGGCCATTTCATATAGCTCCAGCTCCTAACTTCCTCATCAATATATTTATCATATTCCTGATAATCAATATCATGAAGAATAATCTTACCTTTATTATCAACTGCTCTAAGTACACCATGATACAGATCAAGTGCTCCGTCTTTACGAATTAAGCTTAGATAGCTAGAGGGAAAATCAACAAACTGATCAATTATAGCTTTATTTTTAGAATGATAGTCTTTAAAGAACTCCAAAGCATCCTGAGCCCATGAAATCATACTATCAATATTCATTGGAGCCTTTCCATTCAGGAATTTCTCCTTATCTGCTGCTGAAAGGTGTTTGTTGATACCTCCAGGAATAGCTCCTGTACCGTGGATTTTCTTGCCTGCTGTTGCTTCAATAATCTCTTGTCCAAATTTGCGCATCATAACGCCTTGAACTGCAAGATCTTTATTTGCCAGAGCAACACCTATCACATTTCTAGTCATTGGATCGCTATCAACACCAAAAAGTAAATCGGGCGATGCCAGATGAAAGAAGTGTAGTGAATGCGATTGGAACATTTGTCCATAATGCATTAACCTTCTCATTTTTTCTCCGGTTGGAGTTAACCCTTCACCCGTACCTGCACCAACAATAACATCTAGTGCTTTTGCTGCAGCAAGGTGGTGACTTACAGGGCAAATTCCACATAGACGCTGCACTAATACAGGTGCTTCCCAATATGGTCTGCCTTGAACAAATCTTTCAAATCCTCTAAACTCAACAATATGAAGTCTGGTTTGGTTAACCTTGCCTTCGTTGTCAATATGGATTGTAACCTTACCGTGTCCTTCAACTCTGGTTACAGGTTCTATAGTTATTTTCTGTCCCATTTTCTTCTTTTTTAATCGTACTTAATAAGTTCATAAGGCAGTTTCATCTCGTCGCCTGTAACAAGAGCTACCAATGCATCCCAAATTAAATCGGCTCTTGGGGGACATCCTGGAAGATGGTAATCAATTTTTACTACTTCGTTACATGGATATACTTTGTCAAGTATTATAGGCAACTCGGGATCATTTGGAATTATTCGTGCTTCATTGCTATCCTTTACGGTTACTCCGTTAATGTATGCTTCTTCAAAGCATTCTGCCAAAGGAATTCCGTTTCTCATGGCTGGAAGTCCGCCCATAATGGCACACTCTCCAACAGAAACAAGAATTTTACAGTTCTCCCGGAAGTCTTTTAATACATGTACATTCTCACTGTTACAACATCCGCCTTCAATAAGACCGATATCGCATTTACGAGTGAACTTTTTAATATCATCGATGGGTGATTTATCGAATTCTACAAGCTGGATTAACTCAAGGATGCGCTCATCAATATCAAGAATTGACATATGGCAACCGAAGCAGCCAGCTAAAGATGTTGTTGCAACTATTGGTTTGCTCATGATAATCAATTTTTAGAATTTGAAACTTGCATATGTTCTATATCCTGACCGATTGGTTCTTTGTCGTATTTACGTTCACCAATTGGAGTATCGAAGCCCTTTTCATGAACAAGAAGTGCTCCAACAGGACAAATATCCATTGCTTTTTGAGCAGTCTCATCGGTAAGTTCTTTCCCCAATTTTGGATCGATACCTATTTCAACATGATTACTTCTACGTTTATAAGCAAATATTGTATGACCTTTTTCGTCTTGAATACCGCGAATACAACGTTTACAAAGAATGCAGCGATTTTGATCCTTAATTAGTTTTGGATTAGAGGCATCAACTTTGCGCTGTGGAAATGCATAAGGATATCGTGGAGCCATAATTTTATAGCGGTAAGCCAAAGCTTGTAGCTCACATACACCGCCCTTTTCACAAGCAGGACAAAAATGATTTCCTTCTACGAAAAACAATTCAATAATCTGTTTTCTTAATTCATCAATTTCAGGTACCTGATTTTCAACATCCATACCTTCAGCAACTGGGGTTGTACAGGCAGTCATAAGTCTACCATTAACCTTAACTGAGCATACTCTGCAACTTCCCTTTGGTTTTACGCCAGGATAATTACAAAGTGTTGGAATGAATATACCGTTTTCTTTAGCAGCATCAACTAAGTACTTGCCTTTTTCGGCCATACATTCAGTTCCGTCTATCGTAAATTTTACAATTTGGTTCATAATGATAAGTTTTAAATGTTTGGCAATCGATCTGTTATTTCGCAAGCTTCTTTTACTGCTTTAGATAAATCAAATCCAGTATCGAATTCTTTAGTTGTCTGTAGCTTTTCAACATAAAGATGCCTAAAATTCTTTAATGAAGTAAGAATCGGATTTGCAGCTGTTTGACCTAAGCCACAGCGGCTAGCCTTCAATATCTGCCCCCATTCTTCCAGATCCTTAATATCTTGAGGAACCCCACGAGCATTCAGAATTTTTTCTACTTTATCTTTCAATATTGTTGGAACAATACGGCAAGTAGAGCAACTACCACAAGATTCATCAATAAAAAACTCAGTGAAATTGAGCACAATATCTTTTAAAATATCTCTTGACTTATCAATAATAATAAGAGAACCTCCAGTAGCTAAGTCTTCATAACCAAGAATTCGTCCAAATTCATCCTTAGCAATTATAGCACCGGAAGGACCACCTATTTGAACAGCTTGAATCTGGCTGGAGTTTGCACCTACCATATCAAGAATATCGCTAACGGAAAATCCCCAATCTACCTCATAAACTCCAGGATATCTGCAATCGCCAGATATACTTAAAAGCTTAGTACCAGTTGATTCAGCTGTGCCAAACGAACGATACCACTCACCTCCATTTAGAATTACTTTTACAACGGCACAAAGTGTTTCAACATTGTTTACTACTGTAGGCTTATCAAGATAACCTTTCTCTACCGGGAAAGGTGGTCGGTCGCGAGGTTCTCCACGCTTACCTTCTGCAGATTCAATTAGGGCAGATTCCTCTCCACAAACATATGCTCCTGCTCCAAACTGAATTCGAATATCGAAGTTGAATCCTTTTTTGCCCAATATATCTTTTCCAATATATTTTTTCTCGCGAGCAACTTTAAGAATGTTCTCTAAGTACTCTTCAAGGTATTTATATTCATACCTTAAATAAAGAATACCTTCATCAGCACCAACAGCATAACCTGCTATAACCATACCTTCGAATAATAAACGAGGTAATTCGGTTAAGATTACTCTGTCCTTAAAGGTTCCTGGCTCTCCTTCATCTGCATTACAGAAAATGTATTTTTTATCTCCTTCAGCGTTTCGACAAAACTCCCATTTTAGACCTGTTGGAAATCCTGCACCACCACGGCCTCGCATGTTGGAATTCTTGATTTCCTGTATTACTTCTTCAGGAGTCATGGTATCTTTTATTTTACCAATAGCCTCTCCTACTTTGTACTCGGGATCAAGTATAGGCCCAATTTTTCTGATGTTGTTACTTACTACTGATTTAACCAGGTCGTCGCGGTTTGCTCCGTCACCAAAAGAGGAAGAAAACATATCGTCAATATTTTTCCCTTCCTTAAGATCTCGGATGATTTCTTTTACTCTGAATGGAGTGAGTCTTGTAAAAACCTGATTATTAATCAAGGCTGCTGGCTCCTGGTCATTCATACCAATACAAGCAGTAGTAAATAATCCAATCTGACCGTCGGGAGTAACTTCTCCAAATTTAATTCCTAATTCTTTTTCGAAAGTCTCAGCAACCTCACGTTGCCCCATCATTACTGCAACAGCACTGTCATTTAAATAAATAGTGTATTTTCCCTTAGGCTTCATACTAAAGAAATGGTAGAAAGAAATTGTTTGTTCTACATCAACTTCAGACATATGAAGCTCTTGGCCGATCTGTGTTACACTATCAGGCGAAATATAACCAAACTCAGACTGAATGTCGATGAGGATATCCATCAGCCTTGTTTTATCCCGGTTATATTTTTCGATAACTTTTTGGGTAAAGGTTTTCATAGTGAACCTGTTTAATTAATTGGAAGTCATTTGTTATTTATTTCACAAATAAAAATATGTCATTAGGTTTTCAATTACAAGCCCAAAAATAATTTAGAATAAGTTCAAATAGCAAAACTCTTTAACAGCTTATATTTCGCAAGAACTTCACTGATTAAAATCATACTGCGAAATACATAATAAATGATCAAAATCATATCGCAGCAATCTATATTTTAATTAGTTTAGTCGATTATTGATTTACGATTAAAAAAGCATATAAGACCCTGCTATATCAGATATACAGAGTAAAATGAAGGTTATGACTAAAGTATCGAAAAGAGGAATTGAAATGCCGGCTTCACCAATCAGAAAATTGGTTCCTTTTGCAGAAGCAGCAATAAAAAAAGGAAAGAAGATTTATCATCTGAATATTGGTCAACCAGATATCCCGACTCCGGATGTAGCACTAAAAGCTATAAATAATTATTCTGAGAAAGTAATTGAGTATAGTCATTCCGCAGGAAATGAATCTTATAGAAAAGGTGTTGCAAAATACTACCAAAATTTAGGTATAGATATTGACTATTCTGAAGTAATGATTACAACTGGTGGCTCTGAAGCAATATTATTTGTTTTGCTGGCAACTCTTGATCCGGGTGATGAAATTATTGTTCCGGAACCTTATTACACGAATTATAGTGGTTTTGCCATAGAAGCTAACATCAATGTAGTTCCTATTACTTCCAGTATTGAATCGGGATTTGCTTTACCAAAAATTGAAGACTTTGAGAAAGTCATTACAAACAAAACAAAGGCAATTATTATTTGCAATCCTAATAATCCAACAGGATACCTTTACTCTGAAGATGAGCTTGACAAATTAAAAGAGTTGGTGCAAAAGCACAACTTGTTCTTGTATTCTGATGAAGTGTATCGAGAATTTGTATACGATGGAAATAAACATAAATCGGTATTACACCTTGACGGATTGGAAGAACATGCAATAGTATTTGACTCTGTTTCAAAACGGTATAGCATGTGTGGTGTAAGAACCGGTGCTATTATAACAAAAAACAAAGAAGTATACAACGCTGTACTTAAATTTGGGCAAGCACGGCTAAGTCCACCATCGCTCGGGCAGATTGCCGGTGAAGCTGCGCTGAATACACCTCAGGAATATTTTGATGAAGTTTATGAAGAATATATAAAAAGAAGAAATTTTGTTATTGAGGCTCTAAATAAAATTGATGGAGTTTATGCTCCAATGCCAAAAGGTGCTTTTTATACTGTCATTCAACTTCCTGTTAATGATGCAGAAGACTTCTGCCAATGGTTACTTGAGGAATTCGATTACAACAACGAAACTGTAATGCTAGCTCCTGCTGCTGGTTTTTACGCCACAAAAGGTCTTGGTAAAAATGAAGCCAGAATAGCATATGTCCTTAAAGTTGAAGAGCTAGCCAAAGCTGTGAAGTGTATAGAAGAAGGTCTTAAGGTATACCCGGGAAGAGTTTAGAAGTTATAAATCTTTGAATTTGTAGTTCTGATTAATGATTGTTTAATAGCTATTTAATAATCTAAACTCTAAATTTTTTCTTTCGGTTCTTTGATAAAAAAACCTATCTCCTCTAGAGACGTAATAATGTCGTAATTTTTGAGGTAAACATTGTTTGGGACATCAAGATGTACCGATGTAAAGTTCAATATCCCTTTGATTCCAACTTCTACAAGCAGTTTAACTATTTCCATTGCAGAATCCGGAGAAATTGTTAAAACAGCAATATCAATCTCAAGCTCCTTAATTTTCTCTGAAAGAGTGGCAATATGATAACAAGGAACACCAGCAATTTCCTTGTCCGATTTGCTTTGATCGATATCAAAACCTGCAACTAGATTCATTTTTGTTTCATTCTTGCGAATAAAAGCGCTAACCGCTCTACCCAGATTACCCATTCCAACAATTGCAATGTTATGTCCGCTTTCGGTATCAATAGTTTGACTAATCAAATTAATAAGTTCCTTTACATTGTAACCTTTTCGATGATTACCGGAAACACCTATAAGCATAAGATCACGTCTAACCTGTACCGAAGTCAGGTTTAGTAAACGTGCTAAATCATGTGAATAGATGAAATGCTCTACGTTATGACTATATTTACCAAGCAACCTACGATATTTGCTTAATCTTTCAACTGTACGTGGAGGAAGCTTTTTTCGATCAATGCTCACTATTGCTATTTTTTTTTAGGATAGCAAAGTTATATGCTTTTAAAGAAATAAAAAATTGACAAGTATCAATCAAAATATTGAATCTACAATAGAAACCTGGGTGATTCACATTCGTGGGCTCATTCAAGGGGTTGGTTTCCGACCTTTTATATACCGTATTGCTAAAGAATTAGCACTAACCGGAAGTGTTCACAACCAAAACGATGGTGTTATTATCTATCTGCAAGGAAATATTCAACAAGTTGAAAAATTCAAAATTAAATTAATTGAGGAGGCTCCACCCGCATCCATAATCAATAAAGTTTCTATATCTAATGAATTTCATTTAAAATTCACTGACTTTTCAATAGTCAAATCGAAATCTATTGATAATTCCATAACACTTGTTAGTCCTGATATTGCAGTTTGCAACGATTGCCTGGAGGACATGAAAAAACAATCGCACAGAATAGAATACTCCTTTATCAATTGCACCAATTGCGGTCCACGGTTCTCGATAATCGAAAATATTCCTTATGACAGACCTTCAACCAGTATGAAGGAATTTCAAATGTGCCCAACATGTAAGACTGAATATTCAAATGTTCTTGACAGAAGATTTCACGCCCAACCAGTTGCTTGTTCAACTTGCGGACCTGAATATACCTTGCACTTAAACAATGAAAGTTCGTGTGATATTAATGAGATAATTCTAAAGGTTCAACAACTATTAATGAATGGTAGTCTTATTGCTATGAAAGGTCTTGGAGGTTTTCACATGGTTTGCGATGCCTTTAACAAAACAGCAGTAAAACACCTCAGAAAAGCTAAAGAAAGAGATGGTAAACCCTTTGCAATAATGTTTGGTGATGTTGATACATTGAAAAAATATGCACTCATCTCAAAAATAGAAGAAAACACTCTAAGCTCATGGAAAAGACCCATTGTATTGGTCAAAGCTAAATCTGCAAGTAGTTTCCCTTACGAACTGGCTAATGGACTAGGAACTCTCGGTGTATTCCTTCCCTACCTCCCATTTCATTATCAGTTATTTAAAAACCTGGGAACCGATGCTCTTGTAATGACCAGCGGAAACATTAGCGATTGTCCAATTATTATTGATAATAAGATTGCACTAAGTGAATTTGCAGATAAAGTTGATGCTATACTTACTCATAACCGCGGTATTATTAATCGTGTAGACGATTCAGTTGTTCATGAAGATAAAAACGGAATTCAAATTATTAGAAGAGCCAGAGGATACACACCCCTGCCCATTCAGCTCGGATTTAATGCAGAAGGAATTCTGGCAACCGGAGCAGAACTATCAAACGCTTTTTGTATTGGGAAAGATAATCAGGCTATTTTAAGTCAGCATATCGGCGATCTAAAAAATCTTGAAACAATGGGATTCTTTGAACAATCGCTAGATACACTTAAAAGACTTTTTAATTTTGAACCTACGAAAGTAGTGTGCGATATGCATCCAGATTACCTTTCAACACGATTTGCTGAAAACTCAGGACTTCCAATTGTTTACACACAGCATCATCATGCACATATTGCAGCAGGCATGGCTGAATTTAACATAAACGAACCTGTTATAGGCATCAGCTATGATGGAACAGGCTACGGCACCGATGGTAAAATCTGGGGAAGTGAGATAATGATTGCTGACTATTCAGAATTCGAAAGAAAATACCACTTTGAATATATTCCAATTCCTGGAGGAGATAAGGTATCGAAAGAGCCATGGCGAAGTTCTCTTGCATACCTGCATCAAACTTACGAAGGAAATATCACAGAGGTTAAAGATTTGTTCTCGGAAATACCTTCTTCAAAATTTGATTTATTATTGCAAGCTTTAAACTCAAATATTAACACGCCAGAATCTTGCAGCGCAGGGCGACTTTTTGATGCAATATCAGGCATTACAAATATCTGTCAGTTTGCTACCTATCATGCAGAAGCTCCTATTCGCCTTGAACATTCGATTTCCCCGGAAATAAACGATTTTTATCAGATAGAATTGAACAAAGAAATTTCGTGGAAGAGTACAATAAAAAGTATTTTAGTGGATTTAAACAATGAAGTAGATTTGGGTATTATTTCAGCTAAATTTCACAATACTGTAACAAACATTACAACTATAGCAATTAAACGCCTAAATGAAGAAACTGGTATAAGAAAGGTTGTTCTTTCCGGAGGCACTTTTCAAAATAAATATTTAACAAAAAAATTGATAGATATAATAGAAAAATTGAAGTTAGAAGTTTATATTGCCAGACAAGTTCCTTGTAACGATGGAGGAATTGCTTTAGGGCAAATTGCTATTGCTGCAAATAAGACATAAGACAAAAATAATTTCAATATTTGATTCCCCTTAGTGTTTGTTTAGAATTCTGAATTATAAATTTTAAATTGTTAAAAATGTGTTTAAGTATTCCAGCAAAAATTATTGAATTAGAAGGCGAGATGGGAAAAGCTTCGATTGGCGGAAGTATTATTAGTGTAGGATTGCAATTAGTAGAGGATGTAAAAATAGGTGATTACGTGCTTGTTCACACTGGATTTGCATTAGAGAAAATTGATGAAGAAGAAGCATTAAAGCAACTGCAATTACTAAAAGAACTTTCTGACAATCCTGACGGAGAAATTAGCCTCTAGATTATGAAATACCTTGATGAATATCGCGATAAAGAAATTGCTTTAAAGCTTGTGGAAGAAATAAAAAAGAAATCGTCAAAGCCAATTAGAATAATGGAAGTTTGCGGTGGACATACTATGGCCATTCGTAAATATGGAATCCACAACATGCTGCCTGACTCAGTAAAATTACTATCCGGCCCAGGTTGTCCGGTTTGCGTTACCGGAAGAAGCTTTATCGACAAAGCAATTGAATATGCAAAGATGCCCAATTCAATAATTACTACTTATGGCGATCTTATTCGTGTTCCCGGTTCTGAATCGTCTCTTGATAAAGAAAAAGCCAAAGGTGCCGATATTCGGGTAATTTATTCTACTCTTGAAGCAATTGCACTTGCAGAACAGTTTCCTGAGAAAAAAGTGTTTTTTCTGGGTATTGGATTTGAAACAACCACCCCCTCAACTGCTATAGCATTGTTGAAAGCAAAAGAAAAGAAACTCAAGAACTTTCTTGTATTATCGGCCCATAAGGTTATGCCCCCAGCCATGAGTGCTTTAATCGATGGAGGCTCTAAAATTGATGGATACATAGGTCCGGGACATGTAAGCACAATAGCAGGATCTAAAATATACGAACCTCTAACAAAAAACTATGATCTATCTGTTGTAATATCCGGATTTGAACCAACGGATATGCTGCTAAGCATTTTAATGCTGATTGAACAATTTGAATCTGGAAAGCATGAAGTTAGTATTCAATATTCGCGTGCTGTAAACAATGATGGGAATCTGAAAGCACAAAGAATGGTTAAACAAACCTTCCAACACAGAACAGAAACGTGGAGGGGTATTGGTGCTATTCCTATGAGTGGACTTACAATGGCAAATGAATATGCAGAGTTTGATGCCGAGAAAGTTTTACCCCTAAACATAATGGAAAAACCAGAACCCAAAGCTTGTTTATGTGGAAGTATTTTAAAAGGTATGAGCACTCCCAATGATTGTAAATTGTTTGGAAAAACCTGCACCCCTGAAAACCCTGTTGGTGCCTGTATGGTGTCTTCTGAAGGCACATGTGCTGCTTACTTCAAGTATAATGGATAGCAATTATTGAATTTTTCAGTTAATCAGATTACGTTACTACACTGCAGGCAGCTAAATAGACCTAAACAATAAAAAAACATTCAGTCCTATAACGTATTTTATGTAAATATTTATATATTTAAGTATAAATAATTTACATAATTCTCCCTAACTATGAATCTTAATACAACTATTAAATTCAAGCTAAGTCTAGGTATAGCTAGCCAAGTAGTTATAATTTTATTAATTATTGGCACTATGATTCTCATAAAAATGAGATTCTCTGGCTTAACAAACTCAAATACTCAAGTATTTGCCGAGAGCAAAGCCCTTCAGAAACTTGCCTTCGATATGAAGGATTATTTTAACAACAATACTGAATACGCCACAATTAAAACTCTGTATGATAAATCAAAAGAAGAAGTTACAGAAGAAGAACTTCCAGAAGGCCTTCTAGTGATTATCAGCGAGATTGAGAAAATAGAAAACATTAACGCCCAAAATGAAGAGTTAGAGAATAAATTCAATCAGGAAATAGATAGTAGCCTAGATTACTCTAGCAAGTATATTTCAAATAATCTAAGAACCCTGGCTAAAATTGATGCCAGATATTCTGTATCTACAGCCGACAGGCTCTTACTAATCCATGCATACAATCAATCAATACATTTTCAGGAATTAAAAAATAAATTCAATTTATTAAAAAAGGACTTAAATAAACAAGAAGAATATCAAAATTACCTACTCAAAACCAAAGACTCATTCGACGAATTTTCTGCAACTAACAAAGGGAATTATTTAGCAACATCAATTGAGAAATCGAAAGAAAGTCTTCAGAAAATAGAATCATTGTCTGAAAGATATATCAGTAATTTAATTAAGAAAAACGAGATAAAACAACTAGCAGCAGAGAGCACAGACAATCTTTTTATCATACTAAATCAAGGGAATATTGATAACACAGAACAAGGATTAAATAATCTAAGAAAAATAACACAAATTGCTTTTTTCATTCTTATTGCATTTTCAATTTTCATTATCCTGCTTAATGGTATAATCTCTTTCAGCGTAAATACATTTATGACAAGGATGTCATACTTCCTGACTGAAGTTGGAAAAGGAAACCTTAGCTTAAGAGTTGGAAAAGATGTGCTTGCTCGCAAAGATGAATTTGGAAAAATGGCGACCTTGCTCCATAATACTACTAAAAAACTATCCGAAACGCTGACGGTAATAAAAACTGGCTCAAACCGGATTGCTGATGTAAGTTTTCAGTTAAGTTCCTCCTCTCAACAAATATCCCAGGGAGCAACAGAGCAAGCATCATCAATTGAAGAAGTCTCCGCTGCTATGGAAGAAATGGTTGCAAACATTGAGCAGAACAATGACAATGCTAATCAAACTCAAACAATTGCAGGTCAATCAGCCGAAGCTATGCGTGCCATCGGTAATTCTTCCAAAGAAAGTCTTGATTCTGTTACAAATATTGCTTCAAAAATTTCTATAGTTAATGATATTGCTTTTCAAACGAACATACTAGCTTTAAATGCTGCAGTAGAAGCTGCAAGAGCTGGAGAACATGGCAAAGGTTTTGCTGTGGTTGCAGCAGAAGTCAGAAAACTTGCAGAGAGAAGCAAGGTAGCTGCAAATGAAATTGACTCTTTAACAAAAAACAGTGTAAAATCAACTGAAGAAGCGAGAAGTCAGATGGAAATAATGATTCCTGAAATTGTAAAAACTTCTCAATTAGTCGAAGAAATAGCATCTTCTAGTGCTGAACAAAAAACTGGATCAGATCAAATAAATAATGCCCTGCAACAACTCAACGGAGTTACTCAAGAGAATGCATCTTCTTCTGAAGAGCTAGCCTGTAGTGCTGAGGAGCTTTCTGTTCAGGCTAAGGAACTTCTATCGGTAATTGATTTCTTTAAATTTGAGGAGAAGAGCAATCAAGAGACGCATTTATCAAAATCCTCTAAAAACAGTAAAAAAACTGATAAAAATTCTCAAAACAAACCAATTCAAAAGGAAAGAATGCCAGCACCACAATTTAAACCAGCAGAAGAATCATTAAGTGAGAGTGGTATTAATTTTGACCTTGGCAATAATATTTCTGATACTGATTTTGAGCGTTTCTAATTTAAAGTCTTAAGATTTACAATTAAACTTTTGACTAAATAATTGGATTCACATTATTCCATTCTTAGTTTATTTCTACCCAATCATTTCTATGATTAAGGTCAGTTACTTTCATAGAGTTTGACAGTATATTTTTTTTATCTTTAGCCTAAAGGAAAAGAAAAGTCTCACGATATGAATGACAAAAATATATTAATTGGACATGGTGCAGGTGGAAAGCTTTCACATAAACTAATAGAAAAAATTTTTGTTAAACATTTTGCAAACAATCATCTTTCAGGACTAAACGATTCCTCAATTGTTGAAACCTCTCAAAAGACTGCTTTTACAACCGACTCTTATGTAATCGATCCTATTTTCTTCCCAGGAGGAGATATTGGCAAACTCGCTGTAAGTGGAACAGTAAACGACTTACTAGTTACAGGAGCAAAACCCAAATACTTAAGTGCCGGTTTTATTATCGAAGAAGGATTTAGCATTGAACAACTTGAAGAAATTGCCAAATCGATGGCTGCCGAAGCTAAAATTTCAGGTGTTCAAATAATTACCGGTGATACTAAGGTTGTAAAAAAAGGACAATGCGATAAGGTTTTTATTAATACTGCTGGCATTGGTGTGGCTCTTCCTGAAGTATCGCAATTATGGACCCCTCCTAATTTAAAATCAGGTGATAAAATAATTGTTTCAGGTAATCTTGGTGATCATGCAATTGCAGTACTTGCTGCCAGAAACAACATTAAGTTTGAACATGAAGTACTTTCAGACGTAGCCCCTTTGTGCGAACTTATCTTGCCACTTTATGAAAAATTTCCCGAGAATTTAAGATTTATGAGGGATATTACTCGTGGTGGTTTGGCTACAGTGCTTAATGAAATAACAGAGAAACAATCTTATGGAATTGAACTAAACGAAGACGACATACCTGTTCGCTGTGAGGTTTTGGGTATTTGTGAGATATTTGGATACGACCCATTATATCTTGCCAACGAGGGTAAAGTTGTTCTTGTAGTTGATGGTTCAAAAGCTTCTGAAATATTAGAAGCTATGAAAAAGCTTCCTTATGGACAAAATAGTATGATTGTTGGAGAAGTAACTGAAAATAATCCGGGTAGAGTTTCAATAAAATCTGTAATTGGTGGAAGCCGAATTGTAGATATGCTTTCCGGAGAAATGTTACCTAGAATATGTTAGAAAAAAGCAAATAGGAGTAAAAAATACAAGAGCGCAAAAGATGGAAAACTATCCAACTTATGGGCTTATGCTCTATATGCACTAAATATTAAACAATGCATGAATTTTCATTAGCTGCCGATATTGTTGAGATAGTTACAAACGCAGCACAGAATGCAAATAAAGAAAAAGTAACCAGCATAACCTTACAGATTGGTGATTTAGCAGGAGTAGAAAAATATGCACTTTATACGGCACTTGAAAGCTTAATGGAAACTCCAATGCTAAGAGCTGCTAAAATAGTTACTGAAACAGTAACTGGAAAGGCTATTTGTAGTGAATGTAAATTTGAATTCGAATTAAACGATTTATTAGCTCCATGCCCAAAATGCGAAGGGTATTTTAAAGATATAATTGAAGGCAAAGAGTTTAATGTTTTATCAATAGATGCTGAGTAAACAAGAGGAACTATATATAAGTGAAGAATTAAAAATTAATGATTTATGCATAGTTCTTTTTAACTAATTTTACACTAACCTATAATCTAATTATTATGTGCGACACTTGTGGATGTAGTGAAAACGAACAAGGTTATTCAATAGAAAAACCAGGACAGGAAACTCATTCTCATGACTATCATGAAGCTGAACATGGACATAGTCACGGACATGGACACGGACACGGACATGGGCATGGTTCTGAAACGGTAGATATTATCTCTCCGGTAATGGGTAAGAATAACCTTATTGCAGAACGGAACAGAGGCTTTTTTGAAGCTAAAGGAATAAAAGCTTTTAACCTTGTTAGCTCTCCCGGAAGTGGCAAAACCACTACTCTCGAAAAGCTCATTAGTCTGCTTAAAGACAAATCTGAAATATCTGTAATTGAAGGTGACCAGCAAACACTGAACGATGCCGAACGAATTGATAAAACAGGAGCAAAAGCTATTCAAATTAACACAGGAAATGGTTGTCACCTCGATGCCGAAATGATTAATAAGGCAGTTAAAGAACTAAATCCTAAGGACAATTCTATGGTATTTATTGAGAATGTAGGAAATCTTGTTTGTCCTGCGCTTTTCGACCTTGGAGAAAACGCCCGTATTGTAATTACCAGTGTTACAGAAGGAGCCGATAAGCCATTAAAATACCCCAATATGTTTGAAACTTCGCAATTATGCGTAATAAATAAAATTGATCTCCTCCCCTATGTTGAGTTCGATGTTGAAGCCTTTAAACAGAATGCTTTAAAAATTAACCATCACCTTGATTTTATTGAAGTTTCTGCCACAAAAGGCGATGGCATGGATGAGTTAATCAAGTGGGTGAAAGCATAGGTATTGATATAATTAAGCTAGTAAAATAATTATTTACATTTTGTTAGTGATGGGTGTTATGCATTTATTATATTCTATAACAGATTCATCCCGAACTTAAAATACATTCTCTGCAGTAAAGGATCGTATCTTCAGAAGAAGTCTCGGTTTTTGCAAGCTCTATATAAATAAAAACCGATGAAATATTTGGTTGGTTGTATAAAGTTGGTTGAACTAATCCTTTTAAACCAGTATTTTATTGTAATAACAATATGATATAATTATAGACATATTGATACAACCTCAAATTAATTTTATGCTAAACTTGCAAGGTATTTTGAAGATGAGATTGAATGATTAAATCACAAACTTTACGAATTCTAAACAATATAGAAATGAAATATATAAAGGGTAATATTAATTATTGGGTATACATTTTTGCAATATGTTTTTTTTGGATGACTCAAAATGATTTAAGGGGTAGTACAATTGATGAAAGCAGGGCTATTTATAGAAGTGGTATCATTCATTCTAATACCATTGGTCAAAGTGATACTGTTGATATTGATATTACAAATTCAACCAAGTTATACCTTGTTGTTACCGATGCTGGTGATAATAATTCTTGTGATCATGCCGACTGGATATCTCCAAGATTAATAAATAACGAAGATACTGTATATCTTACTAATCTTAATTGGGAAAGTGCAAGCAGTGGTTGGAGTAATGTGCAAATAAATAAATCAATTTCAGGAAAGCCATTGACAGTAAATAATGTAGAATATAACAATGGAATAGGCTCTCATTCAAATTCAATCATTGAATATAACCTCCCTGAGGGTTTTACCAGATTCACTTCAATTTGTGGTCTTGATAAGGGAGGCGTTGACCAGGGATGCGGAGCAACAGTAAAATTTCTGGTTTTTACACAAAGCCCTTTTCCATCAGTCGATACCTTACCAGAAAAGTTTGTAAACCTTTCAAAAGGAGAAATAGTTTCGCCTAATTCTAAAATTAAGATTAACCTTAAAATGAAAACCGAGCCTTTAATTGATTCTGGCCAGGTATTTATTAATATATATTATAAAAGTGATTCAGATTATAAGGAGGTATTACCTAATTCACCCTTGGGGATTTCAAGAGCTGATGAACAATTTATCTGTGGCCTTGAGTTTATTGATGTGTCTGACTCTTTGGAAATACATGATGCATATGAAATGATATGCGGTAAACGCAAATACTGTGAAAATTTTGGCACTGAAAAAATATTTAGTTTTCGCAATAAAAACATGCAACCGGTGAATATTGTCATAAGAGCATACAATGATGGTGTTACTTTCAGGTATGTTTTTCCAGATACATCCAATATTGAAAAGAATATACTTGACGAGGCAACTGCTTTTGTCATACCTGATAATACATTTCGTTGGATGCAGCCCTATAATATTTCATACGAAGATTTTTACCCTCTAAATAAAAATGGTATAAGCTCAGATCAGAAACAGCTGTGGGGATACCCGGCTTTATGTAAAATTAATGATCAACCTAACTGGTTGTTAATAACCGAAGCGAACATTTCTAAAACGAATTGTGCCACCTTATTAAGTAATAGTAATAATCTTGAAGAATACAGGGTTGTCAGTCCACCAATACGTTCAGACTTTATACAGGGAGGTGTATTTTCAAAGCTTCCCTGGAGTTCGCCATGGCGAGTTTTATTAATTGGCAATCTGGCAGATATTGTTGAATCCACACTGGTTACAGATGTAAGTGAACCAGTCAAACTAACTGATTCAGATTGGATCAATCCAGGTCCTGTTTCCTGGGTTTATTGGGCCAATAATCATGGTTCAAAAGATTTCCAGATAGTTAAAGAATATATAGATCTGGCAGTGGAAATGAATTGGCCATATATACTAATTGACTGGGAATGGGATGTTATGACTAACGGCGGAGATATTGAGGACGCAGTTTCCTATGCAAACAGTAAAGGAATTAAACCTCTTATGTGGTATAATTCAGGTACGGCATGGCTTGGTCCTACTCCGATAGATAGATTATGTACTCCGGAATCCAGGGTTAAAGAATTTTCATGGCTTAATAAAATTGGTGTTTTTGGCATAAAAGTGGATTTTTTTGCAGGTGATCAGCAGGACATGATGAAATATTACATTGAAATATTGGAAGATGCAGCAAAATATCATCTCATGGTAAACTTTCACGGGGCTACACTTCCAAGAGGTTGGTCACGTACATATCCAAATCTCATGTCGGTAGAAGCCGTATATGGTGCCGAATATTATAACAATGGACCTGTACTGACCAACAAAGCTGCCAGCCATAATACTACTCTGCCATTTACCCGTAACGTTGTTGGATCAATGGATTATACCCCGGTTACCTTTTCAAATTCACAACATAACCATATCACAACATATGGGCATGAACTTGCCTTATCTGTAGTATTTGAATCTGGGCTACAGCATTTTGCCGACAGGCCATCTGCCTATAAAGAAATGGATTCTATACCAAAAGATTTTTTGAAAAATGTTCCTGTTACCTGGGATGAAACAAAGCTTATTGATGGATATCCAGGGGAAAAAGTAATTCTGGCCAGAAAAAAAAGTAATACCTGGTATATAGGCGGACTAAATGGTAAAAATTCTGTGGAAGAATTAGAACTAAGTTTTGATTATCTTGATAGTGACAATTATGTTTTGGAACTTATCAAAGATGGTGCAGATAGCAAATCCTTCGAGGTTAAAGTCATAAAAATTAAAAAAGGTGATATTATAAGTGTTCATTGTTTGCCTATGGGTGGTTTTGTCGGAACCATTACAAAAAAATTGTAAGCATAATAAACAATGAAAACACGAAAACACCAGTTAACCTCTTATAATAAACACTATCGTAATCAGGAAAAAACTATATCGCCATGTAACTTGTTCCACTTAATAGTTTGTTTATATAACTAATATTTTTCGTAGAATTTATTAATGTTTTATGACCACGTGTTGAACTAAACCTCCCTTTCGGGAGGTAGCCTGAGCAATTCTGAGATATTTTCCTTATGCTCATGTAAATCAATTTATAAATTACATGAGCAAAGTAACAATTTATCAGGAAGCTTGCAACAAGGTTGCAGGCTTTCAGGAAATGGGCGAGCATTTCATGCGCACCTTGGTTATCAACGGAAAATCTCGATCCACCCATGAAAATTATCTTCGGCAAATTGCCAAGCTAGCCCTGCACTGCAGCAAAAGCCCATTAGAATTAGAGCCGATAAAACTGGAGGAGTTTCTCTATCACCTTATGCAAAGAGGAAAAACGACCTCAAGCATGAGTGAGTTCAAACATTTGGTTTACGGACTGCGAAAACTCTACCTTCTCTACGGCTTAGATACCATGCACATCAAGCTGCCAAGTATACCACATTCAAAAGCTCTCCCCGTGGTACTTTCCCATACAGAAGTCAAGCGTTTGCTCCATGCACCAAAACATTTATGGGAACGCCTTTTGTATGCCATGGCTTACGATACAGGAATGCGCATTAGTGAGCTGGTAAATGTGCGCATCAACGATGTCGATTTGGAACGAAAACAGGTTCATATCCGAGAATCGAAGTTCAAAAAGGATCGTTATGTCGAGATATCTTCACATCTGGTGCGGGGCATACAAAAGCACCTGCAACTTAACACACCTGTAGATTACCTTTTCAACCATCCACAACAAAAAGGAATTCCTCTTTCAAAAACAGGCATACGCCTAAAATTGAAAGAAGCCGTTAAACAGGCAGGCTTAAAGAAGGATGTTTGTATGCATACTTTCCGGCACACCTTTGCTACACATCAGTTAGAAGCCGGACAAAATATTGTAAGTGTCAAAGAAGCCATGGGGCATGCCCTGTTGAGTACAACCATGATCTACCTGAACATTGCCAGATTGAAAGCCAATAACGTTTCCGGATGCCTGGATAATCTCTACCTCAGTAAAGTTGGACAAAAGCAGTAAGTATGGAATGGCCGAGGTAATCGATACTTTTCTGCCAAAACTCAATGCCCAAAGAAAACAGCCCTCCTATAAACTTAGAGCACTTGATGCGTTGCAAAAGTGTCGTACCAGTTACATGGGAGGACATATTGAGGCATGTGAAGGATGTGGTCAAACACGCATAGCTCACAATAGTTGTCGAAACAGGCATTGTCCGCAATGCGGAGCTATCGACAAAGAAAAGTGGGTAACGGCTCGCGAAGTTGACTTGTTACCTGTAAAATACTTCCATGTAGTATTTACCCTGCCCGATAAACTCAATGAGTTGTTCCTCTATAATCAGGAAGCGATGTATAACTTATTGTTCCAGACATCGTGGTCGGTACTTCAGGATTTTGGGAATACTAAAAAGTGGATTGGTGGCAAGGTTGGGGCAACGGCAATACTGCACACCTGTGGGCAGAACCTGCGGTTTCACCCCCATGTGCACTTTATTGTTCCGGCCGGAGCCTTAATGCCAAATGGTAAATGGAAACACTCACGTAGTAGAGGTAAATACCTTTTTAAGGTTGAGCAGCTGAGTGATGTATTCAGAGCTCGGTTCGTTGAAGAATTGCGAGACCTACGAGAGGAAAAACAGGTAACCGGTAAAATACCAAAAAGACTGTTCGAGCAAGATTGGGTAGTTTATGCAAAACAACCCTTTGGTGGTCCCGAACAAATCATAAGGTATCTGAGCAGATATACGCATCGTACGGCAATTTCGAACGATCGCATACTCAAGGT
Source organism: Bacteroidales bacterium (assembly GCA_050287785.1). Classification (GTDB taxonomy): domain Bacteria; phylum Bacteroidota; class Bacteroidia; order Bacteroidales; family UBA10428; genus UBA10428. The sequence goes on from JBNKCO010000018.1 coordinate 272,755, forward strand.
TGACAGCGAAAAAGTGACATTTAGCTGGAAGGATTATCATAACAACTATGCCCGCCAGGTAACTTCGTTGGATGGGATGGAGTTCCTTCGCTTATTCTGTATGCATATTCTGCCCCCGGGATATACTCGAATCCGTCATTATGGCTTTCTTAGCAGCGCTTCAAAGCGAAAATCGTTGGGTATTATCAGAGCGGCCTTAAAAACAAATGCTCCTAAAACACTAAGCAATGCGCAATCGAAAGAGCTTGCTCTCGAAAGAATGGGGATAAAACCGGGAATCTGCAAATGTTGCGGAAGTAAAATGGTTATCGTTGAATTTATTCCCAATCGTTATCGAAAAAAGCAACGGGCACCTCCGCCAAAAAAGCTCATGCCAAATCTAAAATTTATCATCTGAGAAAACACCTTTATCCTCCTTTATGCAGGGGGTTGGGAGAAGTATGCATGTACCATACGAAAAAACAATAAACAACGCAGTTTAAGAGGGTGAAACGTCTCTAAAATGTATATTTCGACTTCGCAAGGCAAAACGAAATAGAATGAGACTAACAAAAATATCGTTGCAGGTAAGAAAACGAAAAATTGATTACACATTATATTAAGGTAGTACCTACTTGAACCGGTTTAGTTCAACAGTAAGCACATATTCGGCTATCGCCGAAAACGATGCTTAGTTATTATGCGCTGGCAATTTATCCTGTTATCAAAAAAACCATCGGATTCAATTTTCTTTTAATACCATCTGGTCCCTTTACAGTGATTTCCTCAATCATTACCTTTTGATTTTTAATCAGTGATTTTATTAATTCTTTTTGTTGTGGCGAGAAATCCCCAGTTTTAGAGATTTCTTCGTAAACCGTAAATGAATCTGTCTTCTGTGCACTTACAACAAATGACACAACTTCGAAATCTAAGTCAAAGTCAAAGTTTCTCATAATTACTTTAATCCCTTTTGAATCAAGTAATTCTTTTTTTGACACATGACCATTGGTTAGGAAATCTTTACCACTTTGAATTGAAGCCACTGGGTCTGGTACTACTTTTACCCTAAATGTAGTCCTTTGAATCACTTTTCCATTACTACTCACGGTAACAATTGCCGAACCTTGTTCTTTTGGTCGAATTACATATTCTCCATTTTTTCCTGTAATTGTCCCATTATCAACAGATGCCGTTAAATCCGATGCATCATATCCTGATGCTGCAATCTTTATTGGATTATCAACTCCAATGTACAAAACGTTCATTCGAACAGGCTCAACGGCAGTAACTGTATTTGATCTATCCTGTCCGTTTACACAAGCGACTCCAAGAAAAAGAATAGCCGCTAATGGAATCAAGGCTAAAATTCTTAACTTTGAACCATGATTAAATTTACTTTTAGTCATCATAATCATTCTTTTTTTTATTAATGAATGGTTAAAACTTGAAGAAAGGCAGATGAGTCTTTCTTCTGTTACTTGATTAAGTAGGAGTGCTTGGTACCTAAGCTTGTCAGTCCCGGTATTGAGTACTCCTTCATCTGCAAGATATTCATGCACTAACTGTACAGATTTTTTCATCATCCATATCAGAGGATTAAACCACATTACGGCCGATAATAGTTCAATCAGGATTAAATCAATAGAATGATATTGTGATGCGTGAATTCTCTCATGTGTTATTATTTCCTTGCTCTCTTCTTTTTCAAGGTTGTTTGGAATAAAAATCCAATTAAAAAAAGTAAATGGACTGCTTGTATCTTTGTTTATCAAAACAATATTGTCATGTCTTATTCTATTTGAAGTCCAAAATAGATAAAGAATCTTTGTAAGATGAACAAATAAACGCAATCCAAAAAATGCCACTCCTATAAAATAGGCCATAAACAATAGGTTTACTATGCTCCAATCTGTTTTTTTATTAAGTGAATTGTCTATATGATTTACTGCTTCTCTATCAACATTTAAGGCAGTTTCTGTTGCCTGACTTTGATGTGTTTCTTCAACTTTATTTTCGTAATTAGTTGATTTTAAATCAATCCGATAATTTGATAAGGGTATAATTAGTGATAATATTATTGAGAAAATTAAAAAGTATCTCAACTGAAACAATCTAGTTTCTTTTTTTTGAAACACTAAATAAGCCAAATATAAAATGCTCAAACATATTGTCGAAATGAGGTTATATCGAATAATTGCCTCCATATTATTTGGTTTTATTAATTTCTTGTTCAATCATGTTTTTTAGTTCTTCTAACTCGTTTAATGATAAATCCTTATTTTTAACAAAGAAGGATACAATTTGATTTAACGAACCATTGAAAAATCCTTTGGCTGTATCTTTAAGTAAATATTTTGCATAATCAGTCTCTTTCACCAAAGGGTAGTAAACATTAGTCTTTCCAAATGTTTTGTGCGATACATATTCTTTTTTTTCGAGAACTTTAATCACGGTAGCTACAGTATTATATGCAGGTTTTGGGTCCTGTAAAGCATCAAGTACATCACTTACCGCACCTTCGTTGATTTTCCAAAGTGCTTTTAAAATTTCCTCTTGAGCTTTTGTAATTTCTTTCATGAAACAAATATACTATAATTATATATTTATCACTATGATTATAGTATTTATTTCATAAAATATTTAATTGTTAAAAAAATGCTCAATCTGTGAGGTCTGCCCTGCTTGAGCATAACGGGAGTCTGTGCAAAAACCCGTTTTAACAAAATAAATATATGCATTAAGTTGATTTAAGGTTCGTTTGGGGGGCTTTAATTTTTCCATTACTCAAACCTTAATTTTGATAGCATACACTTTTTGTTCCTTAAAAAGGCTTAAAATTAGCCATTTTAACAGCTCGAAACAATGCAAACAACACTCTTTCAATGCTTTAATTAGTTTTTCTACACCAAATATAGAGATGCATCGTGTTAGGTTGTACCCG
>JBNKCO010000019.1:0-41913 GCA_050287785.1 Bacteroidales bacterium
GAGGCGGCCTGAACCGATTCGATCCGGGTACAGGAAAATTCATCCGGTACCAGAATGATCCACTGAACCTGAAGAGCCTGCCTGATAATATCGTGCGAGTGCTTTGCGAAGACCTGTCCGGACAGTTTTGGGTCGGCACGACCTCGGGCTTATGCAACTTTGATCGGGCGTCAGGAACCTGCACTGTGTATACAGAAAATGAGGGGTTGCCCAATAATACGATCGAGGGTATTCTGGAAGATGAAGAGGGAAACCTGTGGATAAGCACCAACAACGGGCTTACCCGTTTCAACCCAAGAACCAAAATCTTCCGCAACTATGATATACTAGACGGCCTGCAAAGCAACGAGTTTAATGTTTTTACCGCTTTCTGCAAGAGTAATCGCACAGGAGAAATGTATTTTGGTGGTATCAGCGGCTTTAATGTATTTAATCCCCTCAAGGTGAAGGATAATCAATATGTACCACCGATTGTCCTTACTGATTTCCGACTTTTTAAAAAGTCGGTGCCAGTTGGCAGAGGTTCTGTGCTGGAAAAAACCATCAACGAGACTGATTCGCTAACATTAGCATACGACCAGAACAGCCTGTCCTTTGAGTTTGCAGCATTGAGTTATGTGGCTCCCACGAAGAACCGGTATCGCTATAAACTGGAAGGTTTTGATGTCGACTGGCACAATGTGGGCAGCAAAGAACGGTTGGCAGTCTATACCAATATTAGTGCAGGCAATTATATATTCAAGGTGCAAGGAACAAACGAAGACGGCATCTGGAATAAAGAAGGGAAAACCATTCTCATAACAATCCTCCCCTCCTGCTGGCAAACATGGTGGTTTAAAAGCATGGTTTTCATATTATTTATTGCATTGGTCTACCTCAGTTTTAAATTGAGAATAAGAAATATTAAGAAACGTAGTCAGCAACTTGAGCGACTGGTAAAAGAACGTACGGTCCAATTAGAAACTGCAATCAAAGAACTTGAAGCATTCTCATACTCGGTCTCTCACGATTTGCGCACTCCATTGCGCAGTATCGATGGATTTAGTCAGATACTCTTCGAAGAATATCAGGACAAAGTTGATACCCAAGGGAAAAACTATTTGCAACGTGTAAGATCAGCCACACAACGTATGGCACAGCTTATCGATGATATGTTAAATCTCGCACAAATAAGTAGATACAGCATTAATATTCAGCAAGTTAACTTAAGCGAAATAGCTAAGGACATAACAGATAGTCTTCATGCACCCCAACCTGAACGGCAGGTAGAGTTTATTATTCAGGATGGTATCAGTGTTCAGGCTGATGATCATCTTTTACGAATTGTACTTGAAAACTTGTTAGGTAATGCGTGGAAATTTACTTCAAAACATCCGACAGCCCGAATAGAATTTGGAATGCTTAGGCAAGAAGACAAACAAGTATATTTCGTTCGCGACAACGGAGCTGGATTTGATATGAAGTATAATAATAAGTTATTTGATACTTTTCAACGGTTACATGAGTCTAAAGAATTTCAGGGAACAGGAATAGGCCTGGCTACAGTACAACGCATTATTCATAAGCATGGTGGTGAAGTTTGGGCTGAAGGTGAGGTAGAGAAAGGAGCCATCTTTTATTTTACAATTCCCAAAAAAATAGTATAAATAATTGAAATTTTTGTAAATTAACATAAATAGCAAAAAACGGAGGTAATCATGAAAATCACCAAAAATTCTATTAAGATGGGATTTACGAATGAGCATCTCCCCGAATTATGTCACGTCTGTCTTATTTTTGAAAATGAAGAACAAAGGCAAAAAATTGTTACTGAATATTTAGCAGCGGGTTTAAAAAATGGTGAAATTGTTCGCTATTTTTCCGATAAAACTGCATCGGAAACTTTAGAAACATTGCTTAGTGAACAGGGTATTAATATTTCTGAAGTAGAAGAGGATGGAACATTCGCAATATTCAAAGCTGAAGCCGCCTATTGTCCAAATGGACAATTTGACCCGCAAAAAACAATTGACAGTTTGAAACTTCGTTATGCAAAAGCCAAGAAGGAAGGATATTCGGGCTCACGGGCCTGTGGTGAAATGAGCTGGGCATTAAAAGGAATTCCTGGTTCGGAACGTTTACTAGAATATGAAGTACTACTTAATACAGTTATAGACCCTTTCCCGCATACAGGAATGTGTCAGTACGATGCCCGGTTGTTTGACGGGGTTACACTGTTTAAAGTATTACAGACACATCCCTATATTATTGCACAAGGACAGGTAGTCCAAAACCCATATTACATTAGACCGGAAGAATTCAAGGCATAGAAAGAATTTGACCAATTGGGGAAGGCATAAATGTTTTCAGTCATTATTGACACCAGGTACAAATTTTTTTCAATTGCATAAAGTAAATTAGTTCATGAAATCGAATGAACAAGGAAAAAAAAGGGAGAAAAATAATCTACAGGACATAGAGGCTAGTGTTCTGGGTAAAATTATGGCAGCACAAAACATTTTATTTTTGCTCCCTACCAGGAAAAATATTGCCGAATTCTTTGCGAAATTGATAGTTGCCATACCAGGAGTAAGCTCATGTAGTGTGTGCATAGGAAATTCATTCTCGCAGGAAGGAGTTATAAATAATAATGAATGTGATAAATGTAAAAATAATGGAACAAATGGAGACGAAAGCTCTACCATTTCAAAAGAATTTACATGTAAATTAAAAGAATTGCCAAATTCTTATGTTTATGCATTGGAAACCATTGATCATCGCTTCGGATTTTTTATTTTCATCCTAAACCAAAAGACTTTATTTGAGTTATATAAACCATTTTTATGCAACCTGGGCAATTTTATTGCTTTATCGCTTGAAAATCGTTTACAAAAAAATAATCTGGAACAAACACAACATGATCTCGAAAAAAAAATAAAGGAGCGAACATCTGAATTACAACAGGTAAATATTCAGTTAAAAAAGGAAATAGAAGAACATATAAAAACTGAAAATGCTTTATCGGAAAGTGAAGAACAATTTAGGTTTCTTTTCGACACTATGGTACAAGGCGTAGTTGTTCAGGACTTTGAAAGCCGGATAGTTGAGGCGAACAATGCAGCCTGCGAAATCCTAGGGCTTACAATGAATCAATTGCTAGGGAAAACAACCTATGATCCCAGATGGAAGCTCATCCACGAAGATGGTTCTACTCTGAAACCAAAAGAAATGCCGTCTAATATTGCCTTACGAACTGGAAATCCGGTGACAGATAAACTTATTGGTGCATATATTCCTGAAAAAGATATCTACCATTGGATTTTGACGAATTCAATGCCAAAGTTTAGGGAAGGTAATAGAAAACCCTACCTGACCATGACTACATTTACTGACGTAACTGAAAGAAAACAGGCAGAACATGAACATCTGGCGCATCTCCATTTTTTAGAAAGCATGGATCAGATAAACCAAGCCATGCAAAGTTCAAATAACCTTGAACAAATAATGAGCAATGTGCTTGATGCCGTACTTACCATCTTTAACTGCGATCGGGCATTTCTTGCAGTCCCCTGCGATCCCAAAGTATCGGAATTTAAGATTCCCATGGAGCGTACCAGCCCAATGTACCCTGGCGCTTTTGAACGTGAAGAGATAGTACCAATGTCTCCAGCGGTCCAAAATTTATTTCAGGAACTTCTGGAAAATCCGGCTCCGAACGAAATTTTTATTGGTAAAGGTTTGGATCCCGATGATGTAGTTTGGAAAACCTATGAAATTAAATCTCAACTCGCCATTGCCCTTCATCCCAAGGTCGGCAAGCCTTGGGAATTCGGCTTGCACCAATGTTCCCACAAACGGGTATGGACACCGCAAGAAAAGCAACTGTTTCGAGAGATTAGCAGACGTCTTAGTGATGGCCTTACGAGTTTACTCACTTATCGCAATTTACAGGAAAGTGAGCAACGGTATAAGTTGGTATTTGAAAATTCTCCTGTTTCTATATGGGAGGAAGATTTTTCGGAAATTAAAAAATTCTTTAACGACCTTAAATCAAAAGGCGTCGATGATATCGAAACATATTTTAGCCAATATCCAGAAACAGTTCAAAAATGTGCCGAATTGGTTAAAATTGTTGATGTAAACCAGTCAGCTCTTGTGTTACACGAAGCATCAACTAAAAAAGATTTGATGACAAACCTTGCTCATACATTTACAGAAAAGTCATTTGAAACTTTTAGTAAAGAACTTGTATGTATTTGGAATGGGGGGACAGAGATGGCAAGTGATACTGTGGTTAATACCCTAAACGGCAAAAGACGGGATGTAACAGTATATTTCTCCGTTTGTCCGGAATATGAGGATACACTTTCCAAAATCCTGGTTTCGTTAATTGACATCACTGAGCGCAAACAGGCTGTAGAAGCTATCTGGAAACAGGAACAGAAGTTTCGAAGTTTGTCTGAAAACTCTCCTGACAATATCATGCGTTATAATAAGGATTGCCAATTGATTTATGCCAACTCCCAACCGCAAACCAAGGATGGCTATAACGAATCAACTTACACGGGCAAGACACCCTTGGAAAGCAACCCTAACGGTTTATTCGATGGAGGAAGGGAAGAAATAGTCAACTTCGAAGCAGCGCTAAAGTCAGTATTATCGGGTAATGGCACCAAGGATGTTGAAATGCACATCCCAAATGGTTCTGGTGGATTCCTGACTCATACAGTTCGACTAGTAGCAGAACATGACATAGAAGGCAATATTATTGGTGCACTGGCTTTTGGTCGTGATGTTACAGAGCAACAGGAGGTTGAGCAAAAACTCAAACTACTTAATTTTGCATTAAATAATGTTCACGAAGAAGCCTATTTAATAAACAAAGAAGCATGTTTCGATTATGTAAATGATGCTAGCTGCCATATTCTGGGTTATAGCCGTGAAGAATTGCTTACCATGAAAGTAACCGATATAGACCCTGATTTTCCTCTTGAAAGATGGAAAGAACATTGGAAGGAAATCAAAAAACACAGTTCTCTGATTTTTGAAAGCCGCCATAAAAAAAATGACGGTTTCATCTATCCAATTGAAATTAGTGCGAATTTTTTTGAATATAACGGTAGGGCTTACATTCTCGCTTTAGCAAGGGATATTACCGAACGTAAACAAGCAGATGAAAAATTGAGGGATACTGCACGAAGGTTGAATGAAGCACAAAGGTTAGCCCATATTGGCAGTTGGGAACTTGATTTAGTACATGACAAACTGAGCTGGACGGATGAAATTTATCGAATGTTTGAAATTGATCCTCACAAATTTGGTGCTACTTATGAGGCTTTTCTTAATGCAATCCATCCTGATGATCTTGAAGCTGTAAATTTTGCCTATACTAACTCTCTTAAAACAAAGAACCCCTATTCTATCGACCATCGTCTTCTTTTTTCCGACGGGCGCATAAAATATGTCCATGAGCAGTGCGAAACCTACTTTGAAGGAGATAAACCTATTATTTCCACAGGAACAGTTCAGGACATTACAAATCGCAGGCTGGCAGAGGAAGCTTTAAAAGAAAGTGAGTGGAGATACCGTGAAATATTCAACAATGTACTTGATGGGTTATACCTACTTGAGGTTACCGATGATGGGCACTTCCGTACTATTGAAGTAAATCCGGCACTCGAAAAAATAACCGGTGTTCCTCGTACCTTCTCAATTGGGAAAATCCAGGAAGAAATTGTTCCACCTGAAGTTGCTGCGATTGTTAATGCGAAGTATCAGCATTGTATTGAAGCAGGTATTCCTATAGAGGAAGAGGTAATCTTGGATCTGCCAGCAGGAAAACGCTATTTCCATTCAACACTGATCCCTTCCAGTAACGAGTATGGGAAGATTCATCGTATTGTTGGCATATCCCGCGATATTACCGAACGAAAAGAATCAGAACAAAAGCTTAAACTATTAAATTTTGCCTTGAATAATGTTTATGACGAAGCTTATCTGATTGACGAGAAAGCATGCTTCCAATACGTCAACGACAAGAGTTGCCAGGCGTTAGGTTATAATCGAGAAGAATTACTTGCATTAAATAAGACCGATATCAATCCTGATTTTCCTATGGAGCGGTGGGTCAAACATTGGAAAGACATTATGGAACATGGCTCTCTGTTATTCGAAGGTCGTCATAAAACTAAAGATGGCTATATCTATCCCGTTGAGATTAGCGCAAATTATTTTGAATATAATGGTCAGGGTTATAATCTTGCTTTAATCCGTGATATAACTGAACGCAAGTTGGCTGAGAAAGAAATTCAGAGACTCAACCAGGATTTGGAAAAACGGGTTATTGAACGCACAGCACAATTAGAGGAGACAAATAAAGAACTTGAAGCGTTTTCATATTCTGTTTCTCACGATTTACGAGCGCCATTGAGAGGTATTGATGGTTTTAGCCAGGTATTGCTTGAAGAGTACAAGGAAAAAATTGATATCCAGGGACAAAACTATCTGCAACGCGTTCGCAATGCCGCCCAGCGAATGTCTCAACTTATTGATGACATGTTGAACTTATCAAGGATAAGTCGAGGCGCAATGAATATCCAACGAGTAGATCTTGGTCTCATTGCAAATGAGATTGCTAATGAACTTCATGATTCTGATCCTAAACGCGATGTTAAATTTATTTTACAGAATAAATTGATTGCGGATGTAGATGGACGACTAATGCGAATTGTATTGGAAAATCTTTTAGGGAATGCCTGGAAATTTACCTCGAAGCAACAAAAAGCTATTATCGAATTTGGCATGTTTCAGAAAGATGAGAAGAATGTGTATTATGTGCGTGATAATGGCGCTGGTTTCGATATGAAATATGCTCAAAAACTTTTTGGCGCATTTCAACGGTTGCATTCAGCACAGGAATTCCCTGGAACTGGTGTAGGCTTGGCCACCATTCAACGCATTATTCACCGGCATAGTGGAAGAGTATGGGCTGAGGGAAAAGTGGAAAAAGGTGCTACATTTTATTTTACGATTCCTTAAAAATAGTAACAAAATTATACTTAGTTTAATCAAGATAGGAGGATTAACCATGCACATTAAAACATCTGAATTGAAAAAACTACAACTTGGTATAGGTAACTATTCCTGTAATTGGGGAACTCATATATGTGGTCTCTATGAAACCAGAAAAGAGCGCGATGAAATAATTTTTGGATATTTGAACCAGGGATTCATCGATAATGACAAGCAGATTTTTATTCACAGCGAACAAACCGAAGAACATTTTTGGCATACCCTTCATACCGAATGCCCAACCTGTTCTGCCAGCAAAGAAAATCCCGGGCGGTTGGATGTAAAAAAGGCTCAGGAACTTTACTATCCCGAAGGTGTTTTTGACCCCTGGTATATGGATAAAGCAGTAAATGGATATTATGATTATACCCAGGCTGACGGGAAAAACAATTTGCGTGCCGTGGCCGAAATGGCATGGGCATTACAAGCCATTAAGGGAGTAGAACACTTATTTGCCTACGAGTCGCGGTTGAATTATTTTGTAAAAGACAGAACAGTAATTAGCCTGTGTTTATACAATACCTTAAAAATTTCAGGTGAAATACTTATGAATGTCTTGCGAACACATCCTTATACTATAAATGGAGGCGTGGTTACTGTAAATCCATTTTACGAAGAACCGGATATATGGCTGAAAAAAAACGCTCCCCAATTTTTAAATAAAGAACGATAAGTTTAGCTATGCAGAACCCTTCGGGGTTCAGCTGGCTAATAAAACAAATTAAATATAATTTCATGAAAAACCATGCTCAGGAATTATTTCTCTTAACAACTACTTTATCGCAATTGAGCAATAAAGACAGGATTATTAAGCTTTTTATTGAGAGCATGAATGATATTTTCCAGAAGTATTCCTTTGCATGGTTTTCAGAATACACCGCCAAAAGCAATACGAGCATTGAGGTTTGTACAAGGCGTAAAAATTATGGCTTTATTTCGGTTACAACGAATAATAAGACAGGTACAACCATCAATAATCTGATCGGTAATGCAACTCAACTTCTGGCTTTATTCCTTGAAAAAACAGAACAAGAAAATTTATTGCTGGACCAGAAAAATCATCTTCAAATATTGGTTGATAAACAAACATCTCAATTGCATCATGCTAATTTGCAACTGGAAGAAGAACTTTCGGTGCGTAAGCATGCCGAAGAGCAGTTGGAAGCACGTAACGTATTACTCTCGACATTGATTAACAGTCCAAACGACATCATTATTTTCTCGTTGGACAAGGAATATCGTTACACTGCTTTTAATGAACAGCACCGCAACGAAATGAAAAAAGTTTGGAATGTGGATATTGCAATTGGCATGAACCTTCTTGAATGCATACAAATGGAGGAATTAAGACTATCTGCAAAACAAAGTATGGATAGGGTCTTGTCAGGCGAATCTTTTATCGAGGTACAACATCAACCCGGACCAGAAAAATATTATGAATTTAACTGGAGCCCTATTGTTCAAAGTAATGAAGTTGTTGGGATAACTGCTTTTATAAGCGATATTACAAAACAAAAGCAAAATGAAATACAAATCTACAAACTAAACCGTATTTATTCTGTGCTTAACAACATCAATCAGGCAATTGTTAGGATTCATCAACCTCTGGAAATAATGAAGGAAGCCTGTCGCATTGCTGTTGATTTTGGAAAATTCCAAATGGCATGGATTGGCCAGGTAAACAACCAGACAAATAAAGTAGATGTTATTGCTTCGTATGGAAATTCCAACGATTATCTTGAAAGAATAAATATTGATTTGTCTGATACCTCAAGAAGTGCAGGGCCAACAGGCACTGTTGTTAAAACAGGTAAACATAAAGTAGTCAATGATATTTTATCAGATGAGTGTATGTTACCCTGGCGAAACGATGCTTTGAAACTCGGGTATAAATCCTCTGCTTCATTTCCCTTAGTTGTAAAAAAGAAAGTAATAGGTGCATTTATATTGTATGCAAATGAACCTGGTTTCTTTGGAGAAGAAGATGTAAAACTTCTCGATGAAATGGCCATTGATATATCGTTTGCGCTCGAATTTATTGAAGCCGAAACAGATCGCAAAAAGGCTGAAAAAGAACTGCTTAAAAGAGAAAAAGAATTAAAAAGAGTACAGGAAATTACGCATATTGGTAGTTGGTACCTAGACGTTTCAACAAATCAGGTTACATGGTCAGAAGAACTGTACAAAATGTATGGATTTGCCCCAAAACTTCCGCCACCGCCTTATACTGAACACATGAAGTTGTTTACACCTGAAAGTTGGGAAATGCTATCAACTTCACTTGCAAGAACACTAGAGACTGGAATCCCTTATGAACTTGAGTTAAAAACCGTTAGGGAAAATGGCAGTAATGGTTGGATGTGGGTACGTGGCGAAACAATTCCAGACGCCGAAGGCAAAACGATTGGTCTTTGGGGGGCCGCACAAGATATTTCAGAACGAAAACAGACAGAAGAAGCACTAAGCGAAAGTACAAGGAAACTAGAAGAAGCCCAGGAAATGGCCCATCTTGGATTCTGGAATTGGGATGTTCAGACAGGTGAAGTTGAATGGTCAAAAGAAGTGTATAAAATATTTTGCCTCGAGCCGGACACGTTCACCCCGCAGATTAATTCAATACTTGATTTGTCGCCGTGGCCGGAAGACCATAATCGAAATGAGAAATTAATCAATGAGGCTGTTGAATCGCATATACCTGGACATTATGAGCAAAAGTTCCTCCGTCCTGATAACAGTATCGGTTACTATTATTCGACTTTTCAAGGCAAATACAATGAAAATGGTGAACTTGATTCTATTGTTGGTATCTGTTTGGACATCACTGAGCGCAAGCAGGCGGAGCAGGCACTGAGCGAGAGTGAAAAAAAATATCGTACATTAATTCAGAAAATACAGACAGCTATAGTCGTTCATGATGCAGATACTCAAATAATTACATGCAATACCAAATCGCAGGAATTACTTGGATTAACTGAAGATCAGCTCTTGGGAAAAACAGCCATTGATCCCGATTGGCATTTCTTCCGTGAAGATAATAGCATTATGCCTCTTGAAGAATATCCGGTAAATTGGGTGATGGCTACCCACCAAGAGTTGAGAAATTATACTATAGGAGTACACCGTCCTGATAATGATGATGATATATGGGCATTAGTAAATGCCGATCCGGTTTTTGATGATAAGCATGTGATAAATCAGGTAATTGTTTCTTTCGTTGACATTACAGAACAGAAAGAGGCCGAGTTTGCAATACAAAAAGCAACAGAAGAGATTAGGGACCTATACAATTATGCACCATGTGGTTACCATTCACTCGACAAAGACGGAGTTTTTGTACGAATTAACCAAACTGAACTTGAATGGTTCGGTTATAGTTATAAGGAAGTAATAAATAAGATGAAATTTACTGATCTGCTTACACAGGAAGGGGTAAAAACATTCGAAGAAAATTTTTCACTATTTAAGACCGAAGGGGAGCTGAGGAATATCGAATTAGAAATTGTCCGTAAAAATGGAACAATTCTTCCAATCCTGGTTAATGCTTCCGCCATTACCGACAATGATGGTAACTTTACAATGAGCCGATCTACAGTGCACGACATCACTGAACGAAAGAAAGCCGAAGAAGAAATCCGACAACTCAACCGTGAATTAGAAAAGCGAGTTTATGAGCGAACTTCACAATTAGAGGAGACAAATAAAGAACTTGAAGCATTTTCATATTCTGTTTCTCACGATTTACGAGCGCCATTGAGGGGTATTGATGGTTTTAGCCAAATATTGCTTGAAGAGTACAAGGAAAAAATTGATACCCAGGGACAAAACTATCTGCACCGTGTTCGCAATGCTGCCCAGCGAATGTCTCAGCTAATTGATGACATGTTGAACTTATCAAGGATAAGTCGAGACGAAATGAATATCCAACGAGTAGATCTTAGTCTCATTGCAAATGAGATTGCTAATGAACTTCATGATTCTGATCCTAAACGCGATGTTAAATTTATTATACAGAATAAATTGATTGCGGATGTAGATTGGCGGCTAATGCGAATTGTATTAGAAAATCTTTTAGGGAATGCCTGGAAATTTACCTCGAAGCAACAAAAAGCTATTATCGAATTTGGTATATTTCAGAAAGATGAGAAGAATGTGTATTATGTGCGTGATAATGGCGCAGGTTTCGATATGAAATATGCACAAAAACTTTTTGGCCCATTTCAACGGCTACATAATGTAGACGAGTACGCCGGAACAGGTATTGGTCTGGCAACAGTACATCGTATCATTCACAGACACGGAGGACATGTATGGGCTGAAGGTGAAATAAAAAAGGGTACTACATTATTTTTTACAATAACTTAAATATTAGCAATATGGAAAACAAAACCATTTTATTGGTAGAAGATAATCTCGATGATGTCGATTTGACTCTTCATGCATTAAAGAAAAACAAGATTAAAAATGAAGTCAAAGTGGTGAATGACGGTGCAGAAGCGCTAGATTATCTTTTTGGAACGGGAAATTATGCAGGTCGCGATTTATCAGTAATGCCAACAATTATCTTGCTCGACCTGAATCTACCTAAAGTTGATGGTATTGAGGTATTAAAAAAAATACGGGAAAGTCCAATTACCCAGTATCTTCCTATTGTTATTCTAACCTCTTCCAAAGAAGAACAGGATGTTATTAACGGATACAAGTTTGGGGTAAATAGTTATGTGCGTAAACCCGTTGACTTTGTCCAATTTTCTGAAGCTGTAAACAACCTTGGCCTGTATTGGTTGCTGTTAAACGAGTCTCCACCATCGGGCAAAAATGATTAAATTGAATGAAAGCAAGTTTGAAAATATTAATTATTGAGGATTCAGAAGACGATGCACTATTAGAAGTCCACGAAATTAAAAAAAGTGGGTGTGATGTCATTTTTGAATGCATAGATACTGCCGAAGATTTGAAATTAGCCCTTCGTGAAAAACAATGGGACCTAATACTAGCAGATTATTCCATGCCCATGTTTAATGGTTTGGAAGCTTTAAATATTCTAAAAGAAACTGGTCTAGATATTCCTTTTATAATTATTTCAGGTAAAATTGGAGAAGAAGTTGCTGTAGAAGCAATGAAAGCCGGAGCACATGATTATATCATGAAGAATAACCTTAAACGATTGATACCTGCTATAGAACGTGAAATACATGAGGCCGAGGTGCGATTGGAGCGAAACATCCTGGAACAAAAAAGGAAGGATACTGAAAAAAGGTTAAAGGTACTATCTCATGCTGTGGAACAAAGTCCGGTTATGGTTATTATTACAGATAAAGATGGAATAATTGAATATCTTAATCCAAAATTTATAGCAATAACAGGTTTTTCCGGAAAAGATCTGATCGGCAGTCAATACTCCTCCTTCGTAAAGGATAAAAAATATGGTGACAATAATTTAGGATTAAGGGAATATCTTGAAGTAGAAAACATTTGGAAAGGAGAAATACAAAAACAGAAGAAAGATGGATCTTTATTTTGGACCAGCATATCTATTTCACCAATAAAAGATGATAGAGGATTAACAGTGCAATATGTAATTATTGAAGAAGACATATCCAACAAGAAAAAAACTGAACAAGAGCTAATTATTGCAAAAGAGAAAGCTGAAGAAAGCGACCAGCTAAAAACAGCTTTCTTACAAAACATGAGCCATGAGATCAGGACTCCAATGAATGCCATTATGGGTTTTGCAGAATTGCTGGTTGACAAAAACAAAGATGACCCCCAAAAAAGAGATTATGCCCAAATTGTCCAAAATAGTTCTAATAATTTATTAAATGTTATAGACAGTATTCTTGATATTGCAAAAATTGAATCTGGTCAGTTAACTGTTTACCATGAGACTTGTGACATTAATGAATTATTCGAAGAACTATTCATTCTGTTTAGGGGAATAAAGAGCAGATTACAAAAAGACAATATCGAACTTATGTTTAAATCAACATATGAAACTCTTAATATCAAAACAGATCCAGTGAAGCTAAAACAAATTCTGATTAACCTTTTGAGCAATGCCCTAAAATTTACAGAGGAAGGAAGTATTGAAGTAGGATATATAGTGGAGGAAGAACATACGATGGTGTTCTACGTGGACGATACCGGAAGGGGGATTCCTGAAGATATGTATGAAAAGATTTTCCAGCAATTCTTTAAGATAAACCAACGCAACCAGAAATTTCTTGAGGGCACCGGATTGGGACTTGCAATAGTAAAAGAACTTCTTGATCTATTGGGTGGAAAAATATGGTTGGAATCTAAACTTGGCGTAGGAAGCCGGTTTTACTTTTCCTTGCCTTGTAAAATATTATAAAGATTGACAGATAAAACTTGTGTTAAACCTGATTAAAGTGATGCCAGAACTGAAAATTTTAATTGTTGAAGACTCAGAAGATGATACTTTGCTTCTTGTTAATAAAATTAAAAAGAGTAAGCCTAATGTTCAATGCAAGCAGGTGCAGACCGCCATGGATTTTAAAGAAGCTGTTTTAAAAGAAGATTGGGACATTGTTTTATCTGACTATTATATGCCTGGTTTTAATGGACTAGAGGCCTTGTCTATTCTGCAGGAACTGAAAGAAGACATTCCATTTATCATTATTTCCGGCACTATTGGTGAAGATCAGGCTGTACATGCCATGAAACTTGGTGCCCACGATTACTTAATGAAGAATAACCTGGAACGTCTCGTTCCTGCAATCGAAAGAGAATTAAAGGATGCCAGAACCAGGGCAGAAAACAAACTTCTTAGAATAAAACAGGAAGAAACTGAAGCCATCCGTTTAAGCGAAGAGAAGTTTAAAAAACTTATTTCTGATATGCATGTTGGCGTTCTTCTATTTGACTTTGAAGGCAAATTGCAATTGAGCAATACAGAAGTACTGGAATTACTTGATTTAAGGGAAGAGCATCTGTCAGGAAAGTGTTCAATCCCAGCTGATTGGTCAGCAGGTTTTGAAGATGGTTCAATCATTTCTGAATTTCCGGCTTATTTGAACCAAATCTCCCTAATGGGCAGTTCAACCCGGAATATGATGATAGAAATATTTCGGCCAACCAAAAATGACCATGTCTGGCTTATGGTAGATGCAGTGCCCCAATACAGTGAAGAAGGAAATCTTTTGCATGTTATCTGGACTTTTGTTGACAAGACAGAAAGAAAAAAGGCAATTAATGCTTTGATGGAAAGTGAAGAACGGTATAGAGGACTGGTAGAAATGTCTCCTGAAGCAATTGCCATCCATCAGGATAATAAAATTGTTTTTATCAATGAATCTGGTATAAAACAGATTGGGGCTAAAACAGGAAGCGAGATTATTGGCAAATCAATTTTTAAAGTTGTTCATCCGGATTTTATAAAAAGGCTAATCAAGAACATTGCATTGGTGAAAAAAGGACAGGCCACTCCCTTTATGGAGGAAAAGTTTGTGCGCATGGATGGCACTACGATAGATGTTGATGTTTCTGCTATTCCCTCTAAATACATGGGCAGGGATGCAACCCAGGTAATTATCCGCGACATTTCAGAAAGAAAAAGGGCCGAAGAAGAAATAAAGTCTAAAAACCAGGAGCTGGAAACTGTTAATCAGCAAAAAGACAATTTTTTTTCAATTCTGGCACATGATCTCAGAAGCCCCATTAGCAGCTTAATTGGGATTACCGAGGTTCTTGCTGAAAACATTCAAAGAATTCCTGTGGAAAAACTACAAGAAGTATTTTATGAAATAAAAGATTCTGCAAGAAACTTGTATCAGTTATTGGAAAACCTTCTCCAATGGGCTAATTTGCAACAAGGTTTGGTTCCATTAAAAATAGAGAAAATTGGATTGTTAAATTCGGTTAATCAGGCAATAAAAGTGCATACTGATTTAGCCAGGATAAAAGATATTAAAATAGAATGCAATATACCTGAAAACATGTCTGTATTTTTTGATATAAACATGTTGCAATTTGTTGTGCGCAACCTTGTATCTAATGCAATCAAATTTACTCATAGAAGAGGTGTTGTAACAATTGAAGCCCGGTATGCAAATAATAAGGATGTTGAAATTGAAATCAGGGATACAGGTATTGGTATGGATAAAAAAACCTTGGATGATTTATTTAAGTTAAATGCTTCAGTTAACAGAAGGGGTACCCAAGACGAACCCAGTTCAGGTTTGGGGCTAATACTTTGCAAGGAATACATTGAAACTAATGGGGGGCAGATAAGAGTAGAAAGTAAAATTGATGTAGGTTCTAGTTTCTTTATTGTAATAAAAGGTGAAGAAACATAAAAACAATATACAATGAATAGAAAGATAAATATTCTAGTAGTTGAGGATTCTGAGGATGATGCCATATTAATTGTTCATATGATAAGCAAGGCCGGATATATTGTAAACCATTTGCGTTTGGAGAATGGATTAGATATGTCGCAGGCCCTGGCAGAGAAAAACTGGGATATCATACTTTCTGACTATTCTATGCCTCATTTTAGTGGGCTTGATGCTCTTGAAATATTGAAAAACTCTGGACTGGATATACCTTTTATTCTAATTTCAGGGACTATTGGTGAAGAAACGGCAGTTGATGCCATGAAGGCCGGTGCAAATGACTATATCATGAAAAACAATCTGAAAAGGTTGTTGCCAGCCATTGAGCGGGAGTTAAGAGAAGCAAAAGTTAGGGCAGAGCACCGTATACTGGAAAAAAACAAACAACAAGCCGATGAAGATCTTCATGCAAGCGAAGAACGATTCTCAACTGCTTTTAAATACAGTCCAATTGCATGTGCTATTTTTCGGGAAGAAGATGAGGTTATTGTAGATGCAAATGATGCATTCGTAGATATATCAGGTTATACCATTGAAGAAATAATTGGTAAAACAACTTTGCAGCTTGGATTTTATGTTAATTCAACAGTTCGTGATAAATTACTAGCAAAATTAGCTGACACAGGAAAAGTAGATTCCTATGAGTTTCAAATAAAAACAAAAAAAGGGGAGATAAAGGATGTATTAAGTGCCATAACCTTTATAATTCTAAATAATGTGAAACACTACTTGGCTTATGTTGTAGACTTAACTGAAAGAAATAAATCGGAAAAACAACTTAGAATCTTAAATGCTGCCCTTGAAGCTGCAGCCAATGCAATTACTATTACTGATATTAATGGTAAAATAATTTGGTTGAACCAGTCATTTGCTAAACTTACTGGGTATACAAAAGAAGATGCATTAGGACATAATCCTGGTGAATTAGTTAATTCTGGCATTCACAATAAGGAGCTTTATAAAGAAATGTGGGAAATTATACTAAGTGGTAAAACATGGTCAGGTGAACTCACAAATAAAAGAAAAGACAATACTCTTTATGAAGAATTTATGACAATAACACCGGTTAAGGATACTAATGGGAACATATCACATTTTATCGCCGTGAAGCAAGATATAACTCAAAGAAAAATAGCGGAAATTGCCCTACAGGATTCAGAACGAAAATATCGAATAATAGCAGATAATAATTATAACTGGGAGTTCTGGACTGATCCTGAGGGTAATTTTATTTATTGCTCACCCTCTTGTTATAGAGTTACAGGATATAAAGCAGCTGAGTTTATTGAAAACAATGAATTAATCATTAAAATTATCCATCCAGATTATAAAGAGGAATACTTCAATCATATCTATCAGAAATTAAGGCATAACGAGCCAACAAATTTTCAATATAAAATAATCCATAAAGATGGAAGTGAACGGTGGATTGAACATATATGCCAACCTGTATATGATGAGCAGGATAACTATCTTGGAAGAAGAGGGAACCATTCTGATATAACCGAAAAGAAGGAAACTGACAGAAGGATTTTAAATGCAATTATATCAGCTGAGGAAACCCAAAGAAACAAGTTCTCCCAAGAGTTACATGATGGTCTTGGTCCTGTTCTATCGACAGTAAAACTATATTTTCAGTGGTTGGCCGATACAACAAATCCACAAAAGCGGAAAAGTATTGCGAAGAAAGGTTTGTCAAATATAGATGAAGCATTTCAGACTTTGAGGGAAATATCCAACAATTTAAGTCCACGGGTTCTAACTAACCTTGGACTTGTTCCAGCAATAAAACACTTAATTTCTGGTATTAACCAGACTATGGTCATAAAAATAAAATTTGAATATAAAGAAGAGAAAAGGTATATACCTCAAATTGAGATTACAATTTATCGGGTTCTATCTGAGCTGATCTATAATACAATGAAATATGCAAAAGCCAGCAACATCTTTATTAGTTTAAACAATGGAGATGGACTTAAAAGATTAAGGATACAATATGAAGATGATGGTATTGGTTTTGATTTTCCAAAAATGCTTGAAAGCAATATCGGATTGGGAATACAAAATATAATTCAGCGTGTAAAGACTTTGGATGGTAAAATAGTATTTGATACTGAAGAAGGACATGCTTTAAAGGTTTACATTGAATTACCAATTAGTGAATTCTAAAATTATGCAGAAGAAAAAATTAAAAACTATACTTGTTGATGACCATGTCATGTTCAGGAATGGATTAAAATCCTTACTAGAACAGGAAAATATTGCTGAGATTGTTGGAGAAGCTTCAAATGGCAAAGAATGTTTAAAATTATTAGAAACTTGTTCTCCAGATATTGTTTTGATGGATATTGATATGCCTGTAATGAATGGTGTTGAAGCCTGTGAAAAAGCACTTGAGATCTATCCAGACCTAAACATTATGGTATTAAGTATGTACGATGATTATTCACATTATTCCAAGCTCGTAAACATTGGGGTTAAAGGTTTTATTACCAAATCATCAGGAAAAACCGAACTTGAGAATGGAATATATGCAGTTGGGACCGGTGAAAGTTATTTTTCAGCAGATTTGCTCAGAAATATTCTAATTGAAATAAACAAACCTCTAAAGAAGGAAAAAAGCAAAGAAGATATTGTTCATTTAACTTCTCGAGAATTGGAAGTTCTTAAATTAATCTGTAACGGTTATTCAACCAATGAAATAGCAGATACACTCTTTTTAAGCAATAAAACTATTGATAATCATCGCTCAAAGATTCTGCAAAAAACCAACGTAAAAAACAGTGTTGGGTTGGTAATTTATTCTATAAAAAACGATATTGTTTCGATTTGTTAATACAATTTGTAACCAATTCAAATGAAAGAACTAAATCCCATTCATTGGTTTCCAGCATACTTCATTTTTTCCTTGTTTTAAGTCCATCAAACAGTAGCAGATGAAAAAATCAGTATTACAAAAGAGCTAACCTTATGATGGGGTTAAAAGCCTATTGCTGCTTGTACTACAATTTCATTTCTTTTAATACCCTGACCATCGTTAGGAATAATATTATAGTTTATTTTAAAATTAAATCGCGAGAGCAATTCAGGCTCCGGATATATTATTAAGCCAATACTTAAACGCTGTTCGGTCTCGTTGCATAGATCATTAAAACCATTGTTGTCTAAATCACTCATCCCGGTTAAATTTGGAATATTCGCTTGTTCGTATCTTATACAAGGTTCTAGATATTTATGAATCCTGTATGATGTTTCTGTGAAAAAGCCCTTGCTTTTAATATTACCATTTATAGTATCCTGAATTGCATTAACATACTCACCCCTAATAGCAAACTTTTTATATTTATATTCAGCATCAAAACATAATATGGATAAATTCATTTGACCATCTGTTGAATAAGCACCACTATAATACGAGAAGCCAAATTCAGTTGTTGAAAAAGGTTTATAGCCAATTCTGCCACCAAAAGCTTTGTTGTTATTATTATTTTCAAGTATATTTTCTCTCATATCCCTGATATTTCCACCATATCCCCCATCCTTTTGCTCTAAACCATTTACCATAAATATTGCATAGTTAAAAGACATTGCGTTAGTAATATTAATATTACCTCTTAATTGTGCCCCTACTTCTGACCATACAATTGGGATTATTTCCCAATGAGACAATGGTCTGTCAGCCATAATATTAATATATTCAGGATATAAATACTCATTGAATCTTCCGATTGGCATTAAGAATTTACCTATTCTTAATGTTGCGTATTTAGAAAAGGCATAATCGAGAATACCATATCTGACAGTTATTTCATCTCCCCCATGTTCATATTCAAGCATAAGTTCGGAAATAATCTTATCTTTAATGTTAATGCCAAACATGGGGTTAAAATAATGCAAATCAAATGTTTGAATCGCACTTTTTCTATTCAGATCGAAGCTCCTAAACCAAGCATCTGCATATCCATGTATATAAGCATTAATATCCAAATCTTCTAGTTGTGTTGCAAACCCCCCTTTTGCCCCTGAATTTATAGATAAGTCTAGTAGTTCATCAACTGAGACCCCTACTTTTTCAGCTAACACTATGAGTTCATCAATAGAAAGACTCAATAATCTATCATTTGGTAGTTCTAGTATTTCTTCTTTACTCATTTCGGATATTTCCTTCTTATTCTCTTGAGCAGATAGACTCAAGGAATTAATTGATAAAAACATCAATAAAATGAGGAGGATATTTTGTGCTTTCATGTTCAATATTATTATCTGTCTATTATTATTTATTAATGCCAAGATTTATCAATTCATTAGAAACAGCAATATTGTGACTTTGAATGTTCTTTTTACTAATTTCATATAATTGTTTGCCTTCTACAATTGTAAAATTTATACAAGCCCCCCTTTCAATCATACCTGGCAAATTTGTTACGATTAGAATAGGGCTTTTGTTGAGTTTAGTAAAAATACTTTGTAATATCTCAACTTTTGCATCCGGAATAAATAATACATGGCAATCTGAGATATCATTTAAAGAATTATAAAAAACAATATGTATATCTCTGGAACCTATCTTTTGTCCTTTGAGTAATCCATTAATTTCATTGAAGGTTTCTTTTGAGCCATATACTCCTATAACCAAATTCTTATTTACATACGAGTCTGGCCATTCCATTTGTTTAGTAAAGTTGTAGATGTACAAAGCTTGCATTTTTGCACCCTGTCCGTTTGTTGAACCAATAGATATGAAACAGAAAAAAATAAAAAATAAGATATTTCTCATAGAAATAAATTTTTAATTCAGAATTTTGATTTTAAATACAAAGGACATATTTAGTCTCATAGTCAGTAAACTAACATAGACAACAAACTTGTCCTTTAAAGCATATTAAATTTACGTAAAATTTCTTTATTTCAATATAGGTAATATCTCCTATAAAATGGTTAGATTTCTCATATAAATTTTGTTGATGCCAGTGTGTTAATTTGTATTGGAATAGCTTTCGTTTGAGTAAATTTAACAAGATAGCTTTTTTGTTGCATAAAGTCAATCAAATTCTTTTTTTACATTGGCAATAAGCTATTTTCTTCAAAAGAATCCAGCATCTCGAAACCTCGAAATGCCTCAAGGTTGCCTAATTCAACTTTCTTTGGACTCATCTATGTACATATCCGGGATTCAGTATTTTCTAAATTTATATATAGCCTTTATGCATATTTTCAAATAACAGAAACAAACCCTTTCAGGCTTTGTCAACCTACTATGTTTATTGTTGCACCTCATATGTTTACCGGTACAGTCCCTTGAGTAAATTTAATGCACCAGAACAAAAATGGTAGTTTTGAATTTTAACTGGTTTAATAGTTAGACTTTGTGAATTTCAGTGTTGATTTTAAATAAAGAAAGAGATTGTTCGAATTAAGTATTCCCTCATTTCATAATACCCCAATCCCCTTAATCAATCAACAGACTCATACTATTTCAGTCTATTTTCTTATTTGAAATTACCTTATATAAATAGGTAATTTCCCCTATACGATAGTTAGGTATCTCCCTTGAACAATGGATCTATAAGAACGTAATTTTATATAAAAAAAGCATGAAGACTCTAAAGATTATATTAGTTGACGATAATGTCCAGTTTCGGTCGAGTTTGAGAGATTATTTGGAGAGTAATGTCTATTGCAAGATCATTGGTGAAGCATCAGATGGAGTTGAGTTTTTGGAATTAAAAAAACTAGGTCTGGCAGATATAGTGCTCATGGATATTGCTATGGCGAAAATGGATGGAATAGAAGCTACAAAAAGAGCCTTGTGGCTGCATTCACATCTCAAAATATTAGCTATAACCATGCATTCTGAAAAGGCTTTTTTAAGGTCACTTATTGAATCAGGTTTTAAGGGGTGTGTTTTCAAACCTGATATTTACGATCAACTTTTCCCAGCAATTGATAATGTATTAGATGGTATCATACATTTTCCTGACAACATACAGTTTGAAAATTGATGTTATCTAAAAGAATAATATTAGGAATTAACTATCTCATAAAATTATAAAGAAATTAAAAATGGAAGAGAACGAGAATGAAAACAACAATGGCAGCTATTTAACCTTTCGCATTAGAAATGAGTTGTTTGCAGCCAGTGTTCTTAATGTAGTAAACATTCAAGAACTAAACAGGATAACAAAGGTGCCCAATTCTCCTGAATATTTTATGGGGGTAATGAATCTTCGGGGAAAGGTGTTACCAGTTGTCGACACAAAGAAAAAGCTACACTTTGGTGTTTCTGATAGCACTGAAAATACATGCATCCTTGTGATGGAACTCACTAATCAAACATCAAGGCCACAAATTGGAATGTTGGTTGATGGAGTTGATGAGGTAATTGAAATTAACAGCCAGCAGGTTCAGGCTCCATCATTTTTGGGAAAAAACCTTAGAACTGAGGTTGTACATGGTTTATTTAAACCAGAAGGCAGTGATGCTTTTATCATCATTTTAAATGTAAATAAGCTTCTCACATCAAATGAACTAGATAAATTCAATATGCATTTGGATTCAATACCAGCATAGGTATTCATGGTTCTGCTATTTTTTAGCAGTTATTATGTTAAACCTAAAGAACACTAAAACCTATTATTGAAAGTCAAGACAACTAATGAATTAAAAATTAAAAAAAATGAAGAAAATAGGGTATTTATTTAGTCTGGCTATATTATTTAATATAATAGGCCTTACCACTGTAAGTGGTGTGGAACATACTCCTGAGCAAGCTTTAGCTATGCTAAAGGAAGGCAATGTTAGGTATGTAAGCAACAAGCGTATTTATCCCAATCTTAAAGATATCAACCGTATTGAAACAGGCAGCAAAGGCCAGTTTCCTTTCGCGACAATTATCGGATGTTCAGACTCACGTGTGCCAGTTGAGCATCTGTTCGATGTTGGAATTGGGGATGTTTTTGTAATAAGGGTTGCAGGCAATGTTTGCAATGTAGATGAAATTGGATCAATTGAATATGGAGTCGAACATTTACATACACCTGTCCTTGTTGTAATGGGGCATAGTGGTTGTGGTGCTGTAACAGCTGTGGCCAGGGGCGATGAAGTCCATGGAAATATTCCGGCATTGGTCAGCAATATTTATCCAGCTGTTAATAAGGCAATGGAGATACATGGCAACGAGTTTTCTGAAGAACTGCTTGAATCAGCTATAGATCTCAATGTCTGGCAAAGCATTGAGGATCTTTTAGAGAATAGTCATGGAACACTGGAATTGGTAAAAGGTGGAAAGCTGTTGATAGTAGGAGCTGTTTATAACCTAAAGTCTGGAAAAGTGGATTGGTTGGGCGAACACCCACAGCTTTCAAGCTTATTGGCCAAAGAAGAAAATACTGCAGAAGAACATACCATTGCAGATGCTGGTAAGCATAAGGTAAAGGAGTATGCTTCCTCCGCTGGTATTGATGTTACGGTTCATTCAAATGGAGGGACAGGAAAAGTTAAAGGGATACTATTGAGTCTACTCCTTTTTATTGGAATGGTTTATTTCCTCTTATTCAACAAAAAAACAGCACTTAAATTAAGGCTTAGAGGCAAGGTAATGTCAATTTCAGTTGTTTTAATTGCCTTAATGACAGGAGTAGGTATAGTTAGCTATGTGTATATGAAATCGATTGGTGAAGAATTGTATAGCATCGCAGAAGAGGATATAGTATTGGGCAACAAGGTTACTGCAATTGAAGCAAGTCAGTTTGAGCAAAGTATTATTGTTGAACAAATCTTGAAATACACTCATAATACCTCTATTAGCAGTTCCATCAAGGAAAAAAAGATTCGTGAATTAAAACAAAAGTTTAATGAACTTTCGAGATCAACCGATCAGGAGTTAATAGAGGCAGAAGAGATATGTAAAGCTGCCATGGAGCATGAAAAGGATGAAACTGCAATTGCTGAATTTAAAGGTATCTTTGAAGTATTGGCCAGATTGGCAAATGAACACACCGATTTTGAAAAGGAAGTTGAAGGTTTATTTGGGTCCATTTCAAATAAGAACCTTCAAAAAATTGATGACCATGAAAGGCAAATAGAGGAGGAACTGGGTCAAATAAATTACGAGGTCGATTCCTTGTTGCAGGCTATTCAGAGATCAACAGCAGAATCTGCACTTAAAGCGGAAACGCATGAAAAAGAGGCTATAAGGATTAATCTTTTGCTTATTGTAATCGGTATCTTGATTGGATTTGGTTTGAGCTACACACTATCTAACCTAATTATAAATCCTATTAAAAAGACGGTTAACTTTGCTAGTAAAGTTGCTGAAGGTGATTTGACCCACTCCTTGCAATATGAGCAAGATGATGAAGTAGGAGATATGATAAAAGCTCTTACAATTATGGCGGAAAGACTTAAATATGTAGTTTCTGAAATAATTAATGGATCAAACAACATTGCTTCCGCAAGCCAGCAGGTTAGCAGTTCGTCTCAACAATTGAGCCAGGGAGCAAATGAACAGGCTTCGTCGGTTGAGGAAATATCATCGACTATGGAACAGATTGCCGCTAATATTGAGCAAAACACAGAAAATGCGGGCCAAACTGAAAAGATTTCAGGTACTGCTTCAGAAGGTATTCAAGAAGTTAGCAAGCAGTCAGGCAACTCTATGAATGCCAATAAATTGATTGCAGAGAAAATTACAATAATAAATGATATTGCTTTCCAGACTAACATTTTAGCTCTGAATGCAGCAGTAGAAGCAGCCAGGGCAGGTGAACACGGTAAAGGATTTGCCGTTGTTGCAGCAGAAGTCAGAAAATTAGCTGAACGAAGCAAAGCTGCTGCTGGTGAAATAGTCGGTTTAGCGAAAAACAGTCTTGATTTAGCTGAATTGGCTGGTAAAAAGATGGAGGAAATCTTGCCAGACGTTATAAAAACCACTCAATTGGTACAAGAGATATCCTCTGCAAGTCATGAGCAGAACAATGGAGCAGCCCAGGTCAATAGTGCTATCCAGCAATTAAACACTGTTATTCAACAGTATGCAGCATCCAGCGAGGAATTGGCAACCAGTTCAGAGGAAATGAATGGTCAGGCAGAGCAATTAAGAGAGGTTATTTCATTCTTTAAAATGGACAATAGTGAAAGTGCCGAATTAAATAAAAAGGTGAGATCCCAGATCCCAACTTTTAATACCAGTAAAAGTAATGGTAACGGTAATGGATTAATAAAAGACTTCAATGCTCATAAGAAGGATGACTCTGGTTTTGTGCAATTCTGATCTGGTAAATTATTTTATTTATTTTAGATAATTGCAATGAGCTGTCCGAAATATTTGGACAGCTCATTTTTTGTTCATCTGCTAGATCTTAACAAATTTTCATATTAGTGAAAGTTTGAAAAGAATTGATGAGATAAGTATTGGAATATTAAGAATGCTATATTATTAAATGAACCATTTTATGAAAAAGAGACATTGCACCATTAAATTCTGTTGCATAGAATATTTTTCAAATCATACTAGAGACATTAAATTTGACTATAAAATTAATATCTCTAATTATTAGCCAAATTATATTTCCAAAAAATTATACAGTTGTTCATACATACTGCGAAAAAGTCAGAAAACCCTGACAAAGCTTTTTAGGCACAATATGAACTCCTACTTCCAATTAAATCAATAGTCTTTCTTTAATGAAATGAGGAAATTACCCGATATAAATAGGTGATTTCCCCTATACGATTGTTAGGTATCTCCCTTGAACAAGGGCCCTATCAGAGCGTAATTTTATATAAAAAAGCATGAAAACTCTAAAGATTATATTAGTTGACGATAATGTCCAGTTTCGGTCGAGTTTGAGAGATTATTTAGAAAGTAATGTCTGTTGCAAGATTATTGGTGAAGCATCAGATGGAGTTGAGTTTCTGAAATTAAAAAACCTAAGTCTGGCAGATATAGTGCTCATGGATATTGCTATGGCGAAAATGGATGGAATAGAAGCTACAAAAAGAGCTTTGTGGCTGCATTCACATCTCAAAATATTAGCTATAACCATGCATTCTGAAAAGGTTTTTTTAAAGTCACTTATTGAATCAGGTTTTAAGGGGTGTGTTTTCAAA
Source organism: Bacteroidales bacterium (assembly GCA_050287785.1). GTDB lineage: Bacteria > Bacteroidota > Bacteroidia > Bacteroidales > UBA10428 > UBA10428. Next base: position 25,515 of record JBNKCO010000019.1, read on the forward strand.
CCTGATATTTACAATCAACTTTTCCCAGCAATAGATAATGTATTAGATGGTATCATACATTTTCCTGACAACATACAGTTTGAAAATTGATGTTATCTAAAAGAATAATATTAGGAATTAGCTTTCTCATAAAATAATAAATGAATTAAAAATGGAGGAGAAAATGGAGGAGAATGAGAATGAAAACAACAATGGCAGCTATTTGACCTTTCGCATTAGAAATGAGTTGTTTGCAGCCAGTGTTCTTAATGTAGTAAACATTCAAGAACTAAACAGGATAACAAAGGCACCCAATTCTCCTGAATATTTTATGGGGGTAATGAATCTTCGGGGAAAGGTGTTACCAGTTGTCGATACAAAGAAAAAGCTACACTTGGGTGATTCCGATAACACTGAAAATTCATGCATCCTTGTGATGGAACTCACTAACCAAACATCAAGACCACAAATTGGAATGTTGGTTGATGGAGTTGATGAGGTAATTGAAATTAACAGGCATCAGGTTCAGGCTCCACCAATTTTTGACAATAGTTTATTGTCAAATGCTGTATGTGGATTGTGTCTTCACGGCACAAGTGATAAGTTTATATTGATATTAGATATTAATAATCTTCTTAATTCTGGAGAGCTTGATTACCTAAAGATAAATTCGGAACAAGTACCAGTATTAGATTGATTATAGTACTGAATTCAAGGGAGGTTGATCGTAATTTTTAGTATGACAACATCTTAAAATAAAACCTCCATTGAGATACTTACAAATTATTACATATAGGGACATGTAAAACAGACAATTAAAAATATAGGAAATGAAAGACTTAAAAATCTCAGCAAAAATTATTATTGTTTTTCTAACAATAGGAATAGCAGGAATAGGCATACTAGGCTTAATATCATTTAAGCAATCAAAGGATGCTTTAATGAAGAAATCTTATGAGCAACTTATTGCTATAAGAGAAATAAAAAAGAGTCAGATTGAAAGATATTTTGCAGATAGATTTGCAGATATAAAAGTTTATGCCAATGATGAATCGGTTCATCAGGCTGCAGAAAATATGATCTCTGCATTTAATTCTGGTGGATTAACAAGCAGAAGGTATAATATGTTGGAAAAGTTTTATGGGGATGAATTTACAGAATATATTGAAGAATATGGCTACTACGATTTATTTATAATTTCAAATACAGGGGATGTAGTCTTTACTGTCGCAAAAGAATCAGACTTAGGGCAAAATCTAAAATCTGGTAGTTTATCAAAAACCGGACTTGCTCAAGCATATAATGAAGGATTGAATGGTATTAAACTTATTGATTTTAGTTGGTATAGCGTTTCTGATGAACCGGCCTCTTTTATTGCTGGACCAATAATTGATAGTTCAGGAACCTTATTAGGAGTTTTGGCTTATCAGATATCTTTAATGTCGATAAATTCTATTATGCAGCAAAGAAGTGGGATGGGTGAAACAGGAGAAACATATTTAGTAGGATTAGATAAGCTTATGCGCTCTGATTCATATCTTGATCCTCAAGGTCATTCAGTAAAAGCATCTTTTGCCGGAAATGTCCAGGAAAATGGAGTGAATACTGAAGCAACAAATGACGCCCTAAAAGGTATTACTAACTCAAAAATAGTTATTGACTATAATGGAAATCCTGTTCTATCAGCTTATACACCTATTGAAATTGATGATTTAACATGGGCTTTGATGGCAGAAATAGATGAGGCAGAAGTAATAAAACCTATAACAACTTTGGCTATTCATATATCTATTATTGCAGTAGTTATTGGATTTGTTATTGTTATTGTAAGCCTCCTGTTTTCAAGATCAATTTCAACCTCATTATTAAAAGGTGTTGAATTTGCAAAAAAATTATCGGAAGGTGATTTAACAGCAACTATTGATATTGACCAGAAAGATGAAATAGGTCAACTTGCTGAATCTCTTTCAACTATGGGCAATAAATTACGCGAAATTGTTCAAAATATTTTAAATGGAAGTGATAATATTTCTTCTGCAACCCTTCAAGTATCAAGCGCAGCACAGCAATTGAGCCAGGGAGCAAATGAACAGGCTTCGTCGGTTGAGGAAATATCATCGACTATGGAAGAGATTGCCGCTAATATTGAGCAAAACACTGAAAATGCGGGTCAAACTGAAAAGATTTCAGGTACTGCTTCAGAAGGTATTCAAGAAGTTAGCAAGCAGTCAGACAACTCTGTGAATGCCAATAAATTGATTGCAGAGAAAATTACAATAATAAATGATATTGCTTTTCAGACTAACATTTTAGCTCTGAATGCAGCAGTAGAAGCAGCCAGGGCAGGTGAACACGGTAAAGGATTTGCCGTTGTTGCAGCAGAAGTCAGAAAATTAGCTGAACGAAGCAAAGATGCTGCTGGTGAAATAGTCGGTTTGGCTAAAAACAGTCTTGATTTAGCTGAATTGGCTGGTAAAAGGATGGAGGAAATCTTGCCAGACGTTATAAAAACCACTCAATTGGTACAAGAGATATCCTCTGCAAGTCATGAGCAGAATAATGGAGCAACCCAGGTCAATAGTGCTATCCAGCAATTAAACACTGTTATTCAACAGTATGCAGCATCCAGCGAGGAATTGGCAACCAGCTCAGAGGAAATGAATGGTCAGGCAGAGCAATTAAGAGAGGTTATTTCATTCTTTAAAATAGACAATAGTGAAAGTGCCAAATCAAATAAAAAGGTGAGATCCCAGCTCCAAACTTTTAATAACAGTATAAGTAATAATAACGGTAAAGGATTAAAAAAAGACTTCAATGCTCATAAAAAGGATGACTCTGATTTTGTGCAATTCTGATCTTGTAAATTATTTTATTTGTTTTAGATAATTGCAATGAGCAGTCCGAAATATTTGGACAGCTCATTTTTGGTTCATCTGCTAGATCTTAACAAATTTTCATATTAGTAAAAGTTTGAAAAGAATTGATGAGATAAGTATTGGAATGGTTATTTTTTTATGTTAGGTTTTAATTTTTTATCTTGAAAGGTATTGTTGATAGGAAATGTATTTAGTCATTAATTTCAATGTATAATACATTATTATACCACTTAAAAATATAACAAGATGAAAATCAATTATTATACCCCAACCCCTAAGGGGAATAATTGATTTTATTCGCCTTCTGGCTCATGAGCTAAAGGTTCTCTACTCCTTTTAGGGATGAGGTAAAGAGAGGAAATCAATTAATTATATCTGGTACAATAATGTATAATTAAATTAATTTTAAAAGGTTTTCAAATAAGTTCAATACTTTAGTCTTCTTAAAATGGACTATATGCATAGCTAAATGAAACGACTTGATTTACTAATAAAGGATTTTGACAATTTAAGTGAGGGGCTTAAAGTTTTAAAGGAACAGCTTCAAGAGGAAAATGAAGGTTTTTTTAATGCTATTGTAGAAAACTCTTCCAATTTTATTGCCATTATACAAAATGAAAAAATAGTGTTCATGAATTCCTCGGCTCTTGCTATGTTAAAGGCAAAAACTTCTGTAAATATTTTGGGGCAAAATTTCAGTGATTTTATCCTTGCAGCTGATAAAAGGAAGGTAGCAAGCAAAGAGCTGATTAAACCTAAATCCGCTCAGAGGCAATTACAACTGTGTTTAAAAGCATTTGATGGTTCATTTGTCGATTGTGAGAGCACTATCACACAGTTTGTGCACAAGGGGCAACAATCAGTTTTAATTATAGGCCGTGATGTTACCGAAGAACTAAAGGACCAGCTTAAACTTTTTAAAGAACAAAAACTTCGTACTGATATTTTAAATGGTTTTGAAGAAGTAATAGCATTTTACAGTCCGGACCATGAATTCATATGGTTAAATGATGCTGGTAAAAAACAATTAAACATTAAAGATGATTCATACATAGGAAAACTCTGTTACAAATTATGGTTTCATACGAATAAACCGTGCGCTACATGCCCAGTAGTCACAAGAAAAATTGATGCAGAAGAACGGATCTTAAGGTTTCATGGAAATCGGATATGGAAAGTACGAAATACACCTTTGTTCAATGAAAAGGGGAAATTAACAGGGTATGTTGAATTTAGGACAGACATCACAGAAAAAGAAAATTATAAAATAGAACTTGAGAAAAACCATAGTCGGCAGATTCAAGCAGAGTCGACAAATTTATTTGGAAACATAGAGATTGATTTAAGCACTAAGCGTATTGAACTTTCCCCTGGAGCAAGAAACATCCTTGGAATCGATTCGAAAAAAGAACATAATATTTCCTACAATGACTTATTTAAATTCCTTCATCCCGATGATTCGCACATTACACTTAAGTTTTTAAAAGAAGCAGTGTCTGAAGGTAAAAGTATTGATAGGATTTTTAAAATTTACGATACAAAGTGTATAGAAAAGACAATTCGTGGGATTGGTGATGTGAAGAATGAGAAACCTGCCGGAGAGAAAAGATTTTTTGGTGTTATTCAGGATATAACAAAGATGTCGAACCTCGAGAAACAGGTTTTCGATGAAAGGTCAAAATATAAAATGCTAGCTGAAAATGCTCCTTTTGGTTTGGTTTTAACCCAAAATAATAAGCCAGTATACATTAATAGAACTTTTTTAGAGTGGCTTGATGTTAAATCAATATCTGAATTTGAACGAAATGGGGTTGAGGATTTTTTTCTGCAGGAAGATAAGCTAATTGCCCATGAAATGTTTAAGCAGATAAGGGACAACAATGTACCATACCCCACAACAAAAAAAATAAGATTAAAAGAAATAAAAGGAAAAATCCGACATGTTAGGCTAGATCTGAAAAACAGCCTAATCAATAACATGGATTATGTGCAAATTGTTTTTACCGATATTACTGATGATGTAATAAAAGAGAAAAAACAAAAGCAGATTACTGCTGATGCACTTTATATTAACCAAAAGAATTCCATGTTGTTGGAAATTGAATCCGCATTGAACAGAACCCTAAAACTAAAGCAATTTCAAAAACACAACCAACATTTTAGAAAGATATTTGACATTATTGAAAACTACAAACAACTGGATAAGGATTGGAAAATTCTTGTTGCTAATTTTGAGGAAGTCCACCCTGGTTTTTTTAGCAAGCTGAACAAAGAATATCCAAATTTGTCTCCAGTGGATATAAAACATTGTGCCTGTATAAAAATGAATATGGACACGAAAGAAATAGCTCGTTTTTTTAACATAAAAGTTACATCAGTTCAAATGAGCAGGGTACGCATAAAGAAAAAGATGAATCTCCCTGAAGATAGTGACCTGAGAAACCACATATTAAATTTCTAGTTCCACCACTCCTATTTGTCTGGTTTCATATTTCAAATTATTGATAAACCTCTTTTTGTGACTTACACAAATTGACTTTTCGGTCTATTTTCAAATTGTTAGACATGCTTTCAGCTCTAAGAGGTAATAGTTTTGTAATATATTCAATGTATTATTTATATAAATCTATTACGTATCTTAAGGTTTGATGAAAAAGACAGTCTTTTTGATTGTTTATAAATCTAAAATTCAACAAATGAGCATTTAGTTGTCGATTCTCTATTTAGGTGGATTTGATAGTGATTCTCAGCTCATTTCACCTACATTTTTGTGAAGCATATTTTTATTATTATTTGTGCAATAAAATATTCTGTTATGAAAAATCTAAAAATCTTTACTAAGCTTATTGTCGTTTGCCTTACAATTGGAATTACTACTGCAGGTGTAATCGGTGTATTGACTATTCGGCTTTCCAGTAAAGCATTGCAATTGGAAAACATGGAGGCGATGGAGGCTTTGTCGGGTTTGAAAAAGAAAGCTATAGAGGATTTCTATTCTAACATCATGATTGATGTAGAATTGTTTTCTTTTTCCCTAAACACAAGAGAATTTGCCTCTGAACTATTGAAGTATAAGAGGGATATGGCAATTGGCGAGGGTGATTTATTCGACGTGAAATCCGAAAATTATCAAAAGCTCTACGAAGGAAATATTGATGTATTTAGTAACTATATGAAGAAAAAAGGTTATTATGATGTCTTCATAATAAGCAAGGATCACGGGCATGTTGCTTTTACGGTTATGCAGGAAAGCGATTTTGGGGAAAACCTTTCAGTAGGTAAGCTAAAAGAAAGTGGATTAGCTAATTTGTGGAGGAGTGTGGTTGAGTCAAAGAAAACTTGTATTACTGACTTGGAGAAATATGCTCCAAGCAATAATGTACCTGCTCAGTTTATTGGAACCCCAATATATGATAAAGATAAAAAGGAGGTTATTGCTGTTTTTGCGGTTCAGGTGCCAGACGCATTGATAAATAATATAATGACTAACAGGCTGGGATTAGGTGAAACTGGTGAATCTTATCTTGTCGGGAAAGATAACCTGATGCGATCAGATTCAAGGTTTCAGGAAAATGCGGTATTAAATACCAGGGTAGAGTCGATTACTGCAAACAAATCACTGAGTGGAGAAAGAGGAGCCGAAATTGTGAAAGATTATAGGGGGATACCAGTAATCAGTATTTATGATCAGGTGGAGATTAATGGATTAAACTGGGCTATTTTAACTGAGATTGATGAGTCTGAGGCAATTGCTGCTTCTAGGAGAATCAGGAATTATGTGTTTTTTGTGGTTTTAGGTATTACTTTACTAGTTGTATTAGTTGCCTGGTTCACTGCAAAAAATATTGCGACTCCAATTATAGAAATGGAAAAGTATACCGGTGAAATTGCACGCGGCAATTTAACAAAAAAGATGAGCTTAAACCAAAAAGATGAAGTCGGCAGTGTTGCAAAATCTATGGATTTAATGCAAAGAAAATTAGAAACAATTGTTGGGGAGATTGTCGCTACGGCAAATAATCTTGCTGCTTTAGGTACGCAAATAAGTGGTTCGTCTCAACAAATGAGCCAATCAGCAAATGAGCAAGCTGCTTCTGTAGAAGAATTGTCTTCGACAATGGAGCAGATGGTTTCGAACATTCAACAAAACACAGATAATTCCCAAATTACCGAGCAGATTTCGAAAGAAGCAATCATTGGGATGCATGAAGTTACCAAAAGTACCCAAAAAGCCATAGAGGCAAATAAGAATATTACTGATAAAATTTTGGTGGTAAATGATATTGCATTTCAAACCAACTTGTTGGCACTAAACGCAGCTGTGGAAGCTGCGCGAGCCGGAGAACACGGAAAAGGTTTCGCGGTTGTGGCTACTGAGGTTAAAAAGCTTGCAGAAAAGAGTAGGATGGCTGCAGAAGAAATAGTTGGTTTAGCAAACAAAAGTCATGACATATCTAAATTGGCTGGTACGGTTTTATCTGAAAATATGCCGAAAGTTGATGATACTGTGAAATTAGTGCAGGAGATTGCTGCAACAAGCAAAGAACAGAATAAGGGTGCGGAGCTAATAAATATTGCAATTCAACAAATAAACCTGGTTTCGCAACAAAACGCAGCATTTAGTGAAGAGCTGGCCACCAGCGCAGAGGAAATGAATGAAAACGCAAATGCTCTTAAAAAAGCTATTGAGTTTTTTAAAATCGATAGTAACGATAAAAATAAGCCAAGCGAGACTACTTTGCTTCGTACTGATGAAGGCATTAAGCATAGACAGCAGAGCAACGATGCAGTTACTTATTCTAAAAAGTTAGCAGTATCTGAAATCAATTTACAAAACATGGATGATAGTGAATTCGAAAGCCACTAGCAGATAAATAGAAATGCCTATTAATTCCAAATTTAAAACACAATTTAAATGCTGTAATAGATTTGTAATATAGATGTTTGGTGCGTATATGAAAGTATTACATAATTTGCACATCAAAATACATAAACAAATCTTACTTATGGAACACATTGTCAACGATGCCCTGATTAACTGGTCCAGGGCACAATTTGCACTTACAGCCATTTTCCATTGGTGCTTCGTTCCGCTAACCCTTGGGCTTTCCTTTATAATTGCTTTTATGGAAACCCTTTATGTTAGAACTCAGGACGAGAAATGGAAAAAGCTCACAAAATTTTGGATGAAAATTTTTGGAGTAAATTTTGCCATTGGTGCAGCAACAGGATTGATCCTCGAATTTGAGTTTGGTACCAATTGGTCTAAATACTCTTGGTTTGTAGGGGATATTTTTGGTGCTCCTTTAGCGGTGGAAGGGATTATGGCATTTTTCTTAGAAACCACTTTTATTACAGCTATGTTTTTTGGTTGGAATAAGCTGAGCAAAAGAATGCACCTTACCTCTACCTGGTTAACTGCCATTGGCGCCAACCTTTCTGCCTTATGGATACTTGTTGCCAATGCCTGGATGCAAAATCCTACTGGAATGAGGTTTAATGCGGATACATTCAGAAATGAAATGGTGAATTTCTGGGAAGTTTTGTTTTCGCCACTTGCAATAAATAAGTTTTTACATACAGTTACTTCTGGCTATGTTCTTTCTTCTGTATTTGTGATTGGTGTCAGCGCCTGGTTTCTTATCAAGAAAAGGGAAATACAATTTGCTAAGAACAGTATTCTTGTAGCAGGTATTTTCGGTGCAGTAGTATCAATATTCATTGTTATTACTGGTGATCAATCTGCCCGTTTGATGGCAAAACACCAACCTATGAAATTTGCCGCCATGGAAAATCTTCATGATGGCCAATCAAAAGCACCACTTGTAGTCTTTGGTTTACTGAAAGAAAATCCTTCCGGAAATCCTAAAAAGGAGGATTTTATTGCCAAACTAGAAATACCAAATCTTCTTTCTTCAATGGCATTTATGGATAAAGATGCTTATGTGCCAGGCATTAAAGACCTTGTTCTAGGAAACGAGGAGCAAGGGATTATCTCAGCACAGCAAAAAATTCAAAATGGTAAAATTGCATTAAAAGCTGTTGAGGATTATAAGGTTGCCAAGAAGAATAACGATTTGGAAGCTGAACAGGCTGCCTTGGCAAGGCTTAATGCAAACTATAAACACCTTGGGTATGGATATCTGGAAAACGGAGAAGAAACTATACCACCAGTAAAGTTTACCTTTTATTCCTTCAGAATAATGGTTGTCCTTGGTCTTTGGTTTCTTGTTCTTTTTTCTTTAGCACTAATTTATTTCTTTAAAGATAAGCTTGCAGGAAAGATTTGGTTTCTTAGGGCAGCGATCGTTAGTATACCATTAGTTTATCTGGCAACTCAGCTAGGCTGGATTGTTACAGAAATGGGTAGACAGCCATGGGTCATTCAAGATTTGGTTCCTACCGTTGCTGGTGTATCAGATGTTGATGCTGGTTCTGTAAAACTTACCTTCTTTATTTTCGCTATCTTCTTTAGTTTATTATTAATTGCCAACATCAAAATTATTTCAAGAATTATTTTGGTTGGACCAAAAAATGGAGGGAACAAGTAATGTTTGAACATGTATCATATTCTGGTTTCCAGCACTACTGGTGGATACTGGTATCATTGCTGGGTGCGATTCTTGTATTTCTTTTATTTGTACAAGGAGGACAAACCTTTATTTATCAATTGGGAAAAACAGAGAAAAACAGGAATATATTATTAAATTCAATTGGTAGCAAATGGGAATTCACCTTTACTACCTTGGTTACTTTTGGTGGAGCCTTTTTTGCTTCTTTCCCTTTGTTTTACAGCACTAGTTTTGGTGGAGCTTATTGGGTCTGGATGATTATTCTTTTTGCTTTTGTTATCCAGGCAGTATCTTATGAATACAGGTCGAAAACTGCAAATTTTCTAGGACGAAAAACCTTCGATCTCTTCTTATTTATAAATGGATTACTGGGCACTATTCTTTTAGGTGCTGCGGTTAGTACCTTCTTTACCGGTTCTCATTTTGTTGTAAACAGTAACTTTCATTCAAGCTGGACAATGTCTTCAAGGGGACTTGAGGCAGCACTAAATGTTCAAAATTTATCCTTAGGACTAACTGTATTCTTCTTGGCAAGAGTGTTGGGATTGATGTATTTCTTAAATACAATCGATGATAAAGAGATTAAAAGTCCAATAAATAAGCAATTGTGGTATAATGCAGTTCCATTTGTAGTATTCTTTCTTGTATTTACCACAATGCTTATGTTAAAAAATGGTTTCGCAGTAAATCCTGAAACCAAAGAAGTGTTCATGCAGCAGTATAAATATTTTATTAACCTAATTGAAATGCCATTGGTTGCTGGTATTTTTCTCATTGGGGTTGTGCTTGTATTATTTGGAATTATAAGGACGCTTCTCTCAATCGAGAAATACGGAGAAAAAGCTATCTGGTTTACAGGTTTAGGAACAGTGCTTACAGTTTTTTCATTATTTCTTTTAGCTGGGTTTAATAATACTGCTTATTATCCTTCTGTTTCTGATTTGCAATCTTCACTCACAATTGAAAACAGCTCATCTAGCTATTACACTTTAAAGGCTATGAGCTATGTATCTCTACTTATTCCTTTTGTGCTTGCCTATATTTTTTACATGTGGCGCGCTATTAACAGTAAAAAAGTAAGTGAAGAAGAACTAGCAAAAGAAGAACATATTTATTAATTCTAAAGTAATAAATTATGATAATTACTCAGATTATTTGGTTGGCATGTTTGCCTGTTATTATATATGTTTCTTTTAGATTGATTGTATTTTCCTACAACCAATCTGAAAAGAAAAAGCAGTAGGGCTTTCGAGAGGTTCTAAGGGCCTTGGAAAGGTATAAACCTATTATTAATATTAGGGTATTTCATTTAAAAATTAATAATATTCAGACAACAAGCCCACATGAGTTTTTCCGGTACTCATATATTTATTTTGTTTGGATGTTGTTTTAAAAAAGAAAGCAGCGTAATTCAATCTTTATGGCTGCTTTCTTTACTTCCAAGAAACTAAATATCAACAACATAAACAGATCTACAGCCCTGGACTTTTCAGATATTAGTTTAGAGCACAACAAGAAATGATTTTTTATCAGTTTTTTCAGCATTAAAAGATTTCAGGACAACTTATCGTGGAAGCCTACAAAATCCTTTGGTTGAAATAGTGTTTCTATCCGTAACTGCCAGTGTAAGCGGCGTAGACCATTGGAAATACATGAAAACTTTTGGGAAAGTGAACCTTGAATGGTATAGAAAGTTTCTTCCATATGAAGAAAGGATACCGGCATTACCTATCGCACCCCATGACGCCTAACGACTCGTATATGGCATGAAGCGGATTGCGTGTGATTTAATATCAAACCGAGATGAAGCCCAAACGGGCTAACCCCCTTCCAATTAAGCACTTCACCGCTTTTTGTTATATTGGGTGTTAGCACCTGTACTTGTTTATTTATTTACAATTTTACCTGTCTTAAAAAACCCTATCCATTTAACTTTAAGGTCGTCAGGAATCGTGGCTTGCTTTACAGCTCTAAAACTAGTATATAATGATGTTTTACCCTGAACAATATACCAAAGCTGCGATTCGGGCGTCTTATCATTTTTAAATTGTGGTGATTCAATTGTGAAAATAATCCATGGATATTCAACTGATTCATCTTTCTCAATGAATGTCAATTTAGCATTTGGTGAATTCTGTTTTGATTGCTCAAACATTAAATTCATGGCTTTATCCATTGGAATATTTTTAGCACCTTTTATGGACATCATAGTTCCAATTTCTGTCCAGTTTTCAAGTGTTTCGTTTGTATGTATTAATTCAAGCATTGCCATTTCTTTATTTTCCTGGCTACTTCCTACTTTCCAATTTTCATTTTCTGGCCAATCCAGCAACAGTGATTCTCCAGATTGTTGTTCATTTCCGCAAAATTGGCTTATATATTTTTCTGCTTGATTATCCCCCAACTTTTTTGCTTCATTAAAGTCTATGCATGCACCATTTTTATCACCTGTTTGAGCCCTTATCTGTCCTCTAAGCGTTAAAGCATTTGGAAAAGCCGGCTCTAATTCAATCGTTTTATCAAGGTCAGGCAATGATTCAATATATTTTGCTTGACTTACATATACAGATGCTCTACTGTAATACGCTTTCACAAATTTCGGGTCAAGTTCTAAAGTTTTATTGAAATCAGACATTGCAGATTTATAACCTTGAAGAGCAAGTTCGCATATTCCTCTATTATAGTATGCCTCAACATACCCTTTATCTAGTTTAATTGCATTACTGTAATCTTTGATTGCACCCTTAAAATTCTGCTGATTATACTTATCAATTCCAGATTTTAAATATTCTTTTGATGTCTGTCCAAAAGCAGACAGAGTCATGAAGGTTGTAATTATTAAAATTGTTTTTCTCATATGATTATCTTTTTTGCTTACTTGGCCTGTATTGGTTCTAACGTTTTATGGTATGGTGTTGTCGAGATCACGAAGCTCCAAATTATCAAACCGTGACTAGTTATATTTTGTATATTTCGTTTCAAATATAGCATCCCTGTGCTATGTTTTTTACATTTTGTTGTGTGCAGTAAATTCTAGGTGTCGTATTCTCCATCCCAAGGTTCATGAAATGATAATGTCGAACTTGGCTCTAAATCAACGGTTCCACATTCTTCATTAACAATCAATCCAAAATCTACATCATCTATAGTTGTTTTAAAAGGTTTAACCTTAATATCTAAGAAATCAAGTTCCCCAAGATTATTTACCATCTCATTTAGTTTAACATTTAAAGCTTGATCCCCAATCTCCGATGTTGTTCCAGCGAAATAGTTTTGAGTATCCAAATGGTTACCTTCAAGATCAAACAAATGAAGTATTGCGTATTCTTTTCTAAATTTTGTCCAATCCCCGTCCTGTCTTATCTCGTTAAATGGTCTTGAAAATAAAAATGTTCCATATGCCCAAAATTGCTTTTTATCACTTGTAATCCCAAGGTAATGTGTGTGGTAATCTTCTATCCTTTTTATTGGAATTAAATCAGGAATCATACCTGGCTCAAAATCATCTGCCATAGTATTAATATAGTCATTATCATTTATTCCAATTGAATCGTCAAGATTATCCCTAATCAAGGAAGTAGTCTCTACAACACTTCTATTTTTTTGAATATCATTTATTTCTTTTTGATCTCGTCTATTTAATATCCATCTTATAATCCAAATAAGCATTACAATACTCCAAATAATTATTATAATAGGTAATGTATCCATTTAATAGTTATATAAATTATTAGTAAATCCAATGTTTGCAGTGAGTGGTTTTGGTGTCTACGTTTTACAACATTAAACAGTTGGGTTTTCGGAGTCGTTCGTATCAGCCGAGAGAAACGTTGATGCGAGAACTAAAGACCCGCAAACCACTACACCCCAACTGTTTTATATTGTGTATTGCCACCAGTTGTTTTTAATCCTGCTTATTAAAATACGTATTCAAATCATTAACAATTAACTCAATAGTATTCTTGAAATTGTAGGATGTTGCTTCAACCATACTTACAGCATAATCCTGTTGAAGAATTTTAGTATTTGTATATCTTTTATTTATCTGCTCAGTAACTTTTTCTGAACTAAAAGAATTACTATGAACAATCTGGTTGCCCTTTTTCAATTTGTAAGAAACCCTAAGATTAGAAACTGCAGGACCTGCTCTATCTGAATATGAATAACCAGAAGCATACAACGTAAAATAGAAAAATCCTGAACTCACATATGGGCCTTCAGTTTTAATTTCATCTATCGATAAATCAATTGAATATTCAGTTTTATTTAATGTGTCAATATTAAAATTCCCAGAACGATTAATTTCACTTACCAAAGAAGTTTTCAAAAAATACGGAATATCTTCTTCTATCATTGATTTCCCTTGACTACATTTATTTTGCGAATTCCAAACATAAACAAAAACAAGTGGCAAAAACCAACCTTTCTCCCTTTTTATCTTTGTCGTATCGTTCATAATACTTGAATTAAACAAAATGGTATCTACGCTAATAGAGATACTATCTTTTGAGCCTGCAATTTTCGAATCCATAATATAAGCCATAGAATAGCTATTTGAATTCAGGTTCTTCTGAATCTGCTTAGTCGATGTACAACTAGCAACTAAAGTGAATCCGATTATTAGAAAAATGGATTTCAAGATGTTCTTCATTGTGTTTACTGGTATTTTATGTATTTAATACGGTTATTGATGATTGCTTTATTTTGTTCATTATCGGTACAGTCTAATGCAATTTGATATGCACCAATTATTGTTTTAAAATTCTTTTTATCTGGAAGCATCTCATATCTGCAATCTGCTATAATTAAGAGCTGTAAAAATCTGTACTTTTTATTTTCTAACTTTTCCAAATGAATAATAGCTTGATTGTATTGATTTTTGGAGAAATAATACAATCCTTTTAAAAGATTATTAATATCCAAAGAATTATCGCAATTTTTAATATACTTATCAATCCAAGAAGCTTTATTTTTATTAAGCATAAATGAAAACTTTGCCAATAAAGCTTTTTCCTCTTTGGTCACTAAAATGTCTTTATACTTTTTATCAATGGATGGTACAATAAAATATCTCCTTAATAAAACATCTTTACCATTTGAAATTCTATCGTTATAATCATTCTGTGATATAATCCAATAATTAATATTATCTCCAATCCTTGCAAAGGAATGTGCTGAAATCAAAACTAAAAATAAAATCAGTAGCTTTTTTATCATCTCTATATGTTTAATGTTTGTAATTCGTGTCTTTACAGTGCTTGCTAATGGTGGTGGTATGAGATTGTTGGGGATTGCGGGCTTAAAACCTATCAAGTTACATCGAACATGATGCGCCGTTGACGATTTACATAACCACCTAAACCCCAAAGTTTTATGCCGCGCATTACCAATCGTTTTTTATTCATTCTTTAATTCTTCGATTCCAACAATCAGCCTGTTTGCTATAAAATTATCACCTGAACTTAGTTTTGAAATCGTAAAAGTTTCTTGTTCTCCTTCTAAAAAATCAATCGAAACCAATTTATCTGTTCCGTTTGCTGTTATAAAGAAGTCTCCAATTTTTATTTTGTCAATTTTTTCAAATCCTTT
This sequence comes from Bacteroidales bacterium, assembly GCA_050287785.1. Taxonomy (GTDB): domain Bacteria; phylum Bacteroidota; class Bacteroidia; order Bacteroidales; family UBA10428; genus UBA10428. The sequence goes on from JBNKCO010000019.1 coordinate 40,531, forward strand.
GTACTGTTTTGATTTATCAGATTTCAACGATGCCCAACCTTTATTGTCAATTTTGAATGGGTGGTCTTGAGTTGCAGTTATTGTCAATCCACTTTCAAATCTATAAGTTACAAGTCCATGATGTATGACTTTTTCCATTTTCTTAATCTGGGCTGATTTTATCGTTTTAGTTTCGAAATCCATGTAGGCAACCAAATCACCTACTTTTAAGTCCTCAATATTTGGGGTTGATTTATCAGCTAATTGGATTTTTGTTCCTTTTGCAAAACAGTGGACATCAAGTCCGTCAAAATATATTTCAGAAATAACAACGTCATCATATTTTAGTCCTTTATAAACATCAAGTATTTCAAATTTCAAAGTCCAGTCAGGTTTTGTTTTAAGCACATCCCAATCCTTTCGGTTACCGTTTCCAATTGGCTCAACCTTAAAACTCTGTGAACCTCGAATATCTTTTAAACTCAGAATTGCATATGGTTTATCGTCAATGTAAACCTTTAACTTTTTAACCCGAGAGTTGTTTTCCCAGGCAGTTTTACTTTTCACATATCCATTTACAACGATTATTTCATTTATTCTCGGAGACACACCTTCAAATGTATATAATAGATATTCTCCAATTCCATAACCATCAACTCCCTCAACCCATGCATTTTTATAATTTAAATCATGTGCATTTTTCGGTTCGTAATTATTTTCTCCTTGAGATTTTAAATAACTTGATGCGGTAACCGCTTTCGGTCCTCCTCCACAATACCAACTACAACCTCCTCCGATAATGTCCCAATAATCTTCCATAGTCTCATCAACTTTAGAAAGGGCGTCTTTTTCTTGCTGAGATAAATCGTCAAATTTTACCCCATTTGACATTTTATCCCAAATCTTTTTACAGGCTTCAATATTTTCATTGAATTCTTTTTCCCCAGCTATACTCAAATCTAATTGTCTAGTTGATGTTGGATTTAACTCCTTTATCTGTGAAAATCCAATCTGTGATATCAAAATCAGTCCTGCTATTAAAATCTGTTTCATGTTTGTAATGTCGCTCATAAATGGGTTAGAACAGTTCGTGTAAAGAATCGTAGCGCAATTTCTTGCACATCAGTATCAACCAACCAAAGGGAGCCTCACATAGCAAAGCAAGTAAACTGTTGCTAGTTATAAAAATTGTATTACCTTTCAAATTTAGCATCTCCGCACAACCGAGCTTGCGAGCTCACCGAAGGTAATGTTTTTTACACGATGTTGAACTAAACCGCCCTATCAGGCGGTGGTTTTGCACACTACCCGATAGTTTGCATATTAGCGGTTTAATTAATTTGATATTCATATTATGACAAATTTAAAAAAAGCTTCGAACAAGAGGCAACATTACGCAATTTA
>JBNKCO010000020.1:0-25715 GCA_050287785.1 Bacteroidales bacterium
GGTAGCCGTTACTGAACCGTTTGAGATACTGGCTGGGTTGGCTGGGTCATTACGATAAACCTGCCAAGTGTTAGACCTACGATCCCAGCGGTTGAGGGTACGGTCATTGCCGATCCACACGATACCAGTATGGTCTTCGAATATGGATAGAATAAAATTGTCTGCTAAGCTATTGGTATTGTCAGCCTTGTGTTTATAGTGGGCAAACTTGGGAGGACAGGTGGAAAACACATTTGCCCCACCGCCTAAGGTTCCCATCCACATCGTCCCCGAGGGTTCCTCCAGAAAAGAGCTGACAAAATTGTTCCGTAGGCTGTGCAGATTGCCTAAGTCATTTTTATACTGAACAACCTGTTGCCGCTTCCGGTCATACTTCAGGGCTCCGGCGCCATTGGTGCCCAGCCACAGGTTGCCTGCTTCATCTTCGAAGAACAGAGAAATTGAATTGAGACTTGCAGCATCCAGATGATTTGGTGCAATAGTGTAGTGGGTAAACCGGTTGGTCTGACGGTCCATCGAAGCAAAACCCTTTCCGGTACCTACCCAGAATGTTCCCGTTCTGTCTTCGAATATTCCACGAACATACACATTTGGTAGTGCGTACGGATTGTCCGGATCCGGCAGGTATCGGGTAATCTGTCCTGAGACAGGATCGAGCCTGTTCAACCCCGCATTCGATGTACCAATCCACAACATTCCTTCCGAATCCTGATAAACACACTCAATGTTGTTGCTGCTCAAGCTATTGGGATTATCCGGTTCATGAGAGTAGTGGGTAAAGTTCCCAGACATGGGATCGAGCCGATCCAGTCCATTATCAATTGTACCGACCCATAGTGCACCTTGCTGGTCCTCGTACAGACCATATCTGGGGATACTGTTTCCGCTCAGACTGTTGGGATTATCCGGGTCGTGTCGGTAGTGGGTAAAGGTTTCCGTTGCCGGGTCAAACCGGTCGAGACCGCCACCGGTAGTGGCCAGCCACAAGATGCCACCCTGCCCAGGGAGAACATCTGTCATAGAGTTGTTGCTCAGACTGTTGGGGTTGCTATGTTCGAAACGATAGACCCGGAAAGAATAGCCATCGTAGCGGCTCAGCCCATCAGTGGTAGCCAACCACAAAAAGCCCTGGTCATCTTGTGCCAAGGCAAGCACATTACTAGAGGACAAGCCCTCATCACCGGTGAAAGCAGAGAACCGGATGTTTTTGCCGGTGACTACGGGCAGGACCAGTGTACCCGGAGCAGCCTGATCTTGTGCTGACAATTGCCCCAAACCAAGCTCCAGCAAAACTATAGCTGAAATGAAAATTATTTTCAAAAAAAAATTTGTTCCCATTATGCTAAAGTAAAATAAAATGTTGCTCCTTTTTCAACTTCCCCTTCAGCCCACATGTTCCCTCCATGCCGGTGGATAATACGTTGCACAGTAGCCAATCCAACACCTGTTCCTGGAAATTCTTTAGAGTCGTGTAAACGTTGAAAAGCGCTAAATAGTTTTTGTGCATATTTTGAATCGAAGCCTGCACCATCATCGCGAATAAAATATGTCTTTTTACCATTGTGGCTTTTCATTCCCAATTCAATTGTTGCTGATGCTTTTTTAGAGGTAAATTTCCAGGCATTGCCAATTAAGTTTTCAATGACAATTCGCAAAAGATTACCATCTGCCAGTATCTTAATATTTTCCTGAATAATAAACTCAACTTGCCTTTCAGGTTGGGACTCATGAAGATTATCTGCAATCTCTTTAACCATTTCGCTTAAGTTAACCTGTTGAATATTAATATCGTACCGATTAATACGAGAGAGGTTCAGCATATCGTCGATGAGCTGCGCCATGCGTTGTGTAGCAGAACGTATACGTTGCAGGTAGTCCTTCCCCTGTGCATCAATCTTGCCATGGTAATCTTCAAATAGTACCTGGCTAAATCCATCGATACTCCTCAATGGAGTACGCAGGTCGTGCGAAACAGAATACGCGAATGCTTTAAGTTCTTTATTGGTGGCTTCTAATTGCAAAGTTCGTTCGGCAACACGTTTTTCCAATTCCTGGTTTAATTTTTTAATTTCTTCTTCGGCCTGTTTGCGTTCGGTAAAATCGCGAACAACAGCAACAAACGCAGAAGTACCATACCAGTTAATCTGATTTATTGACACATGTACGGGAAATTCCTTATTTGTACTTATTTGCAGTGCTGTCCATTCTATTGTTTGTGTTTTATGCAATGCTACTTTTTTCCATATTGTGGGAAGCTCTGTAATATCCATACCTTTGGATGAAATATCTGCAATAGTATAATTTGTGATTTCTTGCTCATTGATATTAAAGAGTTCAAGAGCACGTTTATTGAGGTAAAAAATATTTCCTGAAAAGTCATGAATAATAACAGCATCAGACATGCTTGACAGAATACTTTCTAAATTTGTGCGTGAAGTCTCAAGCTCGTCTATCTTGTTTTGTAATTCAGGATAATAGCTTTTTCGGAAAGAGTGTTCGCCCAGACCAATAATCTTATTTCTATCGTCATGCCAATTTTCCATTATGCTACATTGATTCTTTATATATTGCTTCCAAATCGTTCTTTACCGGAGGAACCGGGTTTGTTGCATTGCAAGGGTCATTGATTGCTTTATCTGCCAATATAGGAATGATGTCAGAAGTTACTCCTTTTTGTGATAAAGTAGCAGTTATTCCAAGTTGATGGCTTAAATCCATAATATGCTTCATTAAACCTTTTTTAATTTGAATGCTTGTTAACCCTGATGTGCTTATGTTCATGGCTTCCGCAATTTTACCATATCTCAGATTTGCCGACTTAAAGTTAAAATCAACTACGTGAGGAAGCAAAATAGCATTGCATTCTCCATGAGGTAAATCTAAATATCCACCCAGACTGTGAGCCAATGAATGTGTACATCCCAGACTTGCATTTGAAAATGCCAGTCCAGCGTACAAGCTGGCCAACATTATTTTACCCCTAAGTTCTAAATTATTGGGTTTGTTTACCGAATTCCATAAATTGGCTTCTATTAAACGAATGGCTTCAAGCGCATACAAATCGGTATTTGGAGAGCTTGCATTGGAAACAAAGGCTTCAAATGCATGACTTAAAGCATCCATTCCAGTGCAGGCTGATAACTTTTTATCCATACTGGTTAAAGTAATAGGATCAACTAGGGCAATATCCGAAATTAAGGCCTTACTAATAATAGCCATTTTATATTTCTCCGAAAAATTATTGATAATGCAAAATTGCGATACATCAGCTGAAGTACCTCCTGTTGTGGGGATACTAATCAATGGGGGCATGGGTTTATTTATTTTGTCCACACCTTCAAATGTGCTGATATGCTGTCCGTTGGTTGAAACAATTCCTATTCCTTTGGCGCAATCTATTACGCTTCCACCTCCAAGAGCAAGTATCATATTGCATTTATTCTCGTTGTAGATTTTTGCACCTTCCATTACTTCATTATCGCGAGGATTAGGCGAAATCGATGAAAAAACAATGTATTCTATTCCTTCCTGTATTAACTGTTCTTCAATTTCGTTAAACCATTGCGTTTTTTTTACCTGATTGTCGGTGACAAAAAATAATTTCCGAACGCCAAGTTTTTTACAATATTGGCCTGCCAACAACCTTGAATTTATTCCAAACAAGTATTCTGGAGCAACAAATTTTCTTATTCCTAAAAGGATATTTTCATTTTGTATTGTCATAATGCATTACTTATAATATTATTTTTGCAATGCCCAAAACATAAAATCGACTTCGTTGAGATTGTCTTCTACTTTTAAAATTATTTTGTTTTCCATTATATTTAAGTTTATGGAATTATAAAATAGAAAGTTGCACCTTCTATAACCTCACCTTCTGCCCAAACAGTCCCGCCATGCCGGTGGATAATACGCTGTACCGACTTATCTGACGGTTATATTTAATGAGTGCAACCGGAGAATAAACCAGTATCCTAAGGTTGCCAGCTTTATCTTCAAAAATATTATGTGCTGCCAAACGATTAATAGCTGAAAGGGAGCAGGTAATCAGTCCCGTTTGTGTGTTTACATGGAACAAACCATGATCGCTAACAAACCAGATATCCCCGCGATTATCCTCAACAAGGTCATAATCGTACCCAACAAATTGACCTTCACTGTCATTGCGATAATAAGTAAAGGTTTCGGTTGCCGGATCAAATTTGTTGCCCCCTCCATTATTGCTGGTAATCCACAAAAAGCCATCATCGGTGGTGAGGTGACGAAAAGCCATAGTGCTTTTCTGTACGTTTGAAATTCTATAAGACAAAAAGTAAAGGAAAACTAAAACTAGTATTTTATAAACAGTTATCATAAATGTTTATATCATAATGTCGTTTAGCCTACCAACGAGGCTAAACGACATTATATTGTTATATCTAATATCCAAAATTTTGTTTCAGGTTTGAGTTCTTTTCAATTTCTGGTAGAGGAATTGGGTAAAGAGCTCTATAATCACCATTTGGTGAATGCGACAGCCACGATTTCGTTGTGAAAACACCAAACCGTATCATGTCAGTTCTACGGCGGGCTTCCTGGTTAAATTCCCATGCAAGTTCATCGAGAAAACGGCCATATACAATATCGGCACCGCCTTCATAAGTAGATTCCAAGTGGTTTCTCAAACCGTAATCATAAGTGCTTCCACCCATGAGTTCTGCTCCGGTAACAACTGCTTTTGAAGGGTTCGATTTGAAATTACGTTCACGAACCTGTGTCACAATAGCAGCAGCACCATCAGCGTCGTCTGTGCGGAGCAAACATTCAGCTTTCATCATCAACACATCGGCATACCTGAAAAGAGGCCAGTCGTTACTTAACCGATTGGTTGCTCCCATAGCAATTTCGAATTTACCCAAACGGAAACCATCCACTTCGTCCGATATATCCACGCCGGGAAGATAATTCCGGTAAGCCAGCGGCTTTCCGTTAAAATCGCCCATTGTACCGAAAAGGCTATCTCCGTTAGCTGCATATTGTTGACCCTTAATATAATTGTCAATATACCTGGCATCTGTTGTATCAAATGTATTAATAAACTGGGGAATTGCACAAACCCCACCCCAGGGTGAGAATTGTAAATTGTAAGTTGCCTGGTTTTCAGGCTCTAATGTTTGCATATGTACATCAAATGCGTTCCAATTGGATACATATTTTGATTCGAAAGGTAAGGCAAAAATAATTTCTTTCGAATTTTGGTTTTCAGTAATAAACACATTCTTCTGGTTCGATTCAAGATCAAATCCTGTACTAGACTTAGCATTAATAATAGTATCGCATATAGCCAAGCAATCATCCCATGCAGCAGTACCTGTATATACTTCTGCATTAAGGTACATTTTAGCTAATAAAACCAGGCCTGCCCATTTATTAAATTTTCCGTAGGTAGTTCCATTGTTTTCTGCGCTGACCAGAGGAATATTTGCTTTAAGTTCTTTAATAATAAAATCATATACTTCCTTGCGTGTGTTTTGCACTGGCAAATAACCTTCCGGCACATCAAACCTGTCTACTATAGGTACGTTGCCATAAATATCACATAAGACCCAATAAAAGGATGCCCTTGCCAGTTTCATTTCTGCAATAAGGGCTGTTGTGTCTTTTGCTTCAACAGGAATATCTTTTGTTTGTACCTGGTAAATAATACGGTTACAATTTGTGATACCCTGATAAGCCCTTGTCCAGATATTAATAACAATTTCATCGTCTGTAGTCCATTTATGTTCATGTATCCTGCGGTAAACACCACCATCGACCCAACCATTGGGGCGGGCAGGAGTAAGCATTTCGTCAGCACTAACCTCTTGTGCCCTGTATAAGGTATTCCACTCTAATAGCATTCCCCGCCAGTCAACATAAGGAGCACCAGTTAATGATGGAATATCTGTACTTGTAGGTACAAAATCGCTTGACACAAGTTGTGTAAAATTTGTGTCATCTAATTTTGTACAAGCTGAAATTCCTATAATGAATAAAACAATTACAGCTATATAGGTATTTTTTTTATGCTTTAAGTTTTTCATGACAAATTAAATTAAAATGTTACATTAAGTCCGATTGTAAATGTACGTGTAGTTGGATATTTCCATGGGCCATCTGTTCCAGGGTCTAATCCGGCGGTAGGAGTTTGGTCTACGCCGCTCTGTGCATAAGATATGCCATTCCGTAAACTAACTTCGGGGTCGATACCTTTGTATTTTGTAAAAATATATGCGTTAAGCACTGAAGCATAAATTCGTACAGTTTTTATATATTTCAACCCAGTATCGTTAATATTATAACCTAATGTTATATTGTCAATTTTCCAGTAATCGCCATCTTCAATGTAATAACTGTTAAACTCTAACGGCGATTTTAACTGTGTTTTTCCAAATACCTTGTCATATGTTGTTGTAAGGCGGTTGTATTGATTATATGTTGGGGTTTCAAGCATCATGCGCTGTAAATTGGCAACCTGGAAACCGAAAGCACCTCTTTGTGTAATGCTCAAATCGAAATTTTTATATTGAAAGTAATTTGTCCAACCCAAATAAAATTTTGGAAGTCCGTTACCTATCACTTTTTTGTCTTCAAACGAATGCCCAAAGTCGCTGTAATTAACCGGATTTCCATCAGCCCCTTCGTACACCCATTGGCCATAGTTGGCTGCGTCAGCTGGGTCATTACCAATATCAATTACTTTATACCCATAGAAATCGCCAACAGGTCCACCAACTTTTAATAGATGGGAAAATGTCTGTATTGGTGGGAAAATAGCGCCAACTTTAAGATAGTCTGTTGAAAGTTTATATTCATCGTTAGTTAAGCTTACTAATTTATTGGTGTTTTTTGAATAACTAACACTGGTATTCCATCGAAAATCGTTGGTTTTAACAGGAACAAAATTAAGCATTACTTCAATACCCTTATTTTCCATTACCCCAACATTTGCCAGTGTTTTGTTATACAAGTTCGGAGGGCTGGGCACAGAAAACAAAAACAGAAGATTTTCGATCTGTCGATTATAATAATCAATATTACCACTAATACGGTTATCAAGCATACTAAAGTCGAGGCCGATATCTGTCTCTTTTTTTTCTTCCCATTTGAGGTTTGGGTTGGCATTTTGAGTAGGTACAAGGGTTTTAATCCATTTTCCATTACTATATACATTGCCATATCCATAATCTATAATACCCATAGCTTTAAATAAATCGGAAGGTTGTGAGCCTGTAACACCATAACCGGCTCTTATTTTAATATCGTTAAATAAAGTTTGGTTTTGCATAAAGGCTTCTTTGGTAACACGCCAGCCTACAGAAACAGCCGGGAACGTACCCCACGGATTGTTAGCGCCCCATAACTGGCTTGCTTCCTCACGACGGATGCTTGCCATAAAAAGATATCTTTCGTTATAATTATAGGTTAACCTGCCAAAGAAACCTATCAAATTCGTGGCTCTTCTTTCAGAACTAATTAAACCTTCATAATCTCCGCTTCCAACAGCCTGTCCTAAACCAATATTGTTGTATCCAAATTTATCTGTCGGGAAATCCCAGTTTTCCATCTGGCTTCTATTGTAAACTTTGTCTTGAAAGCTATAACCACCAAGAACCTTAAAATTATGATTCTGAATAGATTTGGAATATTCGACTGTATACTCAGCCAAACGGTCAATTGATTCATCGCCTCCCAGGCGGGCAAATCCGTTCCTGTTATCACGCAAAGTAGAAGCATTTTGTTTTGTTTCGGAATAAAACCATTCACCTCTTCTTCTTACATACGAAAAAACTGCCCCTATTTTTAGTCCCATAATCGGCATATATGTAATAGAACCGTTATATCTGGCGTTTAAGTCACTGCCATAGCCATCGTTTTCAAACAATTCTGAAACCGGATTTTGATACTCGAATTTGGAGAGTTCCTCAAACCATGTCCCATCGTCATTTTTAACCGGGGCAGTTGGGTTTTGTTGCATAGCCTGCCTGTAAACATCCCCGTTAAATCCATTTTGTTTTGTGGATGAACTAAGTAGATTAATGTTAATCTTTACCTTATCTTTGAACAAACTTTGATTAAAATCGGCACGTCCTGAAAATGCATTACTGTACGATTTTTTAAATATACCTTCCGAACCATTATAATTTAAACTAACAAGATAATTGGATGTTTCATCTCCTCCCCTGAATGTTAAATTATGCGATTGAATAAGGGGTTTACGGGAAATCTCGGCAAACCAGTCAGTACTTTCTCCATAATCAGGCATTTCATTAGTACGGAAGCCATCCCTTACTTGCTGACGAAAATCATCGGCTGTTGATATATTTAATTTTCGGGCAATGGTTTGCGTACTTACATAAGAGCTATATTCTACCGCGCTTTTATAATTTCTGCTTGCCCTTTTTGTTGTAATTAATATTACGCCATTGGTACCGCGGGTACCATAAATAGCAGCAGCAGAACCATCTTTTAAAACATCAATAGATTCGATGTCCTGTGGCAAAACAGTTTTCATATCACCCGGTATTCCGTCAATCAGAACTAAAGGGTCCTGATTTGCTCCCATCAATGAAGTATTTCCACGTAATAAAATCTGAGTATTACTGGTAGGGTCACCATTCGGAGAAATTACAGACAAACCCGCTACCTTACCCTGTATTAATTGTCCGGCATCCGTTACATTACCTTTGATAAAATTTTCAGACTTAACTGAAGCTACAGAACTGGTAATATCTCCTTTCTTTTGAGTACCATAACCAATAACAACTAGTTCACCTAAAGACATAATATCATCAACAAGAGTTATATCTATTACAGTTTGACTTCCCACAGTGACCTCTTCTGATAGAAATCCTAAAAATGAGAACACTAAAATTGAATTTTCATCAGGAACATCTATTGTATAGTTTCCATTTAAATCTGTAACCGCACCAGTATTGGTACCTTTGATAATTATGTTTACTCCGGTTAATGCTTCCCCCGATGATGAAGATGTTACTCTACCGGTTATTATTATCTGGGTTTGGTTAATTTCTTGCAGGGTATTTTCTGTAAAAGAATTATTATCCTTTGAATATACTCTCATGGGGATACACATTATCCCTATGAAGATTATAAATACTGATTGTCTTAGAAATTCATGCATCGTTTTTGCAGAATTTCTTTTAATCTGAAAATGGATTTTTTTTCTCATTTGCTTCATAATGGATTAGTTTTAATTGTGATTATAATAGGAAAAGTAACTGTATTAAATTTCTGCCTCTGATTTTTTAATCCCAACTTAGGTGCTCCATTCCAAAACATTTTATTAGAAATGATATAATCCTGCAAAACTTCAAGCCACAACCTTCCAATATTTTTGTTTGAATCAGGACATTTTTTTTGTTGTCGGCATTCCGGAATTTGCTTTTGGGACATATATATCAGATGGATGATAAAACTGCACATTCGAGTTCTTCCATTTTTTGATGAGGTACAACCTCTTAGGTCTAAGCCCTTATCGTTTTTTATAAAACAATTTATAAGCAACATAAAAAGATAATATAAACAGTATTTATCCAATCTATTATCTACCACTTTCCTTTATATGTTTGTTGAAATCTTAATTTATAGCATTTGAAATCAACAGTTGAACATCTGTATTTTCAATTTTTATTTGTACTAATTATATTTATTCACTCTGCTATTTAATAAATACAATTAAAGATTAGATGGGATACGGATGTTTTACCTTAAGAACTAATTCTCAGAATTAATTATGTACCATAAATGCAAAATTTTGTGGGCGTTTGAAATCTATAACCCATTTCGTGTGAAAAAACGATATGAAAGATGAACAAATAATTAAAAGATTTTAAATCTAATATCGTTTAATGTATAAAACTTAATTCTGATATGAAATCTTTTTTATCATAGTAGTTGTCGTTTTTTAATGATGATTTAATTAAAAAAGCAAACCTTGTTTCTAATAAAGATACAAAAAAAACAATTCATTTGAAAATGTTAAATTAAGGGAAAGGAACATTTGAATTTGGTGGCAAATTTGTTACTTTTTTATACAAAAAACAACCAGCAATAATCATTATCGGTAAAGATATTTTACAAAAAGAAAGATTGCTGAAAGAACAGGAATTACGAATTGAAATAATGAACTAATTTAAAGAAGTTATTGCACTATATAAACCAGATCATCAAATTTCTATTTTGATATAGCACCGTTGGGACTTGTGCTATGTTTTAGCTTAATATTCAAAGCTGGTGAAATGTTGGTGCTTGATAATTTGCGAAACATATTAGGTAGGTGACGGCATTTGCTATAATAATTGATTTGCTTATGTTTACGCTCTAGCTTTTCAAGTAACAGTAAGGCACCATCACTACTTATATCTTCTGCTGGAAAATCTATTGAAACTGCTGTATTACCTCTGTAAAATACCGTATCTTTATTGCTTATTTATACAAGCTGGAAGTGAGTTTTTCAGGTTAAGAAAGTTTTTAAAGGCATAAAGATTATAAACGATTATGTTATAGAAGTACAAAATAAATTCTATCATAGTATTTGTACTCCTCAAATTAAAAAAGGGAAATGTATATGGGTGTTGGGAGCAACTATTGATATTACAGAATTGGAACAAACGAAGTAAATGGTTGGTAACACCTTAATACGCGAACAGAGATAATGAAATGCAAAAGCTGATTGATTATATAGAGCAATTTGTGAAATTGGATTATGAATTGATTCAGGAATTAAAGAATCTTGTTGAAGTAGAAACCTTTAAGAAAAATCAGTATATTCTTGAGCAAGGAAAACGATGCAACAAAATTTGGTTTTTAAAAAGAGGGATGGTAAGAAAATTTCATTTATGCGATGGAAAAGAGGTGACATCATGGATTCATGCGGAGAACGATATATTTACATCTTTACAAAGTTATGCTCAAAACACTCCTTCTGAAGAATTTTTACAGACTTGTGAGGAGGCAGAAGTAATCGGTATTACAAAAGCCAACAGCGAAAAACTTGCTAAGTATCCACAATTTATGATTTTTACCAATGCCTTAATGGAACGCGAATTTGTAAATATTGATAAACATACAAAAGCGTTAAATCAAAGAGATGCAAAAGGTAAATATGAGTATTTGAGAGAAATTGCTCCTGAAATAATTAAGAGGGCAAAAATAGGACATATTGCCTCAATCATCGGCGTATCTAGGGAGACATTGAGTAGAATTAGAAAAGTTTGATTTTGTGATCTACATCAAAAGAATTACTTATATTCTTACAGAACTTTGCCAAATAAAAACTATCAAAAATGGCAAAGACAACAGTTTATAAAACAGACGAAGGAAAGAGACAGGTTATTAACTATTATGAGAAATTATTGTTGCAATGGTATCGTCCTTCAAAACAATTTAAAATAGAAACATCTTTAGGAGAAACTTTTATCATCGAAAGTGGAAAAAATGATGCTCCGGCAATTTTATTACTACATGGCTCTGGTTCAAATTCAGCAATGTGGACATCTGATGTTAAGGAATTATCAGAAACTTACCATGTTTTTGCTATCGATATTATCGGTGAATGTGGAAAAAGTTCAGAAAACCGTCCTGCATTTGAAGGTGATAATTATTCCAACTGGATTTCTGAAATAATAGAAAAACTTGAATTAAATCGTGTCTCGATAATAGCGTGTTCTCTAGGTGGATGGATCGCAATGGATTTTGCGATTAAAAATTCAGAAAAAATTGAAAAGCTAATTTTAATGGCAACAGCAGGTATTACACAAGTGAAATTCAAAACAATTTTCTGGATTATCATTACCTCTTTAATGGGCACTTGGGGTTTTAATAAATTAAACAAAATGGTTTATGGAAATCTTGATATTGACAATCATGTACTTGAGTTTGCTTCAATAATAAAGAAATATTATACTCCCCGAGGTTTGCTTCCCGTTTTAACAAACGAATTATTACAGCAAATCAAAGCACCGACTTTATTTATCGGGGGCGAGAATGATTGTTTTTACAATTCGATAAAAACGGCATTCAGATTAAATGAAAATCTGGATAATATAAAATGTGTAGTTTTAAAAAATACTGGACATGTTTTAATTAATCAAACCAATAATTTCCTTCAATTTTTAAATGATTGATGCAATGAATTTTGAATTTACTGGACAACTAAAAGTATTGATTTACTCAAAACTGTAAAGGTTTGATAAGCTGAAGTTTCGAAATCTCAACCTCCGCATATTCGGGTCGCTGCATCATTAAGAAAAATTCCAAGATTTTTTTTGTAACAAAAATTCATATGAAGTCGTCATACAAATAATTCTTCTGGTTATAAAACTAAATTCAACAAGCATGAAAAAGAAACTATTTTTAATTTCACTGATGCTATTGTTATCTTTTAGCATGGTAGTTACCAGACTGCAGGCACAAAACATACCTGCTATTGTATCTACTGAATGGCTGGAGGAAAACATGGATACTCCAAACATGGTTATTCTTGATGTAAGAGAAACTGAGAGCTATGAAGTTGGTCACATTCCCGGATCAATAAACTTCCCTGCTTTTCCTAACTGGTATATAAATAATTTTGGTGAACAACCACCCTGGATGGAACTTCCTGAAGAAGAAGTACTATATGCAACAATCAGTAAAGCTGGCATAACCACTAATTCCATTGTAGTAGTCATTGCCAGAACTTCTGACTCTGAAACAGGAGAGCTGGGAGCCTATGGTTTGACAAAAGCTTCCAGAGCTGCAATTACCCTGATTTATGCAGGGATTAAAAAAGTAATATTTTTAAACGGAGGCTATGATAAATGGGCGGCTGAAGGAAAAACAGTCTCCACCAAACCTACTATTCCACAAGCAACTACCTATGACGGAAAAGTAAATGAATCAATATTTATTACTAAGGAATATGTTGAAAATAACCTTGGTAAATCAACAATTACTGATAATAGGGATAGTGATACTTATTTTGGATTAGGAACAGATTATTCCTCTAAAAGAGCAGGTCATATTCCAACAGCTAAAGTTTTACCCGCGCCATGGTTTTGGCAAACCACCAAAGCTGAAAACGGAGAGATAAGTTATTTAGTTTGGAAAGACACCGAGGAAATCAAAGAAATAGCCCTTACAGTGCTAGGAAAAAATATGGAAGAAGAAATCATTGATTATTGCGGTGTTGGAGGATATGCAAGCCCTGTATGGTTTTTGTTAACACAGGTGGTTGGATATACAAATGTAAAATTTTATGACGGCAGCATGCAGGAATGGACATCCGATCCAGATGCACCTGTTACTAAATATAAATATGAGTAGATAAGTTGATAAGGGATATTGGACAATTAGCAAATTAAGACAAGAATTAAGAAATAAAAAAACATCAATAAGGTTAGAAACTAATCTAGTGTAAAGTCTAATTTTTAACTTTTGTAAACGATGTATCTTATCGAACATTCCCCATATCACAAGAACTTGATTAATTTCTCAAGCTAACGGAATTATCGCCCGTCCTATTTCTTTTTTTAACACCACAAATAACCAAACGCCTCAAGCATTTCGCTTCGAAGTATTTTTATTTATAAGAAGTCGTTAGTACAATAGTATGCTCAAGCATTTTGCAAAAACATAACATTTCACTAAAAATTGCCGTAAAACCTGTTTCTGAAATTATGTTTCTTAATAATTTTTAAGATATTATATACTATCTGAAGTTTTATTAAGTTTACAACTTATTAAAGTTTAATTTTATTTTTACATGAAAAGGACGCTGCATATTGCTTCTTTAGTAGTCTATGTTGTTATCATTTTAGGAGCAACTATTTTCTTAACATATGTAGGTTCTACATATTATAATTTACCAATTGAAGAGCGTTTTTATAATTCTTTACACAATTCATTTAAGCCAAGCGGAGTAATTGGTCATGGTCTTGGCATTATTGGTACACTTTTGATTTTTATTGGTGTAGTATTTTACATTGCCACAAAGAGGTATAATTTCTTATCTAAATACATTCGGTTAAAGTACCTTTTAGAATTTCATATTTTTTTATGCACTTTAGGACCAATACTTATTCTTTTTCACACTGCGTTTAAATTTGGCGGTCTTATTTCAATTGCTTTTTGGAGTATGGTTGCTGTTGTATTAAGTGGAGTTGTTGGCAGGTTTATCTATATTCAGATTCCGCATAGTATCGAAGGCCGGGAGCTAAGTCTGAATGAACTTCAACAAATGAAAACGGACCTTTCATATGTTCTACATGAAAAGTATAAACTTAAAGATGAGGTTGCTGCAACTATAGCTTGTTTTACAAGTGAGAAAAATAAAAACAGCAACAGAAAAACAATTCGGAACCTAAAAAAACTGCTCAAGAGCAATCATTTGCCCAAAAAGGAACGTAAATCAGTTATTGAACTGGTTAAAAATGAAATATCGCTCTCAGGTAAAATTGCCCGGCTGGAAAGTATGCAAAAGCTTTTTAAATACTGGCATGTGGCACATCTGCCATTTGCTTTAATCATGCTTATTATTGTGATTATTCATGTAATAATCACTCTGGCGTTCGGATATAAATGGATATTCTGATGGAAGTTTTAATTGAACAAATTGTTATTTATGGAACCGTGATTGCGTTGTGTGCCATCACGGTATTTTTCTATTTTCGGAGAAACAAGAAAAAATCGCAGGCAGTTGAGAGAAAAGTGGCTGTTGCCAAGGAAGAAGGATTGTTTGAACCTGTTTCTTTGCACCCTTATATCGATCTCAAAAAATGTATAGGAAGTGGTGCTTGCATAACGGCCTGTCCGGAAAAAGATATATTAGGAATAGTCGATGGCAAAGCCACTCTGATAAACTCCACCAATTGTATAGGGCATGGAGCCTGTTTTCATTCCTGCCCCGTGGAGGCCATATCACTTAGAATTGGTACGGAATCAAGAGGAATTGATCTGCCCCACGTAAATGAAAACTTTGAAACCAATATGAAAGGCATATACATTGCCGGTGAATTGGGTGGAATGGGATTGATTAAAAATAGCGTTGAACAAGGGCAACAGGCTATTGAAAAAATGATTGGCAACAAAAAGTCTTCAGGAAAAGAAGGTGTACATGATGTCATAATTATTGGGGCTGGACCTGCGGGTATTGCAGCATCCCTGGCAGCAAAAAAAAATGGACTATCATCAATAACATTAGAACAAGATACTTTAGGGGGAACTGTCAGTACTTTTCCGAGATCAAAGATTGTAATGACTGCACCTATGAATTTGCCTTTGTACGGTAAGGTTAAATTATTTGACACTTCAAAAGACGAGTTGCTTCAATTATGGACAAAAGTTATTTCGGAGAACAACCTGGAAATCCACGAAAACACTAAGGTTGAAAACATTACCCTTTCTCAAGAAGAAACATTTAAAGTAGTTACTAACAAAGGGAATGAATACCTCTGCAATAATGTTTTGCTTGCTATAGGTAGAAGGGGAAGTCCAAGGAAATTGAACATTCCGGGTGAGAATTTACAAAAAATAGCGTACCGTTTAATTGAACCGGAGCGTATATCAGACAAAAAGATTGTTGTTGTAGGGGGAGGCGATTCTGCTATCGAGTCAGCTATACTTCTAAAAGACAATAACGATGTTATACTCTCCTACAGAAAAGATAAATTCTCAAGGCTAAAACCGAAAAATAAAGAACAAATAGAAAAAGCAATATCCGATAACTCAATCCGGGTAATGTTTAATTCAAATGTTGTGACGGTAAATAATGAGAGTGTGTTGATACAGACAGATGAAAACGATAGTGGTGTTCAAATTGATAATGATCTTGTCTATATTTTTGCAGGTGGTGAACTACCAATAAGTTTTTTGAAAAACATAGGTATTGAAATTACAAAAAGGTTTGGGTATATTATGAAAAAACACAAATAACCAGGTATGAATAGCATTTTGAAATATTTCTCATGTCTTTTAGTATTGTTTGCTACAAATGTTTTTGGGCAGATATCGCCCGGTGAACTGTCACAGGCACATGCTCAGCTGGAAGGCATGAGCAATTGTACATCCTGCCACGATATAGGAAAAAAAGTTACCGACACAAAGTGCCTTGATTGCCATACCGAAATAAAAACACTTATTAGCCAAAGAAAGGGCTTTCATGCTCATCCTTCAACTTCAAAAAAAAATTGTATAGAATGCCATAGCGACCATCATGGACGTAAGTTCGATATGGTTAGATTCGACCAGGAAAAATTTGACCATAGTCTTACTGGTTATACCCTGGAAGGGAAACACAAAACTATTGATTGCAGAAAATGCCATACCCCTGACAATATTCATGACACTAAGTTAAAAAAGCGACAAAAAACATTTATGGGGTTAGAAAAGGATTGTTTATCCTGTCATAATGATTTTCACCAGAATACTTTGTCAAATGATTGTCTCTCATGTCATAACATGGAAGCTTTTAGGCCAGCATCGAAATTTGACCATAGTAAAGCAGATTTTATACTTTTGGGCAAACACAAAGATGTTGATTGTAAAGAATGCCATAAAATCACCACTAGAAATGGAGTGGAATTCCAGGAATTCAGTAACATTTCGTTTAAAGACTGTAACTCCTGTCATGATGATCCTCATAATGCACAAATCAAAGGAAAATGTTCACAGTGCCATACCGAAACATCGTTTTCAACCTTTATCGGAAAAGGAAGATTTAATCACAGTACCACAGATTTCACTTTAAAAGGAAAACATAAAGAAATAGATTGTTTTAAATGTCACAAGAAATCAAATGATCCAAAATTAGTTTTCAGGGATAAAGAAGCTGTAGATGAAAAGAATTGTGTACAGTGCCACGAAGATGTTCACGAAAATAAATTTGGTAACGATTGTGCGAAATGCCATACCGAGTCCAGCTTTATATCAATGAAATCAATGGACTTTTTCGATCATAGCAAAACGGATTATCCCCTGGAAGGAAAACACCGTGAGGTTGACTGTAAGAAGTGTCATACCGGACGCTATTCAAATCCTATCGATTTTTCTGCATGTAGTAATTGCCATGAAGATTATCATGAAGGTGATTTTCAAGAAAATGGTGTCTCTCCCGATTGTAATGAGTGCCATTCACTGGAAAATGGTTTTGATTACAGTTTATATACTTTAGAAAGACACCAAACTACCGCGTTCCCGTTAAAAGGTGCGCATCTTGCTACTCCTTGTTTTGCCTGTCATATGAAACAGGAAAAATGGTCGTTTAGGAATATGGGGGTGAAATGTATCGATTGTCATGAAGATATCCACCAAGGTTATATTAGCGAAAAATATTATCTCGATAATTCCTGTGAGGCTTGTCATGTAAATGATACGTGGTCGCAAATAACATTTGATCACAAACTTACAAAATGGCCACTTGAAGGACAGCATGAAAAAACAAGTTGTAGAAATTGTCATTTTAAATCATCGAGTAACAACTTATCCGAAAAACAAGCGTTTAATACACTAGATAATAGCTGTAGTGCCTGTCATGAAAATATTCATGATAATCAATTTGCCATTAATGGTGTAACGGATTGTGAAAGGTGTCATGTGGCAGATAGTTGGTTTCCCGAGAATTTTGATCATGACAATACAGCTTTTGCGCTTGAAGGACGACATGCCGAAATAGACTGTAAAGCATGTCATAAAAATAATAAACAAAATGACAACAAAAGTGTTAGTTATAAAATAGAGAAATTTCAATGTATCGATTGTCATCAATAGTTCTGTTGTTGTTATTGATTTTTTCATCCATTATGGGGCAGTCGCCTCATGGTGATAATTTAAAGGTTAACTGTGCTATTTGTCATGATCCTTCTGGTTGGTCAATAAATAGCGAAACCATTCAATTTAATCATAATACCACTAGTTTTGAGTTAGAAGGGATGCATGAAAAAACCGATTGCAAAAAATGCCACTCGTCCCTAGTTTTTAATGAAGCTTCAACTCAATGTATTGCTTGTCATGCAGATATGCACAGTATGTCTGTTGGCGATGATTGCGCCAGATGTCATACCTCGGAATCCTGGCTCGTAGATAATATTGCTGAGATTCATGAAGAAAATGGCTTTGCTCTTTTTGGGGTACATGGTGTTCTAAGCTGTGATGAATGCCATTTGTCAGAAACAAATTTAAGGTTTGACAGAATTGGAAATGAATGTATCAATTGTCATCGTGAAGATTATCTGAATACACAAAGCCCTAATCATACAAATGCAGGATTCTCAACAAATTGTATTGAATGTCATGATGTACTCGGAGTTGGTTGGGGTTCGGAGAACTTTATTCACGATTTTTTTCCTCTGACCCTTGGACATGCTATCAGCGACTGTAAAAAATGCCATGTATCTGGTAATTTTTCAGATGCATCACCTGAGTGTATCAGTTGCCATCAAAACGACTACAATGGAACATCAAGCCCCAATCACCAGGCTTTAAATTTTAGTACAGAATGTATATCCTGTCATACAACCGATCCTAATTGGAGACCAGCAAGGTTTGATCTGCACAATGAATATTATCCGCTGAATGGAGCTCATGCGCTAATAGCTGGTAATTGTGCATCATGCCATACGGGAGATTACAGCAACACCCCAAATACTTGTGTGGGCTGCCATCTAAACGAGTACAACAATACTCAAAATCCTTCTCATGTCCAGGCTCAATTTTCCACTGATTGTAAGGAGTGCCATAGCGAAGAAGCCTGGAAACCTGCTACTTTTGACCACGATGCTCAATTTTTCCCCATATATAGTGGGAAACATAGGGGTGAATGGAACAATTGCACCGACTGTCATACTAACACGGCAGACTATTCGGTTTTTACTTGTACTACTTGTCATAAACAATCTTCAACTAATAATGAGCACGACGAAGTTTCGGGATATCAGTATTTAAGCACAAAATGCCTGCAATGTCATCCTGATGGCTCTGATTAGATTAACAAAAAGTGAATATTCTTTAATGGTAAGTTATAAGAAACCACACAATTAATTAAAACAAAAACGAGTGAAATATCAATTTATCTTCATAACACTATTTTTCTTTTTTAATATGGCCATGCTTGAACTTGTAAATGGTCAAAACAACTCAGGTAAAGTTTCTTTTATTACTTCCCAGAATGTTTATGTGAAGTTTGATAATACGGAAAGAATAAATATTGGCGACACCCTGCAAATAGCTGGCACTAAAACTCCTTGTCTGGTTGTTAACAACAAGTCTTCAAGCTCTTGTGTCTGTGTACTAATAGGAAATTGCGAGCTTAAGATAAACGATAATGTATCTTATCATAGTTCTGCACTGCAAAAAGTAAAACAAATAGAAAAAGCCACAACTAGTCAGGATGAAAATTTAAGTGAGAATTTACCTGAAAACGATCAGCAAAAAAAAGATTCCTTAAAATATAAAGAAGACATTTCGGGGAGAATTTCAGTAAGTAATTACAGCAATATTTCTGATATAAGAGACGACAGACACCGGGTTATGTCACGCTTTTCACTGGATGCAGACCATATTCATAATTCGGCCTTTTCTTTTGAAACTTATTTGAATTTCCGACATAATCTTGTCCCCGGAGAAGCTGTAAAACTGGATAAAAAGGATTTTAAAGTGTATAATTTGGCTCTAAAATATAATGTAACCCCTAGCTTATTGGTAATAGTTGGGCGGAAAATAAATCCAAAATTTTCGTCTCTTGGTGCAATTGATGGCTTACAGGTTGAAAAGTCCTTTGGGGGAAATTATATTGGTGTTATTTCAGGCTTCCGTCCCGATATTTATGATTTTACTTTTAATCCGAATCTTTTTCAGTATGGAGCTTACATGGGTAGAACAACTGTTTCCAAAAACTTTTACTCTCAAACAACGCTGGGTATAACTGAACAGCAAAACAAAGGTTTGGTCGACAGAAGATATGCTTATTTTCAGCATGCAAGCACAATTATGAAAAAACTGAACATTTTCTCTTCCATGGAGCTTGATGTATACAACAAAGTGAGCGATACATTAGGAAGTGATTTCAGGCTTACAAATTTGTATTTATCAGCCAGATATAGATTTACCAGAAAATTTGATGTTAGCCTTTCATACGATAATCGGAAAAGTATAATTTACTACGAAACATTTCAAACCGAGATTGAACGATTATTAAATGATGATATTGCCCGGCAAGGTGTACGAATAAGAGCAAATGTAAGACCAATTAAATATGTAATTACCGGACTAAGTTATAGTCGTAGGTTTCAAAGTGATAATCAAAATAAATCGGAAAATATCTATGGATTTATGAGCCTATCAAAAATTCCTAAAATTGGAGGCAGGTTGTCTGTAAATTACAATATAAATTCATCGAATTATTTGGAAAGCAATGCTCTTTCAATCAGGCACTCAAGGGTACTTATTAATAAGAAGCTCGATGCTGACTTTTATTATCGACGAGTTGATTATGTATATCTTAACCGTGAAAAAAAGTTCAAACAAGACTATTATGGAGTGAACCTCTCATATAACATTACCAGAAAATTAATGTTTAGCCTTTCTGGTGAATTATCAAATTATAACCAGGAAAAAAATTACAACATATATGTTAAAGTTGTTAACCGATTTAGCAAGAACACTAAAAAATAAAATTATGATTTTAAGATTTAATGCTTTAATGCTTTTTGCTCTGCTTTTTTGTATCGCCTTGGCATGTAGTAATGATCCGAAGGTTATTGCAGCCTCAGATGGAGACCAAAAAGATGAAGAAAAATCTGGAATATTTACTACCAACCAGGCAGCACAAACAAAATCAGACAGCAATCAGGCCTTTACTGATGATTTGCATTCAGTTATCGTAAATGAAGTACTTCCAACAACTAAATATGTATATCTGAATGTTACAGAGGGAAATGATCAATACTGGATAGCTACTATGAAACAAGCCGTAATTGTTGGAGGGAAATATTATTTTAATGGTGGATTGCTTAAGACCAACTTCGAGAGTGCTGAATACAATCGGGTGTTTGAAAAGGTTTACCTGGTTTCCAATCTGGTAGCTGAAAATCATGGAAGCAAAGACTCTAACGTTGCTGAGCCTGAATTAAAGGTGAAAGAAATCGAAAGGGTTTCACCTGACCATTCAAAAAGTGATGATAATATAAATTCGATTAAAATTGCTGAACTTGTTAGGAACAGTAAAAAATATGAGGGCAAGACTGTACAAATTAGCGGTGAATGCATAAAAATAAATCCCAATATAATGAACAGGAACTGGATACATCTAAAAGATGGCACCAAAGATGATTTTGATCTTGTAATAACATCATCTGCTTTTGTACAAGTGGGTTCTGTTGTCTCTATGAGCGGCACAGTTGTGCTGAACAAGGATTTTGGTGCTGGTTACAGGTATGATTTAATACTGGAAAATGGAACACTGGTTCCTTAATTGGGCTAGGTGCCTGATAACATTTTCTTAATGAATACGTTTATTATTTCAGACAACTATGAATTTTGCAATTAATTATACTAGGTATGAAACTGGAAATCTTTTTGTTTCATTCTAAAATGCTGGGAAATTGAATTATATTAGTACTATCAAAACTACTAAGCTTTAATGTACAGACTTCCATTAATAGTATTCTTATTACTTGGGTTTTCATCCATCTTTTCCCAATCGCCCCATGGAGATAATTTTAAGATAGATTGTGCTACTTGTCATGATCCTTCTGGATGGTCGATAAATATCGAAACCATTCAATTTGATCATAATACCACTAGTTTTGAGCTAGAAGGAACGCATAAACAAACAGATTGCAAAAAATGCCACTCATCACTTATTTTCGATGAAGCTTTATCTCAATGTTCATCTTGTCACGAAGATGTACACAATATGCTGATTGGTGATGATTGTGCCAGGTGTCATACATCAAAATCCTGGCTTGTAGATAATATTGCCGAGATTCACGAAGAAAATGGGTTTCCGCTCATTGGTGTCCATAGCATATTAAGTTGTGATGAATGCCATCTATCCGAAACAAATTTAAGGTTTGACCGAATTGGAAATGAATGTTTCAATTGTCACCGGGAAGATTACCTGAATACCCAAAAGCCAAATCATACAATTTCAGGATTCTCCACAAATTGTATTGAATGTCATGATATACTTGGAATAGGATGGGGATCTGGAAATTATATTCACGATTTTTTTCCACTAACCTTAGGCCATAACATCCAAGATTGCAAAGAATGTCATGTAACCAGTAGTTTCTCCGATGCATCTCCGGAGTGTGTCAGTTGCCACCAGAATACCTTTAACCAAACAATAAATCCCAACCATCAGGCATTAAATTTTAGCACCGAATGTATTTTGTGCCATACAACCCAGCCTGACTGGAATCCTGCAAAATTCGAAAATCACAATGAATATTATCCGCTTAATGGAGCCCATGCACTTATATCCAGCGATTGTGCAATTTGCCATAATGGTGACTATAACAACACACCCAATACATGTGTAGGTTGCCATCAAAACGATTATAACAAAACCACAAATCCATCTCATATTCAGGCAGGTTTTCCCACTAATTGTAGTGAATGCCATAGTGAAAATGCCTGGGAACCTGCCTCATTTGACCATGACGCACAATTTTTTCCTATATACAGTGGCAAGCATAAGGGTGAATGGGACAATTGCACCGATTGTCATACCTCTCCTGGCAACTACTCGCTATTTACATGCTTAACTTGCCATACTAATCCAGAGACTGATAATGATCATCATGGAATGTCTGGTTATTTTTATGAAAGTAATGCTTGTCTCGCTTGCCACCCGACTGGCTTAAGTAATGGCTTTGATCACAATACAACAAATTTCCCACTACTTGGCAGGCATACTGGTCTTGACTGTTCATCATGTCATTCTGATGGCTATCAGGGTACCCCAACAGATTGTTACTCTTGTCATACCAGTGATTATAACAGCACTACTGATCCAAACCATGTAACTGCTAAATTTCCAACCGATTGTGCACTATGTCACACTGAGTCGGGCTGGATTCCATCTTCTTTTAACCACAATTCAACCAACTTTCCTCTGGCAGGAAAACATAAAGGCGTTGACTGCAAATCATGTCATACTACTGGATATGCGGGTACCCCAACAGATTGTTACTCTTGTCATAGCAGTGATTATAGCAGCACAACAGATCCAAACCATGCAAGTGCCCACTTTTCAACTGATTGTATCTCTTGTCACAATGAATCGGGTTGGGTTCCATCTTCGTTTGATCACGATGCACAATATTTTCCTATATATAGTGGGAAACATCAAAATGAGTGGAATCAGTGCACAGAGTGTCATACAAATTCATCCGACTATTCTGTTTTCTCATGTCTTACATGTCATAAACAAACTTCAACCAATAACGATCATAGTGAAGTTTCCGGGTATCAATATTTGAGTACAAAGTGCCTGGAATGTCATCCGGATGGCAGAGATTAAGCTATAATGAGTCTCGGGAAGGAATAATAAAGACAAAACTTCATCATTTTCGTCATCTTCGGTGTAGCGAAGCGGAAACCGGAGATCTCATTATTGATGGGAGATTCCGGATATTTTATTTATTTTTAAATTTGATTATACATTATTGTACCAGATATAGATGATTGATTTCCTCTATTTGCCCCATCCCTAAAGGGTGCAGAGAACCTTTAGCTCATGAGCCAGAAGGCGAATAAAATCAATTTCTCCCTTTAGGGTTGGGGTATAATAATTGATTTTCATCTTGTTCTATTCTTAAGTGGTACAATATCGTATATGTATTTTTTTTCTTGACTTTGACAGTTTGAGGAGTTAAATTATTGGCATACTGGTTATTATGTTTAAGGCCAGGCACTACCTATTTATTTAAACATCTGATTTATAGATTTTTGTGAGGTTGTAGTTTTTGGAGTGGCCAATTTTAATTTATCCAACAGGGTTAGTTCGGCCTGCCTAGGGTTGGCCCTCATATAAACCAGATTGTCTGATTTATCTTCTTTTATTACAGACATCTGCATTCTATCAAGAGCCTTTACAATTTCGCGGTATTGCAAACCACTGGTATTTCGCAGGTAGTTTAAAAATGTATATGCGATGAAACACATTGCAATGTGTCCTTCTATCCGTTGATTGTTCCAGTGGTATACTGGCCTAACTTTCAATTGGCTTTTCAATGTGCGAAAGGCATGCTCAACCTCAAAAAGGTCAGCATATTTTGAGATCACCTCCTCAGGTTTCAGGCTGGTGGTTGTAGATACGGCCTTAAACCCATCAAACTTTGCGTCTTGTTCTATCTTTTCAAAATTGAGTTTAATTGGTGAGCCTTCCTCGTCTGCAGAAATAAACCTACCTGCCCCTTTTTTCTTGACCTGTTTGTATTTGCCAGGTTCAGATAACCACTTTTCAGCCTTTGCTATAAGCTTATCCCTTTCAGCCTTATCTTTTCTTGCCCTTTTGGCAGAGTAGGTACATATAATTGTCCTACCTTGGTAATTTATTTCAATGTAGCTAAACTCATCTTTATTTGTTAAACCGTTCCATTGTTTGTGGTTTTCTCTGTCAATTAACTTTTGTTGGATTTTTACCGGTAGGTTCTTTAACCGGTCACCAAGGATATAATCAATTTCAGACTCATGCATGTATTCCCTGTTGTCTTTATCTATCATGGCACTATCTGCAACAGCAATCACGTTATCAATTGTGAATTTCTGTTTGATATCCTTGAGGGCGTCAATCATGGTACCACCTTCATAGGTATTACCCCTGTAAATATTGTAAGTGATGGGGTTTCTCATCTTGTCAACAAGCAAACCTAAAACCACCTGTGTTTTGTGCGCTTTCCCGTCCTTGCTGTATCCTTTTTGCCGAATACTGGCCTCATTCTCCTTTTGGCTGTCAAAGTATAACGTGGTAACATCATAAAACACAACATCAAGTTCTTGTGAAAATAAGTTCTGTTGCTGAACAAACAAGTGTTCTTTTAGCAATTCTTGATGGGAGGACAGTAAATCCATTGTCCTGTAAAAATGTTGCAAATCCATATCTTCTTCGCCAAAACCAATATATTCTTCCTGGTTAAAGTACGTTTGGCGTTTGGATACAGGGTCGTTTATCCTTTCCGAAATCATAACTTGCAGGCTTTGCATCCAATCAAACTTCACCCTGCTTCTTATGTTAACCATGGCCACAAATTGATTCATATTAAATAGCTTCCAAATAGCTTTTATTATCAATGCATAGCCATAATTAACCCTGGCAACCTCTTCAAATGAATCGGCAACGATATCTTTCATGCTCAAACCGGCACATTCCAACAACTTATTTGCTATGCTCTCCAATTGCGATGGTGGATAATCCTCGACCTTTCCTAATGAATGTAGGGTCCTGTGTTTGGGCTTGCCATTGTCTTTGTAAGATTCAACTATCCTTAAGTAGGTTCCTGATTTCTTATTTTCCACTCTTAAAAATGCCATGCTCTATAGGTTTGATTCCGCAAAAATAACACTTTAAAATGGAAATGCCAATGCATTTTCGCACTACCTTATTTTTTCGAAAAACACCCCGAAAGCCGCATTCTACCGTTGATTTTTACCGGGAAATGCCGTTTTTGGGCCTCAAACTGTCAAACTCAAGA
>JBNKCO010000021.1:0-79123 GCA_050287785.1 Bacteroidales bacterium
TCTGATTCTTTTTCAATTTCTGATAATAAAGTCGTCCGTTCTTCTAGGCTCAGCGAGAGTAGAGCTTCTTTTAATTGAATTCTATCCATGGATTTTTCTTTAAAGATACGAAATAAAACGCTAATCTAAACTATAGCCTTATTCTTTTCTAACTGTACATATTAATAGCCTTTTAAAGCATGTAATATTTTCAAAAATCTTTATAAAATCAATTGCAAATAAATTTTAATTACAATTGTTCAATCAGTAAAATGAGGAGCTGAAAGTGGTGGTTTGATATGATAATGATACTTTTTTCTTATTAATAGTAAAGTAATGTTTGATATATACATTATTATGCTTATAATTGTTAAAATAGTTATACCTGAATTGGAACAATTCTAATCGTATACTATGTCTGTGAGAAATAAGATAATTAAATAAGATAAAATAATGAAAGAATCATTTTTAATGCTGACGAGAAATTTAGTATTATGGATTGGATTGTTCTGTGTGGTAAATTTGAATGCACAAGAATTAAAGGTCTTTTATGGACTTACCAGTGATGGACAAGGAAGTACTAGTGTAATTGATGAATCAGGTAATGGATTTGATGGAACTCTTTTAAATGGTGCCGTGATTTCAACTTACGATGGTAATCCGGTAATTGATTTAGGAGCTTCAAATGGCTATGTTGATTTAGGAAGTTCGTTCGGTTCTGTAGTTACCTCACTAGGCAACTATTCATTAATGATAAAGATGTTTATTCCTTCAACAAGCGATATATCGGGAAATGGTAACTTCGTGTGGTCTTTTTCCAATTCAAATGATATTGCTTCAGATGCAAATGGATGCCTTTTCTTTAGTGCGAAAAATGGACGATATGCAATTTCGCCAACCCATTATGCTCAGGAATCGGGTATACAGACGGGCAGTCAAATTACAAAGGATGTCTGGAAGGTTATTATTTATGTTCAAGAAGACGGAATAGGAAAACTTTATATCGATGGGATTTTAGCCGCGTGGGGCAATATTTCTTTGACACCAAGTGAATTGGGAGAAACTGCCTATAATTATTTGGGGCGCTCATGCTATAGTTCCGATGCTTATTTAAAAGATGCAAAATTAGCCGAATTTAGAGTTTATGATGCACCTTTGAGTAACGGACAGATTGAAGAGCTATCTGGTATTTCCACTGAATATTATGGAGTTAGTGTTTTGGCTAAATACGATTTTAATTCTTTACAAGACACTTCCGGCAATTATGTTGGAACGGTAAATAATGGTGCTGAGCTTTTAGACTATAATGGGCACAATATCTTGTCATTAGGAAGTGCAGATGGCTATTTTGACTTTGGAGCCGATTTTGGTACAATTGTATCTCAATTAGATAGTTTTAGTATTTCCACGAATATGATGCTTCATAATTCTGCTGATTTAAGCGGTAATGGTAATTTTGTTTGGAACTTTGCTAATTCAACAGATATACTCTCAACTGCTAATGGGATAATATTCTTTTCTGCTGGAACTTCCAAATATAGCATTTCAAAGACAGATTATAATGAAGATTCAGAAGTTGTTTTTGGTGGTCAACTCCCCAAAGGTCGCTGGGTAAATCTAACATATACACAACGAAATGGCGATGGCAGAATCTATATAGATGGCAACCTTGTGACATATTCTACGGTTACAATTAACCCAAAAGAACTTGGTTCTACTGCCTACAATTTTCTGGGTCGTTCTAGTTATAATGGCGATAAATATTTAGAAACTGCTCAATTTGACAATTTCATAGTTTATGAGGGAGCATTAAACAAATCAGACATATTAACACTTTGTGAGGGGCTTGAAACTCTTAATGATGTGTTGGACAGCATATCTTTAGTTGAAGCTAAAGAATTCTTAACGATTCCTAATGCTGATTTTGTACGTTCAAACCTTATTCTCAATTCATCTCTTGGAGATGGAGTGACTGTTACCTGGGAGACGTCAAATGCAAATGTTGTATCAGCAAAAGGTTTGGTATCACGACCATCGGTAGGTAGTAATCCAGTTACCGTGGTGCTTACTGCAACCTTACGCTATAATAACGCTACAGTAACCAAAGCTATTGAAGTGACAGTTTTACCTTTATTTTCTGATGCTGAAAGCCTTCAATCTGATTTAGACAATCTTTCTATTACAGGAAATACTGATAACATTAGAAGTGCTATTCATTTGCCAATTTCAACCCTGGAAGGTTCTCAAATAGTATGGACTTCAGATTCTCCAGAATATTTAAATAATATAGGAAAAGTTGTTCAACTATCTCCATTAGGAAGTGGCAAGAAAAAAGTTGTTTTGACAGCCACTTTGATGAAAGGAGAAGAAAATGCCAGTCGCACATTTGAAGTATGGGTTGCTGAAGAAGAAGACCGTTCTTCCTATTTGTTTTCCTATTTTACAGGGAATAGTGAAGTCGAAGAACAAATACGGTTTGCTGTTAGCAACGATGGCTTTAATTATACACCTTTGAATAATGGGCAACCCATTATAGGTTCAGACACCATTTCTATTAAGAATGGGGTTCGTGATCCTCATATATTGAGAGGTGAAGATGGCAAAACATTTTACATGGTAGTTACCGATATGAAGTCAAGTGAAGGATGGAGTAGCAATAGAGGAATGGTACTTTTGAAATCCAATGATTTGGTAACATGGACTCATTCAACTGTTCATTTCCCTACAAAATGGCCTACTATCTGGGGAAATGTATTACGTGTCTGGGCGCCTCAAACCATTTTTGATCCTGTTGCTGAAAAATACATGGTGTATTTCTCATTATACACAGGCGATACAACTTGTCCATATGATCGAGTATATTACTGTTATGCCAACGACGATTTTACAGATTTATTAGGAGAACCAAAAATACTTTTCGACCGTGGAACAGCTACCATTGACGGAGACATAGTTTTCAATGAAGCTGAAGACTTATATTATATGTTCTTTAAAAACGAAGCTTTGGGAGGCATAAGCCAGGTAACTTCTAGTACACTTACTGAGGAAGTTGGTAATGAGCCAGGTTCTCAGTGGAGTACGCCTACTTTACCTTTGCAACAAACAAATGAAGCTGTTGAAGGATCAGGTGTATTTAGATTGATTAATTCTGATCAATGGGTGTTAATGTACGATTGTTATGGATCTGGCCATTATCAATATTGTATTTCGCCAGATCTTAAAACTTTTAAATTTGTAAAAAATAATTATGATATTAATGCACGTCATGGTACCACTATATCGATTTCAGATGATGAAGTGGCACGCCTTTTGGCAAAATGGCCAAGCGATGCTTTATCTGCAAAACCACAAGGGGCAAGAAATAAAAGGATTCGTCATAACGGTTGTAAAATAGATCACACAACTAAAAAAGTTAAAATAGCAGTCACTAATGGTACAGATTTAGTCAATTTTAACCCGGAATTATACGCATCTCCAGGAACAGTGATTACTCCCGAAGGGGCACAAGATTTCAGTGAAGGAGCTATTAGTTATCATCTAGTTCAAAATGATTCAACAGAAACTTATTCTGTTTCAGTAGACATTGAAGGAAATCCGGTTATTTCAGATTTCCATGCAGATCCCGAAGTACTGTATTCTGAGAAGACTGGTAGGTTTTATATTTACCCAACTACCGATGGTTACCCTGGTTGGGGGGGCTATTCTTTTGATGTGTTCTCATCACCCGATCTGGTAAACTGGACCAATGAAGGAACCATGCTTGATTTGAGTACTGATCAGGTATCTTGGGCAACAGGAAATGCGTGGGCTCCTTGTATCGTAGAAAAAAAGGTTAACGATTCCTATATGTACTTCTTCTACTTTAGTGGAAATGCCGGAATTAAAAAGATTGGTGTTGCAGTTGCTAACAATCCATCAGGTCCGTATATTGATTCAGGAGAACCCTTATTGTCCGAGTTGCCCTCTGGTGTTTACGGAGGTCAACTAATTGATGGGGACGTTTTTGTCGATTCAGTATCTGGGAAAAGCTATTTATATTGGGGTAATGGCTATTTAGCTGTTGCAGAACTTAATGATGATATGGTTTCAATTAAACCAAATACAACAAAAGTTTTAACTCCATCAGGGGGAACACTAAGTACATATGCATTTCGAGAAGGAGTATATGTATTTTATAGGAACGGGTTGTACTATTTTCTCTGGTCAGTAGATGACACCGGAGCTGCCAATTATCATGTAGCTTATGGAACATCCACTTCACCAACTGGCCCTATTGAAGTAGCCAGCCAACCAATTGTAATAATACAGGATGCTGAGAATGAAATATATGGAACAGGACACAATTCAATAGTTAAAATCCCAGGAAAAGATGAATGGTATATAGTCTATCACCGAATCAATGCTGATTATATTAGTTCAGATCCAGGAACGCATAGAGAAGTATGTATCGATCGATTAAATTTTAATGAGGATGGTACTATAATTCAAGTAACACCAACTCGTCGTGGAATCGATCCTGTAGTTATAGAAAAAAAAAGCCCTCCCACCACTACAAGTATTAGAGAAAATTCATCTAAATCAGACTTATTGATGGGTGCAAAACTCAAAAGAAGGGATATTTTTAATTTATCAGGAGTTAGAGTTGAAGGAGATATTAATAATTTAGAGTATGGAATTTATATAGTTAGAGACGTTTATGATAATGGATATATAGATGCAAGAAAATACTTAGTAATCTAGTTTAATTAAATAGTTATTAATTTTCAGCCCTAAAGTGGCGGAAATAAAATATGTTTGCGAAGCAAACTTCTTTTGAAACCTCAGGGCTTTGCTCTGGGGTTTTTCATTTTCAATAGTATCTCTTAATGAATATAGCTCATGCTTGCAAGTCCAGTTAAGCAGCTCTATTTGGACATTAAGTCTATGTTTCTAGAATGCTATCATTATAACATCGTTTAGCTGTTCCGAGGTATCGTCTGCTAGTTGCTAAATAGTATTAATTATATGAACTATTATCATGGCGTAAGCTAATAGTTGGGGCTAAATAGCATAAAATAAATGCTTTTACTTATTATTTGAATATAGATTTTCTGCTATCAATTGTCATATTTATACTATTTCCTTCGAAATAGTTTTCTAATATTTACCTTACTGTTTGTGTATATAATGAAGGTGCTAATTACTTTTCTTTAAAGACACTTTCCAAGTCTTACACATAACAATTGAGATGTACTATACTTTCTTTAGCTGATAAAGAACTACCTAACTATTTACATATCAGTTCAAGAAAAAAGCAGCAAACAACCTTAATGCGTTTTAACATTAATGGTTTCATTTAGTACACCAGATTTCACAGAAAGTTAGTTTTGATATCTAACTATGAAACTTGAAAAGGCAGGATTTAA
Organism: Bacteroidales bacterium; assembly: GCA_050287785.1. Taxonomy (GTDB): domain Bacteria; phylum Bacteroidota; class Bacteroidia; order Bacteroidales; family UBA10428; genus UBA10428. Next base: position 5,385 of record JBNKCO010000021.1, read on the forward strand.
TAATAACTAACTCTTAAAAATTATTCTATGAAACAAATGAAAAACTTATTATCCCTTATTTTTATTATTACGATTTCGGGTTTCTTCTTCTCATGTGAAAAAGAAACTATACCAGAGATCGAACCCCAAGACAACAATGCTGAAAGTCAAAGCTTAAAATCAACATGGGAAACTGTTATTGGTACAGGTACCTTTGCGAATCAAAGCGCATTCGAAGCTGCATGGAATTATTACTATCCATGGGGCAGAGATCATAATGGTTCGGCTAGAATGTACGGATATCCGTCTCATGTTAACCCAAGTGGGGGAGTATTAACTATTTCTTCTTCTAAAATTACATGGAATGAAGGTAATAGCTCAGCAGATCCCTATTTGCCTATAAAGTACCATTCAGGAGCTTGTCATGCTAAAAAGCAAATTCTTGTAAACGATCAGTACCCTAACTATGAGATTAAAGGAGAGTTTCAGGTACCAACCGTTAAAGGAACATGGCCAGCATTTTGGCTTTCTGGTGCATGGAGCTGGCCCCCTGAAAGCGACATTATGGAGTTTAAAGGGAACAGTACTAACTGGCAAAATACATTCAGAGCTTGGAACGATGTTTCAACAACCACTTCTTATGTTTCAGGTGCGGGCAATTGGCATCAGTATCGGGTTTGGATTTCAAAAGCTAATAGTAGCGATGTAAACATTCATTATTACATTGATGGTTCCTGGAAAGGAATGCACACTGCTAACTTTGTGGGAAAACCTATGTGGCTTATTATCAACATGCAAATGGAAGGCTCTTCAGGCTCTCCAGGTCCTAGTTATACTACTACTCTTAAAGCAAAAAATGTTTATGTAGGCAGAACTAAGGCTTATTAATAATTAAATTAAATCCTGCCTTAATTTCAAACTTTAAACAACTTCATTAATAAATAATTAACGAGTGTTAGAAATTGGTTTTTATTATTAAAGCATTACGCTCATTGTTAGTGAAATCCATAGGTATAACTCCGAATCTACCACTTGTATTTGTTGTAAAGTAATCGGCAATCAACGGATTTATTGAATTGGAAACTGATGTAATACTTGGAATCCAAAATATCGATTTGTATCCACTTGTGAAATTGACAAAAAGTGTTGATGAACTGCCATTTTTAGCCTCGTTAAAAACTGAGGTTATAGCATCCCATTTATCTTCAGTATTCGAAATACTATACATATCCTGAACCCTGAAAGTTGTATAATGATAAATAGAAAAAGTTGTATTATCTGCCCATCCTGGAGTAGCTGCTAAACCAAAAGACGAAGGATAAGAAAATCTTCTGAACAATACAATTTTACCCCTTACATCACCTAATTCAGGAACAGTAGCACCAAGATACCAACCACCTGGATTTTTGGCAACATAATTATCAAATGTTTCTTGAAAGGTATTGGTGTTATTAGATGCATCGTACTCTTCTTTAACACTCAAAATAATAGATTCTGTAGGATTAGCATTTAAAAATTCCCAACAGTTCTCTAATACATCGTCAAAGTTCATGTGTTGGTATATCGAACCATGATGTATAGCAAAGGCATCTTCGATATGGCGACAACGAATATCGAGGAATCGTGTGCCGGCATCTAACTGCTCTCTAATAGTAAGATTCTGACATATCGCCGTTCCTGGCCATGGTTCATATCTCGCCCCTGCATCGTGTGAACCGGGAATAGAAATCTCTGAAAGACTAGTGTTGTCGCTCAGCGATCCCATCCAATTATTTAAAGAATAGGTTGATTTTAATTGAGATTTCCCCTCATTTTCTGCAGTAAAATCATCTAGTTCATGTTTTTCGCAGGCAGCAAACAAAAAGATTGCACCGAATACGAATAGAGATAAAGATTTAGTTTTTTTCATAAGTTTAGTTTTAACGAAGTTGTTTAAAGTTAGAGTGTTGAATAAATATAGTAAAAAATCAATTATATGATTCTAGGGTGCAGATATTAAAGCTGTAAAAGCAGTAGTTAGTTGTGGGGAAAAGCCTTATGACACTGTTTTACTGAGTGATATTTACTCTAGCTATCGATTGTTGAAGAATAATTATTTCCTTTAGGATTTTGTGTTTATTATTTTCTGATATGCTTAGTTGGTGCCTAAGATAAATATATAGCTACAGAATTTTCAAAAATATTTTGTGTTTGATAAGGTGGCAAAGTAGCATAATCATTGCACCGGAAGGAAGTGTATGACCTCAATAAATAATAATTCCTATTTAAACAGATTCTTTAATGTGTTTAGGAATATAAATACTATGAATTTAGCTCTATGTTATAGAAGCTTACAATCTATATAGAATAGTAAAAAATGCTGTTGTTTTCTAAAAAAAAAGCTACCCAATTAGGTAGCTTTCTTATGTCTTTTCTAAGTGTCATTGAAGCATTCTTGAATAACTGTTTGTTTGCTTACCATCCGACAGATAAAGCGAATTTGCATCGGCGCTTAAAACTCGTAAGGTAACTCGTCCATCCACAGTGTATATTACCTTCCCATCAAACTCATATTTTGTTAATAACGAACCTTTAGTTAAGCATCCTTCATCATTAGTAAAAAATTGTATGTATTCAGTATCTGTAATTTCAATTCTTGCATTATTACCAGCTGGGCAAGTCACAAAATCTTTGCCTCCGGTTTGTTCCCAAAGTCCTATAATATCAATAATCTGGAATATCTTATTTTCTTCATCTACTTTAGAACAGGAAGATATCAAAATAATACCCAATGTTGCGAGGCCAAGTGTTAGTTTGTTCATTTTACTAATTGTTAGTAAAGAACTGAATTAGTTATTTTCAGTTTTATAAATATAACGCCTTATACAACAAAGCTGTTATTGTTTTTCCATAAACACACTGTTTGTTACATTGAAAGTTATTGTTTGTTAGATTAAAGGATGTTTTAATCTGGAAAGGTTTAATCATAGATTGTAGTGTTGAAATTGTAGATGGAGTGACGGATGCAATGTTTTGTTATTCGAAATATAATTATTCCTGCTACCTTTGCACAAAAATTTTGATTATGGAAGGTCTTGATAATCCAGTATATTCTCGTGAAGTAATAGAGTTTGTTACAGTTTCAAATGAGTTTTGCAAGTTCTTGGAATCATCTTCAGAACTAACATTGATCGATTTTGTAGATAAGGCACATAAAATGTTACCCTTAGTTTATTTGAAAGGAGCTTTGTTGCCTGATATTGAAGAAGCTTATGAAGAGTTTAATGAGAAGTATGTTACAGAAGAAGACTATAATTATATAAAGAATATTTTCATTGATAAATTTGGAAAACACAACTTCTACGAAGAAATATTTGATCCACTCAGACAAGAGAATGATGAACCTGCACAATTAAGTATTGCCGAAAATTTTGCAGATATCTACCAGGATATAAAAGATTTTTTGATGCAATACCGTGTTGGTACCGATGAAGTAATGTATAATGCGATTTGGGAATGCCGGCAGGCTTTTGAGCAGTACTGGGGGCAACGACTTACAAATGTTTTGAGGGTTTTACACCATTTAAAATATACTATTGTAGATTTAGATAACGACGAGACAAGAAGCGAAAAGCAATCGGATGATTTTGACTATAATAAAATAAATACCAGTAATTGGCTAATATCGAAGAGACAGGAGGATTTCGATGATGAGGAATGAGTTTTCATTTAAAACAACAATATCTAAGGAAGAAATTAACGATTTAACTGTAGATAGCTTTTCCGGTGAGATATTTTACATAGATACATTTGATAAACTTGAAAGGGTTTTACCAATACTAAAAGAGGAAAAGGTATTGGGCTTTGATACGGAGACAAGACCATCATTTAAGAAGGGTAAAACAAACGAGGTGTCTTTATTACAATTTAGTTCAAGCAATTCAGCTTATTTGTTCAGACTCAATAAAATAGGGCTGCCCAATGAAATTTGTGAAATTCTGGCATCTAAAAAAGTTCAAAAAGTAGGAGTGGCCATTCGCGATGATATCTTGTCTTTGAAGAAAATTAATTCCTTTGAATCAAATGGGTTTGTAGAACTTCAGCAATATGTGAAGGATTTTGGAATTATTGATAATGGACTTAAAAAGCTTACAGCTAATATTTTAGGGTTTAAAATTAGCAAGCGTCAGCAAACTTCGAATTGGGAGGCCGAGACTTTAAGCGAAGCACAAATAATTTATGCAGCTACCGATGCCTGGGTGTGTCATGAAATTTATAGCGTATTAAATCAGCCAGAAATTAACGAAGAGGACTAACCGGTTATTCAATCTTGTTAGGCTTAAATATTGAATTACAATCAGAAATAATAAATAATAAATCATAATAATGACAGCAGAGCGCGTTAAAATAGTATTGAAGTCAGGTAAAGATCAATCACTTCGTCGTTTTCACCCATGGGTGTTTTCCGGAGCTATTAAAAAAATATATGGAAATCCGGCAGAAGGAGAAGAGGTAGTTGTTTATGACAATAAAGATGAGTTTTTAGCTCTTGGTCATTATCAGGTAGGTTCAATTGCTATTCGTGTTTTTTCTTTTGAAGATGTAGAAACTGATTATAAATTCTGGTTTGATAAAATTAATTCTGCATACGAACTAAGGAAAACACTTGGACTAGCTGGTTCTTCCTATACAAATGTTTATCGATTGTTTCATGGCGAAGGCGATGGGATACCTGGTTTAATTATTGATTTTTACAATGGTTCTGCTGTAATTCAAGTGCATTCGATTGGTGTTTACCTTATACGGGAGCTAATTGTTAAAATCTTACAAGAAATATATGGCAAAGAATTAAACACAGTTTATGATAAAAGTGCTTCCACAATTCCACTTAAGGCAGGCATTGAAGGGAAAAATGAACATTTGCTTGGCGAAAAATCTTCAGAGGTTGTTAAAGAAAATGGACTAAACTTTGAAGTTAACTGGACTGAGGGGCAAAAGACCGGCTTCTTTATTGATCAAAGGGCAAATAGGCTATTGCTTCAACAGTTTTCTCAGGGGAGAGATGTATTAAATATGTTTTGCTATACTGGTGGATTTTCTGTGTATGCCTTAAGAGGAGGAGCAAATGTTGTTCATTCTGTGGATAGCTCTGAAAAAGCGGTTGAATTGGTTAATAAAAATGTAGAACTGAATTTTTCGAATGCAGCTCATGAAGCCTTTGCTGTTGATGCCTTTAAATATTTGGAAGAAATTAAAGATAAATACGATTTAATTGTACTTGATCCACCTGCTTTTGCAAAGCGTCAGAATGTGTTGCATAATGCATTGCAAGGATACAAACGACTAAATCAAATAGCTTTAGAGCAAATTCGTAAAGGCGGAATTCTATTTACTTTCTCTTGTTCGCAAGTTGTTTCGAAAGATAATTTTAGGAAATCTGTTTTTGCAGCTGCTGCAAATGCTAATAGAAAAGTTAGAATACTTCACCAACTAACTCAACCTGCAGATCATCCAGTTAATATTTATCATCCTGAGGGGGAATACTTAAAAGGCCTTATTTTACATGTAGAATAATATTATAAAGCTATATTATAGGTTTTCTGAAGAGATTTGCAATGTTAAAATCTACCTCGTAAAAACCCAGTTGTTTTCTGAGGAAAGATTTGAGTCATAATGATACCCCTCGACTTCGAAGTGTTTAATGTCCTCGGGATTGTCAATTTTATTATCAACAATAAATCGAGACATTAATCCTCTGGCTTTTTTAGCATATACAGTTATTACTTTATACTCTTCGCCTTTATTCTCTTTAAAAATTGGGGTTATTATTCTTGATGTAATCTTTTCAAGTTTTGCTGCTTTTGAATATTCATTTGAAGCAAGGTTAATCAGGCATTCAGAATTTTGCACTTTCAATTCTTGATTGAGCGTAATATTTATTTTATCGTCCCAAAAAGAATAAAGATTTTTTTTGTCGTTTACCATCAGTTTTGTTCCCATTTCAAGCCTATAAGGCTGTATTAGGTCAAGTGGATTAATTATTCCGTATAGACCAGATAATATTCGAATATGTTTTTGGGCAAATAATAAGGAATCGGTACTAAGTGTATTTGCCTTAAGCCCATTATAAACCTCTCCATTGAAAGCGAAAATTGCTTGCTTAGAATTCTCCTGTGTATGTTCCACATCCCATTTCTGGAAACGTAGGTAGTTTAACTCACCTAAACCACTACTAATTTTCATAAGTTCGGTAATATTGGAAGGAGAATATTTACGCAACTCTTTAATAAGCTTCTGTGCTTCGTCAATAAATATGGGCTGACTATACTTGTTTGTAGGACTATCTATTTTAAAATTTAATGATTTTGCAGGGGAAAGGATTATTATCATACCATTTTAATGTTTCAATACTAAACAGACCAGTAAATGATTTGTTCAAGGTTATAACCTTGGTCGTGTATTATTAAAATGAAGATAGTAATTGAGGTAAAAGAAATATTGTTAATAAATATTCAGCTTCAATTTAACATTCTGTAGTTTAAGAATGGCTTATGCAACACATAAAAAATCTTTTCCTTCGATGTATCCAAGTTCGACAAGGAACATTCTAATTTTTTCACGAGCAGCCCTGTTAGCAACATAGCTTATAATAAAGTTTCTTCCAGCTGGGGGGGTATGCTGGTATTGAATTACTTTTCGTTCGGGATTTGCTCTTAGGTCGATATAAAACTTAGCTTGAGCACCTAATTCATGAAGAATAAAAAATCGTTGACGCGATTTACGTCCTGCACCCCATACTACAACTTCTGGAAAAAATTTATTGTTTTCTTTTAACCAGTCAATCAGGTACCGGCTTTTTACCTCAAAGAAGGCCTGATCAGCGTACTTTTCATCAATTCGGATTAGTCTTTCAGGTAGTCCAGTCCAATCGAAAAGCACTTCAGGCAATTTATGCATCCTAACTCCATTTTCAATCCAGCGTAACCATAATTCGTAATCTTCAGGGAATTCGCCGGTTTTATATCCTCCATAAAGATTCACTAGTTCTTTACGGTACATAACAGTCGGATGAATTAACGGAGGTTCTATAAATCGGTTTACTTCAATATCTCCATGTGTGATTATTCTGTTGCTCCAGGAAATGAATTGATTAAAACCTTCTAGTTGTTCCGGGTCTTCGTTGGTAGCAACAAGTCTGATCTGTGTGCCAAGAACTCCAACTTCAGGATGTTGATCCAGATATTCTACTTGCTTTTCAATACGATTTGGGAAAGAAATATCATTGGCATCCATTAGGGCAATATATTCACCTTCAGCTTCATCAATTCCTGTATTCAATGCAAAAACAATTCCTTGTCTGGGTTCCTCAACAATTCTTACTCTTGGGTCACGCGATGCAAAATCATTAGCAATTTGAAAAGACCCGTCATTAGAATTAGTATCTACTAATATCAGTTCAAACTCATCAAATGTTTGGCAAAGGATACTTTCAATGGCATCAGAAAGTTGGTCTTCTGCATTAAAATATGGGAGTACTATTGAAACTCTAGGCTGCATAAAATTTTGTTTTGTCTTCAATATTGAAAAATAGTGACGACAAAAATAATCCTTTTTTATTCAGAACAATAATTTATATTTATTCTATTACTTTTGAATCTCTTAAAAAAGTTCAATTAAATATGGATAATTATATTAAAAGTATAGCAGCATTAGGGAATCTGGGAGAGAAATATGTTGCCAATGTTATCAACCTTTTTGAACAGGGAGCTACAATTCCCTTTATCAGTCGTTATAGAAAAGAGATGACTGGTTCTATGGATGAAGAGCAGGTTGCTCTTATTAAAGATGAATTAAAGCGCTTACAGGAGTTAGACAAACGTAGAGAGGCAATATTAAAATCAATAGAGGAACAAGGTAAATTAACCGAAGACCTGAAGTTGAAAATTGAGCAGGCAACTACCTCCACAGAGCTGGAAGATTTATACTTACCTTATAAACAAAAGAAAAAGACTCGAGCTACAATTGCCCGGAATAAAGGCTTGGAACCTTTGGCTGTAATAATAATGAAACAGCAGGAATATAATATTGAAAACAAAGCTTCTCAATTTTTAAACGAAGAAGTAGAAACAATAGATGATGCACTGCAGGGGGCGCGAGATATAATAGCCGAATGGATTAATGAGAATAAAAAAGCACGAAATCAGATACGACATTTATTTTCGCAGGAAGCTTTTATTACTTCAAAGCTTGTAAAAGGAAAAGATGAAGAGGCAGCTAAGTATTCCGATTATTTCGAATTTTCGGAGCCATTAAAAAAGTGTCCATCTCATCGTCTGTTAGCTATGAGAAGAGGAGAAGATGAAGGCTTCCTTAAGCTTTCAATCACCCCCGATTCTGATAAAGCTGTTGAACTATTAGAGGAGCAATTTATTAAAGGATATTTAGATGTTTCAGAGCAAGTTCGAATAGCAATTCAAGATAGCTATAAAAGGTTAGTTCAGCCTTCAATCGAAAATGAGTTTAGAGCCAGTTCAAAGGAAGATGCCGATAGTGTTGCAATTAGTGTTTTTAGTAAAAATCTTCGACAGCTTTTAATGTCTTCTCCTTTAGGTCAAAAAAGAATTCTTGCCCTTGATCCAGGCTATAAATCGGGGTGTAAGGTTGTTTGTTTGGATAATCAGGGGAATTTGCTGAATAATAGCACAATCTATCCGCATGCACCACAAAAGGAAACCAAGCAGGCAAAAAATAAAATATCAACTCTTGTAGAACAATATAAAATAGAAGCTATTGCCATTGGTAACGGAACTGCAAGTCGCGAAACTGAGCAATTTATCAGGGGAATTCGCTTCGACCGTGATTTGCAAGTATTTGTTGTAAGTGAGGCAGGAGCTTCTGTTTACTCTGCATCTAAAGTTGCGCGAGAAGAATTTCCTGATTATGATGTTACTGTCAGAGGTTCTGTTTCTATAGGAAGAAGACTTATGGACCCTTTGGCTGAATTGGTTAAAATTGATCCTAAATCTATTGGAGTAGGTCAGTATCAGCATGATGTTGACCAGGTTAAACTAAAAGAGTCGCTTGACCAGGTTGTCGAGAGTTGTGTGAATGCCGTTGGGGTTGACTTAAATACCTCAAGTAAACATTTGCTTACTTATGTGTCGGGACTTGGTCCGCAGTTAGCACAAAACATTGTTGATTATCGTTCAGAAAACGGAGCCTTTGGTTCAAGAACTGAGCTGAAAAGTGTACCACGATTAGGACCGAAAGCTTATGAGCAAGCTGCAGGATTTTTGCGTATTAGGAATGCAAAAAATCCTCTTGATAATAGTTCTGTTCACCCCGAAAGTTACAAAGTGGTTGATGCAATGGCTAAAGATTTAAACGTAAGTGTACAAGATTTAATTTCAAAAGAGGAGCTTAGAAAGCAAATTATTCTTCAGAAATATGTAACCGATAAAGTTGGATTACCAACCTTATCTGATATTATGAAAGAGTTGACCAAGCCTGGAAGAGATCCGCGTACAACAATTAAGGTTTTTGAATTTGCTGAAGGAATACATAAAATAGAGGATTTACATGTAAGTATGACTTTGCCTGGAATTGTTACAAACATCACAAATTTTGGTGCCTTTGTTGATGTGGGAGTAAAACAAGATGGGCTTGTACATATATCGCAATTAGCAGATAAATTTATTTCAGATCCTAATGATGTTGTTCAGTTGCATCAGCATGTTAAAGTAAAAGTGTTGGAAGTAGATATCGCCAGAAAGCGTATTCAGTTGACAATGAAGGGAGTGTAATTCACTTATTCTTCCTTAAGGCGGACGGAATCTTTACAAAACTTCATTGAATTATAATATAAAAAGAGGGAACATTGTTTGTAAAGTGTTCTCTCTTTTCGATATTTCACTGACGATTTGATTCTGTACACCAGTTTAGTTACTGATAAAACTTATTAATTCGCTCTTATGTGTGTTGTTTAATTCTTCATTCTTGGATTTAATCACCAGATCAATTGAACTAATTTTTCCTGAGAGATGTTTTTTCATTTTGCGGAACATACTGCCTGTTGCAATTTTGTAGGTTGTAAAAAGACCCACTTTCTTATCCTTTATGTCGGGTAGTTGTTTTGCGAATTTCACCCATGGTTTATCCGGATGTTGCAGAACTATCATCATGCCATGTGTCCATGCGCCTAATAGTACATAATCAGCCTCGTTTACAATTTCTGGTGTGGCGTCGTAAATTGATATTGCTTTAGCATCAATGTTTTTATCTATTAAGAATGCTGCAATTTCTTCACCAAAGTACTTAGTGGTTCCTTTTTTACTGTTATAAATTATTACTGCTTTTTTCATTTTTAGGCTTTGAGTTTTTTTAGATAATACAAAATTATAAACTATAGGAGTAATTGAAACTAAAAGTCGGTAAAGACGGAAATTCTAAAGGTATACTATAAAAATATACTGATGAAGAGTCATTGTGCAAAAACCTAGTGAAAGTCAATTATTTACTTTGCTGAATATTTTATATTTGTTTGAATTTAACATTACTCTTATAATGTTGTTATTTCGATAACTTATTAACCATAACATGAAACTTATGAAGAACAAAGTATTAGTTCCAATTAGGAAGTTATTTTTACTGCCTATTTTATTGATATTAATCAACTCTTGTACAACAGACACAAATATGAAACCACCCATAGCGAAGAAAATTGCCAAGGAACTCACAGAACACGGACATACGCGCATTGATAATTATTACTGGATGAACGAGCGTGGTGCTGAAGATGTAGAAAAGTACCTTAATGACGAAAATGCTTATACTGAGGAAATGCTGTCTGATACCAAACAATTTCAGGAGAATCTTTTTAATGAGATTATTGGAAGGATAAAGCAGTCAGATATGTCGGTGCCATATAAGGATAATGGTTATTACTATTATACCCGTTATGAAGAAGGTAAGGAATATCCAATACATTGTCGTAAAAAAGAAAGCCTCGAAGCAGAGGAAGAGATAGTCCTGAATGTTAACGAAATGGCAGAAGGTTTTAGTTATTATAATGTTGCCGGCTATAGTGTTAGCCCTGACAACAAGATGCTTGCCTTTGGGGTTGATACGCTTAGTCGTCGTATATATACTGTTTATTTTAAGAACCTTGAGACTAATGAAATTCTTGAGGAAAAAATCGAGAATACTACTGGAAGTGCAACTTGGGCAAGCGATAATAAAAATTTGTTTTTCTCAGTGAAAGATGAACAAACTTTACGTCCGTTTCAGGTATTTCGATACACATTAGGGGAAAACAAAGAGCCTCAAAAGGTTTTTCAGGAAGATGACGAAACCTTTAGTAGTTATGTATATAAGAGTCGTTCGAAGAAATACATAATAATTGGTTCATCATCAACTATGTCAGATGAATACAGAATTCTGCGAGCAGATAATCCAAAAGGCGAATTCAAAATCTTTCAGCCCAGAGTTCGAGGTTTAGAATATAGTATTGGCCATTTTGAAGATAAATTCTATGTTAAAACCAACCTGGATGCGAAAAACTTCCGTTTAATGGAGGTGAATGAGAATAAAACCGAAAAGGAAAACTGGAAGGAAGTAATTGCTCATCGTGACGATGTGTTCTTAGAAGGATTTATGGCTTTTGCCGATTACCTTGTACTTGAAGAAAGAATAAAGGGTATAAACCAAATAAGAATTATTCAGCAGAAAGATAAAAAAGAACATTATATTAGTTTTGGTGAAGATGCATTTACTGCCTGGATGTCTATTAATCCTGATTTCGAAACAGATATTTTAAGAATAGGTTACTCATCATTAACCACTCCAATTTCAACTTATAATTACAATATGATTTCGCGAGAGTTGGAATTATTAAAACGTCAGGAGGTAGTTGGCGGTTATGAACCTACCGAATATCAAACCGAAAGATTATATGCTAAAGCTCGCGATGGGGTTGAAGTGCCTATTTCGCTTGTCTATAAAAAAGGAACCAAACTAGACGGTTCAGCACCACTATTACTTTATGCATACGGTTCTTATGGCTCAACAATGGACCCATATTTTAGCTCAACCCGATTGAGTTTACTTGATAGAGGTTTTGTGTATGCAATTGCTCATATTAGAGGTGGACAAGTGTTAGGACGCCAATGGTATGAAGATGGTAAAATGCTTAAAAAGAAAAACACTTTCAACGATTATGTTGACTGCGCAAAATATTTGCTTGATAAAAAGTACACTTCCACAGATAACCTATTTGCTATGGGCGGTAGTGCCGGTGGACTATTAATGGGTGCAGTAATAAATATGAATCCGGAGTTATTCAAGGGAGTTGTTGCTGCAGTTCCTTTTGTCGATGTTGTAACTACAATGCTTGATGAAAGTATTCCATTAACAACAGGTGAATTCGATGAGTGGGGAAATCCTAAGGAAAAAGAATACTACGATTATATGCTTTCATATTCGCCATATGATAATGTTGAAGCAAAAGCTTATCCAAATCTATTGGTTACTTCCGGATATCACGATTCGCAAGTTCAATATTGGGAGCCGGCAAAATGGGTAGCTAAACTTAGAGATCTTAAAACCGATGATAATTTATTGCTTCTGCACACAAATATGGAAGCAGGACATGGCGGAGCTTCAGGGCGTTTTCGCAGATACAGGGAAACAGCAATGGAGTATGCTTTTATATTTAAACTGGCAGGAATAAAGGAATAGGGCATTTTTTACTGTAAATAAAGCCTCATGTTAAAGTGCTCAATGAATTATTCTGGTGCAATGATTTATTGAGCACTTATTTATAAAAGTGAACTGTAACTTATAAAAGAAATTAGCGTTTTGCTAATAATTTTATGCGATTTTTGAAGTATATATTTAATAATGGAATTCATTTTTTATCTATACTATAGCTCAATTATACTAAAACCTACATTACCATGAAATTTAGAAATACATTTTTACTATTAGCAATCTTGCTGTTTTGCCAGCATTCCTATTCTCAAATAAAAGTTGAAGAGTACACGCTTTCAAATGGAATGAAAGTAATATTAAACGAGAACCATGAAAAGCCAGAAGTTTATGGGGCTGTTGTTGTAAAGGCCGGTGGAAAAGACGATCCTTCTGATGCAACAGGTATGGCTCATTATATGGAACACATGCTTTTTAAAGGCACTGAATTATTAGGAACAACTAACTGGGAGGCAGAAAAGCCCTTAATTGATAGCATCTTTATGTTATATGATGTTCTGGGGCAGCAGACCGAGCAATCTGTACGAGATTCTGTTCAAAAGAAAATTAACGAGGTTTCTCTTAGAGCTGCAGAATATGCAATTCCAAACGAATTCGATGCCCTGCTGCGAAGTATTGGTTCTACTGGAATAAACGCGGGGACAGGTCCGGATAATACAATGTACCATAATATGTTTCCCCCTTCTCAAATTGAAAAATGGCTTGAAATATATGCTCATAGGTTTCACAAGCCGGTTTTCCGTTCATTTCAATCTGAGCTGGAAGTTGTGTATGAAGAAAAGAACATGTATAACGATATGTTTCAGGAACCGTTAATTGAAGAATTTAACCGGAATTTTTTCAAAAATCATCCATATGGACAGCAAACAATTATTGGTACAGTAGATGATTTAAAGAATCCATCATTATCGAAGATGAAAGAATTCTTCGATACCTGGTATGCTCCAAATAATATGGCATTAGTACTGGTTGGCGATTTTGAAATTGATAAGGTTAAGCCTCTTATTGAGAAGTCATTTAGCATATTAGAGTCTAAAGAAATACCTGAACACAAGAAATATAAAGAAGATCCATTTAATGGCAGAGAACTTGTTGAAGTTAGAATGAGCCCTATAAAGATTGGGCTTTTGGGCTTTAGAACTGTTGAACCTAACCATAAAGATAAAGAAGCTCTGGATGTTTGTAACTATATGCTAACGAACTACGGACAAACCGGTTTGATTGATAAACTCGTAGTTGACAATAAAATTATGATGGCACAAATGGTCGACTTTGGTTACAACGATCATGGAGCTTCGCTATTAATTTTTCTCCCTAAAATAGTTGGACAGAAGCTTGATGCTGCTGAAGAACTAATTCTCGAAAAAATAGCTAAGCTTCATAGTGGCGATTTTGACAACACACTTCTTGAAATAGCAAAACTAGAGTTGTACAAGGAGCAAATGCTTTCGCTTGAGAAAAATATGTGGAGGGGTAATATGTTTTCTGATGGATGGGCCAGAGGAGAGTCTATTGATGATATTTTGCAGTACCCAAAAAATATTATGAAGATTACCAAGGAAGACATAATAAGGGTTGCAAAACAATATTATGGCGATAATTATTTGGCATTTCATTCTAAAATGGGTGTGCATAAACCTGAGAAACTTGAGAAGCCCGGATATAAACCATTAAAAGTTAATACCGATGCAAAATCAAATTTTGCAAAGCATTTTGAATCAATTGAGTCAATTACGCCAAAATCTCGCTTTGTTGATTTCGAGAAAGATGTAGCACAATCTATGCTTAAAAACGGGTCTAAAATTTTTGTCAGTAAAAATCCACAAAACGATATCTTTAAATTGTCCCTTCGTTATGGAATAGGCAAGGAGAAGAATCCTGAATTAGCGCAGGTTTCTATGATTTTAGGTTATGCTGGAGCAGGAGAATATTCTGTAGATAGTCTTAAACAAACATTGGCAATAATGGGATGCAATTTAGATGTTTGGGCCGATAAAAGTTATGTTTATTATGATCTTGAAGGTCTTGAAAAGAACCTTGAGAATGCAGTTTCATTGTTGAGTAAGCTTATAAAGAACCCTACTATTGAAGAAGATAAACTTTCAATTATTCTTGATGAGGCAAAATCGGAAAGGAAATTTGAAAAATCAGAGGTTGATATTAAAGCCGAAGCGCTTAATGCTTATGCTCTTTATGGTAATAAGTCAGATTTTTTAAATCGCTTAAGTGTAAAAGAGGTTAAGGATTTAACTATTTCTGAATTAATTGAGAGTGCCCAAAAAGCAACATCATATGAATTGAATGTGTTTTATTCTGGCACAAAAACAGAGAAAGAAATATCTGATTTGCTTAATACAAAGCTGGTACTTAAAGAAAATCCCCAAAAAAGTAATTCACCTTCATATATTGAAACGAACAAATATACTGAGAATCAGGTTTTCTTTATTGATGTTAAAAAGGCTACGCAAAGTAAAATATACTTCTACATAAATGGCAAATCTTATGAGAAAAAAGAACAGCCGGTTTACAACGCATTTAATTTTTATTTTGCAGGTAGTTTCTCTGGGTTAGTTTTGCAAGAGGTCAGAGAATACCGTTCATTAGCATATTCTGCTGGTGCGCGATACATAGTTCCTTTTAGGGAAGGTGAAAAAAGCAGGTTCTTAGGGTATATTGGAACACAAGCTGATAAAACCATTGAAGCTTTGGAAACTTTTAATGGTTTGGTTAGAGAAATGCCAGAGAAATCGGAGAGAATGGATAACATTAAAACATATCTGTATCAGCAATCGCTAAGTTCAAGGCCTGATTTCAGAGAGCTTCCTAAAACCTTTGCCAGTTGGCAGCAGAAGGGATTTACTTCTGACCCAAATAAAATTCTTAGTGAAAAATATCAAGAATTAGAATTTAAGGATATTGTAGATTTTGAGGCTGAACATCTGAAAAATGAGCCAATGGTTATTTGCATTGCCGGCGATAAGAGTAAGGTTGATATGGATGAATTAGCCAAGTATGGAAAAATAACTTTTGTGAAGGAAAAGGAAATATTTAAGTAGACATTATCAAATCGAAGAACTACCTGTAAGTTGGGCTAATATATTAATTCAATTTGCAGGTAGTTTTTTATTCCAGGAATCGAACTTTTTCTTCAGGTGTTGGCACTCTACATGTGTTTATCTTGCCAAACCATTTATACCTGTTTCTTGAAATTACTGTATATACATAATCTCTAATAAACCTTGGTACTATTATAAAAGCAAAGAGGAGCGAGTAAGCTCCTCCAACATCTTTAATTATGTGTAGTACTGCATCTGATTTCTTGTATAGACTGTTATTCCTTAAATAGAAAACCGTTTTGTCAGCATTTTCTTTCTCGTTCCATATATCTAGTATTTCTTTCCCAAACGTAGATTGTAAAGAAGCAAATCTGAATATTTCTTGCCTATCTTTTTTGAGTAAAAAGTTCACAAAGCTGTTACACAAATTACATACCCCATCAAATAATATGATGTTACTATGATTTTGCCGGATTTTTTCGGGCATTAATAAAGCTTTTTACAAATGTAGTTAATGCAAAAATAGAGGTGGCCATCATAACAAGTACTCTAATTAGGCCTAAGTTGTCTCCTCGGTGAATGGAGCCCTTAAGGGGCATAATAAGTCCTAATAAAACAACTATAGTTAATGTAACAGCAATATGAGCTATAACTTTATTTTCTTTTTTAAAGGATGGTGTTATTATCAACAATACAGCACCTATTCCAACAGGTATAAATGCCGTAGCTGATGGAGTTTCGGCAGAAAAATAACCCCAGAGTCCGAAAGTAATAAGTATAATAGCGTTAATTAAGCTTGCAAAATATGGTTTCATGTCTTAATGATTTATTGTTAGTATTATATTCAACTATTAACAATAAATCCCTTAAGTTGTTCTGTAATATTTGAATGCAGGTTCTATTCAACTGATGAAGAGGGGTAATACGAATCAAGGGTTACATAAATCAGATAGTTACAACGGTATTAATAGCAATTGTTTTGTGATTTTTTTTGTCAGGGTTATACCTCGATTCATGTTAAACAGGACTTTTCGTCGGCTCGTAGGGTCAAATATGCTTGTTTAATACATTTGAGGTTTAAACTGGAAAAACCCTGATAAGGGTTTAATTTGAATAACCTTGGGTGAAACCCATGGATAAACATAGCCACATATTCAGCCCCGAAGTGGGCTGAACTGTAATAATAATATTCAACCACTACGCGGCTGGAGGTGTTTATCTAAAACGCCGCGGGCTTCACCCACGGTTATTAATCTTTAGCCACTTCGTGGCAAGAATTTCAATCCTTGATTCACATGATTAATAAGATCCTATTCAAATCCCATTATCTCTCTAATATATTTGCAGTTTTCCTTACTTGTTAATTGTTCAAGTAACTTAAAGGCAACATCAATAGCAGTATTGGGCCCAAAAGAGGTTGTTACATTTTTATCGGTTACAATAGGGGCGTTAGTTACATGAGCTCCAAATGCTGATAGTTGGTCAATTCTTTTGTTGTTGATTATATTATATGTTGTAGCCTTCCTTTGTTTAAGGATTCCGCTTTTTCCTAAAGACAATGCCCCAACACATATTGATGCAATTGGTTTTTTCTGTCGGTCAAACTCAGCAATTACTTCTGAGAATTCAGGAGAATAGGCATCGTTATAAAAACCATAAATCTCAAATCCTCCAGGTACTGCAAGAGCGTCGAATTCATCAACATTTATTTTGTCAAGTGTTTTCTCAACTTCAATGCTAAGGCTAAAAGTACTTTTGATATGCTTTCTTCTGGCACAGGTAAATAGTTTTGTGTCTTTACTACCATTGATGTTGTTCCATCCAAAAACATCAATAAATGCACTTGCTTCATACACTTCAAAACCCTCGGCTAATAAAAGGAGTATTTTTTTCATGGTTTAGTTTAATTGGATTAGCGTAACTTAAAAATAGTATATCTGTGGAAAATTGGAATATTTTTTTCACGAAATGATGATTTTTTTACATAAATGCTTTTATGAGTTGAAATACTTTTTCTTAAACCAAAGTGCAACATTTACTAAAGCAATTAGAACAGGCACTTCAACCAGTGGGCCAATAACAGTTGCAAATGCTTCACCTGAGTTAATTCCAAATACAGCAATTGATACTGCAATTGCTAATTCAAAATTATTACTGGCAGCTGTAAAAGAAATAGTTGTTGTTTTTTTATAGTTGGCACCAGACTTTTTTCCCATGAAAAAGGAAACCAGGAACATAATTAAAAAATATAATCCTAGTGGGATAGCAATTCTTATTACATCAAAAGGAATAGCAATAATGTAGTCGCCCTTTAAAGAAAACATTACAAAAATTGTAAATAGCAGGGCAATTAGAGTTAGCGGGCTAATTTTGGGGATAAATTTCTTATGATACCATTCCTTGCTTTTTATTCTAATTAGTGAATACCTGGTAAGAAAGCCAGCGATAAATGGAATGCCGAGGTAAATAAATACAGTTTTTGCAATTTCCCCCATGCTTACATTAATATCAAAGGTTTGTAGGCCAAACCAGTTTGGCAAAATAGTTAGAAACACATAGGCATAAACAGAGAAAAACAATATTTGAAATATGGAGTTGAAAGCAACCAGTCCGGCAGCATAATCATTATCGCCTTGAGCTAAATCGTTCCATACGAGAACCATAGCGATGCACCTCGCAAGTCCAATTAGTATTAGCCCGGCCATGTAATGAGGATAATCCTGAAGAAATACAATTGCAAGAATAAACATTAATAAAGGTCCAATAAGCCAGTTTTGTACAAGCGATAAGCTAAGAATTTTGATGTTTTTAAAAACGTCTTTTAATTCTTCATACCTTACTTTAGCAAGAGGTGGGTACATCATTAATATTAGCCCTATTGCTATAGCTATGTTTGTGGTTCCACTTTGAAATTTATCCCAGAATTTTGCAATTCCGGGATAAATATATCCTGAGAATACACCTGCAAACATTGCCAGGAATATCCATAATGTTAGAAATCTATCTAGAAAAGAAAGTCGTTTTTTGTGTGCCATCCTATTTTTTAGTTGCTGTTACAGTTATACTAAAAATTCCGGTCTCGCTTTTTTTATAGGCCAATAATTCAGAATCGCTAAGGTATTTATTTAGAATCTCATCAGGTATATTTATTGTTTTTTGTTTTTCAATTTTGATGTTTTCGAAGCCAGCTTGTTTAATGATTTCTAAATATTTTTCAATATCAGTAGCTCCTGAGACACATCCGGCATACATTTCTGCATCTTTTTGAATTTCAGAAGGCAGTTCGCCTTTAATTACTACGTCAGAAACACAAAAATGGGCACCTGATTTAAGAATTCTGTAAATTTCAGAAAAAGCCTTTTCTTTTTTAGGAACCAGGTTTAAAACACAGTTACTAATTACCACATCAAAACTATTATCGGCTAGAGGCATACTTTCAATATCGCCTTTAACAAACTCAACATTGTTAAACCCTAGTTTTTGAACATTAGCATTGGCTTTTTTAAGCATTTCTTCAGTAAAGTCAATTCCTACAACTTTTCCTGATTCTCCAACAATAGAACGAGCAATAAAGCAATCGTTTCCGGCACCAGAGCCTAGGTCTAACACATGATTTCCTTCCTTAATGTTTGCGAATTCTGTTGGAATACCGCAACCCAGTCCTAAATCGGCATCAGGATTATAGCCTTTGAGTTTACTATAATCATCACTGAATATTGAATAATCCATTTCGTCGCAACAGCTTGTGCTTCCACAGCATGATGATTGGTTTTGAAATTTGCTTTGTTTTGCAATTTCGCTGTACTTGTCTTTTACAATTAGTTTTAAATCTTCTGGTTTCATAATTTCTATGGTTTTGGTATATATTAACACTTTGAGTCATCGCAACAACCAATGTTGTCAAGAAATGACTCCAGGGTTTCTTTCAATTTTCTTAGGTTATTATTGTTTAAACAATAGTTCATTTTTACTCCTTCAATTTCCCCTTTTATCAGATTTAAATCTTTTAATTCCTTCAAATGCTGGTTAACTGTTGTCCTGCTTAAGGGAAGTTCTTCAGAAATATCACCAGACATGCAACTTTTTGTTTCGGCGAGGTATTTTAAGATTGCCAGACGTGCCGGGTGTCCTAGTGCTTTGAATAATTTTGCTCCATCGGTTAGTTCCTTTTCAAATAATTCTAGTTTTGTCATACTTCTCGTTTTACAATTTAACTAAAGAGAACATATACATCATTTCTGTACAAATCTGCTGGCAACGTTCGTTGTATTTTGCTTCCTCTTCAGGTGTATTATCGGCTATTTTGGGATCTTTATATTTTATCGGGAACCTTGCATCAGAGCCATTTACAATTGGGCAAGCTTCATCGGCATTATCACAGGTCATAATAGCTGCAAAGTCTTCTTGAGGATTGAAGTTGTCTGCAATTGTTTTAGAAAAAGCAATAATTGGTGGAAATTCTTCACCTATGGTTATGCTGTATTTCGGATTAGAACTATCATCGGATGTAATAATACTGAATCCAGCATTTTGCATTGCTTTCACTGCTCGTGGATTAAAAGCTGTTGCTTCTGTTCCAGCAGAATATGTGGTTACGCCAGGTACTTCATAATAATGGGCTGCTGCCTGTGCCCAGAGTTGACTTATGTGACTTCTTCTTGAATTATGAGTGCAAATAAAGGTTAAGTTAACAGGTGTGTTTTGCTTAGCTTTTGCTTCAACATATTGGGCAACTTTCTTCAGAAGAGATTTTCTTTCAGGGTCTATATATTGAAAACCTTTAATAGAGTCTTGCATATATTCTTCAAGGTCGGGAAGTAGTCTGTTTCTTTTGTTGTTCATAATTTACTTTTGAATTACGACGTAAAAATACGTCAAATATTTTAAATGACGTAAAAATACGACATAAAATTTCGTTAAATTTTTGTTAAGATGAAAACAAAAAGGGGTTCATGCTGGTTATACTCTAAATTTTAGAGTGATGAAAATATTCTTGCCGATTGCTTTTTTGTCGTTAATTATTGTTTCAAATTCAAATGCCCAGGAAGAAATGAAATTCAATAAGCTTACCTTAGAAGAAGAATATGTTATTGTAAGTAAAGGAACCGAACGTGCATTTACCGGAGAGTATACAAATCATAAAGAAAAAGGAACCTATACCTGCAAGCGATGCAATGCTGAGTTATATAAATCAGATGATAAATTTGAGTCGCATTGTGGTTGGCCAAGTTTCGATGATGAAATTGAAGGAGCAGTGAAGCGTATTCCAGATGCTGATGGTAAAAGAATAGAGATTGTTTGTGCTAAATGCGAAGGTCATTTAGGTCATGTGTTCCTTGGCGAAGGATTTACACCAAAGAACACACGACATTGTGTTAACTCAATTTCTTTGAATTTTGTACCTGACAAAAAGGAATGAGCATTTATTTTCGTATAAAACCTTTTAAAATAAAGCCTAGAAGCATAATTATTACTATTCCGGTAACAACAAAGGCCCACTTATTAACCATTCTTGATTCGGAATATAAGGTGTAATCTTTCGCAAAGTTTCTACTATTGTTATAGTTCCAATATGTTTTATTGCTACTTATGCTATCAGCATTTGTTTTAATTAATATTCCAGGCATTTCAATCATGTTCTTAATTTTATGGCTCTCAAAAGCAATGTCATTTGTGATGTCTAGTTTTTTGTAAAAAACATCGAAAACGGGAGGATTTAGTCGTTTTATTGAGTCTTCAGAAAGTTCTAAAAAGTCGGCAATAACTAACATTGGATTTTCTTTTTCTTTCGATTCGAAAAATAATCC
Source organism: Bacteroidales bacterium (assembly GCA_050287785.1). GTDB lineage: Bacteria > Bacteroidota > Bacteroidia > Bacteroidales > UBA10428 > UBA10428. The sequence continues at coordinate 26,971 of JBNKCO010000021.1, forward strand.
TTCAAACTTTTCAAGCGTTTCATAGAGTTCTTCTTTATTCTCTATAAGTTTCTGATGGTTTTCAGGCATTCTTACTTGCATTTCGTCAAGGGTAAGATTGAAATATTCCTCAAAAACATTTCGAGTATACCAATCGATAAATTTTAATGTTATTTTTTCTTCGAGTTCATCACCTCGCAAGCTGTCCTGATGAGTTAATGCAGGCATGCTTTCTAAGTCGGCAATATGTATAAGGCTGTCATGTGCAGGGCTATAGATAAATTCATCGTCATAATAGAAACTGTATTCATCTTCAGTCATATATTGATCAATTTCTACATGGTTAAAAGGCATTTTTTTTATGTATGTTTCAGCAAAATTTATATAGGTATAAAACCACCTGAAACTTTTCCGGAACTCGGTTTTTGCTTTAATATATGCGGATGTATCAGTATCAATTGAAAGAAAATTATTTAGTTCTTCAACATTACTAAAATTCCTTGTAGCAGTAAATTCATACTGTTTTTCTGAGGAGGTATCACCTGGAACTTTATGAATCCATTTTCCTGAGATTTCCCATAAAGAAGAATCAGAAGGAACTTTTAACTGGCCATCAAAGATGTCTGTTGAGTCTCCAACTACCTGAATGGTCCTGGTTAGTGAACCATCGGGATTTACTTTGGTTGTAATTTTATAATAGTCGATACAACTACCAGCAATAATTGAAATAATTATAGCCAGAATTTTCAGTTTTATATTTTTTATTTTCATGATGTTTCGGTTTTAGTTAATACTTGATTATAATTCGTTACGTAAGTATTTAACCAATAATTCTTTTTTTTGAGTTTGAGGTGCATCTGCAAAATCCAGAGCCGACTGCTGGCAAATATTCGATGAGTATTTCTTAATATTAATAGGAGAGGAGGTTTTTCTTTCGTCCCTTACCATTGCTAAGAGTTCATCGTTGTTTGTAATAATATCTTTCAATATTGTCTCTGAGCCGGAACGACATTCGTTATAATCTCTGATAAACTCATTTTTTTCAGGTGGAATAGTATATTGTTCTTCAAGCTCAGCGATAGATTTATTTACATATATTTTCTGATTTGCATAAAAACCTAGAATAAAAAGGATAGTTATGGCAGCTGCAATACGCAAGGAAAAATTTATGATTGAGACTTCTTTATTATTTTTTGTTTTAGAATCGGCCTCAATACTATCTAAAATCTGGTTTGTAAAGTCATCGGCATTTTTAAGTGTCGGATAGGTCTTGTTAATTTCTTGGATAAGCAAATGGTATTTTTCCATAGCTTTTTTATTGTTTTTGCAGGAATCGCAAGAATCTATATGTTCCAGAAAAGCCGCCCTGTCTTCCGTGCAAATGTTTTCTATGTCAGAAAAAATAATTTGCTTTTCTACTCTTTCACAATTCATTTGTATTCTCCCTATTTTCTAGAATTAATAGTTTGTCTCTAAGAAACTTTCGTGCATAATAAAGGTTTGATTTTACTACTCCCTTTTTCATATTCAGTATCTCACCTACTTCTTCAATCGATAAATCTTGTAGGTCTTTTAGAATAAAAACAATTCGTTGCTTGTATGGCAAACGCTGAGAAAGTTGTTTAATGTGTTGTACTAAATCTTTGTTGTCTATTAATTTTTCTTCACTGTAGTATTCATTTGTTCTTTCATCTGCCAGCTTAATTCTGTTCTTATTGCTTTTTAGTTTATCAAGACAAGTGTTTACTAAAATTTTATACATCCAGGTTGTGAAAAGCGAACTTGAGTTATATTTTTTTATATTCTTCCAAACCTTAATGTAAGTTTCCTGAACAGCATCTTTGGCGTTCTCTTCATTTTCAAGAGTTTTCAAGGCAATTATAAAAGCAAATTCTTGAGTAAGTATCACAAGCTTTTTAAACGCTACTGTATTACCCGCCTTACATTGTTCGATGAGGTCTTTGGGCGGTTGAGAGATTTTTGATGCTCCTTTAGTCATATAGGGATTAATCCTAAGTTTGAGTATGATACGCTCTAAAACTAATTTGGTCAAATGAAAGGTATAAATTTTAATCTATGAAAGAAAAAGACTTGCTTTTCAATTTTTAGAATTCTATCTCTACCTTCTTTCTCGAAAAAGCTTTGGCCATGGGATAGGTTACTAAATTCTTGAATCAACAATCACAATAATCTTGATTATTTCTGTTAGTAACTCGTTTGATTAGTTCTACTGCTTTAGCTTAATTTTACTTAATAAGTTTCAATTACTATGAGAACCTTAGTAAGTTTATTGCTTCTATTGGTTTGTCAGGAATTAGTTTTAGCCCAAGCTGATAACAAAGAACCTACCTTGAAATGGAACCTAAATAAGGTTGATACATCATTCTATTTTGTTAAGGTTGCCAATATGCCCCAATTTTTATATAAGGATTGCAATACAACAAGCAAATCCTTTTTAAGGTATGTAAGAGAACGTTTTGAGTTCCCATCCGATGACTGTTTTGGGAAAATGGTTTTTCAGTTTATTGTTCGGCCCGACAGTACAATAGAAAATGTAAGACTCCTTAAAGGATTAGGTGGTTGTCCTGAATATGAAAGTGAAGCTGTTAGGATTGTTAGCGTCATGCCAAAATGGACACCTGGAAAAATGGGAGATATTCCTGTAAAAGTGTTGATTACAATGCCAATTAGTGTTGATCTATACGAATAATTTGTAGCTTGCGGAAAATTTTGAAATCCAGACTCGGTAGTCAGGTGAATTTGGTATATGAAGGTTTTAAAAGCTAAAATAAAAAAGACATCAATTCATTATAAGAAAGGGGTAAACCAGAAAGGGAAAAGTATTTGGTTATCTATTACCGGTTTTAATCCTAAAGGAGAACATAACTATAAAATCAAGGCAGTTAAAGGAATTAAGAATGGCTTTGCCGAATATGTTGAAATTTGGGTGAGTCCTGAGGATATTACAATAAAGCAACATGAAGACGGACAATTAACACTTGATATTTTTAGTCCTCAGGAAATGGAGGAAAACAAACAAAATCCTCGTTACTACAATCAAAGAAGATTTGAGGTTATTACAAAGAATGAAAAACAATATTTTCAAGTTCCCGATTTTGAAGCTGCTCAACGTGTTGCAGAGCAATATGGCCTGACGGATTTTACCATTAAGCAAGTGAAGAGATTGTCGAAGAAGGAGTTAGAGGATTAATTGCATTAGCCAACAACATACCGAACTATCAATTTATATTGTTGCATTTACATTTGTTGAACAATATATCGAGTATCTATAAAATGATTGTTCGCAATTATACCAGTAAATTTAATTGATTTCTTATTTCACCCCTGCCCCTAAAGGGAGTAGAAAATCAATCGCTCCCTTCAGGGTTTGTGGTAAAGTCGTTGATTTTCAATCTTTTAAAGCTACATGAAGTGCAGTAGCGCACGATCATAACCTATATTTTTGCTTGCTCAAAAGATGAAGGTGCGGTTTCATCCATAAGAAAATAACAACCCATTGTGGAAGACATGCTTTTGGAATGCAAATGGCAATCAATACCTGGTTATGGACTTAATGGTGCATATAGACCTAAAGTCCACCCGAAGAATACCTAAATCTTAACCAGAAAAGAAAAATAGGAATGGTAAAAAGAATAAAAAAACAAGTAGCTAAATTTGACTTAAAATCCGAAGATATAGGTTTCTAATTATTCTTTTTACCAAATTCAAAAGGACGATTTTTATCTCCGGCAATATATACTGTTTGTGTTGGGAATGCGAATTCTATACCTGCTTTTTCAAATTCAGAAAAAATCTGGAGATTCAGTTTTTCCGAGAATTCCATATAATCCCAATAAGATGCCGGATGATACCAATAAATTACTAAAATATTTAAAGAAGTGTCGTTAAAATCGTTAAAGTAAACACGAGGAGGTAGCTCTGGATCCATCCCTTCATGGTCTTTCAATAAATTCTTAATTATTTCCACTGCTTCTTTTATTTTTTCCTGCGATGTATCATAGGTAATAGTAAAATTTGTAGCTCTTTTTATGTTTGGTCTTTCACTTATGTTTTTAATGGCCTTATTTGCTAGTTCACCGTTTGGGTAAGTTACAAGGTGTCCGTCTAAAGTTCTTAAACGAGTAGATCGAAGGCCAACATTTTCAACAACGCCATCGTAACTGTCAATAACAATTCTGTCGCCAATATTGAAAGGCTTATCGCCCATTAATGCCAGCGAGCCGAAAAAGTTTTTAAGTGTGTCCTGTGCTGCTAAAGCAACAGCTAAACCTCCAATTCCCAAACCTGCAATTATTGATGTTATAGGCTTATCACTTAGTATCTGAATTATCTGAATAATGGATAAAATAACTACTGTCACTCTAAGAGTTTTGCGAATTACCGGAATAAACATTTTGTTCATCTTCCGTTCAGATTCATTCATTCTTTGTTCAATCCATATACTGGGTAGTTCAATAAGGTTATAAAGGAAGTATGCAATTACTATAACAAAGATTATAGAGGTTGAAACCGATAATGCAGATGCTAATGAAGCTGATACTGATAATAGTTTAGTAGCCACTTGAAAACCAACAGCAAGTAAGAAAAATGTAACTGACTTTGAAAAGGCTCCAATTAAGGAAGACTGCATGGGCTTTTTATGCAAGCTTGCCCGGTTAGAAATTTTATCTAAGATTGATTTTATTAATTTTCCTAACAAGTAGCTAATTAGAAGAATCCCTATTAAAATGATGATATTCCAAACTTCAATATTTCCAATTTTAAGTTCTCTTAGTTTTTCCATTTTATATTGATCTAAAAATTCTATTTGTAAAGCTAAATACAAAAATTCTTATTCTTATAGCTCGCTACACTATTTTGTCAGGTTTTATATATACCTAAAAGCTTGTTTTTCAAAAACAATTAATGTGGTTATATGTTGATAGTTTTATTTATTTTGTAAACTAAAACCACAATTAATGGAAAAACTAAACAATATTTATGACTTGATGCTTAATGGTGTAATTAAGCACGGACCCAAAGTAGTATATGCTATTATTGCACTTCTTGTTGGTTTATGGATTATAAACATTTTAACCAAATTGGTTAATAGAAGTCTTAGAGCAAGAAATATTGATGAATCGTTGCATTCTTTTCTGAAAAGCTTGTTCTCGATTACCCTTAAAACGCTTCTTATAGTTTCTGTAATAACTATGGTGGGTATTCAAATGACTTCGTTTATTGCGATACTTGGTGCTGCCGGTTTGGCTATAGGATTGGCTTTATCCGGAATGCTCCAAAATTTTGCCGGAGGAGTTTTAATACTAATTTTGAAACCATTTAAGGTTGGAGATTTTATTACGGCTCAAGGTCAAAGCGGTACCGTTAACGAAATTCAGATTTTCAGTACAATATTAAAAACCCCTGATAATAAGACAATATTTATACCTAACGCAGGCCTCTCAACAGGAACACTTATTAATTTTAGTATTGAAGATAATCGTAGGGTCGATTTGCAAATTGGTATAAGTTATAACGACGATATTGATAATGCCAGAAGCGTTCTCCAAAGTATTATTGAGTCAAACGAAAAAATATTTAAAGATCCAAAACCTTTTATAGGTGTTGTAGAACTTGCAGATAGTTCTGTTAATTTTGCTATACGAGTATGGACAAAATCAGCGGATTATTGGGAAGTATTCTTCTTTCTTCAGGAAACGGTTAAGAAAAAATTTGATCAGGAAGGCATAACTATTCCCTTCCCGCAGCAAGAAATGCGTGTTATTGAAACCAAATCTAAATAAAGCCAACTATGAAAAAAATTATCACTTTATTTATTATTTGCTTTTTAGCAAATCAGTTTACTTTTTCTCAAGATACCACTAAAAAAGATACTGCATGGAAAGCCGGAGGGCTTTTAGCATTAACTATTTCTCAGGCTGGATTTACAAATTGGGCTCAGGGGGGCGAAAATAGTAATTCGACTAATGGTAGATTAGCATTATTCGCTAATTATGTAAAAGGCAATACTGCCTGGGAGAACAACCTGGATATGGCTTATGGTAGGGCAAATCAGGGGAGTCGGGGGTTACGTAAAACCGATGACCTTCTTGAATTAAACTCGAAAATTGGAGTTAAAGCAAGCAAAAAATGGTTTTACACAGGTGTATTAAATGCCAAAACTCAGTTCGAGGATGGTGTAAAGTATTCAGAAGTTGATTCAATCCCGGACTATGTTGTGTCAAAACCATTTGCACCATTTTATTTGAATATGGCCCTTGGTGCCGATTATAAGCCTAATAAGTATACTTCTTTGTTTTTATCACCAATTAATATGAAAAATACATACGTTAGCGATGTTGCATACGCAGAGAGGAACTCTATTGATTCTGCAAAGCATTGGAAAACAGACGTAGGAGCTATTATTAAATTTAAGTACGAAAAGGAAGTTGTTAAAAATGTAAACTTTCTTACTAAATTGGAGTTGTTTGCTAATTATCTTCAACTTGAAGGCATTGATGATGTTGATGTTAATTGGGAAGTCTTATTAACCATGAATGTATTCAAGGTGTTTTCAATAAATATTAATACACAATTAGTTTGGGATAACGATGTGAAATTTGTTGAGAATAACGGTGATTTAAGTAATGCAAGAGTCCAATTCAAGGAAATTTTTGGAGCAGGTTTAGCCTATAAATTCTAGATGGGTTTAATGTTCATATCACAAATAGTTTAATCGGAAAGCAACGCTTATTGTTGGTAATAATCAGTTAATCAGGTCGTTGCACACACAAGAAACATTGGTCATCTAATTGAAGTAACGATGGTCATCAATCAACGGTGATATTCATCACCGTTTTTTGAATAATCGTCAATACATTGTTCTCATTCGTCAGAGAAAATTAACCTTTAAATTAAATGTATAGTATATGTAGACAGAACAATCACTTAAAATGAAACATATGAAAACAATTGCCTCAATCCTAACCATTATCCTTTTCAGTTTAACTGTTAGTGCACAACAATCAGAGAAAGTAAGTCCAGATCAAGATGTAGTGATAAACCACAAAATGATCGAAAAATTTAATAATGCAGAGTATAGTTCCGATAAGATGGATTTTAATACAATCCTTACAAACTATAATTTTTCAGACATCAAACTTATTATGCAAGCTTATAAAACAGGTGACATTGAATTAAAACCAGAAAATATTGAAACTTACCTAAGTTCAACAAAAACCGAACTTAACAAAGAAATTAATTTAGAAAAATATACTGAAGGGCAGGTTTTTGCCTCTCAGAAAAAATAAGACCTCTCTTATAATACCTAATCCTGTTGTTTACTAGTAGTTACCAACCAAATTATAAATATGAAAAGCCTGGCTATTGACCAGGCTTTTCATATTTACAAAATTTTTCAAATACAAGAAGAATTCTCTTAAATAGTGTCTGCAGGAAAACTCAATAATTTCTGTCATTGCCAGGAACAAAGCAACTGAGCTTGCCAGCTCATCGAAATTAATCTGTTTGCATTGGTAGTCAGTAGCTTGAGATGGCCACGCTTCGCTCGTATGACGCCCAGAGTAGTTTTCTTGCAGACACTAAAAAGACTTCTGCTTACAAGGTTTTTCAATATCGTTGAGTTAGTAGCTTTTTATCTTACACCCTATACCACTTTCAAGGCAGCAAATACACGATAGTATTCTCCTATTTCTGCGATAAGTCATAGTCTAATATTACCGATTTGGCTAAAGAATTTAGTTAATAACTCCCTTTTTTTTTAGATCGTGTAAAAGAAACTTAATAGTACATTTGTTAGTATATCACACTTTAAAGGGTAGTGTTTGTCAACTTTTTTTCATAATTTATAAATATTTTGAAACTCACTGCTGGTTAAAAATGTATAAACGCATACCTAATTCCACGCTTTGATTTTACATGAGCTCTTAAAATATGATTAAAAGATTACTCTATTATAATTATTCAGTGTTTAGGAAGATATTGTCACTTATATTTATTACTACTTTCTGTAGTTTATTGAGTGGACAAGCAGTATTATTTTCAGATGACTTTGAAACAGATAAAGGTTGGACTCTTCTTGGAGAGTTTGAACGGGGAACTCCTGGTGGCTTGGGCGGGGAGCATGGTAATCCCGATCCAAATAGTGCAGTTTCGGGCTCTAATGTATTAGGGGTTGACTTAACTGGACTTGGTACCTACCCAGGTGATTATGAAACAAATTTAATTAATGGGTCCTATACTGCAATATCACCCTCAATCAATTGTAATGGATATCAGTTAGTTGTTCTGAACTTTCAGCGCTGGTTAAATGTTGAAGAGGATGCTTTTGATAATGCATATATAGAAGTATCAAATGACGGTGGATCTACTTGGGACATAGTTTGGGAAAATGGCGGAACCACTATAACTGATAATGCCTGGAGTCTTCAATCTTATGATATTAGTGCTTTTGCTGCAAATGAATCTGATGTATTAATTAGATTTCATGTTGGAGAGACAGATGGTGGCTGGCAATATAGTGGTTGGAATATAGATGATTTTGAGGTAACCGGACAATCCATTTTGTGGCAGGAAGATTTTACTTATGCAGATGGAACAACCACAGGAACAGGGTCGCCAGCCATTGCTACCTGGGTTTCCGATGGGGTTGATGGAAGTGCCAGGGGTGTTGATGTTCGAGGAGGTCAGATGCGTGGACGTAGAACTCTTACACCTGGTTTAACAACCTGGGAAATTGATGCTGCCGATCCTATTGAAATTAGTGCTTTTACAGATGTTTCTATTACTATGGATGTATACGATGGAAGCAATATGGAAGCTACTGATAATGTATTGATCGAATACGAACTAGATGGTAGCGGAAGTTGGATTGAATTTGCGACAAATGGTAATCCCAGTAATGATTTTACTTTTGTTGAAGCTTCCCAAACCGGATTGTCAGGTACTACCTTAAGGTTAAGAGTTACTTTTACCACTGATGGTAACGAGAATCATTTTATCGATAATATTAATGTAACAGGTATCCCAACCTCAGCAGGAGCAACAGGAGAATACTACTATTCTTACCAATCAGGTAACTGGGACGATGTAAGTACCTGGACACACGATCCCGGAGGTACAACTCAAACAGCCACAGATATTCCCAACTCGGGTGATAATGTAATAATTCTGAACAACCGTACGGTTTCCTTAGATGTAGATGTGGATACTACTAATCTTGATATTACAATTCGTGAAGGCGGAATTCTTGATCAGTCAACTTTTGAGTTCATAGCAGGAATTTCTGCTCTGCGTGGGCCAGGTACACATAAGTTAAGTTCAGTAAATTACCCTATGGTTACTACTAATGATTTTGTAGATACCGATGCTGGTACAACCGAATATAATAATGCAGCTGATTTTACATTACCAATAGCTCAAACAACTTATTACCATTTAACCTTAAATGCCCCAGGAGTTACTGCAACCCAGCTCAACGATTTAACACTAAATGGGAATCTATATATTGACCAAGGAACCTATCAGATCAACGACAATACAGCAAACAGAAGGCAATTATTAATAAGTGGCGATGTAACAGTAGATAATGGAGCGTATATTACAGTAGGTACTGGTGTAACAAATACAACAACTAATCCAACTGCAGTTGCCGAAGGAGGAACGGCTCCTTTTATTAACTACTACGATGCACAATCGCATAGAATTGTGGTTTATGGAGACTTTACAAACAACGGCTCGGTTAAACTTACCAATTTAACTTATCCAATTTTTGATCAATTACCTCCAACTACACTTGGTACAACCACCGGATTTGCAACCCTTTATTTTATGGGGGCAACTAGCAATACTCTTACTTGTAATGGAACCACAGATTTATATAACCTTGTTATTGATAAAGGGATAGATAAGAGTTTCTCCTTAACTGTTTATTCTTCGGCTTATAGTAATTTCAGGATTTTTGGGGCTAATACAGCTGGAGGATATGGTGGAGGAGCCAACCCTAATTTAAACAAAGCATTATGGATTAGAACAGGTTCTCTTATTCTTCAAGGTTTAACAATAATACCTTCTCTGTCCGAAGGTACATGCGATTCCGGTACTGGGGGGCCTAATTCTGATTTCTTTATCCCGGAAAACGGAGCCTTGATTTTGGATGGTTCAGAAGTTGTTGTGCTTTCTACAGCAGATGATTATCGGGAGGTTAATATAGCTTATAATGTATCTGGTGGTACAGGAATGGTTAACGGAGTTGGACAAGGAGGTTGTTCTTCATTTTCTGTTTTAGGTAAGCTACAAATCAATAATGGATATTTTTCAACACGAGAATCGGGTGGGTTTATAACTTGGTCTGATGCTTCAGGCCAGTTTATTATAAATGGAGGAACTATTGATGCAAAACAATTCCGTTCTGCTGGAGGTGTTGGTGGATTAGCATCATTTACTCAAACAGGTGGTACTTTGTTATTGCGTGGACGTTTTCAACGTGTTCCCACTGCTTATTCAACAGTCGATGATTTAAAAGATTTTTCTACCGCAACAATAAATACTAATAGAACTGGTAACGGTATAGACGGTACTTATGGAACATTTAACCTAAACGAAGTTGAGAATGTTTATAATATGTCTGATGGAACAATCCGAATTTTTGATGCCTGCGGTACAGGGGGAAGGGTTTTTGATGTGTTCTCTTCTGCTGGTAATATAAATGTTTCTGGTGGTACTGTTGAATTTCAGCCAACAACAGGAAGTGGCGGAGGAGGAGATGCTGCTATTCATTATGTGCAGTCAAATGCTCCATTTTACAATTTTACAATTAATAGGGCAAGTAGTACCTCTACAGTTCAGTTAAATACATACAACCTTACAGTTCAAAACGATCTTAATTTAACATCAGGAGTTCTTAATGCAGCCGATTACAATATATCTATAGGTGGCGATTTTAATATTGAGAACGGTACCACCTATATTCCGGGCAATAACTCAACAACTTTTAATGGAAACAGTAATCAGTTTCTTACAATAAACAATGCAGGTTCTACTGCAATTAAAAAATTGAAAATTGATAAACCCGCAGGTACATCTTTGATTCTTAGTGGAACATTTACAACATTATCTATTGAAGATTCTCTTGCCATTTATAACGCAGAATTAGCAGATGGTGGAAAAATAGTCCAACTAGCAACATCAGCAACATCAACTACTTCGGTAATATATAATTCAGGCTTACACTCAGGCGCAGGTTCAATAGAAATTGCAGATGATGATCCAACAATTATTACAGGTGATGGAACAGGTATTTTCGAAAATATCAATCTGAACAATACCGATGCTCTGGTGGCTCCGGTTAGCCTGGGGGCAAATATTAATATTAATGGAACATTGACTTTCTCGCAAGATAAGCTTTTAAATATTGGTCAATACAATTTAAATTTAGGTTCTTCGGCATCAGTGGTCAATGCCGGCACAAACAGGTTTATACAAACATCAGGTGCAGCAGGTGATGGCGGAGTAACAAAACAATATTCGGCAAGTGCCACAAGTTTCACTTTCCCCGTAGGTGCAGCATCCACAGGTCATGCTGCTGCAGAGTATACCCCTGCTATCATCTCTTTTGGTGCATTACCAACAACTTTTGGTTCGATTACTATTGTTCCGGTTGGCTATGAACATCCAAATACAATTAATAAAGGACGAAGCCTTACCTATTTCTGGAGGACTAAATCTGCTGGTTTTGATTTAGGTTCAGCAATAGTGAACCATTCCTATATATATTCCCAAAATGACGTTGTTACCGGAGGTGATGTTAATGAGAATGAATATATAGCTGCCTCATATGATAATGCAACATTTAACTGGACAAAAGAGGAAGCCGATGATATTGATGAAACTAACAATATTATTGGAGGTACAGGAACAGATTGGCAAGCTTTGAATTATATCGATGGTGAATTTACTGCGGGAGATGATGGTGCTATTGATCCTTTCGGTACTCCAACTGTCTTTTATAGTAGACAATCTGGTTTATGGGGAAATACAGCAACTTGGTCATTGACCGATCATAATACGGATGATCCTCCAGCTATAGTGCCCGGGGCAAATGATATTGTAATTATAGGAGGGAATGATTCTGTTTATCTTGATAGAGACAGAACCTGGGCATATACAACTGATAATGTTGATCCCAGAAGTTGTGCAACTTTACAAGTTGAAGCTGGTTCGGCCCTTGATATTGGCTATAATACCAATACCAGCTTTGGTGTGGTTTTAAGCCATGCCAATGGGAATGGAAACATTAGGATTACATTATCTTCCAACTCAGGAAGTACCTATGTTTTTCCATCAGGAGACTTTTCCGATTATAATATTAATCTCGGTACAACAGAGCTTTATTCTACCAATCCAAATGCAGGAACAACTTATTGGTTGCCCAATGGTACTACTGAATATGGAAACCTGATAATATCGCCACTAGGTGGTTCTAACATTATTTTTCCAAATAATGACTTGCTAATTTATGGTAATCTGATAACAAGGGGACAAAATTCCGAATCATGGTTTTGCCCAAATTGGAGTACACAAAATTATCCTACTGTACCGACAGCTGTAGTTCCTAAAACAATTACTATTAATGGAGATTTTGATATTCAAGGTGGTGCATTGGTCTATTATAACAGGGACAATACCGGGGCACAGGACTTTGTTATATATGGTGATTTAAAGGTAGCATCCGATGCGGGTATCCAGGTGTTTACAAATGGTACAAATAATACACAGTCCTTTAGTATTGGAGGTGATTTTATTAATAACTCACTTGCTCCAGCAGGAGGTGTTAATGGTTATAGAGGCTGTGATTTTACAAATATTCCGCTTACTTTTTTTGGATCAAGTACTAATTATATAACTAATGATAATCCAGGTGATAATACATATACCAATATTGAAACATTGATCATAAATAAGGGGACTTCCCAGGCTGATTCTCTCGTTGTGGATATTACTGGTAACTTCAATACACCAAATGATGGATGGTTGACATTGCAAAACGGAACATTTAAATATTTAAGGGATGCCGATTTAAATATAACTACAAATAGTACGTTTACTATTTCTTCTTCTGCTGGGCTGTATGTTAATGCACCTGGTAGGACTATTCGGCTGGCAAATGCCAGCAGCAATACCAACGATGTGTACCTGAGTGGTAAACTAACAATTATTGATGGAAATGTTACAGTTGGGAATACCAATAATAATAATCAGGATATTGAATACTCTGGTGGTGGAGGTTCAGAAATTGATATACAAGGGGGAACTTTATTTGTAAATGGACAGATAAGGAGAAATCCTGCCACAACTGCTGGAGTATTGAAATATAACCAAACTAATGGGGATGTTACTATTAACGGGCGTAATACCTTAACAAGTAATGCCAAACTTGAAATTCTGAATACTGACAGCGAATTTAATATGTCTGGTGGAACACTTACAATTGTTCGAGGAGGAGGCGGTGGAACTTATGGCGATTTATATTTAAGACCGGACAATTCAACAGTTTCTGGTGGTGAAATTATCTTTAATCCTTCTGGTGCTGGAGACCAGGATTATTTTCTAGATGCAACTGTTCCTATTTATGACCTTACAATAAATGGAAGCGGTGGCGATGATGCTAATGTACAATTATTAATAAGTCCTTTAGAAGTAAATGGTGACTTATCTCTGGTTACTTCAACCAGTTTCCTCGATGCCAATGTGAATTTCGATATTGATGTAACCCTAAATGGTGATTTTTCAAATAATGGGACCTATTTTCATCAAAAAAATCACACCTATTTTACTGGTGGAGAGCAATTTATATTAGGTTCTTCAAACATTGCATTCTACGATTTAACAGTAAGCCCGGTAACTAGTCTTACATTAAACAAGGATGCTACAGTTAACAATGATTTAGTATTAAGTAGTGGTACTTTAATATGCGATACATATACAGTTAATGCCAAAGGTAATGTGACAAATAATGCAACCTATACAGATAATAATGCAGGGATTTCTTTGAATGGTACTGCACTTCAATATATAGGAGGTACAGGTACATGGGGGCAACTTGAACTGAATAATTCAGTAGGTGCTCGCATAGTTAATGATATTACCCTTCAATCCGATTTTCTTCTTACTAATGGAGTAATGGATATAAACAGATATCTATTCACTTTGGGAGTAAATAGCGATATAGTTGGTAGTGGTTACGATAATACTAAAATGATAACCTCTGATGGTGTTTTTAGTAATGTAGGTATTAATAAGGTGTTTAGTGGAACTGCTGATGGTACATTTTTCACCTTTCCTTTAGGAACTTCGGGTAAGTATACACCAGCAGTATTAACGATAACAGATATTGGTACAACGGGTTCTGTAAGGCTAAATAATATTAACAGCCACCATTCGGGTGTACTTCATCCGGATAATGTGCTGGATTATTTTTGGGAGCTGGAAAGTAGTGGGATAACTGGATTTAATGGATCTTTATCATTAAAATATTTGGACTCCGATGTACAGGTTACTGGATTAAATACTGAAGCTGAGTATATTGCGGCAGCTTTATTATTGCCAGGTACAAGTTGGTCGAAGGCAGCAGTAGGCCCTGCAACAGATAGGGTTGATGAAGTAAACGATTCAATAATATTTAACTTTTCAGGTTCAAGCTCATTAAGTGGTGAATATACGGCTGGTATTGATACAGCCTTGCCAAATCAGGTACCCGAGTATACAAGTATAAATAATGGGAATTGGTCCGATCCGGCTAATTGGCTTCAAACAGGTGGAGATGCTTACACATTAACTAGTGGGCCAAACGGATTTATTGTTACTATTGCTACAGATGATACGGTTACTACAGATGTAAACTATGCTTCCGCTTATAAAACAACAATTAGTGGTACTCTTTTCGTTCCTTCAACATCATTTGGTCATAATTTAGGTACAGTTTCTGGTTCTGGTACTCTTTTATTAGAGAATGGTACTTTTCCTGCTGGAAGATATACCGATTTTCTTGATTGCTCAAACGGGTCCACTATAGAATATGGAGGTTCAGGTACTTATGCTATAATAGCGGATTTATTTTCTGCCATACCTAATTTGCATTTTACAGGAACAGGTACTAGAACTTTACCAAATAAAGACTTAACTATTTGTAATCAATTACTAATTGACGGACCAACTTTGGATAATAGCGTAAGTAATCGCATGTTAACTATTCAGGGAACAATGGAACGGTATAATACTGGAGCTTTCTTGAGCGGAACCGGTTCTGGAGCTACGGTAAGTTTTGAAGGTACAGCCGCACAAACAATTGGTGGTGCTCTTGGTGATTTTACCGGAGCAAATGCATTCAATAATCTGGAAATAGACAATAATTCAGGACTAACAATAAATAATACAGGTCAGATAGAAGTTACTGGCAATCTTCTGTTAACCGATGGTTTAATTACAACTTCATCGACCAATACACTTAGTATTAGCAATACATTAATTAATTGCGTATCACCCTCAGGTGGTAGCTCTTCTTCTTATGTTAATGGACCACTTACCAAGAGAATAAATCAGGGTGATAATTTCTCATTTCCTATAGGTAAGGGCAGTACTCTGGGGAATAAGATAAACCTTTCATCAACTCAATCCGGCACTCAAAATTGGACAGTTGAATATTTTACTCCTAATGGTACAGCATCCAGTATGACAAGTCCTTTAACTTATGTAAATAACGATGAGTACTGGACCGTTACATCTGCAACAGGAAATGAGGCCATAATTAATCTGAATTGGAATACATCTAGTGATTTAACTCCTTTAATGACTCAAAATGGGTTGTCTGATATGCGTGTAGCCCGGTATAATACAATGAGTACAGAATGGGAGCAACTTGCTTCAAGTGCTTCTGGGACTAGCTCTGCAGGTACAGTTTCAACAACTAGTAGAGATGTTATTCCAGCTGCAGGTTCATTAGATTTTACTTTAGCGTGTATTAATGCTGTGAAACCAAGAGCTCAGTTTACACCATCCGGAGCTATTTGCGGAACAACAGTAGGTATTCCTGTAAGTTTTACCTATTCGGGAGCAATACCATTTGATTATACACTTGATTACACAATAGATGGGGTACCTCAAACTCAACTTTCAATAGCTTCCGGCGATGTTGTCGCCGGTGTATATACCCTTGCCACATCTAGTATTGGTGTCTATCAACTTACTGCGTTTAGATATAATAACGGTGCTGATTTAGGAGTAGTGGATCCTACAACGGTTGAGGTATATGAGCTTCCAACAACAGCTGATATTGGTTCAGATAGTGGAATTGATGATGATGATATATCTGATTGTGGGGCATCGCAAGTACTAAATTTACCTGGTAATAATCCAGCAGTAGGTAGCGGATTGTGGAGTGTGGTTTCCGGAACAGGAGGTTCGTTTGTTGCGCCAACCGTTTTCAATACAGAGTTTAATGGTACAAATGGATCTACATATGAGTTAGAATGGGAAATAACAAACGGAGCTTGTACTTCTTCCGATACTATGACGGTTGCTTTTCCTTTATTGGCTCAACAACCAGCAGCCTTTAGTGCTGGGCAGGCAACAGTTTGTCAGAGTACCACCGGAGTCGTTTATACAGTGCCAAATGATCCATCAGTAACCTATGCATGGGATTATTCAGGTTCTGGTGAAACTTACACACCTGCGGTACCAACAGGCAATTCAGTTACAATTGATTTCGATGCAACAGCTACAAGCGGTACATTAAGTGTAAATGCTACAAATGGATGTGGTACAAGTGCAGACAGAACTATGGCGATAACTTTAAATTCGCGCCCTACTCCATCATTTACAGCAGAAGTTACTTCAACTACAATAGGTTCTACAGGAAATATTTATACAACTCAAGCAGGTCAGTTGAATTATGTTTGGAATATTTCAGCCGGAGGTACTGTTACTTCTGGAGGTACAGCAACAGATAATTCTGTTACAATAACCTGGACAGGTGGGGGTGCTCAAACTGTAACTGTAAACTACGACAATGCTGATGGTTGTGATGGTTTAAGTGCTGCTGTCTCAAATGTCACTGTTAGTATTCTTCCTGTTCCCACGCTTTCTAGTAGTGATGCAAATGACACAATTTGTGCCGGGGAATCAGTAACATTTACAGCTGGCGGAGGAGATGAATATGAATTCCTTGTAAACGGAGTTTCAGTTCAGGCTCAGTCAGCAATAAATGTATATACAAGCACTACCTTGTCCGATAATGATACAGTGTATGTTCGGGCTGTGTATGTTCCTTCTGGAGCCGCCGATACGAGTTTAGGAATTGGAATGACCGTTCATGCCTTACCTGATCTAACTTTAACCGTTGATGCCTCGCTAGATAGTATTTGCACTGGTAATAATACTCAAATAGAAATTGATTTTACTGCAGGCACAGCACCATACGATTTTACAGTGCAACGCGAACGAGTTGTTGGAACAGTATTGGTAAATGAAAATCTGACAAATATTTCAGCAGATCCTTATACATATACGCCGGCGTCTGCACCTGTTTGGGTAGATTTTGGAACTTTTAATCCTGTTGTGGTCTACAATTATTCAGTCTTAACTATAACTGATGATAATGGTTGTACAAATACCTCTATCGGTGATGTGCCAGTAGCAGTATTTAAAATTCCGGAAACGGGGCCTCAATATCACATAGGTAATACATGGGGGCAATAATAAAAAGATATAAAAGAAATGTACAGAATAGTATACACTGAGTTGTAATCAAGTTTACATAAACCTCTTTATATCAGAATAATTAATGAAGTATATTTCAGCCTGAGACATTTGTCAACAAAAAAGTGTGTTTTATGTAAAAAAAACATTTAAATTTAATATAGATTGAAACTTTTTACTGAAAACCCTAGTAGAACAAGTATTAGAAACAGAAACTAGTAAAAAATTAAATAGAGGTTTAATTAAAATTTAGGTATTATGAACAAAAGAATTACAAAGAAGATTTTTGCTGCATTAGCAGTAGCTACCTTTTTTATAGGTGGAGTAAATGCTCAAATTCTTACAGATTTTGTTGAAGCTACAGCGGGCGTAGAATCTGTAGATACAGTAACAATTAGTTCCACTACGAGACTATATGTTTACCCAGATGTATATTATGCACCTACCTATGCTCGTGCAACCAATACAAATATTGGATCAAACGAATGGACATGGTATAACAGTGTTGATAATTCAGGTCCGGTAATTAAGGCTGCTGCCAATGAAAACTGGATAGAATTTACATGGCCAGCTACAGCGCAAACGTATCCTGTAGCAGTTTATGAATCGACAACCGGTGCTGGAGGTTGCGAAGGATCTGTAAGTACAATTAATGTTGAAGTAATTGGAACTCCAACAGTAACTTACACAGCTGATAATGCTGGTGCTGATATTATTGGAACAGATATATCTGTTTGTGAATCAGATGCAGCTAGACTAACTGATATTGTACAGTTGGCTTTTACTCAAGCAGGAATTATTGGTAACCCTAGTTATCAGGCACAATATACTCTTACAGTTGACACAATAGCACTTGGTGATGGAGCACCAGTTGCTCCGGTTATTGCAACTGAGAGTTTTCTTGGTAGTGCTGGTACTCAAGTGGCAAGTAACGCTGCAACACTTGATTTAGCACAGCCGGTTGACCATGGTGATGGTGCTGGTTTTGTTTGTATAACTAATGCTGGAGGTGAATCAAGAAGTACTGTTTATACTTATTCTTTAACTGGTGTAAACGACCGTATTTCTCGTAAATCTGATTATAATGGAACTTGGGAAGCTGATGCAGGTTATACTCCAGGTCTTGCATATGACTCAGCATTTGATAATTGGACTTGGTATGATACTACTGCAGAAACTATTGCAATAACAGTTAACCCTGTTCCTGTAACTGGTCCTATTTATCATATTTCAAATATGTGGGCAAACTAGATTTGTTAATTATAGTTTAATAGAATTTTTCAAAGATTTGAAAATAAAGATCTATATATCGTTTATAGTTATTTTAACAATATTTTCAACTTTCAGTTTTGGACAGTCCTCAGTGAATCTGGGGACTGTCTGTGCTGAAAGTAGAGAATTATATTGGGTGAAAGGATATATTGATTCTGAATTTAGCTGGTTCCCAAAAGGGGGCGTTGTTGTAGATGGTGATGGTGAAGATACAGTTTCAATTCAATGGGGTTATCAAACAGGTGATTATCAAATGGAAGTTGTTGAAATTACATCTGCAGGTTGTACTGGTGTGACATTTGCAACTGGAACTATTCAAGCTCCAGAAGTAGATTTGGGATATGATTATTATGAAATTTGCGATGGTGATTCATTAGTTCTTGATGCTACTGGTAGTTATGCAGAACCCTACCTAATCGAATGGCACAATGACTCCATACTTTCACCCACTTATGCTGCTAAGAAAACAGAAATCATCTGGGTACGTATAACCGATGCTGATGGATGTATCCGTTATGACTCTGTTGATTTTACATCCCATTCCGTACCAAAAGTTTATTTAGGAGAAGACACTGTTCTCTGTGATGTTGAAAATCCACTTGAATTAACTGCTAAAGATGAATCAGGAAGTTCATATGCGAATTATGAATGGTATTCAGCAATGCAGGATGGTATAATATCTGTTTCCCCAAATATTTTTGTAGGTCCGGGTTATGACACAATTTCATTAATAGTAACTGATATTAATGGCTGTAAAGAGACTGATACAATCTCAATATATGCATGCGATGTAAACGAGATGTTCCGTGATATGGTAAATACCTTTACCCCAAACAATGATGGAACAAATGATCTTTGGAATATTACTAATTTTATGCATCTTTTCCCTGATGCAGTTCTTGAGATATTTGATAGATGGGGCAGATTAGTATACAGAACTGAAAATGTTGCTACAGAGCCGTGGGATGGAACTTCTAATAATAGAGAAATGCCAATGGATTCATATTTCTATGTGCTTGAGCTTAATTATATGAATTTAGAAGCTTTATCAGGGACTGTTAACCTTATTCGATAAAAAACCAATAATTGTTAAAAAAATCCGTTTATTTTTGCGAGTGCCAAATAAATAAGAGAGAGATTTTTTCTTAATGAGAAACTACATTACTAAATATATAGTCATTTTACTTATTGCTTTTTCAGCAAATTCATTTGCTCAGCAATTTCCAATTTATTCGCAATACTGGACAAATAAGTTTTTACTAAATCCTGCAGTTGCCGGACATGAGGGATATACCTCGATAAATCTGACTGCCAGAAAACAATGGGCCGGTTTAGAAGGTTCACCAGGAACAGTTGCAATTTCGGGACAGACTAGAATTTTAAGACAAAGTCATATTTCCGGGAGAAGATCACCTCGCAAGAGAAGAAGGACTATGTCTAGAAGCGGAAGGGTAGGAGTTGGAGGTTATGTTTTTAGCGATAATCTGGGAGCTTTAAATAAGATGGGGTTTCAGGGTACTTATTCTTACCATTTTGATTTAAGAAGCGCACAATTATCATTCGGATTAAGCATGCAAAGTTTGCAATTTCGAATTGATAAATCAAAGATTCAACTTGAAGATATTTCTGATGCTCTAATAAATAGTACTTCCGATAGAGGATATGTTATTGATGCTAACTTTGGATCTTACTTTTCTACGAAAAATTTCTATGCTGGATTTTCAACTCAAAACTTATTTGAGAGTTATTTCAAGCTTAATAATCGAGAGGGTTCTGATATAAAAATGGAAAGACAGTACCTGTTAATGAGTGGTTACCGTTACGATATTATTGATTTTGTATATCTGGAGCCATCCTTCAATTTTAAGCTTAGTGAAAATGTTGTTTCTCAATTAGATCTTAACCTTTCCTGTTATTTTAAAGAAAGTTATTGGGGTGGTTTGGCTTACAGAACAGGCAGTGGATCAAAAATTGCAACTGAGACGCTTGGAGGGAGAGGTGCAAGTCTTATTTTATATGGAGGAGCAAGAATAGATAAATTCTTTTTTGGCTATTCAATTGATTATACCTTAAGTAGTATTCAAAAGCACTCTTATGGTTCTCATGAAGTAATGATAGCTGTTAGATTTGGCGATAATGCCAGAAGATATCGTTGGTTGAATAGATATTAATCTGTCTATTATTTCAAAATTACGATTATTAATAAGTAGGTTCTATATAGGGGATTTGTCTAAAATATCTTTTTAGATCAAATTCATAATATTCTAAATAATTTCGATTGCTTTCGAAAGAGTAGGTCTTTTTAATTTCTCCTTTTGGATAATAAATAAATTTAGTAGTTATTGTAGGTTTGTTGCTGCATGAACTGACTGTTTTATCTAAGAATTCCTTTTTATTATATGTATACATATGAATAGTGGTATCAGTTCTGGATGTATGAAATGTTATTTCAATTTTCTTTTCGATATGCTCAAGTGAGTCAGAATAGACTTCTTTAGTTATTCTTCTGTTTAAAGAGTCTGAATCATGAAAAAATTCTTCAATAACAAAAAGTAAGGGATTGTTTTTGTTTATGCTCTCTACATAAATCAGATTCTTATCTTGTGAATATTCTTTTTTCGTGAATATTCCTTTTTTTAAGCTATATTTGATTGTTTTTTCATGTTTACTATTACCATTTGAAACCGAATAGCTTGACTGCCGATTTAACACATCTTTTTTATATTTGAACTGTGTATAACCTATAATATTTCCTTCTTTATATTTTTCAATTAAATAATAATTGTTCTCATTATCATTGCCATAGTGATAATATAACTCGTAATCTATTTCACTGTTTGGTCCAGTATAAAAAACTTCCCTAACAATCAGTCCATTCTTATTAAAAGTCTTTTGATTGACTGCTTTTTTTGTGTATGTAAGCTTTCCATCTTTGAGTATATGCTCATATTTGGTTTTTACATAAAACGTATCCTTTTTTGTCTGTGAGAAACTATATACACAGAATAATAGAAGAAAGAAGAAAGAATATTTCATATTATTTTAATTAGCTAAAGCATTCCCTTTACAATATGTTTCATGCATTTTCTTTGCTGCTTCATTTCCTTTTGAAATTGCAGTTTGAAAATCTTCACATCCTTTTTTATAATCAAATATGTTTATATATTGTACTCCACGAGCAAAATACACATCGCCACTTTTCCTGCCCAATTTTATACACTTATTTAGATCTTCAATAGCTTCATTATGTTTTTTTATTTCACCAAAAGCAATGGCACGATTAAAAATAGCATCAGTATTATTGGGTGTTTTTTTTATTAATTGATTATATACTTTTATTGCAGCATCAAAATTTTGTTTCATTAGCTCTATAACACCTAGATTGATTAATGCTTCATTAGCTTTTATCCCTTCAATGTTTTCTTTAATACTGTTTTGTAATGCTTGTTTTGCAAGACTAATCTTATTAAGTTGCAAATAGGCCAGTCCTTCATTAAAATATGCCTCGTCAGCTTTGAATCCCTTTTTTGCAGCATTGTTAAAGCTTTGTGCCCCATTTGCCATTTTATTTGATTTTACAAGGGCTAATCCTTTATAATAATAAGCCTTCCCCAGTTTATCATCCAGTTTTAGTGCATTATCAAAATCAGTAATAGCTCCTTCGTAGTCATCAAGGTTTAGCTTAAAGTAACCTCGCTGATAAAAAGCTTCAGTGTTTGAGGGGTCTAATTCAATTAGTTTGTTATAATCGCTTATAATACCTCTATAATCTTCAAGTGTAGTTCTTACAGTTAGAGAAGACTCATAGTATGCCTTATTAGATTTATCCAGTTCCTGGGCCTTTTTATAGTCAATCAACGATTCATCAAGTTTCCCAAGGTTGGCTTTTGCTATTCCCCGATAATAATATGCTGAAGCAAGCTGGTCGTTTAGCTCAATAGCTTTATCAAATAGCTTAATTGCCTCTTCATATTGCTTTTGCTTTACTTTTACTTCTCCACCAATGGAGTGGGCTTCGGAATTGTTTGCATCCAGCTGAATTATTTGCTCTGAGGTTGTAAAGGCTTCATTATACCTTTCAAGATTCATTAGAGATTTTGCCAGGTTTACATAAGCATCAATTAGTTTATCATCTAGTTTAATTGATTTCTGAAAAGAAAGGGCAGCATTCTCAAAATCCGATTGCGCATAGAAATCAATACCGGCCTGAAGGCTCTTCTGAGCAGCGTTCCTTTTTATTGGTTTAATAGAAATTAGCCCCCCAATTATTAAAACAAATATCAGAACAATAAGAATCAACAAACCTCTTTTCATAATATTGTATTTTATCTTTAATCTAAATCTTTAGCTGTAATATCAGTTAGTTGTTTTAACCTTCACATAAAGATAAAAAAAAATGGCCACCAAAACAGGAAGCCATCAAAAGAATAGATTGTTGTATTATTCTGGGAATTTATAGACAATAGAATTAATGTTCATGCCAGCGCCAACAGAAGTAAATACAGCAACATCACCTGGATTCAAAGAATGGTCTGGCATTTTATTGCTTAAAATTTCATCTAAAAGTGTTGGCACAGTTGCTACCGAAGAATTTCCGTACTTTGAAATGGTCATAGGCATTATATCATTTGGTACTTCACGTTCACCGTATAATCTGAAAAGACGCTGTAAAATTGCTTCATCCATTTTAGCATTTGCCTGATGAATAAGCACCTTATTTACGTCTTTAAGTCCCAATTCGGCTTTATCAAGGCTTTCTTTTACTGCAGAGGGAACAGTGGTTAAGGCGTAATTGTATATTTTACGACCAAACATTTTAATATATAACCTGTCATCGTTGTTTTCTTCAGCATTAAAAGATTTGCCCATATATAAATTATATGTTTGTCCATTAGCATCACTTCTTGTTGTATGTGAAATAATACCAACTGGAGTATCACTTTCAATGCCTTCTATTATAGTTGCTGCAGCACCATCGGCATATATCATGCTATCGCGATCGTGCGGATCTGAAATCCGGGATAATACATCGGCTCCAATTATTAATGCACGTTTTGCATCTCCGGAACGAATATAGTAATCAGCTTGGATCATAGCCTGAATCCAACCTGGACAACCAAATATTGTGTCGTAAGCTACTGTCTTAGGATTATCGATTTCTAATTTCTCTTTAACTCTGGATGCTAGTGAAGGAACAATATCTGATTGGAGGTATTTGTGATCAACTTCACCAAAATTATGAGCAACTATTATGTAATCAAGAGATTCTTTATCAATACCAGATTTGTCAAGTGCATCTTTAGCAGCAAAAAATGCCATGTCTGATGTGTTATATTTATCCTCAATATGTCTTCTTTCTTGAATATCAGTAATGTCAGTGAATTTCTGAATAATAGATTTAGTTTCTGAATTTATTCGTTGTCCTTCTTTTTCAAAAAAAGTATTTTCCTGAAAATCTTTGTTGAGTACTATTTTTGTAGGTATGTAACTACCTGTCCCACGAATTACCGAGTATATTTTTTTCATTTCTTTTAATTAATAGGTACATGCAAAGGTAGTTTCCCCTATGAAAGGAGCATTTCTCATGTAATATTTTGGGACAAACAGATTTTTCAGTGTGGTGAACTCTGCAAATATGGGGTGAAATAAGAATATTTAAGGATGAATCTTTGTGTATTACATCCTTATTTGTATCTAATAATTAATTATAGGGTTGAAGTACATATAAATGCATGTGAATAAGTTTTTGGTGCCAAACGCCATTGAATGTTCGTGATACAATAGATACAATCTTGTGTGTTGAGAAGTGTAATTATTAGTACTTATCTATTATTTTAGGTTATTACCAATAGCAGAGCTGAGTCTTTTTTTGATAGCAACAATACTGATTTAGTTAAGGTTTTATAAATCTTGTATTATCATGCTCAAAGAAAATCATGCGTATTACCTGAGCTAAGTTTTCAATATCTTTTGCTAGAATTTTAAGATTGAAATCTCTTGTCTATTTATTTAATGTAGTATTCAATCTTATTTAGAAGGGAGCTAATATTTAGTGGCTTTGTCACAAAATCATCACAACCGGCCTGAAGACATCTCTCTTTCTCGCCAACCATTGCGAAAGATGTTTGTGCAATTACCGGGGTTCTATTATTCATGCGTTTTATTTCCTGTGTAGCTTCGTAGCCATTCATTCCAGGCATTTGAATGTCCATTAGAACAAGATCAATCTTTTGGCTTTTGCATATCTCAACCGCTGAGGCTCCATCTTTTGCTCTAATTATATGAGCATTAGTTCTTGTCAGACATGTGTCCAAAACTTTGTAATTCAAATCCTCATCTTCAGCAACCAGAATAGTAACATTGTTCCAGTTATAACCCGGGTTTAATATTTCGTTTTTCTTTTCTTCAAGTTTGAATACAGGATTTATTTGTTTTTTAATAGATTCAACAGGAATGCTTATGGAGAACTTACTTCCTTTACCCTGGACAGATTCAACCCAAATTTTACCACCTAATAGTTTAACAAGATTTTTACTAATTGCCAGACCTAAACCAGTTCCTCCAGCGCTTCTGTCTTTCAGATGGTTCAATTGGTAAAAGCGATCAAATATCAAGTTAAGTTTATCTTTTGGAATACCTATACCAGTATCGGAAACATAAAAAACAACAGCTTGATTAGTTGTTTCAAAGCCAATTTCAATTTTTCCTTTATCGGTATATTTGAAAGCATTCTCTATCAAATTAGTTAAAATCTGCTTAAGTCTCTGTGAGTCTGTGTTTATGATGTAGTTAAACTCACAATCCATTTTCTGGGATAGCTTGATTTGTTTCTTATTATCTTTCTTCCGTAGCTCACAGAAAACATTATATAGTTCGTTTAGCAGCCTATTTATATTTGTGGGTTGTATAAAAAGTTTAAGCTGTTTAGATTCAATTTTGGCTATATCAATAATGTCGTCAATAATTCGTAATAAACTATCTCCTGCAGTGGTAATATGATCGAGATATTCATCGCGTTTTTCATTATTTACATCTGGTTCTCTTAAGAAGTTAGAAAATGCTATAATTGCGTTCATCGGTGTGCGCAACTCATGTGACATATTTGCAAGAAATGCAGATTTAAGTTTGTCTGATTCTTCAGCAATTTTGCGTTCGCTTATTTGAATTTGTAGTTCTTTGGTTCGTGTTTCGACTAATCGCTCAAGGTTTGTCTTATGTTCAGCAAGTTTCTTTTCGGCTTTCCTTTTTTGGTAATGCGCAGATAGAATGACCAGCGAAGTAAGAATAATTACAGATAGGAAACCTGAAATAATCCAGATCCGAATTTTATTCCACTTATTTGTAGAATCTATTTGAGAGGCTTCTTTTTCTCTATTTTCAGCTTGATATAGTTTTTCAAGCTTGTTAATTCTTGTTTGAGCTTGAAATGTATTTAGCGAATCTTTAATGGTAACATATTTCTTATGGAAGTACAAAGATTTCTTATAGAAACCTCTTTGTTCATATATCTTAGCCAGATCTGCATAATTAGTAATTATTCCCTCCTGATGATTAATAGACTTAGCAATCTCTAAACTTCTGTTAAACAAGTTCTCAGCTTCAGTGAATTCACCATTCATAGCTTTTGCAGAACCCATATTGTTTAGTGCCCATATTTGGCCAAGAACAAAATTGACCTTTGTGAAGTAGGTCAGGGATTTATCAAAATTCTTAAAAGCCTTTTTAGAAACGTCATTATTTAAATAATATAAGCCTATGCTACTATAGGTTATTCCTATTCCCTGTAAATCATGAGCCTCTTTATAATATTCAATGGTTTTATTGTAATTGGACAGAGCTAAGGAGTCTTTTCCTAAACTGTCATTAAGAATGCCAAGATTTTGATATATGCCAGCCATCTTAGCATAGTCGCTAAGTTTCTCATAAATTTCAAAGGCCTGATCATAATACTGCTTTGATTTTTCGTAATGTTTGCCGGATTGGTATACTAAACCGAGATTTTGAAATGTGTTGGCTAAATCCAGTTCTTTTTGTTCTTCTTTATAATAAGATGCAGCTTGCTCAAAATGCTCAATAGATTCAGGGAGATATGCTAGTTGATACTCTGCGAGGGCAAGGTTATAAAGGGTTTTTGCTTTAATATCATCTATTCCCCAACTATTATACCGAATAAGAGCATGCCGAAGATGTTTTTCGGCAGTATAATATTCCTTAAGATTTAGTTTTGCCCTTCCTAATAATAATGAAGCATATGCTTCTTGTTCATCCATATTTAGAACAACAGCAAGTTGTCTTGCACGTTGGGCTTTTTTTGCAGATAAATCGGGAATAGAATCCAAAAGAAATTCGCTTTCGCGTAGTAGCACACCAATACTATCCTTTATGGATCCAACATCTGATGTTGTCAGATGACTGTCCTTGTTAGATGCAAACCCTGATATAGCAAAGCAAAGTAGGGTGAAAAGTATAATGCCGAATCTATTTGTCATAGGCTTCGGAAAAATAGAAATTATTTGCCCCTTTTTATTGCATCGAGAGACCTAGATATTAACAGTTGAAGCTTTTTATCAACTACAAAAAAGCATTGATAGTGTATTAATCTCATTATCAATGCTTAGTGCCATATGTTAATTGAATATTAAGTTTTCGTAATCTTAAATTCAATTGGGATTGTCATAGTTGTTTTTACAGGTTTACCTCTTTGTTTTCCCGGAGTCCAATTCGGCGATTGTTTAAGCACTCTAATAACTTCGTTATCTAGCAGAGGATCAATATTTCTAATTATTTTAATGTCAACAAGCTCACCTTTTTCGTTAATTACGAATTGAACAAATACCTTCCCGCATATACCGTTTTCTTTAGCTTTATCTGGGTAAATTATGTGTTTTTGAATATATTCAATAAAATCTTTCTGGTCGCCACCTTGGAACTTTGGCATTTGTTCAACAAGTACAAATACTTCAGCTTCATCAGTTTCAGCTTCATCATCAATACTAACCATATCATATGTTGCTGCTTGAGAATATCCTTGCTTAAGGCTTCTGGTATTCCCTGATTTGAATGAAGCCGTACTTGCAACAGCAGCATTGCTTACACCCTGAGGCAATGGTAAAGGTTGTTTTACTGTGCTTATATTTCCACTTTCGTTGGAGACTTCAGAATCAATTGCAATAAAGGAAGTGTATTCGGTAAGCAGATTATAATTTTTGCCTAGTGCTATAATTTCTTTTTTGTATTCTTCGTTCTTTCTCAAATTATTATAGTCACTTATTAATCTGATTTTCTCTCTGGCCCATAAATATTTTAATGCCTGGGCTTTATCCGATGAAATTTCTTTTTTTATGGTCCAGGTTTTATTGTATTTTTCATTTCCACTTGTACCTGTTATTTTAATCGAACCTTGCGGTGTTCCCTTGTATTTTCCTGTAACTATTAATGGTCGTTCAGCAAATAAGTCTGGCATTTTTTCGGGTAGAACATCGTATGCTTCGAAACCGGAAATTTCCATATCTATATCTGTGAGTAGGGGAGTGGAAATATATTTTGTAAACTTGTCAGCTAGCTTGTTGCCTTCTTCTTTGTTTACGGCAATAAATGGTTCACCATAGCCAATATGAGCCAATCCTTCAATTAAGAACCTGTTTACTGAACTACCAATACCAAAAGAGAAAAAGTTTGCTTTGCCAAGGTTGTTTCTAATATAATCGAAAGCTTGTTTTTCTACTGAGACATAACCATCTGTAAGAATTACAAAGGAACGTGAATAATTATCATCAGGATTTAATTCCATTGCAGTTTTAAGAGCAGAAAGCAGTTCAGTTCCGCCGCCGCCTCTTAAATTGTCCATGAAATCTATAGCTTTTGATACGTTTTGTTTTGTTGCTGGAAGCGATTTTTCTGAGTATACATTGGAGCCACCTGCAAATAAGACAATGTTAAATTTGTCGGTTGATTTTAAATTTCCAAGCAGCTTTTTCATAATTTCCTTTGAGATATCAAGAGGGAAACCTGACATAGAACCGGAAACATCGATAATAAATACATATTCCCTGGGTGCTATTTGTTGGTCTGTACACCTTTGAGGAGGCTGCATCATTGCAAGAAAATAGTTTTCGCCGTTAGGATCTTCATATAGCAGAACTCCTGATTCAATACTGTTACCTGCTAATCGATATTGGACAATAAAGTCTCGGTTTCCACCATCTTTTTCATTCAGGGTAATGTTTGCTTTCGATTTAGCTTCATAGCTAATTTTGTTTTTATGCGTCTCGCATCTAATTTCTTTTATTGGCATTCCTGCCTCAATATTCACCTTAATATCTAAGGTGCTTTTTGGTTTTACCCCTTCTTCAGTATAAGGATTTGCAGTCCAGTTCTCAGCTGAGCCCGATTCTGTTTCATTCTTGCTAACATATCTTGGCCCAACAACAGTTGGGTACATAAATTCATACACTTTGTCGGTGGGTATCAAAAGTTCAGTGTATGACATTGATACTTCAATTGTAGCACCAGGCATAATATTGGCTACATTCATCTGGAAAACATTTGGACGATGTTCTTCGAGTAAAGAAGCTGTTTTGCCTTGTTTTTTTGCTTCTTCATACAAGGTTCTGGCTTGTTGTTTTTCTTCTACAATGGCTATTATTTCACGATCGTTAACCTTCATTACCATTTTATATACAGCAGCCCGAGTTGATGCAGGAAAAACATAAATTGCTTCGATTGGTTTTATTCCGGTATTCGAATATGTTTGTTTAACATTAACATCGGCAATTACACCGGAAATGTTTACATCCACATCCGTAGATTTCAGTGGTAGTTGTTCTGTTTCACCCTGCTCGGCTAATACTAAAAAATATGGCGATTCGCAGTTGTCCTTGTTGTTCTCTGGTTTATTTAGAACAGAAGGTTGGGTGCTGGCTGTTAAGTAGCCTAGCAATAGTACTGTAAACACCCAACCTTTTCTTAATACTTCACTTCTATTAAATTGTGTCTTCATGATTTCTTCTTATTGAAAAGTTATTCTAAAGTACTTTCAGTAACTAATTATTTATTTATTGCAATTGGAAGTTTATGGGTATTGTAAATTGAACAGGAACTTTAATATTTCTCTGTTCGCCAGGTTTCCATTTCTTTGTTTTCTCAATTGCTGATAAAACTGCATTGCTTAGCAATATATCCGGGCTACGATAAATTGTTGGCTGTGTTAAGTTGCCGTTTTTGTCTATAACAAAATTAACTAAAACCCGGCCTCCAATACCTAGTTCAATTGCTTGTGTGGGGTAGATAACAAGTTGCTGTAAGTGTTTCTGGAATTTGGTTTCATCACCTCCCATATAACTAGGCATCTTTTCAACTTTGATAAAAGGAATATCATCTTTTACTTCTTCTTCATCAAATTCTATTGGTATCAATCCTATTGTAGGATCATCCTCAATACTCCATATATTATCTGGTTCATCAATATCAATTGTAGGATCATCAATTATAATAATCTCTACAGGAACAACAGGAGGTTTTGGTTTTTCAATTTCGGGCCTGGTTATTTGAGTTATATCTATTTCCTCAGTTAGGCCTGAATCTATTATTGCAAATGTATTTTCCAAGGAGCTAGTGCCTGACTCGAAAGCTACAAGCATACCTGCCATAACAATAACAATTCCCATTTGGAAGAAGAGTGTTGTTTTCTTCTCAAGGTTTGATTTTTCGGTTTTCTTCGATTTCATAACTGTGTAATTTAAGTGAATATGATTGTGTTTAATCTTGAGATGCAGCATTCGTTGAAATTCCATAAAATCAGGTCATTATTTTTCTTTACAATAGGTGTAAGTGGTTGGTAGTGAAGTTTTAATGTGAGTGGCGTTTTTCTTATTATTGCTTCTGTTGATGATAGAAATTGTCTCTACTGTTTTTTTTGTTGATTTAAACAGGTTATATTTAGATGTCTGAGATATTAAAAATATGGGTCCTCTTTTTGGCACGATATGTGATTTGTTTCTAGGTATAATTCCTGGTATATTGTTTCTAAAATCTCAGACATATCACCCTGGCAAGAAAAACACCTTTGATAACCTGAAGGATGAGGAATTAATTAATCAATACCAGAAGGATTTAAATCAATATCAAATAGCAATTTTGTTCGACCGGTATATTCACCTGGTTTTTGCAAGTTGCATGAAATACCTAAAAGAAGAAGAGGCTGCTCAGGATGCAGCCATGGAAATATTTGAATCGATTCCTGAAAAAATAATAAAACATAAGATTGAGCATTTTAAATCGTGGTTATACATAACAACAAAAAACCATTGTCTGATGCAGCTTAGGAAGCAAAAACCAATTGATCGTATGGAAAAAATTGAAAATTTTGTTCAACTTTCTGTGGAAAATGAAGACTTCTTGCATCTGGATAATAAGGAAGATGATAATCATGCATTAATAGTAAAATGTCTATCTGAATTAAAAGAAGAGCAAAAACTTTGTATTGAATTAATGTATTTGAAAGGCAAAAGCTATAAGGATATTGCCGATAATACAGGATTTGAGTTAAAACATGTGAAGAGCTATATTCAAAATGGAAAAAGAAATCTGAAGGCAATGCTTGAAAAACATTATGAACAACAAGAAAGAAAATAGGATTTTAGTTGGACCAGGAGGTTGCTTGACCCGTGAAGCCATTGAGCTATATATCGATGGTGCATTGAATGATTCGGAGAAAAAGAAGCTACTTCGACATACCAGAAATTGCGAAATATGTTCAGATGCCTTGGAGGGAGCCGCATTTTTTACTTCAGGAGAGCACTTTTCTTTAAATTTAAAACGCCTGGACCATTCGCCTTGGCGACAAAAGTTTGATCCTAGAGTAGGAAAACGAAAACTATTTGTTGGTGTTTCTTCTGTTGCAGCTTCAATTGCTTTGTTGCTTGGAATCTATTTTATTTTTCAGATAAAAAATGTAATTGATAAGGAAGGAGGTTTTCATTCCGGACAAGATGTAGCTACAATTGGAGAAGTACCCAAAGATTCGTTACCAATTGATAAACTTTCTTTTGAGGAAGCATTGAATGAAACAAAAACAATTACAGTAAAGAAAGAAAAGCCAATTAAAACTAAGCAGGTAGAACAAGAGCCAGATGCTATTGTAGACGATATTCTCATTATTGAGGATGATGAAATGGAAATAGATCTGGCAGAAGAAATTGCATTTGCCGAAGAAATTGAGGAAGAAGTAAGTTTGGAGAAAACGGTAGTTGAAAAAGAAAAGACTGAGCTTATAAGTGCAGAATCGGCTTCACAATCCTCAAGGAAAGTGACAAAGGCTGTTGATTTAGAGAAAGTAGAAGTTTTGGTAGATGAAAAAAGAAACCCCAAAAAGAAGTTTGCATTAAAAAATAAAGATAAAGAAGCAGAAGTAGATTCATATTATATTGCAGAGGTAATGCCAATGTTTCAGGGTGGAGGAATAGATAAATTCAATAAGTACCTTGAAGATAGCCTTAAAGTAATATTACCAGACTCTGTGCTTGCCCATTCTATTATTGTAGGCTTTAGAGTGGATACAGATGGAAATGTAGATAATGTAAAACTCATAAATGGAACCTCTTCCAGAGAATTAAACAAAGAGATTATCAGACTTGTAAAGCAGTCGCCAATGTGGATTCCCGCACAATTAAATGGCGAAGCAATTGCTGTTGATCAACAACTGGAAGTCGTGTTTAATGGAAAGTAGTTTATAAGAATTTCAAGTTGCTAATGTTGAATATTAATTCATTATTCAACAATTTTTTAAGGATTATTTCTTTTTAACCTTCTTGGGTTTATAAGTTTTTTTTGCTTTTGCTGGCTGGTATTTGCCATTTCGTTTTAATTCAGAGGTTTTGGGCATCATGAAGTTTCTACGTTCGTTAGCGGCTTTCTCTGCACTTGAACACGATGAAAATGATGATATAAAGAGGAATAATACCCAAATAGCTAATAGTGGTCTGACTAGTTTCATTATTAAGTGGTTTTTATTAGTAATCAAATATACGGGAGCATAGCTTTAAAGTTACCAGCAATCAGAAAAAACATCCATCAGAGTTATTCTGTAATTTTTGAAATTGTTCTTAAAGTTAGGTATTGCCTGCCTATGAATAACAAACAATAGGGCTATGTGATAGTAAGATTGATAGTCTTCTGTATCTTAATAGACTTGTCTACCCTGAAATATGGCATTAACAGAGTTTAACACTTCTTTCAGTATTTTAACTTGACCTGCCCTGCATCCTGCTATAAATTAGCTATAGATTTTAATCAAAGATGAAACGGTTTTTATTCATATTATTTGTTGTTCTTTCTGGTCTTGTGACTCAAAGTCATTGGCCTGTCAGAGGTCTTCAGCAAATTAAGAAAACGGATTTTAATTCTGACTTCTTTTTTGACGATGATAGAGATCAGGTAGGAAGTTATCCAGAAATAGAAGATACCATCATTCCATTTCTGGATGGAAATATCAACTTTAAAAGTAATTTAAAATTGGTTAAAGAGCATTTATCTTCTTTCTGGGAGATAGATAGATCTAGTATATTCAAAAGGCTATTATTGTTTCTTCGTATTGATTTACCCCCGCCATTGCTGTAGATTTCTTTAAATTCATTTCTATTATTCGCTATGATATATCGACCATAGTAATTTTTAATATTTTATAAATTTCATAAAAAATGAAAGCAGCAATAAACTTAATTGAATACCCAAACATGGGCCAGAAAGTACCATTTATTATTAAAAAAAACGATTTTGATATTAATATGGTAGATTATAACTCCGATAAGCATTATTTAGAGATAAGTTTAAGCTATCTAAATTTATCTAATGATAACTACAGGTTATTTTTAAATGGACATTATCTTACCCTTATTGTTTCAGAAGTAAAAGAAGCAAAAAGGCCTTTGCATTTACATAATATGGATTGGAATATCTATAGACAGCATAATTATGAGGTAATGAGATCCTTAGATGTGTGGTTGCCAGGTGATAACTTTTATTTAGTCAGACATTTTCTTGTCCCAGGAAATAAAATACTTAAAATAGTATTAGGAAAAGGACTGAATAATTAAATAGTTATGGGTAAGCTTATTATATAGGCTTACTCATTAAAATTATTGTATTTACTAATATAATAACGAACAATTATTTTAATTTTTAAAACGTGAAATCATGAAAACAAATTTTTTAATTATTTGTCTTGTATTTGCGAGCCTATCTTCATGTAATTCACAAAACTTAGATAAAGCAAAGCAAAAGCAAGGAAAAAATCATCCAATTACGAATTCTGAAGTACATAGAAAGTATGATGACAAAGGAAATCTGATAGAGTTTGATTCGACTTATACTTCTTACTACTCTTCAGTTGAAGGGGATACTATTATAATGGACAGCATACCTGAAAATTTCGAACTATTTTTTAATACCCATTGGCCAGGCATTGCATCAAATGATTTTTTGGAAATGGATACAACTTTTACACCCGGCTTTTTTCATAAAAATTTCTTTGAAAAGCAATTTATAGAGCAGGATGAAGTGATGATGAAAATGATGCAGGAGATGGATTCAATAAAGAATGAGTTTTTTAAAATGCATGCTCAGCTGACTGTTCCGAAGGAGGAATAATGTTCTTGTTGCAATCTTGGCTCTTCGACTAGCTCAGAGATCAAGACTTTCGATAAGCTAAGAGAAAGGATCATCTTTTGCAATAATTGAGCCTGTTAAGGTCATTGCGAGAATAGCGAACCAATTAAGACAAGCTTATGACCAAAGTCAATAACGAAGCAATCTGCTCAAAATTAACAGATTGCTTCGTTTTTTTAGAGGCAATGGCGAATTAGTTATCTAAATCTTACCTTCAACAATTTTCAATATCTCAGCTTCCAGTGCAAGAGTTTTATCCTCAATATCTTTTCCTTCCTTAAGAATTTTTTCTACAAAAACTTTATCGGAGTAACCTGATGTGTTGATTTTTACATTTAAGAAAGCTCCCATAACTCCAGAGCGGGCGGCTAAAGCTCCAACACCAGCATCCGAAACAGAATTTGGGTTGCCGATTTCTGCCATCGCTTTCATTACTTGCATTGACTCGTAACAAAGTTTCATTACTTTGAAAGGAACCTCAATGGCGTAGCGTGTTGCTTCATTTATAGCTTTTGTTCTAGCTGCTTTTTCGCTATCAGTATTTTTAGGAAGTCCAAAGGCATTCATGATAGCGTTAAAGGCATTGGTATCTTCATCGACCAGTTTAATTAGCTGATCGTGATATTCTTTTCCTTTTACAGCCCAGTTGGAGAATTCTTCCCAACGCTTGTCCCAGCCACGTTTATGCGATGATAAGTTAGCAACCATTGTGCCTAGAGCAACACCCATTGCTCCCATATAAGCTGAAATTGATCCTCCGCCCGGAGCAGGAGATTCAGAAGCAGTTTCCTCGGAGAATTCCTGAAGATTCATATCAATAAGTTTTTTATCATCTTCCTCAAGAATATATTCAATAATTTTTTTCTTGGGATCGAAAGGGCCCAATTCATCAAGGCCTAAAGATTTTACTGCAATCTTTATTATTTCAGCATCGGATATTCCCAGAGAACGTTCTTGTTTTTTAAGGTAATGTTTACCAGCATCTAACATTGCTTTAAGTGGAATTACACCCACAAGTTCGGAACCAGTAACACGTATTCCTCTAACACCAGCACGAGCTACAGCAGCGTCAAACACTTCGTGTACAGACGTAACAGTGATGTCTGTAAGGTTGAAAGAAAGCTGAGCTATACCATATTCTTCAATATACCAGCCAATACCTTTCACACACTTAAGCATGCCAGGCTCATTTACCGGATTGCCATTTTTATCTTTTACAATTGTTCCAGTAATGCTTCCACCTTCTCTTTTTACACGACCTTTTTCCCGAATATCAAAAGCAATGGCATTTGCTCTTCGAGTAGAAGTTGTATTCAGGTTTATATTATAGGCAACAAGGAAGTTCCTGGCACCAACTGCTGTAGCTCCTGTTCTGGAAACATGCTGGTTAAATTCGGCGGGTCCAAAATCTGGCTTCCAGTCAGGGTTTGAAAGTTTATCGCCTAATCCTTCATATTCACCAGAGCGACAATTTGCAAGGTTTTGTCTTTTTTCTTCGAATGCTGCAAACTCATAACAATAGATAGGAATATTCAGTTCTTTTCCAATACGTTCGGCAAGTTTTCTAGCATATTCAACAGTTTCTTCCATTGTAATATTTGCAACCGGAACCAAAGGACAAACATCGGTAGCGCCAAAGCGAGGGTGGGCACCTTTGTGTTTCTTCATGTCGATAAGCTCTGAGGCTTTCTTAACCGCTTGAAATGCAGCTTCAATAACTTCATCGGGTGTACCAACAATAGTGACAACTGTTCTGTTAGTAGCTTTCCCCGGATCTACATCAATTAGGCGAACACCATCAATTGCTTCAATTTCATTGGTTATTTGTTTAATGATGTTCATGTCGTTCCCTTCACTGAAATTTGGAACACATTCGATAAGTTGTTTCATTTTTATATGGTTTATTCGTAGTTATTCTTTGTATTCTATTCACCCCCTTCGGAGCTAATGGTTTATATTTTTTTTAGGCATTATTTAGATATCATAGTACTATCGCCAAGTGCTTTTAGCCTTTTTATTTCACTTTAATTCCTTTTTTCCAGACTTTTAAGGGTTTTATTTTTCCCTGGTTATACAAAATTTCTCTATAGTCGTTAAAGTTGAAAGCAATAATATCTGCCTGATATCCATTGGCAATTATACCACGGTCTTTGAGGTTTAGTGCTGCTGCTGCCCTAACAGTTATTCCTGCTAAAGTTTCGGCGCAAGTGAGCTTTTCAAATACTCCCAGAATAGCAGCCTGAACAAGCAAATCGCCCATGGGTGCAGAACCGGGATTCCAATCGGAGCCAATAGCCAAACTTGCTCCGGCATCTAATAGTTTTCGTGCAGGAGTAAAAGGTTCTCCTAGTCCGAGGGAAGCACCTGGTAGCGCTACAGGAATTGTATAACTTTCAGCAAGCATTTTTATTTCTTCATCTGTTGAAGCTTCCAAATGGTCGGCACTAACAGCATCGGCTTCAATTGCAACCTTACTTCCACCAGTAGTAAATTGATCGGCATGTACAGCAATTTCAAAACCCATATGTTGAGCTTTAAGCAAATACTCTAGTGCATCTTTGGAATTAAAGGCAGATTCTTCAATAAAAATATCAACTCTATTGGCAAGCCCCTTATTTATAACTTTGCTAAGCAATTCATCAGCTATTTTGTTAAGGTATTCTTTGGGAGTGCCATCGAAATCTTTGGGGCAAATATGTGCTGCCAGACAAGTAGGAATTAAGTCGGCTACAACCCTACGATCAGCATTTTTAATGGCTTGCAGCATTTTAATTTCATCTTCGACAGTGAGTCCATAACCGCTTTTCACCTCAATTGTGGTAATTCCGTCAAGAATCATTCTTTCGGCATGTTTAACCGTAATTTTTGTAAGATCGTTTATGAAAGCATTACGTGTTTTGGTTACAGTATCCCAAATTCCGCCGCCAGCTTTGGCAATTTCGATATATGATTTGCCGGACAAACGGAGTGAATAATCGCGGGCCCTGCTTCCTGCCCAACAAATGTGAGTGTGCGGATCAATAAAGCCAGGTATTGCTATAAGGTCAATAGACAATTCTTCAATTTGGTAATCTTCATTTTCTGCTTTATTAACCAGATCCTCAAACTTACCGACTTCTTCAATATAATCACTCTTTATTAAAATTCCGGCATTTTCTATTATTTCAAGGTCGTCATCGCTTACAGAACCCTTTATAGGGATATTCTTCATGGTAAGCAATTGTTTAAATGGACCAACAAGTTTTTTCTGAATCATAGGTTGGAAAGATTTGAGTTTAAAGTTTTGAGTTCAACGATTTAATTTTCCATCAATACTTTAATTTTGTTTGTTATAATTATTAACTTAAATAACTAAGATACAAGTAAAAAGAAATATGAAACAAATGTAAAAGTCGATTTCTGTTCCTATTCATCAAATACATTGTTAGGCTTCAACTATTGTTTCAGATTTTAATAGATTCCAAAAACCTCGTGATGACTGTTTTTAAAGTTAATGTTTTGTTCTTCGGCTACCATATCAATGATATAGGTTAATTCTTTATTTCGAATCATTTCAATAGCTTTATTTATATCTTCAGAAAAGATTTTGTCGTTCTCCGCAAATTCAATTTTTGTGCGCAGATATTCATGTACCTTATCGATTAATATCCCCGATTTTAAAGGTTTTCTAAATTCAAAACCCTGAGATGCAGTAAGTAATTCAATGCCAATAATTTTTTCGAGATTTTCAACAATCTGCAAAGCTTTTCTGGAACTTATAGATCCCATACTTACATGATCTTCTTGTCCGAGCGAGGTTGGTATACTGTCGGCACTTGCCGGAAAGCATAAGGATTTATTTTCAGAGACCAATGCCGCTGTGGTATACTGAGGAATCATAAAACCGGAATTCAAACCTGTTTTTGACATTAGAAGCTTTGGTAATCCTTCAACTGATTCTGTTAGTGAATAGTAAATTCTTCTATCGGAAATGTTTCCCATTTCTGCAGCTGCAATTGCTGCATAATCTAATGGCAAAGCAATAGGCTGACCGTGGAAGTGTCCTCCACTTATTGTTTTATCTTCACTAAATACAATTGGATTATCTGTAACGGAATTAATTTCAATATGCAGAGTATCTTTTAAGTGTAGAAAGGCATTTCTAGAAGCACCATGCACTTGTGGAATACAGCGCATTGAGTAAGGATCCTGAACACGGGTGCAGTTTTTATGTGATTCTACTATTTGGGAATTCTCTAGTAAAATTCGCATGCGTTCGGCAACATATATGCTACCCGAATAAGGCCGAAGTTTATGCAATTTTTCATCGAAACTCTTTACAGAGCCAAGCATTGCCTCATGGTTCATGGCGGCAACAATATCTGCAGAGTCGAGGCAGTTTGACAATTTCTCAACAACCTTTGCACCGTGAGCACTCATAAATTGGGTGCCATTAATTAATCCAAGTCCTTCTTTTGGACCAAGGAATATAGGTTCAATACCTAATATTTCAAAAAGCTTTTTTGTTGGTAAGGTTTCACCTTGATAATTGACACTCCCGTGGCCAATTAAGGGTAAAAACAAATGAGCTAAAGGTGCAAGGTCTCCTGATGCACCCACTGAGCCTTGCTCTGGAACACAGGGTATAATATCTTCTTCGATATGCCAAAGTATACGCTCAACTGTTTGAACAGAAACACCTGAAAACCCCTGAGCTAATGATTGAACTTTGAAAATTAGCATGAGTTTTGCAATTTCCGAATCGATATTTTTTCCAACACCAACACTATGACTAATTAATAGGTTATACTGTAGTTTTCTTGTATCTTCTTCACCAATAAGAGTTGTGCACAGAGGTCCAAAGCCAGTATTAATACCGTAAACAGTTTCTTTCTTTTTAACTATTTTCTCTACATAGTCTCTGCTTTGTTGTATGGTTTTTATTGTTTTATTGGTTAAGGTTCCTTTTATTATTCCTCTTGCTATATCAAGCGCTAAACCAATAGATAGTTTTTCTTCACCATATTTAAAAACCTTGTTTTGCATAGTTTTCTTTATTTGTGCCATAAATTACATTATTTAGAAAGCATAGTACACCGAAGTTACTACAAGCCTAAGTTCTCAGAAATGACAAATATTAGGTGAGGCTATTATTTATGGACAGACACAAATTAGAACATAGGATTAAAAAATAATGTGCTTTTCTTCGTCATTATTCTCGTCCTCATTTATATAAATTAAGGGGAAAGAGATTTTAAAATATACCGCCAGCAGTCGAAGTGTAATTATTAAGATAATGGGTAAAAGTTTTATGATGGCCTTATTCTCAATGTAATGATTGAGAATGAGGTATAATACGGCTCCAAGAATACTTATAGTAGCATATATCTCTTTTCTAAAAATAACAGGTACATCTCTTACCAGGATGTCGCGAAGAACTCCACCAAATGCTCCGGTTATTGTTCCAAGTGCAACGCAACTCATTCCATTAAGGTGATGTTGAAGTCCAACTTCGACCCCAATAACGGTAAATAGAGCCAGGCCAAGCGTGTCGAACAACATTAATGTCTTTCTGAGGTATGAAAGTTTTTTGCGGAAGAAGATTGCGAAAGCGGTTCCTCCTAAAATAATATAGCCATATTGAGGCTGATTTAGCCAAAAAGCTGAGTTTGTACTTACCAAAACATCGCGTAAGGTTCCACCACCAACAGCAGTAGCAAAGGCAATGATTAAAATTCCAAATGGGTCGAATTTTTTATTCATTGCAGTTAGTGCTCCTGAAATAGCAAAGGCAAAAGAACCCGCTATTCCCAAATTATCCAATATTTGTTCCATTCTGCAAAATAGGGTAATTTATATTATGTTTAAGATAACAAAAATCAGGTTAGGGGACAAGGTAATAAGAATATTAATAGCTTATACAGGTGTGGTTTTAACTTGGATTATCGATGATTATTTAGGAGTAATTTTAAGAATAGAGAATATTTTGAATTGGGTATTGAAAAAAAGAATATTATCTTGCGGCTTGAATGTTATTGAAATTTATTTTTCCCTTGTTACTACGTTATATGTTATGTGAGTGACGGGGCGGAGCTGCAATTAAGAGGATAGATTGCAGATATTTTTCGATTGGTAATTAATTGATTTTTAAATTTTTAATTAAAGTTATTTTTTTAGGTTCGAGTTTTTTAGTTTTTTCTTATCCAAAGATTCTTTTGGGAAAATAGCATATTCTTAATTATTTTTTTTACGATAGATTATTTTCATTTATATTTCCGGTTAGCTATAATATAGCCGGATGTTTGATTATTAAACAATCGTTTTCATGAATAAGATATTTGCAAAGACTGTATTACATAGAAATGAAAAGAGGATTAAACTTGTTTTTAACTATGATAAAGAATTAGATAAGAAAGTGAAAGCTGTACCTGGTAGGATATGGAGCAAAAGTATGGGGCATATACCTTATAATAAACTAAATTTTAGCAGGTTTAAAGATAGAAACCTTACCCTATTGGAAAAGATATTAGATTTTTTACGAAGCTATTATAAGTCACACAGGCTTAAAGAGTATTTGTTTGAGGGGCTATTAGGAGGAGCTTTTAGTGCAGAAAGTGTTGGGAGAATAGTTAAGAAAGCTGCGGTGGGAGCAGGGATTACAAAGAGGGTGACAGCCCATACTCTGCGACAATCTTATGTAACACATTTATTGGAAGCTGGGGTAGATTTAAGATATATACAGGTTTTATTGGGCCATAGTTCGAGTAGGACAACCAAAATTTACATTCATGTTTCTAATTATAGTCTTTCATCGATTAAGAGTCTGATAGATAAAATTCTGGAATCAAAAGCTTTATACAAAAGTACAGTTTAAGACACTATATATATAATCAGTACCTTCATTACAGAAATAAACAAGTTGGCATTAATTTAGGTTAGAAATTCATGCATAAGTATAAGAATATAACATTACCTTTTTTTATAATAATCTAAATTGACAATGATATGGGATATCTGAGAATAATTACCTACGTTTTGATTTCATTGGTAACAGTTAACTCATTTGGTCAAGACACCAACAGATTGTCGATATTAGTTAAAAAAAACTCAGTTGTGTTTTCACCCTTTGATGTATTAAACCCAATTAATCCCTCTTTAAAATTAGGATACCAAAGATTATTTAATAACAAATATGAGCTGCAAATAGAATATGGCTATATAATAAACAAGGCGCTTTTCCATTACATAATAAATTCCGATGAGGATAAAGATGACTACTCTAATAAAGGAACTAAATTAAGAGTTGAGTTTAAGAGATATATTAAAGGAAATGACTTTTACAGGTTTTATCTTTCTAGTGAATTATTTTATTTAGAGAATACATCAAAAGTTCAGAATCAATTTATTGTTTCAGACCCTAACTATGATTATTCATTTGAGCTATCAGAAGATGGAAATGATTTTGGGTACACTGATTACTTTACTAATTCAAAAACCAAATATGGAGTAAATGCAAAAATTGGAATAAAATTGATTACAGACCCTATTTTTTTTGAGGCAAGTACTGGAATAGGAATAGCATATCGTAATATTATACATACTGATAGAGAAAATATTAATGATAAGCCCTATGATACAAGCTTTTTGTATGACAATATTCCAAAAGAAATGTTAATGTTAAGTCTGCCCATACATTTTAAAATTGGATTTATGTTTTAAACACTAACAAAAGGATTTTTTCAATGAATTACGGTAAGAATTTAAGGAAATGGTAGCCTGACAACTAATTACCTGGGGTGATGATTTATTGAGACGAGAAGTAAGCTTTTTAAAGCAATATGATAATTTGAAATAATTTTATTGATAATAACAATTAACCTATAAAAATGAAGATTATACAATTGTTCTTTTTATTTATGTTGTCATCAAATTTTGTATTTGGACAACAGAAGACTGATACTGTGTATTTTAATTCTAAGTGGGAACAAGTTACAAAAGAGAAATTCGATTATTATCGAACCAGCACTAATGAAAGTGGTTTGATTAATGTGACTGATTATTGGAAATCAGGTGAAGTACAAATGACTGGAATTTATGAATCTCTAGAACCTAAAGTTCAACATGGAGATTTTATTTGGTATTTTAAAAATGGTAATATTCGGCAAACGACGACTTTTGATAATGGAAAAGCAGTTGGTTTAACTAGAGAATTTGACACCAATGGAGATGAAAAGTTTAATTATGTGGTCGAAATTGATGGTCTTGATAATTCTGACGAGATTAATAAACATGTTAACCGTTTACGAAAAAAGGTGTCAAGAAGCTTAAAATACCCACCATATTGTGCTTCTAAAAACATACAAGGAAAGGTTGTTGTTGAATTTTACATCGACAAGAATGGAGAAATTGCAAAACTTAAAGTAGTTCAACCTGTTCATAAAGACTTGGATAATGAAGCAATTCGAGTTATTACTTCTTATGATAAATGGATAGCTCCAATTTATAAAGGAGAAAAAACCAGTTTACAGTTTAGCTTCCCGATAATTTTTGTACTTTAAGATAACGCCTGCCAACAATAAATATAGGTCAATGGGCGAATGAGGAAAAATTTAGGAGTAAAAACAATTAATAAAAACTATAGAGGTAGGATAGGTGCTTTGAAATGCCCAACGCCCCATATTAGAACCCTTGCATTATTAATGCAATCGCCCCAAATTCAGAAAAAAATGACATATTAATTATAAACAATAAATAATGAAAAGAATCCTAACTATTGCATTGCTGTTTATAGGGATAGCAAATGTTATGACT
Source organism: Bacteroidales bacterium (assembly GCA_050287785.1). Lineage (GTDB taxonomy): Bacteria > Bacteroidota > Bacteroidia > Bacteroidales > UBA10428 > UBA10428. The sequence goes on from JBNKCO010000021.1 coordinate 70,447, forward strand.
CAAGACAATACTGATTCAGTAATATTTTTTAAAGATTATAAACAATTTATTTTTTATACTAGAGATTCAATTGCAAGGCATATTCTGGGAGGATTCTTTGATGACTTTGCTTACAATCTAAATAATGATGATATTGGAATACTGAAATGGGATGCCATAATCGATTATCGTGACGAGGAGATTTTAGATGTTTTAACATATTATTGCGACTTTTATGAGCCGGAATATCTATATAGCTATGTCCAAGGTAAATTAATAGTTAATAAAGATCTTTTAATTTATATGGACACACAAAACAAACCGATTAAAATTTTTCCTGAACTTATAAAGTTAAATAAATCATTATCAGTAGATACAAATCTTTCAATATATAATAATTGGAACAAAAAACTTGGTAAATTAGATATCTCTCAATATTTATTAAGCGAGCAAATAGGAGCATATCGAAATTGGAGAAAAACATTAAGTAAGGGAAAAATTAGAAAATTAAATAAGACTTACACGCCATCAAGAATAAACTGTCCTTGCGATTCGACTTTTGATTATCGATCAAGATTATATCGTAATATAATTAAGAAAAATGAGAATAGCTATGAAGTGCTATATTTCAACAACCAAAAAGATTTATTACTAAAAGGATACTATAGTTCAATATTTCCTGAAAATAAGGATGGGCAATTCCGATTCTATAATAATAATGCTTTAATGTATAAAGGTTATTATCGGAAAAATTTTCCTATTGGAAAATGGTTGCAATATGATAATTCTGGCAATGTTGTTAAGGAAGTTGATTATTCCGAGGTACTTGAGAAACTAAGCTTTAAAGAAACATATTCGGAAATTTTTACTATTGACCAAGTTGATTCATTGCCTAGATTATCGACTAAACGTTTTAATGATTTCACAACCTATATCTCTGAAAATTTTTTTTATCCGCCATACAGAAGTTTTGATCCATATAATTACAATAATATAATTCAGTTTGATATTAGCGTTGATGGAAAAATAGAGAATATCAAGTTGATAGAAGGTTTTTCTAATGAGTTTAATATAGAAATTATTAGATTGTTGCTAGAATCGCCTGAATGGATACCTGCAAAAAAGGATGGTAAGCCAGTAGTAGTAAGAATGACTATGCCATTTGAATATTAATATAAGCAACTTTACATATCACATGGTATAGTGCATACGGACTTCAGCAGTTCGCAAGCGTTTGTGGTTCGTAAAAAATGTCGGTGTAAACTGATAAGAAATCGCATCGTAATCCCGCACGACACCATAACATAAAACGTTGTGCAAAATATTAAGAAGACCCTACAAACTATGAAAATGACTTTAAAATACGGATTGATTCAAATATTATTTATCGGATTAATTTTGAATTCAATCTCATGTGGACAGGAACGTGAAAAAGACAGTGATGAATTAGTTCTCGCAGAATATGTGATTGAAAAAAATGGAATTTATTACGAAGGTGATTGTGAAATACATACAAAAGAAAAATTTACAGGAGAATGTAAATTCTATCATGATAATGGAAAATTTAAGGGATTGGTGCATATTGATAACGGATTACCAACTGGACAATGGAAATATTGGGATACGACGGGACTAAATATTCTCGATTTATATTATGGGAAAGGCAAGTTGATTAGAAAGGAAAAACCAGAACCTGAACTACATTTTCCTTGGACAAAAAATATTACTAAGAACGCAATAAAAGCAATCTTGATTTCAATTGAAAATATTAAAATGGATTCCTTATACCAAGGAGACTTCCCATCTAACTTGAATAATATGCGATTTGTTAGAAAAGACAAAACGAACTTTGAGATTGTTGGATATGAGACATCAACAAGTACTCCTGAATTTTTAAAAATTAACTTTCATCCAAAAGGTGAATACAAATCGGGGCCTCGATTTACTGTAGAAATGAATATAATAACAGAACAAGCGATTAAAGTTTATATGACACCTGATGCTTAAATTATTGATTTGGGATATATTGAATGATAATATGACAATTAAAAAACTTGTACTGACAACATCTATTTTAGCAATTGTACTTTTTATAATTGGTTGGATAATTTCACGGCCCATTATTAATGGATTGACCGATTACTTAATGATTCTTACAAGTAATTCTCAGATTGTTGCTACAAAAATGAGTGAGCAATTTAGAGTTCATCTTTTGTCGTCAATCTCTTTCGGATTGCTGCCAATTTTTAGCTTTCTGACCATCTTGCTATTATCTAAAGCAAAAAGAAATGACATTTCGTTTAAAGGTTATTTAGTAAATCTGACATATATTACAATTGGCTTTATTATCGGTGGACTGATTCGAATATTGCTTTTAGCAAGAATGGTTAAATCGCTCGATAATCAAGATTTCCCTCATTTGATAAATACATTTCCTTTGAGACTTGTAAAATTCCATGATTGGGGGATAATTGTAGCATTGATAGTTAGTGTAATGATTTACTTGTTGACCAAGAAGAGCAATGATTAACTATAAAAAATACTCTGCACAACAATATGTATAATTCACAAGGGTTTACCTTCGGTGGGTATGTTAAACAAACATTTGGCAAAGATACCCAGATTACACGTGGCTTAATAGTGATAAATTTAAAAAAAATAGCATGAAAAAAATTATTATTCTATTGATAGTGGCTGCTTTTTTTAGCATTAATTGTTTCTCACAAAATTGGAATCCAATTAATAAGGAAGAAACTCTAAATTATTCAATAAAAGGAGATAGTATCAATAGTAGTATCTGGGTTGACTCAGTCACTTATAGATATGGTGTTGATTCAGTTTTACATTTAAATAAAACACTTCAGATCGGAGGTAGATATAAAATGTTTGGAAATTATTATGTTTTCAAACATTCATTTTTATTGGCGGAGATAGAATTTAAGCATGATGGCTCTTACTCATTAAAGAATGAACAAGTTCAGTTTTTTATTAATCCATTTAAAAATTCATGGATTTTTGATAGCATAAATAATATTACTGCTACCATTAAATTTGCAAAAGATAGTTTGGTTTTTAATTCATTAGATTCAATTAAAAACATAAAGCTTTCTAATGGTGATACAATAATTATCTCGAAAAATCATGGGATTTTAAAATTTCCATTGTTTGATGATAATCATCAACATATAAAACTAATTGGGATAGAAGGCAGAAATGAGGGATTTATCACACCATATTTTAATGATGTTTTTAATTTTCAAATAGGAGATGTTTTTGAATACGATATTGAAGACCAGCCTTCACCTCATTTTTCTGGGGATCAAACTAAGAAGCAAATTACAATTCTTGAAAAGGAAACTTTAGTCGATACTTTTCTTTACGTTGTTAGCACTATTGAAAAGAAAAATACAACTGAAAACAGCAGCATTGTTTACTCAAAATACAACGATACAATTATTTACGCTAAGAAGGATTATGCATTTCTTGACAAGAATATATATAAATTTCTTGAAGAAGAAATTTATTGTAGTAATTCATTTTTTCGAATAGTTCCAAGCGGTTTTAATAAAACATACTCAACCTATACTAGATATCATAATTCTACTACACAACTCTATCAAGTAACTACAGACACATTTAGCTATAATCACTTCTTCGATGACCTTGTAGGAGGATGCTTTTGGAGCGATGAGAATGAGTATGGAAGTGGCGTTGGATTAATAAATCACTCTGTATCATATAATACGTATTACAATAGGTCGGTAACAAAGCTAATAGGATGCATTAAAAATGGAGTTCAATATGGGATAATAACACCGGATATTGAATTTATCGCCCCTCCTGTTATCACTAACCCCATAGACCTTTCAACCGATTTAGATAAAGAGATTGTGTTTAGTTGGACGGAAACTGAGAATACTCTTATGCAATTTCATTTTGAGATTTCTATGGATGCTAGTTTTAATAACTTGTATATTGACACAGTTGTAGCTTTGAATAATGTTAATTTAGAATTGAATGCTCATACTAATTATTATGCAAGAGTTAGATATTTAGATGGCATCAACAATGGTAGTTGGTCTAAGATAATTTCTTTTTCAATAAAAAATATTTCTCCAGTACCGTATATTTTCATATCACCAATTCATGATGAAATTGTTGAGTATATTGAGGGTAATCTTGAAATTTTGTATAGTCCAAATCCTACTTATGATGCTGATGGAGATGTCAATGTGGCCATAATTCGAATAGATGGACCTAATCTTGATACAACGATAATAACATCAGGTAATCCTGGGAAAATAGTTTTAAATTCATCCTTGTTTAGGAATAATCGAACATATAGCCTAGATGGGAAAATTACTGATGGCAATGTGATAATTGATGCTGATCAAATAAATTTTAAAACTCCTTTTTCTACGGGAGTTGATAATATAGCTCATGATATTGGATTAAAGGTATGGCCAATTCCTGCGACTAATAATTTAAATGTCCAATTAAATTATAAAGAACATAGCGCATCCATAGTACGTTTTTATAATCCATCTGGAAAATTAATAGATTTCTTTTGCGTTAGATTTGATGAAAATCATCCTAAAAATATTGACGTAAGCTCATTAGACAATGGTATTTATTTGATGCAAATCATATTAAACAAAAGCGCATTACAAAGAACAATTGTAATTAATAGATAATGACATTTGTAATGATGTTTTCAATAATGAATCATTTATTATCAAAAACTTGCAGTGCCTAACAAAAAATAATCGCCATTAAAACAGGTGTTTATTCAAACCAATGTGTACCATATTAGCAACAAGATAGATAGATGACATGGAAGTTAAAGAAAGTGTTGTAAATTTTTTATTGGGATGTCTACGAAAAAAGCCAGGAATGTTCTTGGGTATGAACCATATTAGTTTGCTTTCAACATTTATGAGCGGATATATGATTTCGTTAATGAATAACGGTTTTGATATTTCAACAGATCAATTTTTCGGAGCTGAGAATAGCGGTTTCTTTGATTGGTATTCTAAAAAACACAAAATTGAGTTTAGTTCAAATTGGTACTCCACGATGCTTTTACAATCTAACAATTCAGAAGAGAAAGCTCTTGATTTGTTTTTCAGTTCCCTCGAAGAGTTTTGCAAATACAGAAACATTAAGATTCATGACATAGATTCAGAAAAGTATAGATAGTAATTGGGCTTTAGAAAATATCTTAGGATTGAAAATATTTAAAGTGAATTACTCCTATTCAATTGGTGGATATGATGATTATTCGAATGATTCACGTGCTGATTTTGAATATCTACCATCTGGAGCGCTACATATAAAATTATTAGATGGAAATTCATATTATATTGCTGATTATAATACAACTAGATTAGATACATGAGGTGTTGGTATAAAAAAAATTGAAGGAAAACATAAAGATTTAACAAAAGAGAATATCCGACAACGATAAGTGCAAAAAAGGAAAATATACATTGGCAAGGAGATATATGAAGTAAGACTTTTCATCAACAAAGAAAAATGATCGAATGGTTTAAAAATGAGTTTTACCCTAAAATTATGCAAATTGATTTTCAAAATAGAGAATCCATATATTATTATTGTGGAGAGGTGGAAGAGTTCGATGATTCTATTGAAAAATTCAAATTGATAGCTGGTAGAGATTCAGGCATTATTTTCTTTGACAGTGATACATTCTCTAAATATAGACTTGATAAAGTTCATAGCATTGAAAATTACCTGCTGCAACAAAAAAATATAGGTTTGGCGGAAAGTACTCATTATAAATAAAGTGATATTAGATAAGACAATAAAAATTGGCGTTAGTCAGAAATGAAATACTAGATGTCTATGATAACTTTTAAAACATTTTGGAATCTTGATGAAGCAAGCGAAGCGCTTCAGATACTTAAGAATAACGATGTTCGATCAAGAATTGAGAAATTAAACAATAATTCTATCTCTCAATTAACAAATACTGGAGTTGAGCAGTACATATTATTGATAGATGAAAGTAATATCGAGAAAGCAAATGGGATTCTAAAATCTTATATAGGGCAGATAGATCTAACAGAACATCCTTTTATAGATTATTCGAATGACGAACTACTTGATATTCTGAAAAAACAAGATAAGTGGGATTCTGATGAACCTGAAGTTGCAAAAGCTCTATTAAAACAGCGAGATGTTAAGATTGAGGAAAATGACATATTAAAATGGAAAGAGGATAGACTAAATGAATTACGAAAACCAACTTCTGGTAATATTCTTATTATAATTGCAGGATTTGTATTTTCTACTATTGGTATTTATACTTTTTGGGGTTTTGGATTGCTTTGTTTGCTGATATATGGATTTGGTTTAGCCATAGGATTTAATTACTTTCTGCACAAGAAAAAATTACCTCAAGGTGAGTTTGTATGGAATTACACAAAGAATACTAGATATATTGGGATGACAATAATAGTTTTCAATGTCTTATGTGTATTTTTTGGACTGATAATGTTCCTATAAAAAAACTTTGCCCAACAAGATGTAAAAAACATTACCTGTGTTACTCTCTCTGGTCATGAGCTCACTAAGTACAGTTCGGTGAGCTTGCAAGCTCGGTTGCTAGGAGATGCTGGATTTGAACGACAAACACAGAATATAACTAGTCTCAGTTTGATGGATTGGAGCGTTGAAAAGCTCTACGATTTTTTATAAAAACCGTTGGACAAAACTATGAGCTTTAACCAACATTCCTAAATGCAGTACTGATAATATTATATCTTTTATTAAAAGAGTAGTTCTAGGATTGTTGATTAAAATTTTTCTTGGTTATAAGAATTGGTCAAGGAGCATTTAAGGTGATAGATTTAAATAATACCTGATAAGAACTAATTGAGTGATCAGGTTTTATAGTTTATATTTAGCTAATTAAACACTTAAAAAAAGGATGAAATATATTATACTTTTTATTGTATTCAATAGTATTCTATCTACTCGGTTTTATGGACAAAACAGAGGGACAGAAACTTATATTGGAGGTGAAATAAAAACTAGTCAAGAGACTATAAAATGCTATATGACTCTCCAAGATTTTTATCCTTCTATGATAAAATACAAGTTAAACAAAGATGATAAAAAGCCTTTAAAGATTAAAGCTAGTGAGGTCGTTGAGTTGAAAAGAGGATCATCCAAGTTCAAAAGGCTAAATTACAAAGGATCGAGTATGCTATTAAAGGTCATTGTTAATGGGAAGATAAGTTTGTATGAGTCTCGTATACAGAGAACAATGATGACAAACGGGGTAAATGGTTGGCAGAGTACTCCAGTGGGTTTCGATGAACCTCTTTATTATATAGAAAAAGATAATGATGTATATAAAATAAATAAAAACAAATTTAAAAGTAAACTTAAAACAATTCTAAGTGGCGTTGATGAAATTGATAAACAGATAGATGAATTAAGATATAGAGATCTTCAGTTTAAATTGCCTCAAATAATTAAAAAATATAATCAGTTGAATAGGCAATGACTCTAACTTTGCCCAACAATAAATATACATAATGCGAGGTGATTTAGTAAATTTGAATATTAAAGCATTTAACAAACAGCGTATCGGTTTACTTGCTTTGCTACATGAGGCTCCCTTTGGTCGGTTGATAGTGTAGTGCCTTTAATTCTCGCACTAAGCATATTAGAATCTTTGGATGCAATTTATTTCACCGAAATTTTTTATATGAAAATAAACAATTTAATAAGGAGGAATAATTATGGTATCAAAGACAGTTAATCAAAATGGGGTTAAAACTGCAAACCCCAAATATTGGATTAAATCTATAATAGCGTATCTCCTGATACCTCTGGTTCTCTTGATAAGCGGATGGGACCTAGGTTGGTGGCAGGGGTGGTTTTATTCAGCGTTGATAGTTATAGCGGGTATAGGTCCACGTATGTGGGCAGAAAAAAGGCATTCAGGATTGCTGGCAGAACGAAGCAAATTGGGAAAAGATCAGAATGTAAAATCGTGGGATAGAGTGCTTGCTCCATTGATGGCAGTAAGTTTATCTTTCCTATTAGTTATTGTGGCAGGACTGGATCATCACTTTGGGTGGTCACCAGTATTCCCGATATGGCTAAACATCTTGGGTTTCATCTTAATTATATCTGGTTACACCTTCGCCGGATGGGCTTTAGCAGAAAATAGCTTCTTCTCAACCATGGTGCGTATTCAGACTGACCGAGAGCATACGGTATGTGACAGCGGCCCATATGGGATTGTAAGACATCCTGGTTATGCTGGAAATATCCTGGCACTACCGGGCATGGTACTGGCTTTCGGCTCTGTTTGGACAATCATTTCAGTGATAGTAGCGCTGATTATTGCCGTGATAAGGACCGTGCTGGAAGATAAAACTTTACAAGAAGAATTGCCGGGGTATTGGGATTATGCGAATCGTGTGCGTTATCGGTTGATTCCATTTGTCTTCTGAGGAGTATAATACCGTGATGCAGTAAGACAGATTATTATGTTCCATTGATGGAAATGACACAGCGCCTAACAAATTAGGAATTAAGGCACAGTTGAACACAAAAAAAGCCGCAACAAATAAATGTTTACAGCCTTTTTAGAAGCCACAAGCAAGCAAATTAAAGCTTCAATTGTGTTTTAATTTATGTTGAGCTAAACCCTTGCAGG
>JBNKCO010000022.1:0-9067 GCA_050287785.1 Bacteroidales bacterium
CCTCGTCAGCGGTTCACTTTCGTTCATCTCCTTTATCCATACCTGAATACCCTCGTGGAGTAAACTTTTCCTAGACGCTCAATACCATGACTCTTTACCATAGCACCTCTAGGCGGTTTGAAGCCCTCTCCTGCAAGACGACTCCGGTGGGTCGATTCCACCATCTCAATTAAAGCATGCAGCACTGTTTATTGCCAATGTACTGCTTCTTGGCACACATATGAGCAGTAGCGGACTTAAAAGCGGTTTCGTATCAAGTTATAAAGTAGCCAAAACTGCACCTTATCTAAATAGTCAAATCGGCAGATTTGGCGGGGCTGATTAGAACCACTACCGCCCGAATACCCACCGAAACCGCTATTGCTTATATTTATTGTTGTAGCCAGTAGATTCTTTAAATATCATCATTTAGCTATAAGAACTAAAAAATCACTCTTTGTCACACTTATTCCCTCAACTACATTACATTGTGTTATTTTATTATCAATCTCGACAATGCAATCACTTATCGTAAATTTAGTTTCTTTCAATTCACCATGAACTGATGGATTATACTTTTCCCAAAATGAAATATTTAATTTCTCATCAGAAGTTACATGAATATCAGCTAATCCAAACATATTTTTACCTATCCCTGCCGAAAGAGCATCACCATTTATTTCTATATTAACATCATCTGTGAATTTAGTGAGATATCTTGGCAATATTTCTTTAATATATTCTTCTGAATGATTTATGGAGATATAGTTTTCATAAAATTCAGGAATATTATATACTTTTATTACAGATGATATTTTCTCCAAATCTGTCTTTACACTCGAATATTCAGTTAATTGTGTATTTACAGGATGTCCTGGTCCATAATCCCAATCATAAATAAAAAACTCGTTAGTTATTTTAAAAGGACCATAATATGTTAGTCTGTCTATGTTTAATCCAACAAATTCTCTTTCATAATTATCTTCCGAAATCACCACGTCATCCATATCATTTGGAACGTATATTATTTCAGCAGTTATAAGGGTATCTCTAACTGGATTAATAACTAAGTTTGTGTTTGTATCAATTTTGAAACTATCTATTAGTTCACCAAATTCAAATAAATGATTTCCATAAAGTAATTGAATTGGATACGCATCCATAGGAGGTAAGTTAACCTTATCATTATCTATCTTAACAGTTAACTCATTTTCTAAAGGATTATAGATATAAATAATTCTTGAATTATCTAAACTAGGCTTATTAGTATTAACACATGAAACAATAATTCCAATAATTAGTATTTGAAAAATCTTTAGATGTATAGTTTTCATTTTAAAATCATTTTTTTAGTATCGGGGAGCTTCTATTGGCTACAACGTTGAGTGTAAGAAACGTAAGTGATTTTAAAGCTCTTACCTGTCAATTTGCAATGAGCCAAATTTGCGATTAGACACAAATTTAGTGTTTTAAAACAAACTGTCAAATCTGCGATTTGACGGAGCTGATTAAATGCACAAACTTTTCGTAAACCATTGAGCCACTTATGTTTTTTATATTGTTGTGTGCTGCTTTTTAGTAATTATTCATATCAATTGCTCGTAAATCAACGTCTGGATAGCCAAATTTATCAATCAGTTCTGAAAGAGAAATTCTTTTATCATAAGGGTCAATCACAAGGCATATTAGTTTTTCAATTTCGTTTAATTTAGTTTGGTCAAAAGTCTTTAACATGCTTCCAGTCTTTTTTATTATATATCTAGTACTAACGGAACCAGATTCTAACCAACCACTATTAAATCTAAGAACACCTCTTATTTCCTCCACAAATCTCATAAACTCCTGAAAAATCATCGCAATTCCACGCTCTCTCATCAGTCTTTTTTCTTCTATTCCAAATCTAGATTTCTCAATATTTGTTTCAGATGCATATTGCTCAATATCTTGGTAAATTGCTTCAAAGTCACTTTCCTCTCTGTTTGTAAGAAATCCTCTGTTTGTAAAATCGTTTAACAAATCATCACCTAATCCAAAAGCCTTCATGAGAGAATTCAGTTCCTTCAACCTATAATATCTTGGTTCATTGTATTTTAACCTCTTAAGATTCCATTCATTTAATTCAGGTACCATTCTCTTAAACTCAAAGTATTTATTTAAGAAGTCTTTGGATGTCAAATATGTTTGCTCAATAATGTTTTCTCCTATATAAATACCAAATAACTTATCATGCTCCGCCCACCATGCAACAACCATTCTTTTCTGTGGATAGAAGTAATAATGAGTTCCATTTTTCTTCTCTATTGCCTCTGGTTTTCCAAGTTTTCTAGTTATTCTTTTGGGGCTTGTCAATTTTAAATCATCCAGAAACTCTCCTCTAAAAAGAAATTCAACAATTATTGACTTTGATTCTTCATCAGCTCTGTAACTAGCTTCAGAATCGGTACCTATCCATAAAGAACCATATTGAAATCTGTTCTCTTTATCAGTTTGAATTTTATCAACTGAATCACCAAGTTTCAATCCAAAGAGAGAAAGATTATCAGGTGCAAAATCCTTTTCAAGTATTATCTTTTTATTATCTAATATTTCCATGCACTTGGTTTTCTTAAAGTTGCACACAACGACTCGAATATTTGTAGTGCGGGATTTCAAGACACATAATTATCAAAACGCTACGTTGTTTATCAAATGCTGTAAAGCTCAATTTTACCAAATCGCCCCGCATTAGGTATATTTATTGTTAGCGGCTGGCAATCTTTAATTCTAATCATTTTCAATTATACATAAAATTATCTATTTATCCTTGCGGGATGGATTGACAGGCTCTTGCTGTTAAATTGGGTTGAGCATTGGATTGTGCGTTTAACAGCATGTACCTAGCAATGAAGGGAGAGGTGAACTGCTCCAAAAATCATTATTTTGTATTTTTTTAATAATAAATGCGTCCTTTTGCATAGGTTATGGAACTTATTTATATAGGCTTAAAATATTATATCATAATGCATAAAAACTTTCTTAAATATTACGAACCAGTTCATGAGCATTTTTGTAAATACTGCAGAGCAATCTCTGGAAATCAAATTGATGCAGATGATTTAATACAAGATTCAATCCTTAATGTGATGGAGAAATTTGATAAAATAAAGGATCTATCTGTTTTTAAATCATACTTATTCAGTGTTGCTAGCAACATACATAAGAAGAAACAACGCAGAAATAAGTTTAAAGCTTCCTTTAATGAGGAAGAAGCAACCCAAATCATTGATTATGGTCAAAATCAGGAATATCTCACAGAATTTAAAATTGTTTATGAGAAAATCCTCTCTTTACCAGAACAGATGGCTGAGACAATAATATTATTTCATATCTCAGATCTATCTCTAGAGGAAATACAAAAAATTCAAGGTGGTAGTTTATCTGCTATTAAATCACGCTTACAAAGAGGTCGAAAGAAAGTACTTTCTCTTTTAAATACTAAAGATCAGGTAAAAGTAGCTTTGATGCTTTTAACATTTTAACGTATTAATTATGGAAAACATATATACTGAACATAATATAACAAGGTTTTTTGTTGGTTTCAAAACTTTAAAAAACTCTTACAATATAGAACAGGTGCACCAATTACTAAATAATCCAAATGCAAAGGCCACGCATAAGGTTAGTTCTCATTTTAAACATTTAAAATTAATTATTATGACAAGTGCATTTATAATTGGGATAACCAGTCTTGTGCTTTGGTTAAACCCAAAAGAATCAAATAAAACTGACATGGTTTCCGAACCTGTCATTTATAAAAGTGAAAGTATAATAACACCAAATGAAAAAGGCGCTATTCAGGATACTAATATTTCAAAACCAATAGGCTTAAATAAAAACATATCAAGAAATCCTATAACACAGCAAAAAGAAATAAAACAGTCTATTCCAATTAAGTCTATAACGAATGACTCTCTTTTGTATGTAGAAAATGAAATCAATGATAGTTCACAATGGCCTGAAGATACCATACTGGACAAAACTAAGTTATTTGTAAAACTGACCAAGAGTGAACAGGAACGCATTGGTATATTCTACAGGGTGGATTCTACCAGAATCCCTCAAATGGAGAAATATAGCAAGCTCTCTTCCAAAGGAATACATATTGCAATAAACCCGAGCCAGCATAGAGCATGGACTTTCAGTATGATAGGGTATCAAAAAATCTCATTTACATCAGGGTGTTTAATGCAGTACATCAGTCAAACCTAACATGTACAAATAAAAGATGGAATTCCCCTTTTTATAATGAAATTGATACTCTTATTCCTGTAATTGTGGACGACAAAATCTATTGGCATCTAGCTATCCCAGCCGTATTGGATTCCCTCCCAAAGAGATATAACTACCTAAAGGATACATATGCTAACCTAAAATACCTTAAAAAACGAAATCCTAAAAAGCAACTAGTTAATTACTGGAATAAGAATATGATTCTAGGCGATATAAATTATCTGGAACTAACAAAAGAAGAATTAGCCAATATCGGTATACTATTTGATACTTCAAGAACAGCGTATAAACTTGAAGATGTAAATACACATAAAAAATATTATTCACTTAGTATAGATGGGAATAATAGATATAGTTACGTTTCAAGAGACACGGTATTTCCAGAGTGCCTACCTATTTTAACGACAGATGAAAAAGGTTTAAACCAGCGTTTCTTTTGTCGCAATAATAAGAATAACAAATTTCTGGTTGATCTTTTTATTCCAATTAAAATACCACTCAGTGAATATGTTAATGGAATAAGCTATGATGAGATTTACTGGTATAATCCAACCGATGACTTTATTGACCTGTTACCAGATAGGATTAAATATCAACTAAAAGACGAAAAAGATTGGATTATAAATAAATCCCAATCAGAGTCAGATACAAAAACCTGTACATTTTTTGAAATCTGCAGGTCTACTTTGCAGATAGACAATCTCAAGGTATATCCTAATCCTGCCAAAGATCAGGTAACTGTTGAATTTTCTTCAAAAGAAGATTTGGTTGGGAACATTACTATAACAAATATGGCTGGTGTTCAAATACTCGAATTAATGGAGAAAACACAAATGAAAACAGGTACCAATAATTTCTATGTTGATATATCAGAACTTCCTTCCGGGCTTTTTATAATTTCTATCAATACTGATAAGGGATTTAAAACTCAAAGGTTAATCATATCTCAATAGTCTATCGGAGAGTTGGAAAAAAAAGCAAGTGTGTCAGGCGGGATGCCTGTAGTAACTGTCTGACACGCTCTTGAAATGCTTACAAACCACTGACCCCAGCTGTTTTTATATTGTGTACTGTACACCGTAGTTATTTAGTTGTCAATCTTTTATGTAATCTATATGAGTAAATTATCGGAATCATTACCATAATCATAATGATACCAAAAAATACTATTAATCCAATTCCCTCTTTTTGAGGAATCAAGGAAATGATTAATCCAGTTATGCTAAATCCTACCATAATCTTTGCGCCAAATTGATGGGTTTTTCTCCAAACAGTTTCATTATCAAGAGTCCAAGGAGTTCTAAAACCAATAAACCAATTTGGCTTAACACTATAAACATAATTGCCAATTACAGCCAATAATACGAAAGTTGAAATTTTTAAAATTTTAAGTTCATCTAAAACAACCCCTATATTTGAGGCTACAAATAATCCAGTTATCGCAGTCATAAATAATGAAACGATAAATCTAATTTTATAAAATGTTGATTCGAAAGCTTCATAATTGTTTTTCTTGGGATCTATCCTTTGAACAAATAGTAAAAGCCAATATATCAATATATTTACTCCAATAAATATTGATATCATTGTCCATATTGGAATCTGCCTTGGTTGAATCCAATTTATTTCAGCAACATTATCCAGTTGATTGTAAGCTATCAGGATGAACAATACCGGAAGCAAGAGAACTACTAAAATTGGTAGCTCTTTCTTAATACTAATTTTTGTTTTCATTATTATTATCAATTAATTCGACAATCCATTTTGAAATCTCATTAAGAACAGTTGTATTAATAGAATAAATAATGAATTGACCTTTCTTAACCCTTGAAACCAAATCAGCATGTTGCAATAATTCTAAGTGATGAGAAATCGTTGCTCTCGAAAAATCAAATTGGTCTGCAATCTCTCCAGCTGACATATCTTTATCCTTAAGTAAATCAAGTATCTTTCTCCGTGTCTGGTCATTTAATGCTTTAAAAACAATATTCATTTGATTTATTTCTATATTTAGACAAATATCTAAATATATTTTGTAAAATCAATATTCCGGTTCGTTAATTTATTGCAGGATGTTTTCTCACTATGTTTGTTAAGTGTATAATTTCGTAAGGGATTATTACACTACGCTCCATGAGGGCTTCTCTGTTGCGGGCTTCAACCGACAGAAAGAAGCTCAGTGCAGCTAAACTTATCAAATTACCACCTAATTTTGATGCGGGTGATACCGCTCGAAAACCTCTGAACCGAGCGCAGGGAACTCACCGAAGGTAAAACCTTATGCACTAAACATATTGTTGTGGGCTTTTGGTAATTAAAGTTCATCCAATATCTTTTTTAAACCTGGTTCTGTATCTTCTGGAATATTTTTAAAATCAAAGTCACTTGGAATTGTATATGATTCCTGAATAATTCCATTTTTTATCCTCAAATAAGTAAATTCAGTTGGAGTGAACTCTTTGTAAGCTGGGAATAAATCATCCTCATTTTCAGTACCATATTTTATAATATATATTCCACTTAACCAATCTGCAAAGACTTTATCATCAATCACTCTTCCCTGAAATAAAGTTTCAAGCCTAACAGTATCTTTAGCAATCTCATAAAAACCTGTACCAGAATATAATCGAATCTTTTCTAAAAACACTTTTTTGTCATTAATCAACCAAACACAATTTGGAGCACCATTCTTTTCAAAGTTTTCCCAATTGTATGGCCATTTCATATGGTCGTTAGAATAATATTGTAATATTGGACTAAAACCTGACTGCCCAACAAAGAAACCACCTTTATCACCACTAGCAATTGTATCCTCTTTGCTTAATCTGAAATAGTAAGAAATATAATTTTGATTTAAAATAAGCGTTGAATACTTATTCATCAATTCATGATTTGAAGTGTCTTTCTCAGATATTTTTTCAATTTTTTTATAATCTTTTTTCGTAATAACCTCTGTGTCTAAAACTTCACCATACCTTACATAGAAATAATATGAATCATCTGATTGTCAAGCAATCACACCACTAAACCAATCAGCAAATACTTCTCCGTTTTTATTCAAACTGTCTGATTTAGATTTAACATTATATTTTTCAGGTTTATATGAATCTTTATTAATCTGTATCTCTTTCAAAAACAGCTTGTCATCTTTAACTTTCCAAATCGCAACATGACCTCTATAATTTGCAGTACTTAACCATGTAAATGGATAATCAATATTATTCTGGTAGTAATATGTTTGTAGGGGTGATGGGTGTCCCCACCCTGTATTCATAGTCAGCTTTTTATTCTTATAGTATAAATAATCAGGAACCTGTTCTGTTGCATGAATCAGGTTTGAACAAAAAATAATTATTAGTATTAAAATCGTTTTTCTCATATTTTTCATTTTTTGCAGAATGTTTCCGCCAATTGCCCACAACGGTTGGCAATAAGAAACGTTTGGCAATTCGAAGCATCTACTTATCAAGCTACCAAGCCGTTTATAAATTGTTATATCGCTCAAATTTAGCACTTTCTGCCCTATGTTTTTTATTGCGTGTTATGTGCCGATTATTTATCACAGGTTATTGTTTTATAGTATTTTGCTAAGTCATCTCTTTCATTTTCAGGTATAGAATTAAGAAAATGTATTCCATTACAAACATTTTCAATCAATGCTCTATTTGCTTCATATGAACATATATTAAAAATATACTTACCTTTTTCTATATCCTCATCAATGTCGGCATATAAATTTGGAGTTTCACATGAAAAATTAAATTCAGATAGATGAATCTCTCTTGTTGATTTATTGTCATAAGTTTTAATATAAACAACCATATTCTTTATATCATATACAATGCTCCAATAGGTCTCATTATTATGATATTTTTGAATACTTACAGAATCTAATATGTCAAATGCATAATCAAGAACATTTTCACTATTATATTTCTTTATTTTAGAGGCTGTTATGGCAAATCGGTCTAATGATTCTGATGTACACGAAATCGACTCCTTACCACCAAAGTCCTTAAATCTACTGATATATTCAACACTGCTTTTATATGTACTATTTGCTAATGTTGGGTAGGGTAGTTCTTTCCCTTTATAATAAACCATTTTGCCATTTAAATATTCTATTGTAGCAACATCTCCATTACAATCTGCAATCAGAAAATGTAGCTTTTTTGGAGCATTTTTAGATGGTCTTATAAGTGAGTCACTCTCAATAACTTCATCAACTGTAGCTGAATTGTCTAATTGATATTGAATCCATTGCAAAAGGTCTAAGCTATACCTCTCATCAGTCTCTGGGTATTCACTTTCTTTCAGCCCCATTTGTTCAATTACTAAACCTTTTTCATTTATACCTCCAAAGGGCAGTTCCCATCCCATCATATTGAAAGTTAAACTACCATATTTGGAAATCCACTTTATTGGTTTTTCACTGGGCTCAATTAATGCAACCTTTTTTAAATTTCTTTTATTAACAACAATATGTCCATCACCAATTAAGAAATCCAAATTTCGTCCAAATACTATATTATTTGAATCACTTATACAAAAGGTTGTGCACGCTTTAACCGGAATCTCATTAAAAATCAAAATCAGAGAAACAATAATTAAAGCCTGTTTTATCTTTTTCATATGCTATTTATTTAGAATTCTCAATGTGTGTTAATTGGCCATAACGGCAGTCTGTCTAAAAACCTCCATTAGTCACTAATTTTTGAGTTAAATATAGCCGTTTTACAACAGGTTTAAAAACAGTTCTATAATCTTCAAGGTGAAAATGTAATACTTTCAAATTGGCTCTTTTTAGCTTTATTAGCCT
>JBNKCO010000023.1:0-34757 GCA_050287785.1 Bacteroidales bacterium
ATTTATAATTACGGCTCATTATCAATCTGGTTAGTATAATACAAACCTAAATAATAAAACCCGGTTAATCGAAAGTTTTAACCGGGTTTATGTTTGTTTACTTATAAAATCTATTTAGAGCCACAAGTCACAGACTTGCGGTAGTTGGGAACAACATCTGTATTAAATAAAGGCTCCGGAAAATTGCCAGGCTTTTTTTATGGAAAGGCTTTTACTCCCTCCATCTCTTTTGTAGGAGGATATGTTATTGTCCAGTCTAACATTTCAAGATTTTCAATACTTAAATCATATCTTTTAAGTACGCTATATTCCTTTTGAATGTCATCCCAGTTAACAGATTTTATTGTGTCACTATCAAAAATAAAAACACTAAGTGTATCCGAAGGTAAATTCTCAATAAACTCTTTCCATGGTCTACTTTTATCCCTTGGATATTCAATACCTGATTCCACTACAATTAAAACCGGCTTGTTCGCAGGAAGTGTTGTGTCCGGATAAACTTCACTTATATGAAATTGAATATCAGCAAAACTGTTGTTTTTAATCCAAATGGCATATTTTTTAGGAACAGGTTCACATCGAGATAATACTAATGGCACCAATAATATCAATAATAAATTTTTCATTTCTTTTAAAATATGAAGGGATTAAATAATAAAAACCACCAGTCCAAACTTTTGAACTGTCTTGGATATTCAGCATCATTAGCAGGTAATCCATTATCATAAAACAAACTACTGAATTGATTTGCATTAATTTCAAACCACGCTCTATCATGGTCGTGGTCAATATCAGTGTAATAGTCAAGATAACCACTTAATGCACTTGGGATGCCAACTTTCTTAATATATAGAGGGCCTAATAATTTACTCTGAATAGTATGCCCAAATTCATGTATAAACAAAGGATCATGTTTGTAATCATCCCGAATCCCTCCTGAATTAATATAGACCCCTAAAGTAAGTCCCCATCTATCATCATTCCTGTCATTTACCAAGACATAATTTGGCCCAATTTCAACATTGGTAACATTGCCTGTCATATTGCGCCAATGAGAGTAAGTGTTCCCTAATAAAGCTTGTTTTGATTCATATCCCGGAATATGCATAAACATCCCTGCATCTATCTTATAGGAATTTATCAATTGTTTGTAATTAATTGTAGGGTCGGCATGTACCCAAGCCTCTTGTCTTTGCTCCTTACTTAAATGCGGATTAATCGCGCCGTTTCTTAAAGCTTCACCTATTCCCTCTATTTGATTGATAGTGCCTTTTACATAGCTTACTTTTCGGTCGGCAGATTTAACTGCTCTATTTACAGCCCAAATCAACCCAAATATTTCCCCCGTTGGGTCAGTATAGATAAGCGGGTTATTCAAGCAATAAGCATATCGATTAAAGTTAATTGACATTTCAGGTGCCTGAACATATGGATCAGGAGAAAGGAATCGACCCAAAACAGGGTCGTAAACCCTTCCATTCATATTTATTAAGTCAACTTCCTCAATATGTTCATGCCCGGTGTAACCTCTATGGAGCCATGCAAGATTGCTAGTTGAACTAAAAACTGTTCCACTCAAGTTTAATTCCTTTTGCATTCCCCAAGCATCGTAATAGTATTTTGCTTTAACAGTTTGATCTTGTCCGGTAATTGTATGTATTGAACCTAAATGATCGTTGTGAACAAAAAACATTTCACCACCACTTGCTTCTTTCTTATATATTGCTGCTAAACCTGTAGGACTGCTTATGTAGTATACATGACGTGTTACACTTCCCTCAATGTGTCGCTCATAATTGCCTGCATAATATACCTTCCTTTTTAGTGAGCCGCCTTGTTTCACTACCATTGTGGTTCTATGATTACTTGTACCATAAGTAAAATCTATACTAAAAGCTCCTTCAGAAATATTTTTCACCTTATTAAATGGAGTATAGGTAATATCTTGGGTAGTGGTATTAAGGGGTATTCCTTCTGTTGTTTCAACAGTTGTTAAAGCATGTGGCCCCGCATCTTCACCGTAAAAATAATCACCAACATCTGACTTTCTAGCTATATTACCAGGTATCCCATAATTATAGTGGGTAGTTTGATTTAATTCTGTCATCAAACTTGTTGTTTCCAGTAATTGATTTTGTCCATCATAACTGAAAGTTTCCTGAATACCTGAAAGCATTCCTGTTCGGCTTGTTAGGTGACCTTTTGAAGCATTAAAATTATAAGTTAGATTTTGTATACTCCCAGTTGCGATACCACTTATTGATTTTGTGGAAGAATTATAACTTAAGCTTGTACTTAGTCCGTTTCCATAACTGTATCTATCTATCTGGCCATCGGAATTAATACTTTCAAGTTTCCAAACTAGAGCATTCTCTGAGGTTCTAATTTCAGTAAGTGTTCCTATGCTATCATATAGATAAATTACACCAAAGTTTTCCGGATATTTTTCCATAGAAAGTCTTCCGTTGATATCATATTCATACTCTGTTGTTAGGTATATATCTCCAACCCACTCTGTAAAACTAGTCAATCGTCCGAAATTATCGTAATCATAATTTTCAATTTCTTTACTATTTTTAACTATTCTGTCTAACTGACCTATTCCGTTTCCACTTTCAACATAGAAATAAGTATATGTGTCACCTAATTTGTTTTCTGTAACAATTCTTCCCAGATTATCATATGTCATTGTTGATGTGCCGATTGGGCTTGTTTGGCTATTTAATTGCCCAATACTATTGTAATCATATGAAAAAGCACCGGCATCTGGATCTGTAAGAGTTTTCTGGAAACCATTAGCATCATAAGTCATGCTAAAGTTCGCTCCTGGAGCGTCGATACTTTTAATTTGGCCATGACTAAAATAATCGTATGAAATGCTACCGCCAGGATCACTTACCGAGACAAGTTTACCAAAATCATCCACTGTTTTCGTTGTTGATTGTCCGGAGGGCAAAGTTGTGGTTTTAGTCTTTCCACTATAGGCAAAATAAGTTGTCAATCCGTTTGATGTTATGCTTGAAGCCCTGCCATATTGATCATAGCTATAGGAAGTGAAAGGAACTGAGCCAGAACCAAGGTGTTCGAGGTAGGGAAAAGTTTCTTTCGTTAATTTCCTTTCGCAACATTAACATTTTAGTCAAGAGTATTTGTAACTATTATAAAAAACTAATTTGAGATTAGTTTTAACTGATTGCTTTACTGTAGTTTATATATGCCGGTTTTTAATAAATTATATACTTTAAAAATAACGGCAATTAAATCCTCAGATGCCGGGAATATTTTTACTTAACCTTGAGATTCCTGCTTACATAGGAACCTTTAGCTCAATGAGATTGCATGCTTGCATTATACAATCAACATTTCAACAGACTCTCAATGCACTAGGCATTCGAAAACTGAACTTGTCTGGTTTTTTTTGAATACCCCTATAGCAACAGATGTATTTCCTGTTTTTTAGAAATGAAATAAAAATATTCAAATTAAATACTTATCAGAGTTTTCGAATTTATATGATAACTCCGCTTAAAGTTTTGGTGTTATCTTTACCTTATGCTTCAGCAAACAAAAGGTATAGTATTACATAATATTAAATACGGCGATTCGTCAATAATTGCACAAATTTTTACCAGGGAGTTTGGCCGACAATCATACCTCGTAAATGGAGTGCGTTCTAAAAGAAGTAAATTTCATTATAACAATTTTCAACCTTTATCTTTGCTCGATTTGCAGGTGGATCATAAGCCCACAAGAGAACTACAACGATTAAGAGAGCTAAACATTGCTCACCCATTTCATCATATTCATTCCGATATAGCAAAAAATTCAATTGCTCTATTTATTGGGGAAGTTTTATATCGTTGTTTAAACGATATAGAAAGTAATTACCCACTATTCGATTACCTTGAAAGTGCAATACAAATACTGGATTACTGCCAAGATGGTTGTGTTAATTATCACCTAATCTTTCTAGTACAATTCACACGGTTTATTGGTATTTATCCCGAAAATAATTCTGAACTAGACCAATACCAACCAGAAAATACTTCAATGAAATTGCACGATTTGATGTCTTATACTCTTAAAGATTTAAGTAAACTGAAGTTAGGTAAAACCGAAAGAAATCAGTTGATTAGTGCAATGATAGATTATTACTATTATCATATGGAGGGTATGGGTAAAATAAGTTCCTGGAAAGTACTACAGGAGGTGTTTTCGTAAATAGATTCTTTCCTCCCGAAATCTCATGCCAGTAAAGTTAAGGAAAGACTTTAAACAAAAATGGCTTAATTAAATGACATTGAATTATCGGAAGCTTGAACCTTTAGCACACTCCTGAAAAAAGTATGGATGAAGACAATATTCTAAATTTCTTTTCTGAAAAGTTCGAAAAAAAATACATTCAATAAAATTAAAAGCATGCCATAAAACGTGTCTTCAATAGGTATTGTTAATATCCTTAATCTAAGATTTTCAGCATTATTATAAATAACTACTGGTTCTTCGAGACCACTCCCTGTAAGAATTCCGTTAAAAAATAGAAAAGGGAAAATAATTAAAAAGAATGCGAGCAAAAACCTTCCTGAAAATTTAACATTCAAAATAAAAACTATTACAATAATTGCCAGGGAAGTAGCAAAAAAGGTCACAGAAGTATATAAGTTACTGATATTAATAGCAGCAACAATTGTAAGTCCTGTTACAACAAGACCAAAAAATGATTTTGCAATATATTTTGGATTAAGTTCAGGCCAATAGCATTTCAGTACTTCATATGTAAATAAACTAGCATAGGGAACTGTAATAAAAAATAAGTGCTCCTCAATAGGTATTCCGAATAGCTTAATTCCCGTCAGATGATTTAAATTGAAACTCCAAACTCCGATCTTTGTAAACCAAATATCCCATACAATAAATATAAATCCCGGAATGGCAATTGCCGGAATTACATATTTCCATTTTTTATAGAAATGGACTTTTGCATCGAAGCTTAATAAGAACGGAATACCAATAATAGCAATATTTACGAATAAATAGGTGTTCAATTTTTTGTGTTAATTTTATTCAACTCTAATCTTAACTTTTGTTTTTCGTTTTCACTTATATCACTAATTGATAGTAGTGTACTATATATTACTTCTTGTAATTCTTTATTATTTATATGTTGTATTGCTTGTAGATTACTAAGTAGAAACTTTTTATCTTCATCCAAATCGTTGTACCCAAGTATACGTGGAATATTTGACTGAACCGCGAAGCGCAGATATCGCATCTCAACGCTCTTCCTGTTTTTATCAATTGCAGATTCCAGTATATCTCGCCCTTCAGTAAAAACCCTGTATTTATTTATCTTACCCTTTTCAAGATCTGCCTTCATGGTAATGGCTGTTCCATAATAAGCAAGAAATAAAACACTGCTATCGGATTCTACTTTTGAAAAATAATCTATAAACAACGGAGTTTGTAGTCGGTCTATCCCGGCACTAAGGTAAAGTTGCCTTACTTCATTAATGTCTTGTGATATTGCTACTCTTGAAATGAACAGAAGAAATACAAATACACGCATTTTAAAACAAATGTAATTTATATTGAATAGCTGAACGAAAAAGCATATATAACTTACGTTTGTCAGACAGTCGGATACGCTTGCTTAGCATTTCTTTTGGTGCAGCCCGTTTTATTTTTTTCAATAATCCGTAATAATATCTGTAAGATAAAAACACACCAAATCTGGCTACTCGTGGTAGTTTCTTTATTCCATCATATCCATGCGCAAAATCTTTCTCAATATCTTCAATAAGTTCCCATTTTGCGTTATCGTTAAAATAATTCAAATCTATTCCTGGAAAATAAGTTCTACCTAATGTCTGGAAATCATCTTTCAAATCACGTAAAAAGTTTATTTTTTGATATGCACTACCAAGACTCATTGCATATGGTTTCAAATTCTGATATAATTTTTCATCACCTTTTGCAAATACCTTCAAACACATAAGACCAACAACTTCGGCTGAACCAAGTATATACTCTTTGTATTTATCCGGATCATAAACCTGTTTATTTAAGTCCATTTCCATACTATGCAAAAACTGCCCGATGAGTTGTTTATCGATATTATATTTGTTTACAGTTGATTGAAAACTTTGAAGTATTGGATTAAGACTAATACCCTCATCAATTGATTTATAGACATCATCACGAAATCTGTTTAATAAACTCTTCTTGTTGAAATCATGAAAAGTATCCACAATTTCGTCAGCCAACCGCACAAAACCATAGATTGCATAGATATCGTTTCGAACCGAAGGCTTAATAAACAAAATCCCTAATGAAAATGATGTGCTGTATGCACGAGTAATAATCTTGCTAGAGCGATAAGATATTTTATTATATAGTTCGTACATAACTTCAGTAGTTTAGTTTATTTATTAACACCTACATAACGGTTTCTGTTCAATAAATAATGAGATTTTGTTTAGTTCTATATTAAAAACAGAAATCGCAGAACCCCTAAAAACAAATATAGGTGATTCTGCGATAATATGAAGGTCTTGTTTTTTTCCTAAATAACAACCACTTAGCTACAAATTTAGCGTTATATTATTTTTCTATATAATCTATCATTCCTGCCATTGCATATACAAATGGTGCTGTCCAGTTTATGGCAATTTCATTAGTAGAGTAAGAGCATTCCGAATCAGTATATGACAATGCTGGAAATGTGGAACGCTGTATTTCTTCGCCGCAATCATTTAACACAATAGTATTCGGACCACCAATCAGAAATCCGGGAACAGGTTCTTTAATTCCATCGGCACTTGATGGCCTGTGATGTATATTCATTGGCGTTTTCTCTCCAAAGCCACTGATAAAACAATAACCAGTAGGGTTTCTCCCTAAAAGGTAATCGATATTGCTTATTGCCATTTCAGCATATTTCTTGTCATTAGAGATATTATATGCTAAAAATGCTAACATACTTTGATTAGCTACATCGCTGTTACTACCCCACTTAAAATAATCAAGACTTATCAATGCCGGTGATGTTTTGTATATTAAATACAATTCATTGATAAAGCTCAGATACTCTTTTTCAGCTTTTTGGTAAAACACCTCATCAAACTTTTCAGGATTTGCCACAACACTCATTAATGCCAGTGAGTGAACTACATCCCAAGATGGCGTTAAGTATGGGTAACTCAAACTAAATAAATCTTGTCCATTAAAATATGTCTTCTCGCCTGTTGCCAAAAACATTTCAACTGATGCCCAAAGCCATTCATCTGTAAGGTTTGTATCTTTGTATTCGCCGGTGTTAAAACCTTTAGGTTGAACGTAGAACAAATCCGGAGTGCTTTTGGCCCAGGTCCAGGCTTTTTTAGCAGCAGCAAGACACTGAGTAGATAATTCTTCCAAACCTTCAACATCGGCAATTATTCTTGAGCATGCTGCCATTGATGCAGCAAAATCCAGCGCTGCAGGAGTGGTTTTCATTACAACATATCTAGGACTCACAGCATCTTCTGGCATAATAAACTCCTCGAAAGTTTCGGTAGTTAGTTTATGATAAACACCTCCATCATCATCTTGCATTGTTAGCATCCAGTTTACATTGTATATCGTTTCATCAAGAATATCCGGAATAGCATTTTTACTTTCCGGAATGTTAAAATCTAAATTCTCAAGAACATCAGAATATTGATCGTAAGCCGTTAGTAAAGTATAAACTGTTATTGCTGAATTTACGATATACTTGTTGTAATCGCCAGCATCATACCAACCACCTGGAGAATTGATTTTATCTCCTGCTTTTCTAGTCTCACTTGCAGCCGATTTGTGAATAATTACCTCATTATCGGGATGTCCGGCATTACGGGCCCATTTTCCACAGTACTTTTCCTCAATTGGCATTGATGCTCTGTTGAGATAAAAGGATCGCATTGCTGATCTATATAAATCTACTGGTGTTTCATTACTCACATTTATCGGGAATGATTTGCCTCCATTATTAAGTTCTATTACATAACTTCCTTGTTGGCTTATGTTGCTAAAGTCTATTTCTGAATAATTATCGCCAGAATACTTCCAAGTTCCTAGTGCTTTAGCTTCACCTCTACCTACAAGCTTGTTTGACTTAAGATCAAGTATTTTGTATTTCCCTTCAAAAGATTTTACTAGTGCTTTTTTGTTGCCTTTTCCTATATAACCCACCTGATTAATAAAAATATTATTAGAAGATATTTCTTCTTTTTTTTCAGGTGATTTACATAAAGTGAAAAAGACGCTCGCCACTAGCAGAAACAGTGGCACAAAAATAGATTTTGTTTTTTCTCTTTTCATTATACAATTACTTTTATGGAGTGTTCTGTTTCAGGAACAAAAATAGGTATTTTATTTCCAGAAATTTCTTGATTGTCAACAGTTATTTGACCTTTGTTGTCTCCTCTTACAATTTCGATATTGTAAATAGCTCCTCTAAACTTACGTTTAACTTTAAAACCATTCCAGCTATCGGGTATTACGGGATTTATTTTCAAACCATCATAATCTGGTTTAATTCCCAAAATATGTTGTGTAATAGTGTAGAAATTCCAAGCTGCAGTGCCCGTAAGCCAAGAGTTTTTTGCTTCTCCCGGTTTCGCAGCATCCTTACCAGCTATCATTTGTGCATAAACATATGGTTCGGTTTTATGCAAATCGCTAATATCTTCGAGATATGCAGGGCATATTTTTCTAAAATAATCCCAAGCCTGATTGCCTCTCCCAAGTTTTGTCTCCCCTATTATTATCCATGGATTATTATGACAAAAAATTCCAGCATTTTCTTTATAACCAGCAGGATAAGTAGTTATTTCGCCATATTCGACAAAATATTTAGTAAAAGCCGGATTATTAAGGACTATTCCATATTCGCAATCAAGTCTTTCTTTTACTGCATCAAGAGCTTTTTCGCAAAGTCCTTCATCTTTACCAATTTCAGCCATAGTACACCATCCTTGCGATTCGATAAAAATCTTTCCTTCCTCATTTTCATTACTTCCAACTTTTTTACCGAAGAAATCGTAGGCTCGTAAAAACCAATCGCCATCCCAGCCATGCGTTTTCACAGCTTCAACCATATTATCGACATGAACCTGTGCCTTTTTTGCCTCTTGATCTTTTCCAATATACTTGCAAAGCTCAATATATTCTCTTCCGTAAACTACAAACAAACCTGCAATCATAAGCGATTCAGCGATTCCATTGGATTTATTTTCTGTTGTCTGGAAGGATTCATTCGGATTAGTTGAAAAACAATTCAGATTTAAACAGTCGTTCCAATCGGCACGACCAATTAGCGGTAATCCGTGTGGACCTAAATTATTTACAACATGATAAAAAGATGCAGTCAGATGAGCAAAATGTGGCTGTGCACGACTTTCATCGTTATCGAAAGGAACCATTTCTTCTAAAATAGAAAAATCGCCAGTTTCTTTAATATATTCAGTTGTAGAAAGAATTAGCCATAAGGGATCGTCATTAAAGCCACCACCAATAGCATTGTTCCCGCGTTTTGTTAAAGGTTGGTATTGATGATATGCTCCACCATCTTCAAATTGAGTTGAGGCTATATCAATTATTCGTTCTTTGGCCCGTTCAGGAATCTGATGTACAAATCCAATTAAATCCTGATTTGAATCTCTAAAACCCATTCCTCTACCTATGCCTACTTCAAAGAAAGAAGCTGATCGAGACATGTTAAAAGTAACCATACATTGATACTGATTCCAGATGTTTACCATTCTGTTAATCTTATCATCTTCGCTATCTAAAACAAATATACTCAGTAGATTATCCCAATATAATTTTAGCTCTTCAAAAGCAATGTTAACCTTCTCAGATGTATCAAATTTAGAAATCATTGCCTTTGCCTGTTTCTTATTGATAACACCTTTACTTTCCCATTTATCTTCATCTTCATTTTCAACATAGCCCAAAAGAAAAACCAATTCTTTTGACTCGCCTGCCTTTAATTCAACCTCGATATAATGTGATGCTATTGGCGACCAACCATGAGCCACGGAGTTTGTTGGTTTACCTTCAATTACAGCTTGAGGCTCAGAAAGTTCATTGTATAAACCAACAAAAGATTCTCGATCGGTATCAAAACCCTGAACAGGACTATTTACATGATAAAATGCAAAATGATTTCGACGTTCTTTATACTCGGTTTTATGGTAAATCGTAGATTCATTAATCTCTACTTCGCCAATAGAAAGATTTCTTTGTAAGTTGTTTTGATCATCTTCAGCATTCCAAAGACACCATTCATTATAGGAGAAAAATTTAAGTTTTTTAGTCTGTTCACTAGTGTTTGTAAGCTTTATTTTTTGAATCTCGCACCAGTTTTTAAGAGGAACAAAGCACAATAACTCAGCTTCAACCCCATTTTTTTCTCCTGTAATTTTTGAATAACTTAAACCGTGCCTGCATTCGTATTTGTCAAGCTCTGTTCTAACAGGTTTCCATCCTGGAGACCAAATAGTTTCACCATCTTTTATATAGAAATATCTTCCGCCATTATCCATTGGTACATTGTTGTACCGGTAGCGATTTAATCTGCGGAATTTAGCATCTTTATAAAAACTGTATCCTCCTGCAGTATTAGAAATCAGAGAGAAAAAATCCTCATTCCCCAAATAATTTATCCAAGGAAAAGGTGTTGCAGGATTGGTAATTACATACTCTCTGTTATTATCGTCAAAATATCCGTATTTCATTGTTGATTAATGTTTTCAAAAGTCTATATTTTTCTAAGCTCTCATCTTTTTTAGATCGTTTGTAATTTTACTAAGCTTGCTTTTTGAAAGTGGGTAAACTATAAGTGCTAATACACCTGGTATTATAATTAGTGAAGGTATCCAACTCATAAGTGATTTAATAGCTGGAATAGATTCGGAAATAGTTTCCATTCTGGTACTATCATATCCAGATGATGTAAGCACCCATCCCAAAATTGCACCAGCTATACCTCCGCCAAATTTAAAGGCAAATGTTCCTGCGGAAAAAATTAATCCTGTTGCTCTTCGACCATTTTTCCATTCTGAATAGTCAGCACAATCACCCAACATAGCAAAGAATAATACTGGCATTATACCAGCACCAAATTCAGAGATAATTCCCAAAATAAAAATTAAGACATGATCGTTTGGACCTGCAAAATAGATTAATGAATTTGCAATAGCAGAAAATATTATAACAGCAATAAACAATTTCTTCTTGCCTAATAGTCTAACAAATGGAAGTGTAGAAAGAGCAGCTATACCAGATATAACTAATAATGAAACCATATACAGAGCAGATAGTCCTTCATTATTCAAGTAACGCTTAAAATACATTACAGTAATACCTTGTTTTATTCCATTATATATACAAAATATAAAACCTATAATTAATATTATCAACCAAGGTATATTAGTTAATAAATCTTTTAGGTCATCCTTAACCTTTCCTGTAATTTCAACTTTTTTAACAACTCTTTCATGTGTTGTGAAATAAGTAATTAGAAGAAAAATAACTAATAAAAAAGATAACAGATAAACAGAATGTTGATACCCTTTCTTTTGGTTAATACACTGCAGTTTTTGAGGTGTTAGATCATCAATATCCCACACTACAAAAGAATAGGATTCTTTTGATTTCATCTCAAAACTTATCTGTTTTGGAGGTTCATCTTTGATTTCATCTTTAAGAAGTTTTGTTGATTCTTGTATTGTTTTACCACTCTGTTCGGTATAGGGAATAAAAAAAGCACTAAATCCCTGTTTACACTTAATCTCCGCTTTTTCAACATTCTGTTGAGATGTTACAGTTACAATATAATTTTCACTATCAGCAACTTCTGCAACTTTTATTGTTGGATTAACATTCCCAAAAACCAAAACTAAATAGATAAGTAGCCCCTGAGTTAAAATTCCTCCAAAGTAAGCTCCGGCAAATCGAAAAGAAGATAAACTCGTCCGTTCTTTTTCATCAGAAGTCATTACTCCCATTAGAGCACCATAAGGAACATTATTTGCTGTATAAACTAAGGTGAATAATATATAAGTAACATATGCATAAATTAATTTACCTGTTTCTCCAAAAGGAGGGGTAGTAAAAGTAAGAGACAGTATTAATCCAAAAGGTATTGCTGTCCATAGAATCCAAGGTCTAAACTGACCCCTTTTGGTGTTAGTTCTGTCACCAATGATACCCATAAAAATATCAGTAACTCCATCACTAAGTCTAGCTACTAATAAAAGTATCCCAGCAGATATTGGAGAAAGACCAAATACATCTACATAAAAAATAAAAAGAAATGTTGACATTGTTCTCCAAGCTATATTGGTTCCAGCATCGCCACAACCATATCCAATTTTTTCTTGAAGCTTAAGTTTATTTGGGATCTTCATTTAATAAATTATTAAAAATTTAGTATACAGTATAATAAAGGATATATAATATTCCTTAAGTTGTTACTAGTCTATAATTCTTATTTATGCAATTACTTTCCTACTAAATTGTAATCACAAATCTATCTTTCTTAGTATGCTCATATACATCCCTGCTAAAAAAGTATAACTGGGCTGGTTTATGTGAAACACCTTTTTGTTTTTCGTCTAGTGGAACAATAAACCGCATTTGAGCCACTTTTTTTCTAAAGTTTCTTCTGTCAAGTTCTGTATCTAAAACTGCTTCGTAAACTTTCTGTAATTGTGTAAGCGTAAATTTTTCAGGTAGAAGTTCAAAAATTATTGGTTCCATTCTAGCCTTCACTTTCATGGTTTCAAGAGTCTTTTCAATGATTTCCTTATGGTCAAATCCTAATTCCGGAATGTTATTTATTGGAAACCAACTGGCTTTTCTGTCAGTTTTCGAAAGCTCTACCTTCGTGTTATCTATTAATGAATAATATACAATTGTAATTGTTCGATTATCAATATTTAAGTTCAGGTGCTTGATCCACTGCTGATCTTTTTCATTTAATAATCTTTTTGTATCGCCAAAGGTAAAGCCTTGCTCAAGAAATATGTTTTCAAGACCTGTTAGCTCTTTAAGTACATGGTAAGCAGCTTCTTCAAGATCTTCATCCCTGTCAATATGGTAGCCAGTTAGTGTATGATCCCTAAATACTAACTTTCCTTCTTCATTCAATAATTCTCTTTCAATAAGAAGAACATTTAAATGTTCTCCGTCAAAACCAAAAACTACACAGTCTACCGAAATGTTTGGAATAAATGCTGGCATACAATTTTATAAGGTTGTTGTATTTATTACACTTTCCAAAAATAAGGATTTGAATTACAAAACCAAAATTTTCTTCTTTTACTTATAAATCACATTACTATAGGTGTAAAATGATGTGAAAAAATCAAACACACAAACTTTTTTAAGAATTATTTGAATTATTTAAAGATTGTTGTACATTTGGCTTGTTGTTTTAGTGTGTTATTTACACTTTCTCTTTAGTTCTTGTTTATCAACGTATTATAAAGTATATATTTATATAAATGTATTTATTACATTAATTAATAATCCTGCTACAAAATTATTCGAAAATTTGCATTTATGATCCGACGGAATGTTGAATTGCCCAAAACTAATGAATTGTTAATAGGGAAATTTTAGGAGTAAACTAGATTTATATACTAATTAATTAAAAAAACCTAACTCATGAAAACTCATCATTTTCTTAAAGCCATTGACAAGCCTGTAAGAAGAAAAAGACTTGTGTGGTTATTCTCATTGTTCATGTGTTTATTTACAATAAGCGCATTTGCACAGGAGTATCAGGTTACCGGAAGGGTAACCGACACTGAAAACAATCCTTTACCTGGTTTAAACATTGTGGTTAAAGGAACAACAACAGGAACAACAACCGATATTGAAGGTAATTATGTAATTAATTTAACTACTAAAGATGTTGTTCTGGTATTTTCTGCTTTAGGATATACAACGCAAGAGTTAACTGTATCTGAAAGTCAGAAGCTTGATGTAATATTAGCTGAAGATATTACTGGTCTTGAAGAGATAATAGTAATTGGTTACGGTACCCAAAAGAAAAGTCTGGTAACAGGCGCTATTTCAAGTCTCGAAAACGAAGATATTTCTTCTTCAGTTCAACGTGTAGAACAAGCATTACAAGGTAAAGCTGCAGGTGTAAGTGTTATTCCATCTTCAGGAGCTCCTGGAGCAGAAATGAAAGTTAGAATTCGTGGTGTTGGAACCAATGAAAACTCTAATCCACTTTATATAGTAGATGGGATGAAAAGTGGCGACATTAACTATTTGAACCCAAATGATATTGAATCAATGGAGGTTCTAAAAGATGCAGCTTCATCAGCAATTTATGGTTCTCAGGGTGCTAATGGTGTTGTAATTATTACTACAAAATCAGGAAAACCTGGAAAATCTACCGTTAACTATTCTTTCCAGTATGGAATCCAAAGTATTCCAGATGGTCCAAAGATGATGAGCTCTGCTCAATATGCTGAATTCCAGAATGAATCGGAAGGTAGTACTTTCTTTGACCTAAATAACCTTCCATCAACTACTAACTGGTGGGATGAAGTAGCTGTAAAAGCACCTATGACGAAACATGATCTTTCCTTTAGTGGAGGAAATGAAAAATCTACCTATCTAATTTCAACAAGCTTAAATAATCAAGATGGTATTATTGGAGGTGGGGACTATTCTAATTTTGAACGAATAACAACTCGTTTTAATGGAACACATAAAGTGAAAAATTGGTTAAAAGTAGGAAATAACATAGCCTTTACATATACTAAATCAAGTGGAATAACTGAGGATGAAACACACAATGGAGTTGTTCAAAGTATGCTAATGTTTGACCCTACAACGCCTGTTAAATACACGGGAACTTTACCTACCCACGTTCAGAATTTGGTAGATGCTGATGAAGATTTAATTACCGATAAAAATGGAGCTTATTATGGTATTTCAGAATTTCTAGACGCGGGCGAAATTTATAATCCTTTTATTCGGTTAGAAGCTCTAAATAAAATTGGCAAAACTAAAGAGAAAAAAGTTCTTGGATCTGTATTTGCAACTTTAACTCCAATAAAAGGTTTGTCTATTACATCTAGAATAGGAATTGATATTGCATATCAATCTTTCCATGATTACAGCACTCCTTTTTATGCAAACAGTGATAATGGAAATCCTGGTGGAACAGTAACTAAAAATGAACTCAACTGGAACACATGGTTGTGGGAAAATTATGCTACGTACAGTAAATCTTTTGCAGATCATAATATAACAATTATGGCGGGTATGTCAGCTCAAGAATATGTTCACGAAAACTTGGTGACAACTGCCGGACCAATGGTTAGAATACATCCTAACTTTGCTTATCCTGATTATGTTGCTAGTGAGGATGCTGATGATGTTGACGGTACGATAGAAAAACACCAAATGGCTTCATACTATGGAAGATTATCGTATGATTTCAAAAACAAATATATGCTTGAGACGACTATTAGACGCGATGGTTCTTCATTATTTGCAGACAATAATATATGGGGATTATTTCCATCATTTTCTGCAGGATGGGTTGTTACACACGAAGACTTTTGGTCGATTGATCCAATTAGCTATTTAAAATTCAGAGCAAGTTGGGGTCAAAATGGTAGTACTTCTGCTTTAACTCCAAATCAGTACAGAAGAACCATTTCATCAAGTGGAATTACGTATGTTGATGGTTTGGATAATAGTATTCCTGGTGCTGAACCAAATAGACACCCAAATCCAGATTTAAAATGGGAAGTAAGTGAACAAACAAATATTGGAATTGATCTCAATGCTCTAAACAACAAATTGTATTTCAATTTTGATTGGTATAAAAAAATTACAAAAGACTTGCTTACTCCTGGACAGTATTCATTCGAACTAGGTAATCACTCACCAACAGTTAATGCAGGTGATATTGAAAACAAAGGTGTCGAATTGGTAATAGGTTACAGGGAAAAGAAAGGAGACTTCAAATATGATGTAAGTTTCAATGTCTCAAAGGTTAAGAATGAAGTTACTTTCCTAAATGGTTCAATAGACAGAGTTGCTGGTGCAAGTCTTCCTTCTTTAGGAACACTAACCTATTTCGAAGTAGGACAACCAGTATGGTATTTCCGTGGGTATGAAAATGCCGGTGTATTTAGAGATCAAGCTCACATTGATCAATGGAAAGCCGAAAATAATATTACTGACTTAAATTATAATCCATTACCTGGTGATGCTATTGTTGTAAATCATGTAGATGATGGTATGGTTACATCATCTGATATGGTAAATATCGGTAGTCCTCACCATGATTTGTATTATGGTGCAAATATTAATTTTGAATACAAAACAATTGATCTAAATGTTTTTATACAAGGAGCTTCCGGAGGCCAAAACTTTATAGGATTTGTTAGAAATGACAGAGGTAAAGTTAATAGATTAGAATCTATGTTCAATGGCAGATGGACTCCTACAAATACCGATGCATCACTTCCTAGAGCCGGGTATAGAGATGCTAAGTATTACCAAAGCAATTTATTGATTCAGGATGCATCCTACCTGAAAATAAGACAAATTCAAATTGGTTATACACTTCCTTCTAGCTTATTAGAAGCTGCTAAGTTATCTAAAGTCCGCATTTATGTTTCTCTAAATGATTTCTTTACCTTCACAAAATATGAGGGCCCAGATCCTGAGGTTGGTAGTAAAGAGAATAATCGTCAAGGACTTGATTATGGTTATTACCCAAATGCTAAAAAAATGTTGTTCGGTATAAATGTTACATTTTAATGTCATAACCTATTAAATAATAGTCATGAAAAAGATAAACATGAATAAAATAAAAAATCTAACAAACTTTGTGTTGTTATTAGGAGTCCTTTTTACATGGTCTTCATGTTCGGAAGATTTCTTGGATAGTGAGTTAGTTGGTGCGACTCTAGCAGAAAACTTTTATTTAAATGAAGAAGAAATTGCACTTGGACTTGTTTCTGCATATGATATGCTACATTCAGATCATATGAACGATTGGAATAGTAATTACCTTGTTAAAATACTCCCATCTGATAATTCTAACTGTGGTGGTGGTGGTTCTAGTGACCAATATCCTTACCAACAGATTGATGATTTCGACTGGGACTCCAGAAATCCAAGGATAAATAAACTATACGAACAAGCATATTTTGGAATCTATAGAGCTAATAGAGTTATTAATCATAATGCTGAAAACGAAACTGAAGCCATCGAGCAAATGGTTGCTGAAGCAAAATGTTTAAGAGCATATTTTTATCTTGATTTGGTGATTTGTTTCGGAGGTGTACCTCTTCAGCCAGAAGAATTTGTTGATGCTACAACAGCAATGCCTAGAGAAACACCAGAAGTTATATATGCACAAATTGAAAGTGATTTAACTGATGCTATTGCGGTTTTACCTAATAAAAGTGATTCTATTTCTGAAGATAGTTATAAATTAAGCAAGCAAGCAGCATTAGGGCTTTTGGTTAAAGCGCATATGTTCCAGAAAGATTATCCTGCTGCTATTACAGCATTTGAAACACTTGAAGCCTATGAAACTACTGGAGAAGTAGGGCTTTGGCCAGGTGCTACCTATGGTGATCTATTTAAAGTTGTTGGAGAATGGAGCATTGAATCATTAATTGAAGCTTCTTTTAGATCGACCGATCGTGCCTGGAGAGGTTGGAATGAAGGTTGGAGTCATGATGGAAATGACTATGATAATAGACATATCCAATTAATGGGACATCGATTTGGAGATATGGGAACAAGTGGAATGCGTAATGGTTGGGGATTTTTACCTCCAACTAATAAAATAGAATCTGCATTTGAAGCTGGAGATTTAAGAAAAAATGGAACCGTTATGACATATGTTGATTTCAATGCACTTTATGGAGCTGATGCTAATAACCAAAACGGAAGTGCTCATGACATGGAAGATTGCATAAGAATTAAGTATGGTGCTCATTCAAGTGAAACAGTAGATCCATCAACTGGTGCTTCAGAAATGGAATTTACCACTAATTGGAGAATACTTCGATATGCAGATATTATTCTACATGCTGCTGAAGCATATGCTAGAGAAGGCTTTGAAGATGATGCGCGTATACAGTTAAACAAAATTAGAAATCGTGCTGGGTTAACTCCCTCATCAGCCACAGGTAATGCCTTAATACAAGCTATTAAAGACGAACGTTTTGTTGAATTAGCTTTTGAAGGTCAAAGATTCTGGGATTTAGTTCGTTGGGGAGATGCAGCAACAGAAATTAGTGCATTTCAAACAGGTAAAAATGAATTATTCCCAATTCCTGAAACTTCAATTTTAAATAATCCTGGCATGGGACCTAACGCCCAAAATCCTGGTTACTAATAAAAATAATTTGAGTGTTGTGTCGAAAGTTTTTTTCGACACACACTTTTAAATAAATTTTATTAAAGTCTTCTCAAAACATAAAATGCTAAACGATCTTCTCAGAGTAAGGTTTACTCTAAATAGTTTTTAATTAATAGCCTTAATAAATTACCAAGGCTATTTTTTCATCATAGGCAAAAAGCCACTTCGTTTTTATTGAAGAGATATCTAAATTAGATTTTGTTTTTTAACATATCAAGACATTAATTCAATTGTTTGTTCGCTATTGTGCTGGTAGCCACAATTGGTCAAATGGCTCAATTAAGTAGCCATGAGGAAATAAAAGGTAATCTTGACTCTTCGATAAGTTATAAATAAAAGGAAAGTATCTGCAATTATATTTAGATGAGTTTTGTTACAAATCGTTGATACTTTAAAGAAAAGCTCATCTACAGACCAATAGCAATGTCTGATAATTTACTGGTACAATAATCAATAAGTATACAATTAATATTTATATATTAAAAAAAAATAAAAATGAAGAAATTAACCTTATCAATACTAATTGTAATTATCGAATTCTTATCATGCAAAAAAGAGAAGGATGATTTATTTGGATATGATCAGGTAATTGATGCTATTAAAAAATAATTAATAGTAAAAACAAGGCTTTTAGCCTTTTTGAATACAAACTAATGTATTGCTGAAATATTTCTTCAACAAATCATCTAAGTAAAGTTAACATTCAAACTCAATGAAAACATCTTTTATCATCATTGCACATATATTACTTTTCAGTACTTCCTGTACAAAAGAATCAAAAAGCAAAAATTATAATACCTCCAGAGCTGATTCCGTTCTTGCTTTAATGACATTAGAAGAGAAAATAGGTCAAATGGCTCAATTAAGTGCTCATGAGGAAATAACTGGTAACCTTGACTCTTCGATAAGTTATATTACAGAAGTAATTAATGGTCGTGTTGGCTCATTACTAAATGTTAATGGAGCAGAAAACACAAGGAAAATGCAGCAACTTGCTGTCGAAAATTCAAGGTTAGGGATTCCCCTTATTTTCGGATACGATGTAATTCATGGTTATAAAACAATATTTCCTGTTCCTCTTGGAGAATCTGCTAGTTGGGATTTGGAAGCAATAGAAAGTTCAGCCAGAATTGCTGCAATTGAAGCTTCTGCTGCAGGCCAACACTGGACATTTGCCCCTATGGTGGATATATCACGCGATGCCAGATGGGGCCGAATTATGGAGGGCGCAGGAGAAGATACTTGGTATGGACAACAAGTTGTAAAAGCAAGAATTAAAGGCTTTCAGGGTGAAGAGCTTGATGAAATTAATACAATTGCAGCTTGTGCTAAACATTATGCAGGTTATGGATATTCAGAAGGAGGTCGAGATTATAACTACACAGAAATATCGGATAGAACATTACATGAAGTAATTCTTCCTCCTTTTATGACTGCAGTTGAGGCTAATGTAGCCACTTTTATGACAGCTTTTAATGATATAAACGGTATTCCCGCCTCTGGAAATAAAAAGCTTGGTGATATTCTAAGAAAAGATTGGAACTTTAATGGAATGGTAGTTTCTGATTGGAACTCTATCGGAGAAATGCTCATTCATGGTATTGCTAAGGATAAAAAAGAGGCTGCAGTTCTTGCTTTAGAAGCAGCTATTGACATGGATATGGAAGGACATGTATATATTCAGGTTTTAAAAACACTTGTTGAAGATGGTGTAGTACCAGAAAGTCAAATTAACAATGCCGTAAGACGTATTTTAAAGCTTAAATTCGATTTGGGGTTGTTCGACGACCCTTATCGCTATTGTAATACCGAAAGGGAAAAGGAATTGACATTAAACAAAGAAAACAGAGAAGTCTCACGCGATGTTGCAAGAAAGTCAATTGTTCTTCTTAAAAATGAAAAAGAATTATTACCAATTTCTGGCGATATAAAATCAATTGCACTAATCGGACCCTTGGCTAATAATACCGACGATATACTCGGAAACTGGAGAGCAAAAGGTAATGTTGAAGATGGTGTTAGTGTATTAACTGGATTCAACACTCGCTTCTCGAATACAAAAATTAGTTATGCAAAAGGCTGTGATATTAATTCTGATGACAAAACAGGATTTAAAAAAGCTATTGATTTAGCAAATAATTCTGATATTATATTTATGGCTATTGGCGAAGGTGGCCAAATGTCAGGAGAAGGGCATAGTCGCACAAATCTGGGGCTACCTGGCGTTCAACTTGAGCTACTAAAAAAAATAAAAGAAACCGGAAAGCCTATAGTTATCCTCTTAATGAATGGTCGCCCAATGGCTATTCCTGAAGTACTTGAGCTTGGAGATGCGATTTTGGAAACATGGTTTTTAGGCACAGAAGCCGGAAATGCCATAGCCGATGTAGTTTCTGGTGATTACAATCCTTCCGGTAAATTAACTGTAACATTTCCAAATACAAGTGGACAAGTACCAATATATTACAATCATAGAAATACAGGTAGGCCCGGAACTCCCGTTCATTATACTTCGAGGTATGACGATGCTCCTATTGACCCATTATTACCATTTGGATATGGTTTAAGTTATACGAAATTTCAATATTCGAATTTGCAATTAAATAAGAATGAGTTTGAGTCCAATGATGAAATTAATATATCGGTAAAGATTGAAAATGTAGGAAAATATGATGGCCATGAAGTAGTTCAACTCTACATTCAAGATATTAATGCAAGTATAACACGACCTGTAAAAGAACTTAAGGGATTTGAGAAAGTACTCATCAAAAAAGGTGAAAGCAAAATAGTTAAGTTTACAATATCCTCCAAAGATCTTGCTTTTTGGAACAGAAAAATGGATTTTACTGCTGAACCTGGTTTGTTTAATGTAATGGTTGGCAGTAACTCAATAGACCTTCTAAAAACAGAATTTAGCTTGACTAAAAAAAATTGAAATAAACTAAATGCTTGATTAAAAATTCTTTTCATAAATCGTTTTCATAACAAATTGTTTTTCTATTAAAAATTAAGTTAAAATTAAAAGGGGCTGGATTTATTCAGCCCTTTTTTAATATCCAATTTTTTTCGAAAGTACTTTAATATCAAAAAGATGTTACGAAAAACATTTTTATTAAAACAGAGAACCACATTGTATTCAGTAGCTAAATCCGGATTAAGCACATAACTAATAACACATATAATGTTAACTCTTATGGCCCCCTGAAGCTTTAAAAACTTGATTAGCTACAACCTCACCACTTATTATTGAAGGAGGCACACCTGGTCCTGGAGTTGTTAACTGGCCTGTATAATATAAATTATTTAGGTGTTTATTATAAATTTTAGGTTTAAATGGCCCCGTTTGTCGTAAAGTATTTGCCAATCCATATGCATTTCCTTTAAACGAATTATAATCGTGCATAAAATCGGCATGTGCATAGCTTTTATGATAAATAATATTATTACGAATAGGAGTGCCTGTTGCTTCTTCTATTCTCCTGATCACCATATCGAAATAATGTTCTCTAACCTTTCCATGATCTTCGAGAGCTGGTGCAACCGGAATAAGAACTACCAAATTTTCATGCCCTTCTGGAGCAATAGTAGAATCGGTTTTCGAAGCTGCCGAAACATATATAGCTGGTGCTTCTGGCCATTTTGGATTTTTATATATTTCATTGGCGTGTTTCTCGAAATCAGTATCAAAAAACAAATTATGGTGAAGTAATTTAGGGATTTTTTTATTCACCCCAATAAAGTAAATAAGCGCTGATGGAGCCATGATTCTGGAATCCCAATACTTCTGCGAATAATTATGATACTTATCTGAAAGTAGTTTCTGATCGGTATGTTGATAGTCAATTGATGAAACAAAATATTCTCCATAAAAATTTCTTCGTCCAGCATGTGCTCCAATAACCTTTCCTTTTAATACATCCAGCTGATCAACATTTAAATTGTAAGAGATATTTACATCTAGTTCCTCACAAACTTTAACCATTGCATTAACAATCTTATACATCCCTCCTTTTGGATACCATGTACCAAGTTTCAAATCGGCATAATTCATTAGACTATAAAACGCGGGAATATCTTCTGGAATTGCACCAAGAAACAATACCGGAAACTCAAGAATTTGTCTTAACCTTTTGTCTTTAAATAAAGAACGTACATGTTTTGAAAGCGACCTTGTAGATTTTGAGAATAAGAATCCTGAAATGAGCTTGATATCCATTAGCTCAAAAACAGATATTCCCGGTTTATAAACCGCATTGTTCATCCCTAATAAATACTTTTTACGGGCATCGCGTAAAAAAGACTTGAGTTTTTTACTGCTTCCTTTTTCAATTCCTTCAAATAACTCATAAAGTTCTTTTGTACTTGCCGGAATATCAATTTGCTCATTATTAGGAAAGAAAACCCGATAGCTCGGATCAAGTCTTACTAATTCATAAAAATCAGACACTGTATGCTCAAATGTATTGAAAAATTTTTCAAATACATCAGGCATCCAATACCAAGAAGGTCCCATATCAAATACATAACCATCTGATTCTAACTTGCGTGCTCTTCCACCAGGAGTAGCATTTTTCTCAAGTACATCGACCTTAAAACCTTTTTTGGCAAGATGTGCTGCTGTAGATAAACCACTAAAACCTGCTCCTAATACAATAACTTTATTTGACATGTAACTAATATTGATGCTAAATTTAAAACAGAAAACACTTTTGTTTGTTTATTGACAAAAGATACAAAATGATTAAACAAAAGAGAATTAAACTTATTATCCTAATTTTATTTCTGGTAGGTTTTTCGATACATCTTTTTTGTGAAAGCAGACCTTTGGCTCTAAATTTAACAACTCCTTTTCTATTGTTAATCAATGTTCTGTTAATATATCTACTAATTAACAATCAAGGAAAGAAAACTAAAAACAAAACTGCAATTTTCTTGTCTATATCTTTCCTTATTACCTTCATATTGGAAATTGTTGGATCGAAAACAGGAATAGTTTTTGGGAATTATAGTTATGGAGACACAATGTGGTTAAAAATTGCAAATGTACCTGTTGTAATAGGTCTGAATTGGATTATTCTTTTAGTAGCATCATTCAATGTTGCTCAGTTAATCAGTAAATATTTTGTTATTAAATCTATCTTGATAGAAGCCTTGCTTACAGCTTCTCTTTTGACTTTTCTTGATTATTTTATTGAGCCGATAGCTATATTCCTCAACTACTGGAACTGGGAAAAATCTAGCATACCACCACAGAATTACCTAGCTTGGTTTATAATAAGCTTCTGCCTTTCAATTTGTATTCGGCTATTCAAAATTGAATTACAAAATAAAATAATGGGAGATTATTTCAAGATTGTGTTGGTGTATTTTGTTATGCTCCAGATTTTCTTAAAACCTTGCTAATAGACCATTTCATTAATGTCGCTATCTTTTTGTAAATTAAACAGATATTGCTGCTGTGATTCCATTTCGTAAGCCATTTGCCAATCACGAGTAGCTTCAAAGAAGCTCAAAAGATCATCCTTACAATCCTGACAAAACTTTTCAGAAATAATTTCTCTTTTACACCGTATGCATTTTTTGCACTTTGCCATCTGTAAAACTTTAATTTATCATACGTAATTTAGATTTTTATGTTGCAATGAGGTTCTCTAATTTTGGGTGATGTATATCATAGTCTCATTGCCAACAAACCATCTTTATCAGCGTACATAAAGTATATAATATTCAAACTATGTACTTTTATATTCAAGGAACAAAAACGACTCCACATGCATTAATGAATGAGGGGTATATGAAGATAAAGGGAAAGGCTGTACCCGTTCGTGATGAATTGTTCTTCGGTAACATCAATAAAAAAATTACAAAATACACAGAAGAACCAGCCAACACTACGCAAGTTGATTTTAACTTAAGCCATGTAAACGCTTTTTCAAAAAAATCGGTTGTTGAATTATTAAAACAACTTGAAACAATGAATAATCAAGGA
This sequence comes from Bacteroidales bacterium, assembly GCA_050287785.1. Taxonomy (GTDB): domain Bacteria; phylum Bacteroidota; class Bacteroidia; order Bacteroidales; family UBA10428; genus UBA10428. The sequence continues at coordinate 24,435 of JBNKCO010000023.1, forward strand.
TTTACTGTGGTTGTTAATTGGAAATATGATACAGATAACGAAGATGTTAAAGAGCTGGGGGAAATTCTACAAACAATGTTCAATTTTACAATAAATCTATTTGCTTTATAGAGGTTAGTTATTAAAAAATAAAAGGGCGCTTATCAGCGCCCTTTTATTTATTTTCTATTGTTCTCCTGAATAAATTGGTCAAGTGCCATTGTCATCGATGGTGCATTCGGCATAGGTGCCTGCAAATCCAATCTCAAACCAGCATCTTTAACTGCTTGAGCAGTTGAAGTACCAAACGAAGCAATTTTAATATCCTGTTGCTCAAAATCAGGGAAATTTGTGAGTAATGAGCGAATTCCCGAAGGACTGAAGAATACTAAAACATCATAATTTATCATGGATAAATCTGATAAATCACTACTTACTGTCTGGTAAAGAATACCAATTTTGTGTCTTACTTTGTTTTTTTCCAACATTTCTGGAATTTCTGATTTGTGCTGCTCCGATAGAGGCACAAAATACCTTTCATCTTTGTGTTTAACAGCCAATTCCACTAAATCAGCAAAACGCCCCTTACCAAAAAATATTTTTCTTTTTCGGTAAATAATGTACTTTTGAAGGTAATGCGCTATTGACTCTGAAGTACAAAAATACTTCATTGTATCAGGGATTGTAACGCGAAGATCCTGAGCCACTCTAAAATAGTGATCGATAGATGTTTTGCTGGTAAATATAACAGCACTAAATTCAAGAATCGTAATACGTTGTTTCCTGAATTCTTTTGTTTCTACCGGTTCAACATGAATAAATGGTCTGAAATCAATCTTAACATTATTTTTCTGCGCAACCTCAAAATAGGGATTTTTGTCCGAGGATGGTTCTGGCTGGGATACGAGAACTTTTTTAATCTTCATATTTATGCGAGCCTCCTTTTATAACTTCTTCTATCTCAGCGATAAAACAAACTTTATACCTACTAAGGCAGGTAAAATTTCGAGGGTACAAAGGTACAAAATAGTATAGAAATACAAAACTTTATGCTTTAGAATTATTTGCAATGAGCGCAAATAGCGGTATATAAAGCTAAATACAACCAATACAGTGGCCATATAAAAAACTATTTCTGAATAAAATCTGGGTAAATAAAATATACTTACCACCATTGGCAAAAGATATAAGCCTAGGTTTTTATTAAGCAAATATGTGTTATGAATAAACTCCTTGAATAATGGTCTTGAATCAAATAATCCTGCAACAATATTCAGAATTATTATTCTTATAAATAAAATTGAAAACAAAAGAGCAAAAATAAACAGGTATAAAGAAAAATCGAAAAATTGACTTGTATTAATGCCTATCCTCTTAACTATTAAATATATATACAAAGATGCTGAAACAAGAAAGTTAATATTTAATATAATGAAAACTCTTCTTACTAAAATGTTCTTTTCCCTAATTAGTTTATCTGCTAACTGAAAATTAACAGAAGAAACAATTACCGTAGTTAAATATTTTTGAAAATATACTCTGATAATAATAAGCAATAAGGTAGATACAATTGCTATTCCAAACACCCAACCTTTTTCGGTAGATTTTTCTGTGTTTCTGGATATTAGATTCATTTCTTTCTTCAACTCCGAAGACGGCTGAACTAGTGTTGAAGTGTATTTAACTTTATAAATTGAACTATCTTCTAACCGTAAATTTGAGAACAAACTAAATGGAGAATACTCCTCTGAACAACTTTCTTTGCTTTCTAAAACTGTCTCTTGGTTTATAGAATCTACCGAAACAACTGTTGTTTGTTCTTTCTTAGGAGCAATAATTGTTCTGTTTTGTGTCTGAGTAGGTATTACCCTAATTGGTGTAGAGGTTGTCTGTTTTTGTTCTTGTATTGTATCTACAGATTGTATTTGCACAGATTCATGTGTTGTAACCAACGAATCTGTTACAATTTGAGAAATTGTATCTTGTGTCTGAACGCTTAAAGAATCAACCTGCATTTCTAAATAAAAATCTTATGTTGAATAAATCAATGTATGCAAAAATACGCATAGGTATCCAATTTGATGTTGAGATTCCAAAGATTTTATTAAAGATTGTTTCATTTGTCAGAAACCAACGAATATCGTGCCCTCTCTAAAAAGTGATATTGTAGCACAAATAGCATTACACTAATGTTTTTCCTGTTTTCTGTTTGTAACAAGAAAACCTTGAAAAAAAATAAATTGGCCCTTTAGTAAAAAACGTTCTCTATAAATAGATTTTGAGTTGATTAAAGTGATTTATCTTTCCATCAACCTGGTCTTCAATGCTATTGAAATTAAGAGGAGTGTCGTTTTCAACATAGATTAGTTGAATATACATTTCTTCTTTGAGGTGAGTATACTATATTAGTTCATCACTACTTAGTTGATAATCAAAAATATAAGGGTTTATTCGTCCATGAACCTGTTATTTCATTTGCTCACTTGAAACTCTACGTGAAGCATGTTTCAAAGCAAAATCAACCCAAGCCTTATCATGATATGCTAAATCCCAACAAGGTGTTTCACTAAAATTGAAAAGAATTGCCTTTATTTTGTTCATTTATATTTATTAAACTGTTAGAATTACTTTATAGCCACCAAACTTTCGAACATTTAAAACCGATTTATTATCAAAAATTAGGTACTGTCCTTTTATTCCGGTTAAAGTACCCTGTATATCAGTTGTTTTATCGAAATTCAATGAAGCTACCTTAACAGGAATTTCAAGATTTGGATATTCTATTTCAGTAATTAAATTATCATCAATAATGTACTGTTGAAAGTTTTGAGGAAGCTTTGGCTTTACAAGTTCTTTGACTTCGATTAATGTTCGAACCTCAGTAATCTTGTTGGCCAGCATGTTTCTCCAATTTGTTTTATCAGCCATGTGTTCCTTCAGCGAAACTTCAATTAATCCAGCCGTAACCCTATTTGGTGTTTTAGCAAGTTTTATAGCTTTAATTGCTCCTTGATCAATCCATCTTGTTGGTACTTGTGAAAATCTGGTAACTCCAACCTTAATTCCACTGGTTAGTGATAAGTATACAAAATGATCATTCAAACAATGTTTTTCTGCATACTCCATATCACGGGCAATACCTTCTTGTGCAAGACAAAGTTCCGGACGCAAAACACACTCTTCTGTTTCTGGTGCAGTTTTAAAACATGGGTAACAAAATCCTTGCGAAAAAGATTTATTAGTTTTCCTCCCACATTTAATACAATTTATTTCATTAGTAAAATGGAATTTAAGTGTTTTCCCAAGAAACTTGTTTATATGAATTTCTTGATTATCAAGTGTTAAATAATAATCGACAGGCTTATTAAGCTCTGTCCTCATTTTTTGCAAGTTACCGACATATTCCATTCGTATCAATAATATTTAATAAGTCATTAATTCAATAAATGAGTTAAATAACCCAACATAATCGCCTGTCAATAAAGTAAAGTATTAGTTGAATTACTGGTTTTTAGTTATTTTTTTCCAAAACCTCTGATTGTTACTGCTTCTCCCTGATGAAACAATCCTTCGTTCAAAACTACTTCTTTTTCCTCAAAAAACGCCGATGAAAAGTCTTTGAATATATCTTTAAGTTCTTCAATATTAAAGAGCATTTCTATATTTTTTGGACCACCTGTATTATACTCAATTTGTTTCTTTGAAAAAACTTCTAAAATAAAGGTGCCACCCTCTTTTATTTTTTTTATTAGTTCCAAAAAAGCTGACTTTTTTATATGCAGAGGTAAGTGCATAAAGAAAATACCAAGACAATCAAAACTGTTATCCGGATATGATATATCCAAAACAGAACTCAATAAATAATCGATTCTTACATTGTTTTCTTTAGCTAGTTTAAGTGCTTTTTCTTTTCCTTTATCGCTAATATCAAATGCTGATACTTCCCATCCTAATTTTGAAGCATACACAGCATTTCTACCCTCACCTTCGGCTGGCAACAATATTTTTCCTTTCGGAAGCTTTTTTAATTCTTTTTCGAAATATTGATTGGGCTTAATGCCGTATGCATATTCAATATTTGCATATCGTGAATTCCAGAAATCTTTCATACAACTATTAACCCTTATTCAAGCTCTTTGTTTTAGGCCTAGTGACCACATAGCTGTGAAAAACGACAAAAATCCTATATAAGTCAGATATATAGAGTCTTACGGTCTGAATATGGGGCGTTGGGCATTTCAAAGCACCCATCCTACAACCGCTATACGTTTTATTAAGTGTTTTCACCTTCAAATTTAGCATCATTTGCCCAATGACCTATATTTTTTGTTGTGCAAAGTATTATCTTAACATGTATACTAGTGGAAAACTAAATTTTACCCTTACTGGTTTACCATCAATATACCCAGGAGACCATTTTGATGGCATTTTCTTTATAAGTCTATATGTTTCTTGATCCAATAAAGGATGTACTCCCTTCACAATCTTTATTCCTTCAACTCTTCCGTCTTCCATAACAACAAACTCTATAGAGACACTTCCTTGGATGTTGCGTTCAGCTGCTTCAAGTGGGTATCGCATTAGCTTTTGAACCGCAAACCTAAAATCATTAAAATCTCCATCACCATATTTTGGCATTACTTCAACATCACCAAAAATATCTGATATTTCCTCATTGCCAGCCTCATCCCAACTCCTATTGCTAATCATTTGATTTTTAATGTAAGTTTCCTTAGATTTTTTTTGTCCATTTTTATAATTTGAGATCCATGTCCCGACCTTATGTAATGGAAAAGGATATTTACTAATTCCATATTGTCGAATTGAATTATCAGGGAAATAATCAACTACTATATAATGGTTATTTGTATCCTTTACTTGACGGAAAAAAGTATCTTCATCATAACTATTAACACTCCAGATCTTAAAAATACCTTCCTCTAAAACCGAAACTAATTGCTCATTATTCATTTTCCAATCTTCATCGATTTTGTTGAAATGAATCATTTTGAACAAACTATCATTTATCTTTTCAACTGATATTGTCTTTTTTGCATCAATCTTATCAGGTAAAACCTTACCGTTAACTCCAAAGAAATAGGAGGTATCCTTTTGCGAATATCCCGACAAAAAAGTCGTCGTGAAAATGAATAGAAGAATTGTTCTCATCTTGTAATATGTTTATTTATGAAATGACGTCCTTTATTTTGCCCAACGGCAGTCTGTCTAAAAACCTCCATTAGTCACTAATTATTGAGTTAAATATAGCCGTTTTACAACATCTTTAAAAACAGTTCTATAATCTTCAAGGTGAAAATGTAATACTTTCAAATTGGCTCTTTTTAGCTTTATTAGCCTAATTATATTTTGAATTAAAGAAACTACTGTTTTCAGGTACTCTGTGAACTGTTCAATGCCTATAATATTTATTATTCGCCTAAGATTATAAGCTGTAAGCATAAATCCTATATAGGCACTTGCCCGCTCTATCCCATTTTTGGTGAGAATGTAGCTAAAACCCCATTGCCGTTTTATTGTCCCGAAAGGATGCTCAACTATGGCTTGTCTTCGTTTGTAATAAGCCTCTTTCTCTAAATCGCGTGAGGAACGAACCTTGTTTAAATAACCATACAAGTATAGCTTTAACAGGTCTCCTGGATGATAGGCGGGGCGGCCTCCTAAATTATCCAGACTCCTAAAATTTACCGCAAAACCATAATCACTTAATTTTAAACTATTTACAAACATACCTATTAAACAAACTTCATTATCCTGGTCTATGGAGTCGTCAAGCGATACAGGAAAAAGATTGGTCTGGGTACGATTTTGTCCTTGTAAATACTTCATATGATCAAGTTACAAATACCTTAGATCCGAAAGAAATACTCAACAATACTCTTATTAACAAATTATGAGGTTTTTAGACAGTCTGACGGCGGCAATATGGCATGAAGCGGATTGCGAGTGATTCATTATCATACCGAAAGGAAGTTGAAACGGGCAAAAACCGCCCCAATTAAGCACTTCACCGCTTTTTGCTATATTGCGTGTTGGCAAACGTAAATATTCCCAGATTACTATTGAATAATAATCTTAGCCGTTTTTATTCCCAAATTACCAGAAACCACTTTTATGAAATAAATCCCTGGTGAAAAATTAGCAATTTCTATAGTTTGTTTTTTATTATTTGAAAATTCCCTTTCGTAAACTTTTATGCCTTGTATATTATACAGTTGTAGATTATACTTATCATTGATTATATCTGATAATTCTAATGTTAAGCTATTTGCAGCAGGATTTGGGTAATAGGTAAAAATATCATTTTTATGATTTATGTTTTCTATTGTATTTGGAATGTTTGGATCATATTCATATGCTCCAATGGTAGGATGTTCAGGGTTTCTGAGATTGCCTAAGAAATCAGTTGTAATTCCGGGAATTGAAACTCCTGCCTCTATTGCCGGCGAACCGGGGCTTAATCTTAATTCATCCGGTGCTTGTATAAATTGGGGATCCGATGGGGTTGGGCTATTAATATCAAAACCATGATTTGTGATCCAATCGCTAAAATTATTAGCGTTGTAGACCTCGTCAATAACTCCGGATTGATATATGTTGACAAGTCTTTTTGTTGGAGTATTGCCCCAATATATATTATTATTAATGAAGTCCATTTCAGAATAAGTATTATAATCAATATAAATACAATTTGAATATGGACTTGTACCAGGAGCGGTATTATAAAAAAGATTATTTCGAATATCTACATGTGTTGGTGATTTATGCAGTGCAGTTGTATGAATGAAATTTGCATTAACATTAACATTTTGATTATGTCCATAAAATGTATTATAATAAATCAACATTGAGTCCACTCCATCAACAACTATTCCTGCTCCTTTAATGTATTTGAATACATTGTTATAAATCTTAACATTATTTATTTCAGCGCCCGGATCAGCAACTATGTATATTGCGTTTGAGTATGGATTGGCGTTATCAACAGGGGTGTTCTCACCATTTTCAATAATATTGTTGCGAATAGTGATATTTTTCATGGTATGAGTACCCGAATTAATCCCATCAATTCCTGTTGTATGCCAACCATTATGTAAGTGGTTGTTCTCTATAATTACATTTTGCATAGTGATAACAGGCGCTACATCATATAAATTAATTGAAATGTTTCGTCTGCCACAATCATGTATATCATTATATGCTATATACATATCAGATTGTTTAACCGATAGGCCAAATGCCTGAGCAGATCCTTTTACCCCTAAACACCCAATATGACAATTAGTAACACGGAGGCCATGTAGTTCAGGAGGGGCGTATGATTCCCTTATACCAACTTGTGTATAATACATAATCTCTAAATTGTCAAATGATAAATACTCTTTATCGTTTATTAAAACAGCATTCGCTATTTGCGGTGCTTCAACCGATGTGTATAATATGTCCGGATCACTCTCAGCATAAATATATAGGGTCTCACTATTCCATGTCCAATCATATTGTTCAGTTAATTCACTTAAATCCGAATATATTTGATAGTTACCCCATTTAACCAAATTATCTGCTTCAACAAAAAACACTTCTGCGCCATATCCCACGGTTTTTGGATTGTAATTTACTTTTGTTGCTGATTGCCATATGTTTCCAGAAACATTTGTCCACTCATTTGCCTGAACAGAACCATATATTTTAGGTTTTGAGCCTTCACCATATGCACCGAATACTATCTGTCCCAAATTGCTTCCTGAAGAAGGCGCTGTTAAGCTCTGTTGTCTCCAATAATCTCCTCGCTTAAAAAGAATTGAATCTCCGGCAATAAAGGTCTGTGAATTTACATGGCTTATAGTTTTCCATGCCGTTCCGGGGCTTGTGCCAATGGCAGTATCATTACCGGTGTTAGAAACGTAGTAGTTCATGGAATATCCTTTATTCCAAAATAATATAAAAGCAAAGGTTAGTATTATAACTGTATAGTTTGTTTTGTGTTTTTTCATATTTATCTGTTTTTGATGTTTTCTTTTATGTTTGCCAACGTTTTGCAATATGCGGAGGCCGGGATTTCCGGGCCACGTTCGTATCCACCGCTAGCATTTTTGACCCAAGGTACAAAACTTTCAAAACCTGCCAACACCCGGCTTACGTATATTGCGTGTTGGCAAACGTAAATAATTCCAAAGCGCTATTGAATAATAATTTTAACTGTCTTTAATTCCAAATCATCAGAAAACAATTTTATGAAATAAACCCCATGTGAAAAATTGGTGATATCTATAATTTGTTTATCATTATTTGTATATCCGCTTTCGTAAACCTTTATTCCTTGGATATTATACAATTGAATATTATAACTACTATGGGATTTATCTGATAGTTTTACCGTTAGGCTATTTGAAGCAGGATTTGGGAAAATGCATAAAATATCATTGATAGAAGTTGTGGGCTCTATTTTAGTTGGATTATTGGGCTTATATTCATAAGCGCCAATATCGGGTTTCAATGGGTCTCTTGGTGTTCCTTCAATATCTGTTGTAATCCATGAAATTGCCTTTCCTTTTCCGATAGCAGGAGAACTTGCCTTTATTTTTCCAGAATAAAGTGAATCCACAAAATGTGGATACTGGGGTGGAACTAAACTGTGGGTTTCCCATCCATATGCTGTAATTTCATCCCATTCACTTTGTTTATAATTATCTTGCGCCCATGTAGAAGGGGAGTGTGTTAAATAATAATTACCATCATATCCTATATATGTCAAGTTATAATCAACAGTATCCCATGTAACTCTATCCCTGCCTTTAACATCACCACCTATATTTATATGTAAACCGTATGTTGTCGGATGTATAAATGAAATGTTATTCATATGTGTTATTTTTGACCCCAACCCTTTATAACTCACCATTGTCACAGCACCCGAATAACTAAACGGATATGCAACAAATGTATTATTACATACAAATGTAGTTCCGGTTCTGGTTAAATGCAGACCAACACCGGCTGCGTTTAGAATACAGTTATTATAGAAAAAAAGCGAATCATAATCTTCTGGATCGCCATTGTTTTCTAAAAAATTCATAGTAACTCCATACTTTATTTTATTGACATCTGGGTCTTCATAAAAAATATTATTTCTAATAGTTATATTTCTAACAGTATGAATAGTTCCTTGTGTGGACATATCTACACCAACCGTATGCCATCCATTAAAACAATGATTGTTTTGTATTATAACATCACGCATTACACAACCGATACCCGTTTGGGCTGTAATGTTAAATGATAAATTCCTTCTGCCATTATCATGTACAATGTTATTTTCAATTAACATATTTGAATGATGAAGGTTTGTTCCATAACCAACTAAGCCCTCACGAACACCAGAATATGCTAAATAACAGTTTCTAACATTTAGACCATCTACTCTTGTCTCGGGATATGTTCCACATCCAATTAAAGCATGTTGAAAATACCTTAATTCAAATCCATCTATCGTAATATATCCTCCTCTAACATCAAACCCTACAGATTTTTGAGTTATCTCTATACTATCAATATCTGTAATATTTCCATCATAATAAAAATATAAAGAATCATTCTGATAATGCCATTTGTAGTTGTAATCTAAATCAGCTATTGAAGTTGTAACGCATGAATCCCCCCATGTAGTGCTATCATTCATCTTAAAAAAAATACTTGCCCTCCACGTACCTTGTCCATATGTAGGTAAATTCCAAGGATCATATCTTATGGAATCATCACATCTATATATATTCTCGGAGATCTTTGTAAAAGATGAACTCGCGACAGATCCATATAATCGCGGCCTTTTTCCAGTTCCATAAGTGCCAAATGTAATGTATTTTTCGGGTGTTCCTGATTCTGTTACTGTTATTATCCCTCCATAACTTGATATTTCCGTTAGTTCATCCCTCCATAAACCTCCTCTTTCAAATAAAATTGAATCTCCAGGGTTGAAGGTCATTGAGTTTACATGGCTAATCGTTTTCCATGCAGTTCCAGGACTTGTACCATTGGCAGAATCATTGCCGTCGTTAGAAACGTAGTAGTTCGAGGAATATCCTTTATTCCAAAATAATACAAAAATAAAGGTTAGTATTATAACCGTATAGTTAGGTTTGTGTTTTTTCATATTTATCTGTTTGTTATGTTTCCTTTTATGTTTGCCAACGGCAGTCTGTCTAAAAACCTCCATTAGTCACTAATTTTTGAGTTAAATATAGCCGTTTTACAACAGGTTTAAAAACAGTTCTATAATCTTCAAGGTGAAAATGTAATACTTTCAAATTGGCTCTTTTTAGCTTTATT
>JBNKCO010000024.1:0-437369 GCA_050287785.1 Bacteroidales bacterium
AGTAGCTTGAGATTGCCACGCTTCGCTCGCAATGACGCTCAGAGTAGTTTTCTTGCAGACACTAGATAGGTTTGAATATGCTGGAAGATATGATAAAAAGATTAAAAATTACAGATTTTGGCGTGATGGAAACGAGGCCAAGGAAATTCACACAACTAATTTTTTAACAGAAAAGATAGATTATATTCATGCAAACCCTGTTAAAGCAGAGTATATTGATAATGCTGAACAATATAAGTATAGTTCGGCAAGAGATTATTGCGAAGATGTTGGATTACTGAGAATTGAAAGAGTGTAATTGGGATTTTAAACTGTTCAACAGGATTTAAAATCCAAGAGCTATCTACTTTCGGATTACAAATCCGAAAGAGCCAGGAACAAAAAAACGAAACAGATACATTAGCCCAGCTCAAGTCATCAAGCAATTTTTAGGAATTGGAATAAATATAGTTTCAGATAAAGTAGATTCTCCATATTCAAATAAATTCTAAACCTTTATGATTAAAAAGATTATTTATTTGTGTTTCTTAATGTGCCTGACCTACAATTGTATTTCGCAGGAGGGGCATGATAAAGATGTAAATACAAAAAAAATCAATGCAAAATTTCAATTGTATAAATCTTATTATAAGCCGAGTTTTATAAATCACTTTCCGATTGATATTCAAAGTTTGCCTGTAACAATTACTGTTGATACAAATGCAATACCTGATCCAATTCGATTTATACTCAGTCAAGAACTTAATAAAGGTGAAGTAGATTCTGTTTTTAATTATTTAGACAAACATTCTAAAGCAAAGTATTTAGCAAATGATAAGTGTTTATTGGTAGTAGATAGATTTACAACTAGGGAAAATAGACATCTTACAAACAAGTATAAATACGTAGATAAAAGTATAATTTCAAGAGATTGTTATAAAAATAAACTACCTATTCCAAATTTTTTTGATAACGATTATTTCTCAAATAAAACTGAGTCTAGATTACCAAAAGATTTCACCATTTATGTACTCGAAGCCAAAAGTGGTAAACACTGGGATGATGGGCATTTAACTACGGGTAAGTATATGCCACAAGAATGGAAGAATGGCTATTCGAAAGGTATAGCAGTCAGCAAAAAAAGAAATACTGCAATTTATTGGTTTATTATATGGTAATTTACCCCCGCTGATGTGGGTTTAGATTCGCTGAGATCTGCCGATACACCGCATCGGTTGCAACCCGTATCAAAATAAAGAACGAGTTTAAAACCCCACCTGAGCTTAGAATGCCAGCGGAATAGCACAACAAATAATAAAAGAGACTAATTTTTCACTAATATTTGTTGAAATATACCTTGTTTTGTATGGATTCGAACTATATAAGTTCCAGAATTCAGATTACTTAAATCGATGGTTTGAATATTATCTTCAGCCCATTTCACTGCTAAACCTGTCAAATTATATATTTCCACCTTTTCAACTCTACTATTAGAAGATATGAATAAGCTGCTTGATACCGGATTTGGATAAAGAAATAATGTTTGCTCTTTAACAATTTTGGCACTAGTATTATCAAATAAAATACTCATATAGTAGAGGTTTGCTGCATCTCCTTTGGTAATTTCATATGAACCTGCCTGAATAGTAATTGAAAGCACTCCTGAGCTTACATTATAACTTGTCCCATTTATTTTTATATCTCCAGAATAATCTGAATTGAACACTAATGTTAAGGTTGCTTCTTGTGTTGTTGTAAATAAAATACTTGTACTCGATTCTATTTTCAAACATTGGGTTAACTCTAGTCCTGAATAGTTAACAGTTCCTTTCGAATCAGAAAGATTTCCTGTAATGCTAAAATATGAACTGGTTTTACCAGAGATAGTAAAATTATGAATAACATCTCCCGAAATCTCACCATTTGTATCATCGGGATCGGTACCAGCACTATCGTTCTGAATTGATATCAGGGTAGTTTTATAACCGATAAGTGCATCCTTAAGAGCAGTATTTACATCGAAAGAAGCATCATCAACTTTATTATCAAATGTCCAATCGAAGTCGCCTCCATTCAATCGCCCTGCATAGTTTATAACCTGTTGCTTAGCCATTTCAGGAGTTTCAACTGTATAGGCATACATAACTCCAGCATCTGTATCGAAATTATTGTAGGTGTTTTCTCCTTGATAAGAGACAACCGAGCTACTTACAATTTCATTCCTGCTCGCTGCAACATAAGCATCAAAATCAATTGTAGAATCAGGATAGCCAGCAGCACCAAAGGGCACAAAACGTCTTTGCCCAATCATATAATTATTAAATGCTTTAATGCTTCCACCATCTTCTTTTGAAAAGGTTGGCATATCAGAATAATCATTTGTCTGCGAAGATTCATCGTAAACATCGGAACCTTGCATAGAAACAAGTATTGGATACTTACAATTACGAAAATAATTAGCCTCAACAAAAACTGAAGAAGCATTGGTTGCCCCAACGCCATACTTTGAATTTCCGTCGTAATAATTATTATAAACATGTGCACTATGGCTTCTCACACGCGGATGCCGGCTATCAGAATGGTCGTACCAGTTATGATGGTATGTAAGATATTCGGGATCTTCTGTACCGTTTCCTAATAGATTTGTTTTACCTGAATCCCAGAAATGGTTGTATGATATGGTCACAAAACCTGATCTTTTGCAGTCAAGAGCGCCGTCTCCTTTGGCCTGATCAGCATCACCTCCTGCATTGCCGTAAAAGAAATCGCAATGATGTATCCATATATAGTCGTTATCCTGTTGTAAACCTATATTATCTCCTTCATCACTATCACAGTTCATTAATCCTATGTTACGAATTTCTACATTTGAAGCATTCTTAACACGAATTCCCCAACCGTCAGCAACAGCATCATCACCTACTCCTTCGAATGTTATATAGCCCGATGCATTATTATCGTTATCTATTACTATATCCCCCTTATCCATATAGTTAAGATCTGTGATTTGACCAACTAAACGAATAATTAAAGGTCGCATATCATCACCTTTTTTAAATCCGTCAAGAATAGTCTGCAATCCAATACAAGGGTTTGCATTAGCACCAGTTACATCAAGGGATATTTTGTTTTTTGTGTTTTCTGTAATATATAAAACAACAGCATTATCTTTTTGTGTACCATCAGCTTTATATGCACCCGGAGTTCTACCATTGGAAAAAGCAAAACCTGTTCGATCGTGAGCTTCTACTAAAAAAGATTCTGTTATAGTTCCTTCGCCTTCTTCACCAGAAAAAACAGGAACTACTTTTATTGTATAAGCTCCTGCTTTGAGACCTAAAATATCAGCGCGATAATATGTTCCATAATTACGAATTAGCAGTTCATCTATTTTCTTCTCGGTTATCCCTTCGCCACTATAATAAACATTATAGCTTTCAGCATTATTAACAGGTTGCCATTTTACATAGGCAGATTCCAGCCAGCCCCCCGACTCATTAATAATTGCTTGCTGCGTCCATAAGCATGGTGAGATCACAAAGAGAGAAATGAGAATCAATATTCTTTTCATATATTTTAACAAAGCATTTGATTGTAGGTTAAATTACAACTTTTTATTCTATAATAATAAGCCTTAGTTTTTTTAGTTCAATTAGTTACGAAGCCATATAGATTTCAACATGAAAAAAAACAGACTAAAGCACAACTATATTTCTTGAGTTTTGTTAATTATGCATTAATAACAATAAAATTTAATTGAAATGGCAAAAATTACATTACAAGGAAATACAATAAATACAAAAGGCAACCTACCGGAAGTAGGTAGTAAAGCGCCTGATTTTTCTTTAACAGGAACAGATTTAAGCTCATCATCTTTAAGCGATTTTGGTGGAAAGAAACTTGTATTAAACATATTCCCTAGTCTTGATACCGGTATATGTGCGGCTTCTGTAAGAAAGTTTAATGAAGAAGCTGCCGGATTGGAGAACGTAGAGGTTCTATGTATTTCGAAAGATTTACCATTTGCGCATGGCAGATTCTGTGAAACTGAAGGAATTGATAAAGTAAAAAATCTCTCGGAATTTAAGGATACAAACTTTGGAGATGCATATAATGTTACAATAACCGACGGTCCGATGGAAGGATTATTTTCCAGAGCAATTGTTGTTGTCGATGAAGAAGGTAAAGTAGTGTACAATGAGCAAGTACCGGAAATAGTTCAGGAACCAGATTATTCAAAAGCACTAGATGCTATAAAATAAACAAAGGGGCCTTTTGAGCCCCTTTTTTATTATTGTTTTTTTGATTACCCCTTAATCCAACTTACAATTTCATCGTCGAGCGGACTGGTTTTAGGACTTAAGAATTTCACGAGATTTCCATCTTCATCTATTAAGTATTTTTGAAAATTCCATTTTACGGATGAATCCATTACACCATTCTCATCTTTACTTGTTAACCAAACATATAAAGGATGCATATCGTTACCTTTCACACTAATTTTTGACATCATAGGAAAAGTAACACCGTAGTTTATCTGGCAAAATGTTTTTATTTCCTTGTTGGTTCCTGGCTCCTGTTTTAAAAAGTTATTTGCCGGAAACCCAATAATCACAAAGCCTTTTTCTTTATAAGTTTTATATAATTCTTCGAGTTGCTCATACTGAGGAGTAAATCCACATTTTGAGGCTGTATTAACTACTAATACTTTTTTACCTTTTAATTCGGATAAATTAAACTCTGCCCCATCAATACTTTTAACAGTAAAGTCATAAAAAGATTTTTGACTATATGCAAAAATCGTAAACATTGATATTACTATTCCAATTACTAATTTCTTGTTTTTCATAGTTTCAATTATTATATCTATCAGTTAATAAAGGAAACAGAATATGTATCATTAGGTTCAAAGAACAATGTTAAAGAATGCTTAAGAAACTAAAACAATAGTTAAGTAGGTAAGTCGAAGCTCTACAATGCTTTAATTTGCGGTATAGAAAAATGAAAAGTTGTTCCTTTGCCTTCAATACTTTCAAACCATATTTCACCATCAATCTTCCGTAAAAAGTATTTGCATAACACAAGACCGAGTCCCTTACCTTTTTCACCATGCAATCCTTGAAATGATATCACCTCGCTGTCGTCTAGAATTTTATTGTGATCTTCTGCACTTATTCCTATGCCAGAATCACTTACAGAGAAAGTAATGAATTGCTTTTCCATTTTTGCTCTAACCTCAATTTTACCTCCATCTGGAGTGTATTTGTAGGCATTAGAGAGCAAATTTCTAAATACAAGATGAACAATGTTTCTATTGCTTTGTATCACAAAAGTATCTGGAATCAGATTACTAAAATTGATGTTTTCAAGTTTAGTATTTTCAAGTTCACCTTCTATTATTTCACTTAGCATGTTTCTAACTTGAATTTCTTCAGTTTTATTATTATTACCTTTAAGTTGCTCTCTGGTCCATAAAAGCAGGTTATCAATTAAATCAATAGTCTTCTCAGTCTTACTTAGTAAATCTTTTTCTACTATTAACCTCTTCTCTTTGCTTAATCTATTGAGTTTAATTAGTTGTAGCATTTGATAAAGAGAAGTAATTGGGCTACGTAAATCATGCGATACTATTGAGAATAAATTATTCTTAAATGCATTTTCTTCTTGAAGTATCTTATTTGTTCTTGACCGGAACCTAAGTTGTCCGGAAATAATAGTTATTGTTATTATTAAAACTATAACAAGAAAAATTCCAAGAATAATTGTTATTCGTTGCTGACGAATTATTTCCTGATTTTTTAGATTTTGCAATTCGGCAAATTCTTTATCTTTTTGGAGTAATTTCGTTTCTGAATCTTTTCTTTGAATCTCGCTATAATAAGCAAAATCCTTTGTTTTATTTATAGTCAGAGAGTCAAGAAAGCGTTGAGAATTCTTTTCGAATATTTTATAGAACCTGATACATTCCTGACTATTGCCTATTTTGTTATTAATATGTGCCAATTGTAAGGAAAAGTCTCTAATTGGTTTAACAAAATCGTATTTAAAAGCAGTATCAAGACCAGCAGAGGCATATTGTTTAGCTAATTTTATTTTGCCTTCTTTAATATATATTTCTGTTAGTAATCTTGTGGCTTCTTCATATTGCATTAATAAATCCAGTTCAGTAGACAACTCTCGTGCTTTCAACAACCATTCTTTTGCCTGAGCCAAATTATTCCGGCTAATTTCAACTTCTCCAAGTGTATTATAACAATAAACATAATTATGTGCTAAAGGGATTTTATTATCTTCAAGATAATTAAGAACTCCTATCAAATCATTATATGCCTGATTGTATTCCCTCCTTTTATATTTTATATGTGCCTGGTTTATTGTTGTAGCTGCATATAGTTCCGTATTGTTCATTTCTTCAGACAACTTCAATACTTCAGAATAGGTATTAATTGCAAGCGAATCCATACCAAGTCTTGAATATATTATACCAATATTATTTTTTGGAGTAAGGCAATTTAACTTTAACTCGTGCTTTTGTTGCAAATCAATTGACTTATGATAATACTTTAGGGCAGTATAAAGTTGGTTCATATCAAAATAAATACCTGCCAGATTATTACATACATCTGAATAGTACTGCCATTTTTCATATTTCTCTAACAAAACTAAGGCTTCTGTTAATGTATTTATAGATTTCTGATATCCACCTTCACTAATAAAAAAAGATGCCAGGTTTGATTTTGCTGCTAATATCTGGTCTATATCATGAGTTTGTTCTGCATAATCAGCAGCAAGCAATAAATGATGTTTGGCCGAGTCTTGCTGGCCACTTAACCAATAATAAATCCCTCGGTTTTGGTGGGCAACATCGAAATAATCTATATCGCCAATTTCATTAGCTCTATCTAACGAGAGCAAAGTAAGACTATCTGCTCTATCTAAATTCCCGTTAAAAGCTTCTGAAACAGAGATGAAAGCAAAAAACTGAATTGACAATTTCTGACGCTCTGGAGGTAGACTATTTATTGTGTCAAACAATTGTTTTAAAACTATACGCGATTCATCATAATTTGTATTTACCGATTCAACATATCCTTGATACAACCTATCAATCCTGGCTGAATCAGCAGAAAACGAAAGAATTTCTGAATTATTATTGTTTTTACTACATGAAGACAATGTAGTAAATATAGTAAAGATGATTGTTAATCTTGATAAGATATGGGTACATCGACACATAAGAAATTTCCCCTGCAATATTGTTATAAATTAAAGAGTTAGATAATATAAGATACGAAAAATATATTTCAGAACAAAATTTAATTAACTCCAATCAATTATATAATGTAGCTAAAACCTGAATCCTAAATTCAATCTAAAACTGTTTACATCAACATTAGAAGTACCTAGATCAAGAGAGAAATTATCGGTTGCAACTTCCCTGCTTTTAATATCTCCAATTACATAGTCAATCCCAATACTTAGAACACTGTATCTTAATGCTATTCCAATAGTATGTGAAATACCGAAACCTGTTGTACCAAATTTAATGTCATCTATATCATATGTAAACAGAGCTGAACTAACAAAAGTTGGCCGAAAATTATAAAATGCATCAAAAACTAAGTCGTTTGTTAAAGCTACAGTTGCTAAAGGTCCAATTTCTATTAGAGATACATCAATTATTAATCTCCTCCATTCATTACCTCCACCTTCTTCATGCTTACTTCCAATTGTTATATCAAGCCAATTCGACATTAGACCCAGCCCAAAGTTTTCGGTAGTTTTAAAATACCAGCTGTTTCCCATTTGCAAGCCCCAAAAATTATTTACCTGGTATTCACTATACTCTGTAATTCTTTCTGCATCAAAACCATAAGTTGTAGATGGAAATCCAATTATGAAACTCATTCCAAAACCACCATTGATGGCTCCATTCTTTGCTTCGATTTCAATTGAAAAAGCAAATAGAAAAATAAAACTAATAACTCCTATTCTTTTCACATTAAAATATTTTCAGAACAAGTTACTATATAATTTTTAAGAATTACCCAGCACAATACTCATTTTGTATTGCTTCCTTATTTCTGGAATATCAAAAGACTGTTTCGCTAAATTAAATACAAGAGGCTTATGCTCTAAGTCATTCCTGTTTAACCAGCCAATTGTTGTCTGAATGTATAATAAGTCCATTGTAACTTCTAAAACAGTAATTTCAACACCATACTTCAATTTTATGTCGTTTATATCTCTCCTGATTTTTTCTTTTGCTACACTACTTATCCCTTGAATAAAATCGATCTTGTCCATTTTGATTATATTGCAATCATTAATTTGATTAGAATATAACACTAATTAAGACTATAAATAAGATATTTAACATTTAATTACAAAAATTGATCAGTGGATAGGAACTAAAGCACTTAAGCTTAAAAGATATAAACATTTGACTTTCTTATACACTTTTGGCCTTTATCCTTTTTTCCTTTTTCCTACCTTTATGCCATGGCCCAACTAAAGTTAATTCGAGCATCTGCCGGTTCCGGAAAAACATTTAACCTAACCAGGGTATTCCTGGAGCTAGTATTAAGTGAATCAAGTGCTGATTACTATCGGAGAATACTTGCCGTAACTTTTACAAACAAAGCTACGGCTGAAATGAAGGAGCGTATTCTTAAGGAGTTGTCGCAACTTGCTTATGGAGAAAAGTCGGATCACCTTGAGCATCTTATTGAGGTCACAAAAAAAAACGAGGCTAGAATACGCAATTTATCTAAAGCTATTTTAAACCAAATTCTCCATGGTTATTCCTGGTTTCGGGTAGAAACTATCGACACTTTTTTCCAAGGAATAATCCGATCGTTTGTTCGTGAATTAGGAATACCAGGCCATTACAACATTGAGCTCGATCAAGATAAAATACTCGAAGAAGCTGTAAACCGTTTGCTTGATAAATTAGATAAAAAAGATAAACTCGTTAAATGGCTTGTTCAATATATTGATTCACGCATTTCGGAAGGAAAAAGCTGGGTAGTAAAAAGCGAACTGCAAAATTTGGGGAAATCGTTATTTAAAGAGGAACTTGTAGAGAATTTACCCAAACTTGAGCCTCTTATTACTGAGAAGGAAACACTTGGCACATATAGGGATGAATTATACTCTATTGCTTCTGCCTACGAGAAAAAACTAAATGATATTGTTGCAAAAGTATTTTCTAAAATAGATTCACTCGGATTAGATGATTCTGATTTCTTTTATAAAGGTAGTGGTTCGCTTAGTTATTTACGAAGTCTTAGCAAAAAACCTACTGATTTGCCGGGAAAAAGGCTTATAGATTTACTAGATAATCCTGATAAATGGGCTCCAAAAAATCATGACAGATTACAAGAAATTCAATCTTTGGGAAGTACATTTCTTAATCCGGCATTTACACAAATTATTAAAATAATAAACGAGGAAAGTAACCATTACAATACAGCAAATGTTATTCTGAAAAACCTCCATATTCTTGGTTTACTTGCACACCTAAATACTGAACTCAAAAGCCTTCAACGCGAAAAAGGCATAATGCTAATAAGCGATGCATCACCTTTTATTCAAAAGATAATTAACAATAACGATACACCGTTTATTTATGAAAAAGCTGGAAATCGTTTTAACCACATTCTTATAGATGAGTTTCAGGATACATCAACAATGCAATGGGGTAATTTTAAACCATTAATTAGTAATAGTCTTTCAGAGGATCATGATTGTTTATTGGTTGGCGATGTAAAACAATCGATTTACCGATGGCGAAACAGTAACTGGGAAATACTTGCCAGTAAAGTAAAGCAAGAATTTAGTGAGGAGGTAATACATGAAACTCCATTAACTACTAATTGGCGAAGTAGTGCCAGGGTAGTAAAATTTAACAACGAGTTCTTCAAGAAAGCTTCTGATTTATTTCAGACAATAATTTCACAAAACGAAAACAGCTTAATTCCTGTCCCGGAAATTTATAGCGATGTTTCCCAGGAAACCCCCAATTCTAAAGATAAAGATGTTGGCTATATCAATATAAAGCTTTTTAAAAATCAGGATGTAAAAGATGAACCAGAGTACTTTGCTGATGAGTTAATTGAACGAATTAACGAATTGCTGGAAACTGATTACATTCCCGGAGATATTGCCGTTCTTGTGCGGAATAAAAATGAAGGCAGTGTTTTGGCTAATTTTCTTGTAAATGCCAATAAAGAAGAAAAATTTAATCAATCGGTTGGTGTAATTTCTAACGAATCGTTATTCCTGATTGGTTCTCCTGCTGTAAATCTGCTAGTTGCAGCAATGAGCTTTGTTTATAATCCGGAAGACCGCTTAACAGCTGCAATTCTGGCAAATGCATACAGACAAGTATTTACGGACCAATCTGAAATTAATATAGACTCTGGCTATTTCAAAATTGATGAATTAGCACAACTTATTTCAAGTGATTTTATTGAGCAATGTAAAAACATGCGAATGGAGAATTTATACTCCATTGCAGAAAAACTCATTAGCCTGTTAAATGTTATTTCAATTGATAAGGAAAGAGTTTATATCCATTCATTCCTTGATGTTGTTTTTAATTTTGGTACTTCAGAGCTTTCAGAACTAAGTGGTTTCCTCGATTACTGGTCAGAAGAAGGATACAAGAAAACAATCTCTGCTGCAGAAACACCCGGTTCTATTAGAATACTGACTATTCATAAATCAAAAGGGCTGGAATTTCCTGTTGTAATTGTTCCTTTTAGCGATTGGAATTTCACCCCAAAAACAGGCGAAAAATTGTGGTTGCATATTGATGATTCTCCCTTTAACCATTTACCCATACTACCCATAAATTTTGAAAAGACTCTAGAGAACAGTTTGTTTTCAGAGCATTATAATCTGGAAAAATATCGTACAATAATCGATAATATAAATCTTCAGTATGTTGCATTTACAAGGGCTAAGAATGTTTTAATAAGTTTTGCCCGTATTAATAATGAATTAAAAAGCACAGGCGACATTATTGCCAATACACTTGAAACATTAGTTAACGGAGACAATTTACCAGACCTAAAATTTCTCGAAGAAGAAAACAGGTATATTCTTGGTAGAGTTCCAAAAAACGCTGTAACAAACACTAGAAAAAACACCAGATTCTTCACAAAAGAATTAGCTGCTTCAGAATTACCAGAAGTTAGAATTAGCAGTCTGGCACAGCAATTTATGTTTAAATACTCTGACCGATTAGATGCTGCTACTCATGGTCAGATTCTGCACGCCACAATGGAAAAAATAAAAACCACAAAAGATATCTCAACTGCAGTTCAACAAATGATATTGCAAGGAATTGTTGACAATGAAGAAGGTGATAAAGTAATTGATGTTTTAAATCAAGCCGTTATTAATCCCATTGTAGCTGAATGGTTTAATAGTAAAAACACAATACTTACCGAAACAGATATTATTGGATTTGGAGGTAAAACTAATCGCCCCGATAGAGTTGTTATTGGCAAAGAACAGGTTTCTGTAATTGATTACAAATTTGGTAGCGATGAAGAAATAGATAAACATCAGAAACAAGTTGAAAAGTATAAATATCTTGTCAGTAGCATGGGATATCCAAAAGTTAATGGATACATATGGTATGTTCTTGACAACAATATAGTTGAGGTATAATTCATGGAATATAACTGGGGACATAGCAGAAGATTTAACGCAGCATCTAACGCAATAAAAAAGGAGTTTGGCTCAAGAGTTCAAAAAGTAACCATTGATGCAGGTTTTACATGTCCGAACCGCGATGGTACAAAATCTACCGGAGGTTGTACATTTTGCAATAACGATGCATTTAGTCCCTCCTATTGTCAACCTGAAAAAACTGTAAAACAACAAATAGAAGAAGGTATCAGATTTCACGAAAAGCGGTATCGCTCTGCAGACAAATATTTAGCTTATTTTCAAGCATACTCAAATACTTACAAGCCAGTAGATGAACTCAGGAAGCTGTATTTTGAGGCTTTAGAGCAAGACAAAGTTGTTGGCTTAATCATCGGAACTCGCCCCGATTGCATGAACTATGAAATTTATAATCTATTAGAAGAAATTAACGAAAAATTTTACGTAGTTGTAGAATTTGGAATTGAATCGGTTTTTAATTCAACGCTTGAGACAATTAACAGAGGGCACACTTTCAAAGAATCGAAAGAAGCCATACTTGAAACTGCAAAAAGAGGAATACTTTGTGGTGGTCATATCATTTTTGGACTTCCGGGCGAAACAAGAGAAATGATGCTTGAATCGGCAAAAACACTTTCAACACTTCCACTGGAAAGTTTAAAGTTTCATCAGCTACAAATTGTTAAGGGAACCAGAATTGGAGATGATTATTTACTGAATCCAAATAACTATAAACAGTTCGAATTGGAAGAATACGTCGAATTTATAAGCCAATATTTAAGTATACTTTCGCCAAAAATTATTGTTGAACGCCTGGCTGGAGAAACACAACCCGGGTTAAATCTTGGTAAAACATGGAATATAAGATACGACCAGGTATTGCAACGCGTTGAAAAATACATGGAGCAAATGGATTTGTGGCAGGGGAAATTTTATAATGTATAATGAAAAATGTAGACCAATAACTAATCACTGGTCACTGGTCACTAATCACTGGTCACTAATAACTAAAAAACATGACTCCGTTTCTAAAAAGTGTAGCAGATTATTTATACAACAATTATAGAGACAATCTACATACTCTTGCTGTAGTGTTTCCCAATAAAAGAGCCAGAATATTTTTTAATCAGTATCTTTCCGAATTTGTTGAAAAGCCAGTATTTGCGCCCAAATATTACACTATTATTGAATACATGCAGGAGATATCTGGAAGGAATGTTGCTGACCAACTCACATTACTTTTTGAATTATATGAAGTTTATAAATCGGTAACCAATTCCGAAGAACTATTTGATGATTTCCTGTTTTACTGTGAAATGTTACTTGCCGATTTCGACGATATTGATAAATACCTGGTTGATCCTAAATTACTATTCCAGAACCTGGCCGACCTAAAAGAACTTGATGCTTATTACGAATTTCTCGATGATGTTCAAATAAAGGCAATTAAACAATTCTGGGAGGCCTTCTCTGAAAGTAAAGATTCTCCTGAGAAAGATAGTTTTTCGAAAATATGGGATGTTCTGTATAGAATTTACAAGGAGTTTCACAACATCCTGGAGCAGAAAGATATTGCATCAGAAGGCTCGGCTTACAGAAAAGCTATTGATGAGCTTAAAACAAGTACGAAAGAGGCTCCCGGCAGCAAAGTTGTGTTTGTAGGTTTTAATGCCTTAAATAAGTGTGAAAAAGAGCTTTTTGGTTATTTAAAGAACCAGAAACGGGCTGATTTTTTCTGGGATTACGATAACTATTACTTAAATCGTCAGGAATTTCATGAAGCTGCTTGGTTTCTAAAAGACTTGGTAAGAAATTTTCCTTCACCAACAGGATTTAATTTTGAATCAGAACTCATTTCTGAAGATAAAAACATAAAGGTATATGATATAACTACAAATACCGGTCAGGCTAAAATTCTACCCGAAATAATTAATGACCTACCCTCTGAATGGAATTTGAATCCGGTAAAAACAGCAATAGCTCTTGCAGACGAAACCCTCCTGATGCCTGTTCTGGGTTCAATTCCTGACTCTGTTCAACAGGTAAACATATCTATGGGGTACCCATTAAAAGAAACTTCTATTTACAGTCTGTCAAGCATTTTATTGGATTTACAGCGAAATAAACGCATTCTCTCCGATGGCAGAGAACAATACTACTACCAAGATGTATTAAGAATTCTGCAAAACGGATTAATAAGTAATCTCCGAAATTCCGATACAGAACAACTTATCTCAAACATAAAAAAGTTTAATCTTGTTTATGTTGATAGCGAAAAGCTATCTTTCTCCAACGATTTGCTAACTGCAGTTTATAAAAAAGGAATCGATGCTCATAATTTTGTTCCTTACCTTATTGAAATACTCGAAAAAATTCCTCAGTTAGTTTATAATCAATCGGAACAAATTTACATGATTGAGGGAGAAGCAGCTTTTAGAGTAGTTACAAGGCTCAGACGTATTAGCGATATCCTTTCTCAATCAAAAATTGATTACTCTTTCAAGAGTCTTGTTCGTTTGGTAGGTAAAGTCTTACAAGGAGAAACTGTTCCTTTTTCCGGAGAACCTTTGAATGGAATGCAAATTATGGGAATTCTTGAAACACGAACCCTGGATTTCGATAACTTAATTGTATTATCAATGAATGAGGGTGTATTTCCAAAATCTGGACATGTACCATCTTTTATTCCATATAATCTAAGAAAAGCCTTTGATTTACCAACAATTGAGCATCAGGATGCAATTTTCGCCTATTATTTTTACCGTTTATTGCAGCGTGCTAAAAACATTACTTTAGTTTACACATCTTCTGTTCAAGACACAAAAAGTGGAGAACCAAGCCGGTTCATACATCAATTAAACTACGAGAAAAGCTTTAAACTAAACAAACAGACAATTGGTTATCATATATTTCCAATTTCTCGCAAAAATGTAATTATCCAAAAATCGGCTAACTCCAGAAAAGTACTGTTAGAAAAATATGGTGGAGAAAATAAAAGACTATTATCTCCAAGTGCTATTAATACATACTTGAATTGTAATCTACGATTCTATTACAGATATATTGCCGGATTAAAAGAACCAGAAAATGTTCTCGAAGAAGTAGAAGCAAACACCTTGGGTAGCATTTTACATAAGGCTATCGAGAAACTTTATTTAAGTGTTGGCAAGAAAATTATTGATAAAACAGACCTTATTGCTTTGCGTAAAAACACAGGTTTAGTTTCTGAAGAAGTTCTTAAAGCATTTTGGAGCGAATATCTTGCACCAACGAAAGAGTATCCAGGAAATGATGAAGTACCCATATCCGGAAAAAACATTTTGGTTAAAGAAGTTATTGTAAGATACATAGAATCAATAATTGATTACGATCTTAAAAAAGTTCCATTCGAGATAAAAGGATTGGAAGATGAGTTTGCCTTTGATTTTAGCCTTAATGATGGAACCAATATCGCAACAGGTGGAATAATTGACAGATTAGACAGATATGATGGAACAATAAGAGTAATTGATTATAAATCGGGAAAACAAAAGAATAGTTTTAAAAATATAGATGATTTGTTTGATGGAGAATCATCAAAAAGAAATGATGCTGCCTTTCAGACTCTTCTATATTCTTTGGTTGTTTCAAAAAAACTAAATGAAAAAGACATAGAACCAGGCTTATATTTTGTTCGAAACATGCGTGACAAGAACTATAATCATCAACTAAAAATTAGCGATCATAAGAAAACTTCTGTTAACTCTATTAAAGACACTATTGACGATTTCGAAGAACGATTAATACAAACCCTTAATGAAATATTCTCAACTTCAGGTACATTTGCTCAAACCGAAGATGAAAAATATTGTGAATATTGTCCTTTTATTAAAATGTGCTCTAGATAAGATAAATCTAAACTTAAAAAAGGATCATTTTATCAATAAATATTAAGGTTTTATAATAATAAAGCTCTTATTGTGAACAAATAGTTAAACTATTCAGTATAATTCTAATATATATTATCAAATTCGTGTTTTTTGATAAGTTTTTAATTGAAAACTAATTGTTATTATTAATTTTAATCATAGCTAGACAAATTGCTGAATGGATATTAGAAAATCAAGAATATTTAATAACTGGTGGCTCTTATTACTCAAAGGAATATTGATATTTGCTTTTGGATTAACATTTATTTATGCATTTTGGGGAAGCCTTTCATCTAAAGCCCCTAATTATAAGGTGCTTATATACGCTTTCATAATTATAGCATTAATCAATGGCTTACTAATTTTGTTCGGGACCTTTTTCTATCAAAAAACAAATTCGCAGTGGATTTTCTGGCTAATGGAAGGAACCTTTGATTTCCTTATTGGTGTTGTCGGAATAATTGGAATAATAATACTAGGCGCGGTTAAGACTCATATTTTAAATATGTTCTTTATTCAGATTATTTCCTTTTGGGCTTTTATTCATGGACTAATACATGCATTATCTGCCAGAAGATTAAGAACGTATGTTCCTTACAGTAGATATTCCCTATTTGCAAGCACACTTGTAATGCTCTTATCGATTATACCATTTATAAAACCTCTAATAAGCACTATTCACGATACAATTTTTGTGGGAGTTTTTCTAATAATAATCGGATTTCTCATTGCCAGCATTTCAATTAACCTTCGAAAGATTTATTCTGATTAGTTAAGTTTCGATCTACATTTCATCTTCTAACAAACCTGGCCTTCTTTCTTTTGTTCTTTCAACCGACTGCTCATGTCGCCATTCATCAATTGCTTTAAAATTACCAGACAATAAGATATCTGGAACTTCCCATCCTTTATAATTTGCCGGACGTGTGTAAACCGGAGGCGCCAAAAGGTTATCCTGAAAAGAATCAGTAAGCGCAGAAGTTTCGTCTGAAAGAACACCCGGAATTAGCCGAACAATACTATCTGCTACAATAGCCGCTGCCAATTCACCGCCTGTTAGCACATAATCTCCAATTGAAATTTCGCGAGTAATCAAATGGTCTCTAACACGCTGATCTACTCCCTTATAATGACCACAAAGAATAATTATATTTTCAACAATCGATAAAGAATTTGCAATTTTTTGCTCAAAACGTTCTCCATCAGGAGTCATAAATATTATTTCATCGTATTTACGGTCTTTTGTTAAACTACTGATTGCATTTTCTATAGGCTCTAGCATCATAACCATACCTGCTCCCCCACCAAAAGCATAATCATCTACTTGTTTATGCTTACCGGAAGCAAAGTCACGAATATTATGCAAATGAATTTCAACCAAGCCCTTATCTTTCGCTCGTTTTAATATAGAATGATTAAAAGGGCCTTCAAGTAATTCTGGTAAAACAGAAAGAATATCAATACGCATAATTCAATGAAAATTTGCGCAAAGGTAAAAAAAAAGAGGTTAGCGGATAGATGAAAGATAAAAGAGATGAGACAGAAGAAAAGTAACAAGAAACAAGCGAAAAGAATAAAACTATTTATTTGTTATAAAAACCTTGTTGTGAACCTTGTGTAAAAAAACTATGTCAACAAAAAAATAAGAATTTTATAACATGTTATTCCATAAGGTTAGCTTAATTTCAGAAAAAAATGATCGATATTTTTTTGAACCCTTATTAAATTTAATCAAGCTTTAACATTATGCCTTATCCATAATAATTGAATACTCGGCAAGTTCTTCCTCAAAACTAATTTTTCGATGATAATCAAATTGGTTTTTAATATGCTCATCTAGTTTAACTGTCTGTTCCGGATGATAACTAATAGCAACATAACCAGAATCCCAACCGTTAAATTCTGGAAAAACAGAGTTTTCTCTTCTAAGAAAATCTGTAGCATTCTGTTGTAATTCCCTAACTAACAAACTAATCGAGACTTCAGGAGACATTTTAACAGCAATATGTACATGATTTGCGTGCCCATTTATTCTTATAGGGTGACAAAATTTATTGTAAATAACACTACTCATATAATTATAGAGTATGTCTTGATTAACTCGTGTTAAAAATTTTTTGCTACCATTTGACATCAAGATAATATGAAATAAAGAATGGCAAACAGATTTCATTTTAAAATACATTTTAATTATACAATTAATTAGACTTACAAATATAACAAGCACTGTTATTTATTAATAATTCCTTTGATTAAGTGACAATAAAAAAGGATAAAAGTAACACCAAATGAATCTAATCTGGAAAAACATTATCTAAACAATGTAAAATAATTAGCAGATTATTTGTAAAATCAGGTATTGCGAATAAAAATTTATACTTTTAACTTATTCATCAAAAACATAAGATTCTACAAAAAAATTGTAGGATTAGATGTTAATATATATTTTCGTAAATAGAAACCACGATCTTGAAAAATCAGTAGCAATGACTGAAAAAAACACTAAAGACTCTGTTCATAATGAACAATTCGGTAACTCCGAAAATACGAATGTAGATTCAAACAATGATAATGAGACGAAATCGCATTCGAATTCTAACGATTCGTTAAGTCAAGAAATTGAAGATAACGAAGGTATTACGGAGAATCCTCCTACTGTAGAGGAAAATAAAATAATTGAGAATGAACCTGAAACATCTGAAGATTCAAGTACTGAAACAGAACTTTCAAATGTTTCTAAAGAGGAACCCGTAAATATCCCAACGGAAGAAGCTATTGAAGACAACACTGTATCCGAAGATAATTCGGAAAAGAAAGTTGAGAAAGCTGAACCTGATGAAAAATCTACGGAAACTGAAGAAGAAAAAGTAGTAGTTAATCAGGTTGAAGAAATTACTGACAAAACACCTGAAGAGCAGAAAGAAGAAGCTGGCGATGCGTCTGATGAAGCAACTACACCAGTAGATTCTGACTCACAAAACACAGATACAGAGAAAGATAAGACACCAAAACTTCCTCGATATAGTGATGTAGATTACACACAATATACTAATGAAAAACTGGTAGATATTTTTAGTGAATATTTATCCGATTATTCAATTAATGACCTTAAAGAGCATGTCGATGCAATTAAATCTGTATTCTATAAAACGCTCAATAAGGAATTAGAAGAAAAAAAATCCAATTTTCTTAAAGAAGGTGGCATAATCGAAGACTTTAAAGTTGAAGAGTCTCCTATTGAGCTAAAAATGAAGGATTTGTTAAATATTTTCCGTGAAAAGAGAAATGAGCTTAATAAATCTCTGGAATCGCAGAAAGAAGTTAACCTTCGAACCAAATATGAAATTATTGAATCAATTAAGGAACTGATTAATAGTCAGGAATCTCTAAATAAAACTTTTCAAGACTTCAGAAATCTTCAGGAAAGATGGCGTGAGGTTGGCCCGGTTTCACAGAAACATGTGAAAAATTTATGGGAAAGTTATCATTACCATGTTGAAGCATTCTATGATTACATTAAAATTAATAAAGAACTTAGAGACCTTGATTTCAAAAAGAATTTGGATGCCAAGATGGCTTTATGCGAGAAAGCAGAAGAACTTCTATTAGAACCTTCAGTTGTTGAAGCATTCAGAAGCCTTCAGGTTTTACATGACCAATGGAGAGAAGTTGGTCCTGTACCAGCAGAAAAAAGAACTGAATTATGGGAACGTTTTCGCGATGCTACCTCAAAAATAAACCACAGACATCAGGAATATTTTGTAAACCTGAAAGAGGAACAAAAAAATAATCTCAAAGAAAAAACACTCCTTTGTGAGAAAGCTGAGGAGCTATCTGAACTTGTACCTGAAAATGCAAAAGATTGGGAAGAGAAATCTAAGGAAATTATTGAACTTCAAAAAATCTGGAAAACAATTGGATTTGCCCCTAAGAAATATAACACAAAAATATATGAACGCTTCAGGGCTTCTTGTGATAAATTCTTTGATAAAAAAAGAGACTATTTTGCACAAAACAGAGAAGAACAAGAGAACAATCTTCAGTTAAAAACTGAATTGTGTATTCAAGCAGAAGCATTAAAAGACAGTACAGATTGGAAAAAAACCACCGATGAGCTAATTAAACTTCAAAAAAGATGGAAAACAATAGGACCTGTTCCTATTAAGCAGTCTGATAAAATTTGGAAGCGTTTCAGAGCTACCTGTGACACCTTCTTCAATAACAAATCGAAGTTTTACGAAAATATTGGTTCAACATACGAGGAAAACTTAAAGCTTAAAGAAGATCTAATAAAAGAAATTAAGAATTTTCCCCTTGGCGATGATGTAGAGAGTAATCTTAAACAACTTAAGAATTTTCAGCGTAAATGGTCTGAAGTTGGATTTGTTCCAATAAAGCAGAAAGATACAATACAAGAAAAGTATCGACAGATTATTAATGATAAGTTTGACAATCTAAAACTCGATGAAGACAAAAAATCAGTTCTTAAGTTCAAAAGTAGAATTGAAAGTATAGCCTCGAAACCCAATGCTGACAAAAGGCTTGCTATAGAACGAGATAAATGTTATAACAAACTTAAACAACTTGAGAGTGATATTATTCTTTGGGAAAATAATATTGGTTTCTTCTCAACCTCAAGAAATGCCGAATCGATGATAACCGATGTTAAGCATAAAATTACTGCAGCTAAAAGCCGTATTAAATCCTTGAATGAGAAAATTCAGATCATTGATGAGTTTGACGTATAATTCTCAAAAACCACATTTTTATATATAACCCTTTCTTTTGAAAAATTGAAAGGGTTTTTTTAAACTATATTCGGGCGTTTCAATTTATTATTTTACTTTTGCCAAATCTATTTCACCCTTGATGAATTCGAGGTAGAGAAATGATACTTTTAAACAGTAAATTACTGAAACCTTGAATTTAAAGTGATTCAATTAGACTTATACTTGCATCTCTTTAATGAATTGGTTTTTTTTACTTTTATGCTTTTAGAATTTTATATTTTTTAACGTTTTAAAATAGGATTGATTTTGTCTTCAACAAAGTACATTTTTGTCACCGGAGGAGTAACTTCCTCACTAGGAAAAGGAATCATTTCAGCATCTCTTGCGAAACTATTGCAAGCGCGAGGGTATAAAGTTACTATTCAAAAGCTGGATCCATACATTAATGTAGACCCCGGAACATTAAATCCTTATGAACATGGAGAGTGTTTCGTTACCGATGATGGTGCTGAAACAGATCTTGATTTAGGACATTACGAGCGCTTTCTAAATGTACCTACATCGCAAGCTAACAATGTAACCACCGGAAGAATATATCAATCAGTAATAAATAAAGAACGCCGAGGCGATTACCTGGGAAAAACTGTACAAGTAATTCCGCATATTACTGATGAAATAAAACGCAGAGTTCTTTTATTGGGATCTAAACATAAATTCGATGTTGTTATTACTGAAATTGGGGGTACTGTTGGCGATATTGAATCATTACCCTATATTGAAGCTGTTCGACAATTAAAATGGGAACTCGGACCCCATAACACATTATACATTCACCTGACTCTAGTTCCTTACTTGCAAGCTTCAGGAGAATTAAAAACAAAACCTACGCAACATTCTGTTAAAGAACTACTTGAAAATGGAATACAACCAGACATTCTTGTTCTACGGACCGAACATGAATTAACAGAAGACTTGCGTAGAAAGGTTGCCCTATTTTGTAATGTTGATCTCGATGCTGTTATTCAATCTATTGATGTTTCAACAATTTATGAAGTGCCAATTAAAATGCAACAGGAAAAGCTGGATGAAATTACTCTTCGGAAATTAGATCTGACTTTAAGCGATAAACCTGAATTAGAGCCTTGGAAGACTTTCTTAAAACGTCTTAAAAATCCAAAGCACAAAACTAAAATTGCACTTATTGGTAAATATGTTGAACTTCCGGATGCTTACAAATCAATAAATGAATCTTTTGTTCATGCAGGTTCATATAATAACTGCGATGTTGAAGTAGAATTTATCCACTCAGAAAATATTACTGAGGATAATGTATTGGAATTATTAAAAGATTACAAAGGTATTCTCATTGCTCCAGGATTTGGAGATAGAGGCATTGAAGGAAAAATAGTTGCTTCGAAGTATGCCCGAGAAAACAATATTCCATTTTTAGGTATTTGTTTAGGCTTACAATGTGCCGTAATAGAATTTGCACGTAATGTTCTTAAATTGGAAAAGGCTCATTCAACCGAAATGTCAATTAAAACACCTTATCCGGTTATCGATTTAATGGAAGACCAAAAGGGTATTACAGAAAAAGGTGGAACCATGAGACTTGGTGTTTATCCTTGTGAAATAAGCAAAGATTCAAAAGCTGCACAAGCATATAAGCAGGTATGTATTGAGGAAAGACACAGACACAGATATGAATTCAATAATAAATATTTCGACGATTTTAAAAAAGCAGGTATGGTTCCTGTGGGAATTAATCCTGAAACAAAACTTGTTGAAATAATGGAAATTCCTGAACATAAATGGTTTATTGGAGTTCAGTTTCACCCTGAATATAAAAGTACAGTTGTGAACCCACACCCATTGTTCGTTAATTTCATTAAAGCAACAATATCATAATTTTAATAGTATACTATGGATAGAAATTCAATAATTGGTATAGTTCTTATAGCAGCAATTTTTGTTGTTTGGGGAATTGTTAACCAACCCAACGAAGAGGAAAGATTAAGAATTCAGCACGAGCGTGATTCAATTGAACTGGTTAGACAACAAAAAGCTATTGAACTTGAGCAAAAACAAACTGTTCAGACCAATCAGTCAGCTCAAACAGCTCAAACTCTAAATGCTGATTCAAATTTCGCAATCACCACTCAAAAAACTGAGTTCTACACACTTGAAAATGAGTTTATAAAGCTCACACTAACATCTCTAGGAGGTCGTCCTTATTCTGTACAGTTAAAAGAGTATCAGACATGGGATTCGTTACCTCTGATTTTATTTAATGGAGACTCTACTAACTTTGAGTTGCAATTTGCTGCAAATACTCCTTATCCAGTATCTACAAAATACAGGGATTTCTTTCCAACTGATAATTCGAAAAAGAACATTGTCGTTAGCTCATCAAGTGAAAGCATTACTCTTCGCTCTATAGGAAAACAAGGTAAATATATTGACTACACTTACAGTCTAGCTCCAAATTCATATCAGGTAGATATGGATATTAACATGGTAGGAATGGAGCAAGAACTGGCATCTTCCGATGTTTCCTTACTATGGAGTTTCTATTCTCCCACACAGGAAAAAAGTTGGAAAAATGAAGTTTATAATACTACTATTTACTATAAGCACACAAACAACGATGTTGATTTCTTTAATGGACGTGCAAGTAAGGATCAAAACGAAGATATTACTACCCGAGTAGATTGGCTGGCATATAAAGATCAGTTTTTCTCTTCTATTATTATTGGTAACGAACCTTTTGATGGTGCTAGAATGAATATCGAAAAGCAAGCTGAAAAAGGTGCCTATACGAAACGATTTAGTTCAACAATTGGATTACATGTTGCACCAAATAAACCAACAGATCTATCCTTCTACTTCGGGCCTAACGATATAGAATACCTTAAAAATGAATATGGTGAACTTGGCTTACATGAAATTGTAGCTGTTGGTAGAAGTATTATTAAATGGATTAACCAAGGAGTAATTATTAATCTTTTCCATTGGTTAAACAAGTATATTAGTAATTATGGTATTATTATTTTATTAATGACCATTATTATTAAGATATTCTTATTGCCATTAACATTCCGCTCATACATGTCGCAAGCAAAAATGCGAGTTGTTAAGCCAATGGTTGATGAAGCAACAAAAAATATTCCTAAGGATAAAGCCATGGAAAAACAACAGGCTACAATGGCTATCTATAAAAAAGTAGGTGTTAGTCCATTAGGTGGTTGTTTACCTATGATATTGCAAATGCCTATTCTGTTTGCTATGTTCCGGTTCTTCCCCGGTTCTCTAGAATTGCGTCAGGAAAGTTTCCTTTGGGCAACTGACCTTTCAACATATGATGATTTAATTCATTGGGGTACAAGCATTCCATTGCTAGGAAACCACTTGAGTCTTTTTACTGTATTAATGACGGTTACTACTATAATTTCTATGAAAACAAATAGTAGTGCTCAGATGGGAGATTCAGGTATGCCTGGCATGAAAACTATGATGTATATAATGCCTGTAACATTCCTGTTTGTGCTTAATGATTTCTCAGCAGGTCTTACATATTATTATTTTCTGGCTAACGTAATTACATTTGCTCAGAACTTTTTGTTTAAACGTTTTATTAACGAAGAAGATGTTCTTAAGAAGCTGAATGCTAAAAAGGCAAAAGCTAAGCCTCAGAAAAAATCGAAATGGCAACAGCGAATTCAAGAAATGCAGAAAGCACAACAACAAGCAGCCAAAAAGCGGAAATAGATAGAATTGAATAAATATTATACAATCCTCAATCGGAATTCGCTAAGGCAACTGATTGAGGATTTTTATTTTGTATTTTTACACAAACTTTTTGAATAATTATGGAATTAGTAAATAACCAATACCTTATTAATGGCGTTAACGCAGAAGCATTAACAAAAAAATATGATTCACCTCTGTATGTCTACGAAACGGCAAAAATGAAGGAACAATTCAAAAAACTAAAGGATGCCTTTAAAGGAGTTGATCTAAAGATAAATTACGCTTGTAAAGCTCTAACAAACATCAATATATTAAAATTTTTTAAGGGGCTAGGTTCTGGATTAGATGCTGTTTCCATTCAGGAAGTTCAGTTAGGATTAAAAGTTGGTTTTAAGCCGAAGGATATACTCTTCACACCTAACTGTGTATCTATGGATGAAATTAATGAGGCTGTAGAACTTGGTGTTCGCATTAATATAGATAATCTTTCGATACTTGAACAGTTTGGCGATAAATATGGCAATAAAGTTCCGGTTGGAATACGTGTAAATCCGCACGTTATGGGTGGTGGTAATGCCAAAATTTCTACTGGACATATCGATTCAAAATTTGGAATCTCTATCTATCAAATGCCTCATTTGCTTCGAGTAATTGAAGCAAACAATGTTCAAATTGATGGTATACATATGCATACTGGTTCGGATATTCTTGATGTTGAAGTTTTTCTAAGAGCAGCCAGCATACTACTTGATACTGCAAAAAACTTTAAAGATCTTAAATACATTGATTTTGGAAGTGGTTTTAAAGTACCATATAAAGCAGATGATTACTCAACTGATATTGCAGAATTCGGTCAAGAACTAACTAAATGGGTTAAGAAATTTATTAAGGAATATGGCCGTGAGGTTACGCTAATGTTTGAACCTGGCAAATACCTTGTTAGCGAAGCTGGTTATTTCTTAGTTAAAGTAAATGTTCTGAAACAAACACTGGCAACTGTTTTTGCAGGAGTAGATAGTGGCCAGAACCATTTGTTACGACCAATGTTCTACGATGCCTATCATCATATCGTAAATGTGTCTAATCCTAACGGGAAACAAAGAATTTACACGGTTGTTGGATACATTTGCGAAACAGACACTTTTGGATGGAACAGGAAGATAGGTGAAATAAAAGAAGGCGATATTCTTGCATTTAAAAATGCCGGTGCATATTGTTTTTCAATGTCTTCAAACTATAACTCCAGATTCAGACCAGCCGAGGTTTTAATTCATGAAGGCAAAGACTTCCTAATTAGGAAACGAGAAACAATGGATGATTTAACAAAAAATCAGGTTGAAATCGATTTATAAAAAGGAACATGAGCAAGCATTTAAAAATTGTTTTTCTTGATTCATCAACACTGGGTGAAGTAAAAGCTATTAATAGAATAGCTGGCTTAGGAGAGTATACTTCTTATAAAACAACTTTACCAGAGCAAAGAATTAAACGTATAAAAGGGTACAATGTCGTTATTACCAATAAGGTTGTAATTGATCGAGAGATTATGGAAGCCTGTCCCGAAATAGAACTTATTTGCATCTCTGCAACAGGGATTAATAATATAGATTTAGAATGTGCTGCAGAGAAAAACATTCCTGTTAAAAATGTTGCTGGATATTCAACGAACAGTGTTGCTCAGGTAACCTTTTCAATGTTGTTATACCTTTTGAATAAAACTAGTTATTTTGATCAATATGTAAAATCGGGAGAATATGCCAGAAGTCCCATTTTCACAAATCACGGAAAAGATTTTTGGGAATTAAATGGGAAACAGTTTGGAATCATCGGCTTAGGAACAATAGGCAAACAAATCGCAAGAATTGCTGAGGCTTTTGGTGCTAATGTTGTTTATTATTCTACTTCAGGTAAAAATACAAACAACTCCTACCCTTCCCTGTCATTAAATGAATTACTAAAGACTTCTGATATAGTTTCTATTCACTGTCCACTTAATGAGAATACTTTAAACCTTATTGGTTATAAAGAACTTGAGTTAATGAAACCTACTGCCATTCTTCTTAATGTTGGCCGTGGAAAAATTGTAAATGAAGCTAAACTTGCAAGAGCATTAGACGACAATCTTATCAGCGCAGCTGGATTAGATGTATTAGAGCATGAACCAATAAATGCAGATAATCCGCTATTAAAACTAGCTAATCCTGAAAAACTGTTAATTACCCCACATATCGCATGGATTAGTAAAGAAGCAAGAGAAATGCTTGTAAATGGAATTTATGATAATATTGTAAATTGGCAAAATACATTATAAATTAAGCACTTGCTAAACTTAAAATATCAAATTCATGAGAAATACATTAATAACACTTGCATTTGCGACTTTAATCATCGTTTCATGTCAAACTAAACCTGAAAATAGTGCAGATGTACTGCTTAAAATCGACAAAGAATTTTCTGATTATTCATTAGCAAATGGCACAAAAGAAGCATTTCTAAAATATGCTGCTGATAGCGCTGTTATGCTTTCTAACCATAGTCTACCTATAAAGGGTAAATCAGCAATTAATGAAGTTTTCCCTTCCTCTGATTCAATTAATTCAACCTTAACATGGGAACCAGCATATGCCCAGATATCTGAAAGTAAAGATATAGGTTACACCTATGGATTTTACAAATCAACAAAAAGAAAAGGTGTGGAAATAATTCAAAATGAAGGATGCTATGTCACTATCTGGCAAAAGAATAAGTCTGGTATCTGGAAATGGGTAATGGATTGTGGAACAATTGGACTTGAATAAATAAAATTAGAGTTCTATTTTTTTCTGCTAGCTTAGATAAAAAGACTACTTATTCACATAAACATTATTTGGAAATTCTTTAGCAAGCTTTTTATGCACCTTCTTTGCATCAGTCATGTTGTTCAAATTCTGGTAGCAATACACTATATTTATTAACGCCATCTCACGGTATGAAAGCCTTGAAATACTAAGCAAAGTAAATGCTCTGTAGACATCTATCCACAAATGTTTATTGAAAAAATTGTAGCTTTTTTCAAATGCAAAAACAGCTCCTTCCAATTCGCCCTTTCTTAGATAAAACAAACCTTTTCTATGCCATTTGGGAATCACTATTTTTAAATAACCTGATAGCAGAAAATACAATGATAAACTTAAAAGGAAATACCGGGGAACATCCAATAAGAACAAAAGAAATGCAATTGCTACAAAGATTGCTAATTGTGGTATTAATAGAGAATAGTTATAATGCTTTATAATGTTTTTTTTGCCCTTTTTCATATTGTAAAAAATTAAAGGGTACAAATATAGTTGAAATTATCTAGTCCGAAAACCAGGATCAAAAAAGCGGAAGTTTAAGATAAACTATCTTCAAACTTCCGCCTTTCAACTTCATTCTTCTAATAACTATTCAGCCATTTGTAGCGTCTTGCAGAATCACCAAGCCTTACTAATACCATAAACTCGTGTGATCCGTAAGTCCTTTTCATGAATGAATTAATATTGTAATCAAATGCATATCCAAAGTAATATCGATCGTAGTTTATTCCAGCAAAAATTACCAATGCGGTACCTGTCCGAACTCCTAATCCGGCCCAATAAGTATCATCATATGTTCCTTTAACACTTAAATCTAATTGAGGCTTAGTTCCTTCTGGAATTTTAATAAGAGCCGCTGGTTCTACACTAATTCTGTTACTTGCATAATATCTATATCCCCCCATTAAATTATGTTGCCTGTGCAACTTATACTCGCCTTGACCCTTTTCGCCAAACTGAGCAGAAGAGTTAAGAATAGAAATAGTTGAATATCCGGCATAATATTCTTTGGCTGTATAGTACACACCAAAATTGGCATCTGTAACCCAAATAGATTGTTTAGCTCCAGTTAAAAGGTCATCTTGATAATCATCGGGCAAAATAAATTGATCTCCCTGAATTTTTAATTGGTACAAAACCATAGATAATCCGAAGGATAGCTGTGCATCACCTAAACCAATATGATATGCGTAACTACCATTAATCCCTGTTCTATCAATTGGACCGTTTAAATCACTAAAGAAGTACGCTCCCCAGGCAGTGTTCCCTGATCTGGTTTTCTGAGGTTTCTTTTTTCTAACCGAAAGTTTATTGAGAATATAGCTATTTCCAAGAATTCTTGAGTCGATAGAAACAGCATGTGTTCGAGGTGTACCTTTTATACCTACCCATTGTTCACGTGCAATAAGATTTATAGTGGTAAAACCATCCATTCCTGCTGCAGCCGGGTTAAATACAAATTTATTCATGGTGAATTGTGAGATATTTGGATTTTGCTGTCCATTTATTCCCATGAAACTTATAACTAAGAGTAATAGCAGAAAACTTTTTCGTTTCATACCTATTGTATATTGGTTATGGTGGCTAATTATTTTCATTTTGCTAAGCTTATTTTACAATTGTCACATTTCCGTTCAGTACTTTTTCTCCATTGCCTAATAAATCTATTACATAGAAGTAATTATCCATAGGAAGAGGTTTTCCATCAAATGTACCTTTCCAATCGTTGTTGTAGCCGCCTTCCGAAATAAATACTTTTCTACCCCATCGGTCAAAGACTTCAATCTTAGCATTCGGGAATAACTCTATATTATTTATTCTCCAGGTATCATGCACATTATCGTTATTAGGAGTAAATACATTTGATATTATTCCTAACTCACTTTCTGCGCATTCATCAATAGTTTTAATATTTATCTGGAAATCAGAGGAAACATTTCCATCTCCGCAAGCATTCCTTCCATATACTGTAAGAGCTCCTTCGGTTGCATCTAAATCAAAATTAAGACTGACTGATTTTGAGGTTCCTGTTATTGTAACACCTGTTCCGCTATAATCCCAAATATATTCTTCGGCATTGACTAATGAATCAATTTCATAGTTAATTTCGGAGCGGCCCTGGCAAATATCACTTTCACCAGAAATATCACCTGCAGCTCCAGGTTGGCTATTCACACGTATCAGAAGTGCCTCAGAAATTGTTCCAACACCACAGCCATTACTTCCTTGGACTGTAAGCTCTCCACTAGTAGAATTATTATCAAAATCTATTGTAGCTGAATTACTCATTCCAATAATTGTACTTCCTGTTCCAGAATAAGTCCAGAGATACTCTGAGGCATTTGCAACTTCTGCCACACTATAACTTACTGAAGATTCTCCTTGACAAACATTATCTGTTCCAGTAATCGTACCAGCATCTCCAGGTATTCCTGAATTAAGCGTAATGGTGAGACTTGAAACCTGACCATCGCCACAACTATTTCGTCCGTACACTTCAAGTTCACCACTTGTGGCATCTGTATCGAAATCAATAGTTATTGAATTTTGCGAACTATTAATTGTTGCTCCCGTTCCGCTATAGGTCCAGATATATTCAACAGCATCAGCTATAGGATCGATAGAATAGCTTACTGAATTGGTTCCCTGACATACACTATTAGAACCTGATATTATTCCTGCTACTGTAGGAGCTCCAGCATTTACAGTAATATCCAGTACTGATGCACCCCCCACTCCACAACTATTTATACCTTCTACTGAAAGTTGTCCATTTGTTGCATCAGAAGCAAAATTAATTGAAACTGAATTGTCCGAAATATTTAAATCAGCTCCATTACCAGAATAGATCCAGTTATAGTCTATTGCTCCATTAATTATCGGAATTGAATATGTTACAGAATTATCTCCCTGGCAAGTATTATCAGTCCCGGTTATTGAACCGGCATCATCAGGTATTCCTGTATTAACATTAATTGAAATACTTGAACTATTACCATCAGCACAATCATTCCGACCAAAGACTACTAAATCTCCATTTGTTGCACTTGCATCAAAATCTATTGTTATTGAAGTACCACTACCTATTATTGTAGCTCCTGTTCCAGTATAACTCCAAATATAATCGATAGCATTAGTAATACTTGAGATACTATATGCAACTCCTGATTCACCTTGACAAACATTAATATTTCCAGTTATTGAACCAGCATCAACTGGAGCACTAGACAATACTAACAAATCAACTGCTAACTCACCAGTACAACCAGAACCTGGTGTTCCTAGAATGTAATAGGTCGTATTAACAGTTGGACTTACAGTGGTACTTACCAACTCATTTAACGCTGTTGCGGGAGTTTCACTATGATAAGTGTAAGTTGAATTTGTACTATTCGCATCATCAATAACTATGGTTGTTAGGTTATAGCTGTCACCATTGCAGATAGCCGATATTGTTGTTGTACTCAAGTTTGGTACTGCATTAACCGTTACATCTACTGAATCAATATTGCTACAGGTACCGTTGCTGATGGTAACATAGTAGCGTCCGCTGGCTAATATCGTGGCTCCCACAATGCTCGGATTCTGAGCTGTTGAACTAAAGGAATTGGGGCCGCTCCAGCTCCAGCTGGTTGCTTCGCCTCCACTTTCGGTTAAGTTTAAGTCACTTCCAGAACAAATGGCTGAGTTACTGCCTGCCGATACTGCCGGAAGTGCATTGACTGTTACTGCTAAATTCTGTGGTCCAACGCTACTGCAAGTATTAGTTGCTGTTACTGAAACATTTCCTGAGTTAGTCCCAAAAGTAACCTCAATAGAACTTGTACCTTGTCCTGAAGTTATTGAAGAACCTGCAGGAACAGTCCATGCATAGCTAGCCCCAGCTTCAGGAGTCACTGAATAAGTTTCACCAGTAGTACCTGAACACACTGTTGTTGTGCCGGTTATTGCCCCAATAGCTCCAAGTGAGCCATCAACTTGTACGGTTACGCTTACAGCACTTGTTGTATTATATCCTTCATATCTCACATAATAGGTTGTTGTGGTTACAGGAGCCGAAATAGTAAGATCCTGACCAGACCCCTCAAGGGTTGTGAATGTTGGATCACTATACCATCTGGCAACAGCTGTTGAACCTAAAATTCCTCCTGAGTAACTTAAAACTATATCTGTTATAGATCCACCAACATCAGAACTACAATATTGAGGAATATCAACACTTGCGTTTGTTGGAGGACTAGAAAGTAAATACGATGTAATTAGACTATCTAACATGCCACCAATATCAGGATGTTGAGCATCTAAACTATCCTGATTACCATAATCACTTGAGTCTAATCGTGGTATTGATTTATCATCACCAAAAATATAAAGAGAGCTATCATCCGGAATGATTGGTGCAATAAAATTATTAACATCACCAACCACAACCATTATACCTCCAACATCAGTCCAACTAAATGCCCCGTTAACATCACCCAGAACAATTAAAATTGCTGTATCAGCAACTGTCAATAGTGACCCACCCATATTCAAATCACCAGTTATCGTTAGTGTATCATAAATTGTCAGAGTATTAAGAGCTGGAATGGTCAAATTACCATCGTGTGTTACATTCCCTTCAATAATAGTAGATTCATTAAATCCAAGGGCTCCATCACCAAGTATCCATGTAAAAGTGCTGTCCCAATTTCCAGTATTATTATTGCGAGTTATATTATCCTGTCCATGAATAAAGTAATTAGGGAGTATTATAATGAAAAATGATAGTAATAATTTTTTCATAAATGGTAAGGTTAAGATTAATAATGCAAAAGTAGGCTGTTTGCAAATCGTTCTTTATAGTTTGCTGCTAATATATAGTATATGCTCAAAGTTCTAAATACTAATTTATTAACCCGAAATGAACAATTCAACTCATTCAGGATTTGCAAAGACCGGAATAGGGTTAAAAAACCTTTTGAAATAGCATATATTGCAGCCATTATGAGAAGAGAATTAATATTACTTAGAGTATACTCCTGTTAATAAACAATGGTTATGTATTACTATTTAATTTTGATAAACTCACTATTTTGAAGTATAAACGCTTTTATCTACCTACAAATCAACTATTATAGAGTAACTTCAATAAAAACATTTATGCTATTCATTTCCATTTGAGAATTTCGCAACTTAATGAATATCTATCGACTAAGACATATGAACAGAAAATAACTTTACCCAAATTATGATAGTCACTTTTAAACAAGCAATAACAGTCTCTGGAGAGCACTATGATTGGTATACCTATTTCAAAATGAATGATAAGTTTGAACAATACCTATTAATAGACTCGTACATTTATAGGTATTCTATAAATATTCTATTTACTCTTATTAGTTGTAGCAAGAAAAAGTCCTAAAACTATGGATAAAACAGCTGCAATAATTATTCTATATTGCTCAGGAAGAAGAAATGTAATTGTATGAACCGGAATCCAAAACAATGGAATTGTTCTTTTTATTACAAATCCCCACATTTTATCCCAGTCAATTTTTGTTAAAAGTACCTTTGCACGAAATTTCCCAACTGGGAAATGTCCATTATTCTCAGCAATAAATATATCTGATATGTGATGAGTAAGCATTAATATTGGTGCATAGAAAATATTCATAAAAAACGAAATTGAAAATGCCTGAAAAACCTTCATCCCAGCTGTTTCAGCGTTGAACATAAGTGATACTCCTCCTGCAAATATTGTAAATGCAAAATAAAGAGATATGCCCAGAAATCCCCAGACCATTGCTTTTGGGAATACACCAAATTCCTTATATGCATATTTCCCTTGAAATAATCTTAAGATTAGCATTTCTCCAAAAGTTGCTAATAATGAAAACTTTAGAAATGACAGCGCAATCGGAAATTTATCATATGCATCAACATATAAATCTCTAGATTGAGGAAAAATAAAAATTGCCAAAATACCAGCAACAAATAATACTGCTA
Source organism: Bacteroidales bacterium (assembly GCA_050287785.1). GTDB lineage: Bacteria > Bacteroidota > Bacteroidia > Bacteroidales > UBA10428 > UBA10428. The sequence continues at coordinate 32,872 of JBNKCO010000024.1, forward strand.
AAATATCACTAATCTTCATGTCGAATCTGCTTTTTCTTCGGAGACGAGTTTAGAGAATTTTATAAAATAAAATAATGACATTAGATAGGAAAAAGAAAAAGGACCAATACTAATATAGATTGTTTGGAGAAAAAGAATAGAGCATAAGTGAGCTTTATAATATCCTTTTTTGAACTATTTTTGCTTAATTTCATTAACAAAAAAATAGTGTGTGTGTTATTAATATGATAGAAAAATAATAGTGTATTAAATTTTCACATTATGGCTAACACAAGATACAAATCACAACTTAATGATATATTAAATCCAATCCAGAGCTTCTTTAAAATTGAGGCTTCCGGAGGAATAATTCTATTGCTTTTCACCGTCATTGCTCTTGTTTGGGCTAATTCTCCATGGGGACAAATATATCATGACCTTTGGGAAAACAAATTATCGATTGGTGTTGGAAATTTTGAAATTTCTAAGAGCATATTACACTGGGTAAACGATGGTTTAATGGCAATCTTCTTTTTTGTTGTAGGTCTGGAAATCAAACGAGAGTTACTTGCTGGTGAATTATCATCTATAAAGAAGGCTTCTTTGCCTATTGCTGCGGCAATAGGTGGTATGATAGTACCAGCCGTCATTTTTATAGTTATAAATACAAATCCAGCTACAGAAACTGGCTGGGGAATTCCAATGGCTACTGACATAGCTTTTTCATTAGGCATTTTAAGTCTACTCGGCAAACGAGTTCCTCTAGCTTTAAAAGTTTTTCTTATTGCCTTTGCCATTGTTGACGATTTAGGTGCAGTTTTAATTATAGCATTTTTCTATAGCGGAGAAATTGAATGGAATTACCTATTTGTTGCATTTGGCCTTATTTTGCTATTAGTTATAATGAACCGATTGCATATCAGAACCATGCATCTTTATATGGTTGTAGGATGGATAATTTGGTACCTATTTGTTAAGGCGAACATGCATCCAACCATTGCTGGTGTTCTAATAGCTTTTACCATTCCTGTAAAAAGAAGCATAAAGCTCAATACATTTTATAATAGTATAAATAATAACCTAGATCAATTTTGTGCTGCAAAACAATCGGAAAGCAAAATTAAATTGACCGGACAACAAATGGTTGCACTCGACAATATGAATGAAGAAATTTTAAGAGTACAAAGTCCTGCTCAACGACTTGAACACAGCTTGCATGGTTTTGTAACTTACATTGTTATGCCTTTGTTTGCCTTAATTAATGCTGGGGTTGTATTAAAAGGTGCCAAGTTATCAGATATATTTTCTGAAGTTAGTGGTGTTATTGAACTAAGTCTTGTTTTCGGTAAAGTCATTGGAGTTTTCTTGTTCTCCTACATTGCAGTAAAACTTGGAATAGCTAGTCTGCCAGAAAGGGTAAAATGGAAACATATTCTTAGTCTAGGATTTTTAGGTGGAATGGGTTTTACAATGTCATTATTTATTTCTAACCTTGCCTTTGAATCAGAAGCTTTGTTAAATCCAGCGAAGATTGGTATCTTAACCGGCTCATTAATTGCAGGGGTTGCAGGATATTTAATGCTTAATTTCACCCTTGACAAAAACAAAGAATAAATTACATGGAACAATTGGCTCAAAAACTTAGTGAAGATTTAAAAAACAAGTCGGCTGAGGAAATTTTAAAATTTTTTATTAAAGAATATGATGGTAAGGTGGGTTTAGCAACAAGCCTGGGAGTTGAAGACCAAGTTATTACCGACATGATTGCTAAAATTGATAAAAACACAAAAATATTCACACTTGATACAGGAAGAGTATTTCCGGAAACATATAAAGTTCTGGACGACACCCAAAAAAAATATGGAATTAAAGTTGAGGTATACTTTCCAAATTCAGAGAAAGTAGAAGACATGGTTAATTCAAAAGGGATTAATTTATTCTACGAAAGTATTGAAAACAGGAAACTTTGCTGCGGCGTAAGAAAAATAGAGCCTCTTAAACGTGCATTAAACAAGATTGATGTATGGGTAACCGGTTTAAGAAAAGACCAATCAGTAACCAGATTTTTTACTCCTTTGGTTGAATGGGACGAAGGGAATAAAGTAATTAAGGTAAATCCGTTATTGAATTGGTCTGAGAAGAATGCCTGGAATTATATAAAAGAAAATGATGTACCATACAATGAGCTGCATGACAAGGGATTTCCAAGCATTGGATGCCAACCATGTACACGTGCCATCGAAAAAGGAGAAGATGTTCGTGCCGGAAGATGGTGGTGGGAACAACCTGAGCAAAAGGAATGTGGACTTCATGTAAAAGACTAAAAGTAAAATTTTATAAAAAAGAATTAGTTAAAAGACCGAAGTATGAAATAAATTTCTGACTTCTGCTTTCAGTCTTCTGACTCACCTCTATAAAAAAATGAAGTATAGAGGCTAATTTATCTTCAATAAAATTACTTCCCTTTTACATACAACTTAAGAATAACTCATTTTCTGCTCATCTATGTAACATTTCTACATAGACCCCGTTAAAACATTAACAGGTTAAACTACTATGAACAGGGCAGAACTATCAGAAATAGAGGGGAAAACTCTACTCTATATGGATTTCTCAGACTTATCAAATCCGCAAGAATTCGAATTGGTAATTGCAGAAGCTGAGGCTATTAGGCTAGCTCTCCCCAAAAAAGATAAAGACGATTTATTATTAATTGCTGATTTTTCGCGGGCCATGTTTTCTCCAGATGTTTACGACCTAATGGCCAGATATAGTCGCCTTGCAAATTCAACAAATCTTTTACATGCTTTAGTAGGAATTAGAACTACTTCACTGATAAAAGTTATTCTTAAAACTTATACCGGCAAAGATGTTCAGACTTTCGATACCGTTAAAGCAGCGAAAAATTGGTTTTTCAATGAGATACATAATAAATTAAAAAAAGCCAAGAAATAAATAGCTCGTATGCTTTTCTTAGAATTCCGTAAGGTTTAAATGAAAAAATGAGTATTTGAGCAAGTGTGATATTAAGCAATAACCCCTGAACCAATAAGTTCGTCATCGTAATACCAAGCTGCAAACTGTCCTGATGTAATACCACGTTGCGCCTGTTCAAACAATATATACAAGCCCTTTAGGGTTCTAAATAATTTCGCTTTTTGTAAAGGTTGTCTGTAGCGTACTCTTGAAAGGCAATTTTTTGTTTCGCCGAGCTTAAGTTCTAAATCAGGACGTATCCAATGTAATTCATCTTCTGGAACAAAAAGGCCATATCTGTTTAATCCCGGATGATCATGTCCTTGTCCAACATAAACAACATTTTCAACAACATCTATCCCAAGCACAAACAAAGGTTCTTTTCTGCCTCCAATATTCAAGCCTTTACGCTGACCTATTGTAAAAAAATGAGCTCCTACATGCTTTCCAGCTACAACCCCATCTTCCTTTGAATATATTGCATGAGATGCAAATGCTCTTAATTCATCTTCAGTATAATCTTCCTCTAAAACAGGCTCTAAATAAGAAGGATTACTTGTTGAATCTTTAGCAATCTCAATTGTAATACCTTCTTTTGCAGCTAATTTTTGCTGAAGAAAAGTAGGCAAATCTATTTTTCCCACAAAACAAATACCCTGGCTATCTTTCTTTTCGGCTGTTGCGAATCCCTGCTCTTTAGCTATTTGACGTATTTCAGTTTTGAATAAATGGCCAATAGGGAAAAGTGCTGTACTCAGCTGCTTCTGGTTAACCTGGCATAAAAAGTAACTTTGCTCTTTCGAAGGATCCGTTCCTGCCAATAAGCGGTGAAATTCTTTTCCTTCCCTTATGATGGTTTCTTTTCGACAATAATGCCCTGTAGCAACATAATCTGCTCCCAACTCTATAGCAGCCTTGGCAAACAAATCAAATTTAACTTCCCGGTTGCACAAAACATCGGGATTAGGTGTTCTCCCCTTTTGATATTCATCGAACATATAGTCGACAACTCTTTGGCCATATTGCTTGCTAAAATCTATAGTTTTAAAAGGTATATCCAGCTTTCTTGCAACAAGCTCAGCAAAAATCAAGTCATCGTTCCAGGGGCAATCGCCGGCAAGAGTTCCAGTTGTTTCATGCCAGTTTATCATAAACATGCCAATTACATCATGCCCTTGTTCTTTTAACAAGTATGCTGCAACACTTGAATCAACACCTCCTGATAAACCAACAACAACCTTAGCCATATTAAACTATCCTTTTAAAAAGATTTGCCATTTTTATTGCTGTAATGGCTGCTTCATCGCCTTTGTTACCATGTTTACCACCTGCTCGATCGAGAGATTGTTGTAAATTATCGGTAGTTAAAACTCCAAAAATAAAAGGAATATCGTATTGAGTATTTAACTGGGTAATACCTTGTGCTACTCCCTGGCAAATGAAATCAAAATGACGAGTTTCTCCTTGAATAACACAACCAAGTACAATTATCGCATCAAATTTTCCAGTTTGAGCAAATACTCGGGCTCCTGAAGTAAGCTCAAAAGTTCCAGGAACATAATCTAAAGTGATATCTTCTTCTGATACACCATGCTTTATCAATGTATCAATAGCACCATCTCTTAGAGAAAAGGTTATATCCTGATTCCATTCTGCAACAACAATACCTACTTTCATTCCACTAGCATCTGGTATTGTTTTAGGATCGTAATCAGATAAGTTTTTTAAAGCCGTTGCCATTATATTTATGTTTTTAATTTTCTGAACGGGTAAAGATACGAAAGACAAAAAAAAAGTACCAATACGCTAAGCATATTGGTACTTTCAAAATTTTGCTTTGCTTACTACAATTTCATTTTAACCTCAGCAATATATTTTTTAATTTCTTTAGCTTCTTCTGATGAAGGAAACTTGTAAGCAATTTTTTCATAGGAATCAAGTGCTTTTTTATAATCGCCTACTTCTTCATAAACTAACCCTGCTTTAAATAAATAAATTGGAGTTGTTAATTCATTCTCTGTATATTTTGAAGCCTTCACATAATACGAAATTCCTTTATCCAGCTCTCCTAATTCAACATAGGCATCACCAGTGGCACCTAATGCAACCGGAGCAAATAGTCTGTCGTTTCCATCAAATTTTTCAAGATATTCAACAGCTTCTTCGAACTGACCTAAACGCAGGTAACAAATTCCTGCATAGGCATGTGCCAGATTAGCTGACTTTGTTGCTCCGTAATCATCTATAATATTTAAGAAGCCTGAGTATTCAATGTCTCCTTCTAAGGCAAGAGCAAACGAATCTTTCTCAAAATACTTCTGAGCCATAAACATTTCTGCTTTGGCACTATCTTCTTTTGGTTCAAGATAAAACTTCTGATATCCAAGATAAGCTCCAACAACAGCTGCAATAGCTAATATTATTATAGTCAGACTTTTTCGGTTCTCTTCTATATACTGTTCGGTTCTTGATAATGCGCCTTCTACAACTTCGAAACCATCACTAGTATTAACTTCTTTTTTCTTGCTCATATTTATATGTTCAATTTATTCTATTTTAAACGCATGCAAATGTAAATCTTTTACCATAATTAGCAAAAATATTTATTAGTCTGATTATTGATTTTTGTGACTCTTAAATATTCATGCATTTTTCTAAATGCGATACATGGCACTCAACCTTGGAGATATCTTATTTTATTTCAACAGTTTAACAACGAGTTTGATGCATATATCGAAATGCAATTTAGTGTAAAACAACAAAAATGTTTTTAGTAATTAAATCCTAATCGATCATGATTATTATGCATACCGATAGTATTGTGGCAATTTTTATGAATACTACAGACTAGAATAATGAATTGTAAGACCAAATACTTACTTTTGGCATTAGAATAATTGGCAAATATGCACATAAAAAACCTCTCAATTCTCAACTATAAAAACTATGAGGAAGCTCAATTGCAGCTTCATCCAAAAGTAAATTGTTTTGTTGGCAATAATGGAGTAGGCAAAACTAATTTGCTCGATTCTGTCTACTATTTATGCATGTGTAAAAGCTATTTCCATAGTAATGATGCATATAGCATTAGATATAAGCAGGATTTTATGGTTCTTCAGGCTGATTTCATTAAAAACGAAAACGAGAATGAAATATACTGTGGACTTAAAACTGGTAAAAGAAAAGTATTCCGTAAAAATAAAAAAGAGTATCCAAAGCTTGCCGAGCATATTGGTCAGTTTCCTGTAGTAATGGTATCTCCATCCGATTCAGCTTTAATATTAGAAGGAAGTGAAGAAAGACGCAGGTACATGAACGCAGTTATTTCTCAATACAATCATGAATATCTTGAGGCAAGCATACAATACAACAAGGTTTTACAGCAAAGAAATAAGCTTTTGAAAGAAATGGGGCGCCATTCTGGTTCCTCCGACCTATTGAGCATATATGATGAACAACTTATTCCTTTAGGAGAAATTATTCACAAGGGAAGAAAAGACTTTGTTTCAAAACTTGTTCCGGTATTTAAAAAGTTTTATGAAAGAATATCTCGAGGAAAAGAAATTGTTGATATCCAATATTCATCTCAACTTTATGATGGCAATTTTTCGGAACTATTAAAACAAAACCATCGTAAAGATTTAATTGCTCAGCATACATCAATTGGAGTACATAAAGATGATTTGAATTTATTGATGCATGAAACGCCTATTAAGAAAACTGGCTCTCAGGGGCAGCAAAAGACATTCCTTGTTGCACTAAAACTGGCACAGTTTAGCTTTTTGAATGAAATAAATCAAATCCCTCCTATCTTGTTACTTGATGATATTTTTGATAAATTCGATGGAACCCGGGTAATGGAAATCCTTCACATTGTATCAGACGAAGAGTTTGGACAAATTTTCATTACTCACACAAATGAGATAAGGATGCGGGAACTGTTAAAAGAGCTTTCCGGAAGTTATTCTCTGTTTCATGTTGCTGAAGGAAAAATTAATTTGATTGACTCATGAGAAAGAATAACACACAACCAATAAAATCAGTTATCAAAGAATATATTGATGCACTTGGACACAGACAAAAATTGCGAGAAGTAAATATTGTTTCGAGCTGGGAAAAGATAATGGGAAAAGCTATTTCTAACCACACCAAAAGTGTGTTTATTAAACGTAAAGTATTATTTGTTAAACTTGATTCTCCGGTACTGCGCAATGAACTACTAATGCGAAAAGAAAGTATTATTAACCACTTGAACAATTACGCCGGCGAAGTAATTATAGAGAAAGTAATTCTTCAGTAATAAAAAAAAGAGAATCAGGTTCTTTACAAAACCCAAATCTCAATTTTATATTTATCAATTAATTATCTAGCATCCAGAACAAGTATCGTCGAAAATTGAAAACCTCTCACTCTTCGAAAAGAAGAAATCACACTCATATTCTGCATTTTCATCACTATCCGAACCATGGACTGCATTTCTTTCCATCGATTCTGCAAACATTTTACGAATTGTTCCAGGTTGCGCCTTATCCGGATCAGTATGTCCAATCAAACTCCTATATTCCTTAACAGCATTTTTCTTTTCCAAAATTGCAACAACTACTGGTCCTGAAGTCATAAAGTGAATCAGACTTTCATAAAACGATTTTTCCCGATGAACTGCATAAAAATTTTTGGCTTGCGATGCAGTGAGCCTAAATAAACGTAAAGCTGAAATGTGAAAACCTGAATCATTAATTTGAGCTAGAATTGGGCCTATATGCTCATGACTTACTGCACCAGGCTTAATAATTGTGAGTGTTTTTGTTCCTGCCATGAAAATTTAATTTATTTGTTACTAAATAGTTATTTATAAATTTAAGTAGTTATTCTGATTTATCAAGATATAATTATCTTTGGTAAAACAAATTGCAATCTATTATTAATTTGAATATTTCACAATTACCTCAATTAGGAGAAATCAGAAAACTTCTCAATGAGAAACAACAAAATATTATAATTGTTTCGCATAGAAACCCTGACGGCGATGCAATAGGCTCTTCTTATGCTCTCTATAATTTCTTAACGAAGATGGGACATAAGGTTGATGTTGTTTTTCCAAACTCTTATCCACAGTTCCTTAATTGGATACCTGGAATTAAAAACGCGCTTATATTTGAATGGCACAAAAGGAAATGCATAGAACTCTTTCGATCCTGCAACATTCTATTTACTGTTGATTTTAACGATTTAAAAAGAATAAAAGAGTTTAATCAATATCTTATACCGACAAACTCATACAAAGTTTTAATTGACCATCATCCATATCCTGAAGACTTTGCAGACATTTCTATTACTGACACCAGTGTAAGTTCATCTGCTGAACTCGTGTATTTGTTTCTTAAAGAATTAGGGTGTAATGAAAATCTTGACAAGGAAATAGCAGAATGTATTTACACAGGCATTATGACCGACACTGGATGCTTCAGCTTTAATTCTTCTCAAAAACAAACATTTGAGGTAATGGGTGAATTGCTTGAACTGGGATTAGATAAAGACAAAGTTTATAGCAATGTCTATAACAACTATTCCTACGATAGAATGAAGCTACTTGGCTTTTGTCTCAACGAAAAAATGGTTTATTTCCCTGAATACAATGCTGCTTACATTAGTCTCAGCCAAGAGGACATGAAAAAGTACAATTTTAAAGTTGGAGACTCAGAAGGGTTTGCTAATATTCCTTTATCAATTAAAGGGGTAAAGCTTTCTGTTCTGTTCTCTGAAAAAGAAGACATTGTTAAGGTATCATTACGTTCGAAAGGCGATTTTGCTGTAAACACTATTGCTTCGAAGTATTATAGCGGTGGTGGTCATTCAAATGCTTCTGGCGGTGAGTCAGACCAAAATATGGAACAAACCCTTGCCAAATTTGAAGAAATACTTGAAGAATTCAAAGATGAGCTTTCGCGTGAATAAAAGCCCCCTCCATATTGCTTTTCTGCTACTATCTATTTTTATAGTTGTTAGTTGTTCTAATAAATCTAAGAATCAGGTAACACATAACAGCCAAAGCAACCAGAAACAATTAATAGATGCTAATAGAATTCTTATAAAAAAAGATCAGCAAAAAATAAAAGGTTATATTAAGCGTCAAAACTGGAAAATGACCGAGACAAATACTGGCCTTTGGTATCAAATATTAAAAGAAGGAAGTGGAGACTCTATTGTAGAAGGTGACCAAATTAGTTTACAATACAAACTTACACTTTTGGATGGAACAGAATGTTATAATTCTGAAAAGGATGGATTAAAATCATTTGAAGTTGGTCGTGGTAATGTGGAGTCCGGCCTTCAACAGGGAGTGCTATTATTAAAGGAAGGTAGTAAAGCAAAATTCATCCTTCCCCCTCACCTGGCACATGGATTAACTGGCGATGGCCTTTGCATTCCAGCCAGAGCAATAATTATTTATGAAATTGAGGTAATTCCAACAAATAATTAACTATATGAGATTAGTAACTATCATATTCTTAACAATTATACTGATTTCCTCATGTGGAAGAAAATCAGAATTTGAAGGATTTTCAAAGTCTAAAAAGGGATTTCATTACCAACTGAATACTATCGGAGAATCAATGAAAAAAACTAATCCGGGCGATTATATAACCGCAGATATTAGTTATCAAACAATTAATGATTCCCTGTTTTTTGAGGGCCGTAGAAAACTCAGAATTGAGAAACCAGCATACAAAGGCGCAATTAAAGACTGCTTTATGATGCTTAGAGCCGACGAAAGTGCAACTTTTATTCTTAAGGCTGAGCCATTTTTCAAACAAACTTTAAGCTCAGAATTACCTAGCTTTCTTAAAGTTGAAGACTATATAAAAATCAATATTAGTATTGTTGAAATTCAAACTGCTACTGAATTTGAAAATGAAAAACAAGCATTTCTAAATTGGGTTGAAGATTTTGGTGATTACGAAAAAGTTATTCTTAGTCAGTTTCTTAGGGAAGAAAAATTAAATATTTCAAACTCTAAGTCTGGCCTTATATATCTTCCACTGGCCTCTTTTGATGTCCCTAGAATTCAATTAGGTGATACAATTACAATAAATTATGAAGGAAAGTTCCTGAATGGCAAGTTTTTTGATAGTACAAAACGTCGAAATCAACCTTTCAGTTTTGTGTATGGGACTGAATGGCAGGTAATTAAAGGTTTAGAAGAAGGACTTGCTTTAATGGGTGAAGGAGAAAAAGCAATTTTTATTCTGCCTTCAGAATTAGCCTTTGGAACATCGGGTAGCTCAACAGGTATAATTCCACCATTTACTTCTTTAATATTTGAAGTAGAAATATTAAAAGTAAGTAAGGGAAAAGGACCACAATAAACTTTACTTAAAATTGTTTTTTTAATAAGCAACCTATACTAAAAGATTCCGTCTTTAGATATACATCAATAAAGAAAATGAAAAAGCTACTTAACACATCATTTACAATTACATTAAGCATTCTAGCTGTATTATTTGTTTCATCGTGCTTAGATCATGATATTAATGATATTGAAGAACAACAACGATCTGCTATCCAAAAATATGTTGAAGGAAAAGGATTTACTCATATTGGATACGATGTATACCTAAAGTTTTATAATAGAGAAGGAATTGATATTAAAGATAGTAATGTAGTCTATGGTAATTATTTTACAATAAATTTTGATGGAGCATTTTTAGATGAGTCCATATGGGAAACAACTGATTCAGCAAAAGGTGCTGCTCTTTTCCCTAACAGATATTATATATATGGACCAATGCAATTGAGATCTGGTGAGATTATTTCTTTTGCTCTTGATACAGCAATAAAATACTTTAGTGCGAGCGACACAGGAACCATTGTAGCCCCTTCCTGGTATGCTTATGGAACTGAACCAAATGTATTTCATATTGGTCTGAAACAAGTAATAAAAAATGATACGGCAAATGAATTAGAAAAATTCTCCGATTATTTTGTAACAAATGGCTTTTCTGAAAATAATGAACTTTATTCCGGAGTATATTGGAAACATCCTACAAACCCTTCATATGTAATTAGTGATACTATTATTCATAAAAATTCACCTAAAGTAAAAATAGAACTAGTAGGAAGATTTGCTGAAACATACTATAGTTCCGGACTTGGCCGACAGTTCTATCCATTAACTTCTGTTGGAGACTCCTTAGAGATGACTATAGATGTAGGTAAAAACAAAGCATTCCCTTTTATTCCTGCCATTGATTCTGCAATTGTTAAAATGAATGTAGGCGACGAACTTGAAATAACAGGAGGCTCTGGTATTGGTTGGGGATCAAAAGGATATTCCCTCCCAGATTTAAATATTCCTATTGTTCCTGCAAATATGCCTTTGCATTACAAAATAAAACTTGTTGAGGTATTTGAAGAATAGCCTTCTTTTAATATTAATGTCTGCTGTACATTAAAAATATTGTATTCTTTTTGTGTAAATCAAGAGTTACCTTTTTCCATTCTGCTACCGATTTTGTTTTTATGTACTCATTTTCCTGAGTAATGTTGGAAGCAATACAAATTCTGGTGAAAGATTGACAAGACGATAAAATATCCTTCAGTAGCTGATTATTCCTATAAGGAGCCTCGATAAATATCTGAGTCAGGTTTTGTTTGGCAGACTGTTGTTCTATCTCCTTTACTTTCTTTACTCTTTGATCTGGCTTCACAGGTAAATATCCATGAAAAGTAAAATTTTGTCCATTCATACCAGAAGCCATCAAGGCTAACAATATCGAAGAAGGTCCAACTAGAGGTATCACTTTAATTTTCTTTTGCTGTGCTATTGCTACAATGTCGCCTCCCGGATCTGCAACACAGGGCACTCCGGCTTCCGATAACAAACCCACATTTTCTTCTTTACAGGGAAGTAAATAATCATCTATTGTTGTCCTGTCGGTATGTTTGTTTAGTAAAAAGAATGTTAACTCATCAATAGGCGTATTAATTCCCATCTTTATTAACTGTCTGCGTGCAGTACGCTCATTTTCAACAATATAAACTCTTATATCTTGAATTATTTCCTGTACATGCTTTGGTATAACATTATCAACCGGAGTATCGCCAATTGTTGAAGGAATAAGGTATAAATTACCATTCATTTGTCTTGATTTTGCCTCAAAGATAAAAAACACACTTTAATCATAAAGCCAAGGTTGAATATTATCAGTATTACTTTAACGCAAATAATTATATTTGTTGGTCTATGTTAGAACCAAATCCAATGCATATTACATTTCTTGGTACTGGTACATCTTCAGGTGTTCCGGTAATTTCCTGCAAATGTGATGTATGCACTTCCTCGGACAAAAGAGATTCACGCCTAAGAACATCAATCTTAATTCAAGTAGATGGAAATACGATTGTTATTGATTCTGGTCCGGACTTCAGACAACAGATGCTGGAAAACAAAGTTGATGACATTTCTGCCATTGTATTTACGCATGAACATAAAGACCACGTTGCCGGACTTGATGATGTTCGTCCTTATAATTTCATACATAAGAAGCATATTAATGTGTATGCAGAAGCGAGAGTGCAGAAAGCTCTGAGAAGAGAGTTTGCTTATATTTTTGCTGAAGACAGGTATCCTGGCTTACCTCAAATTAAAATGCATTTACTTACCCGACACCCGTTCAGAATAGGTAATACACGAATAATTCCTATCAGAGTATATCATTACAGATTACCAATATTTGGATTTAGGATTAATAATTTCGCTTATCTGACTGATGTTAAAACTGTTCCTGATGAAGAAAAAGCAAAGCTCAAGGGCTTGGATGTATTAGTTGTAACAGCTTTACATAAAGAGAAGCATGTTTCTCATATGAATCTGGAGGAGTCTTTAGCATTTATTGACGAGATAAAACCAAAAAAAACATATCTGACACATTTAAGTCACTCCTTTGGCCTGCATGCCGTAGAAGAACCAAAACTTCCTGAAAATGTATATATTGCTTATGATGGGTTGAAAACTTCTGTATAAGCTACATTTTATTAGCTCTCTTTTTACCTCCTAAGATCATAAGAGAGATTACTACAGCAGGAATTAATACTGAAATACTACATAAATAAAGAGCGTATTCAAGGCTGAATTTATTATTTAAAAAGCCGAGTATTGGCCCCAAAGCAAAAAACAACACCCTTATTAATAAACTCCTAAGAGATAAAACAGTAGCGCGCTGCGATGAATCTGTGTTTTGATTTATATAATTCTTCAGAATTGGATGTGCTGTTCCCCTGACAAAAAACAAGAACAACATGGGTATAAAGGCTATATAACTTAAGTCTATGCTAATGATAAGAAATCCTAATGAGAGAAAAACTGATAAATAAGCAAGCGACCATTTTAATCCCAAAAGCTTATCAATTCTTTTAGCAGACAGGCTACCCAGAGCAACCATTAAGTTTATTGCAACCCATGCATAACCAAAATATTTTTCTTCCAGGTTCACTTCCTTAAAAATAAGTTGTGCTAACCAAGCCATTGATAAGCTTGCAAAACCGGCTATAGCAGAAAAGTAAATAAAGTTTCTTAGTATTTTATTCTTTCTAAAAGAGACATTTACAATTTGTAATATATCCTGAAAACCAACCTTTCTGCCATTGCCTTGAGTACTTGGCTCGATTAAGAAAAGTGATGCAATAAAAGCTACAAAAGCCAAAATAGTTTGTAATACAAAATAATTTCTATAAAATGAGAACACTACAACAGAAACAAAAATACCGGCAAGAGCTTCAGCAACATTTCCCAAGGCTGTAATTCTTCCTTCTACTTTAAGGTAACCATTTTCTTGTCCTCCTTCTTTCAAGGAATCGTATAATAAGGCTGTATCAGCTCCAGAAAGAAGGCTAGCACCAATACCCAAAAGAATTTCAGCCACTAGAAAACCAGTAAAAGTATATGAAACTGAGTAAGCCCCAAACCCTAAAGTTCCAATAAAAGCGCCTATTACCAATGCCTTTTTTCTTCCCCAAACATCAGCTATATAGCCAGATGGCACCTCGAAAATTGCAATAACTCCTGAATAAATTGCATGCAGAAGCAAATAATGCTCTTCCAACCCGTTCTCCATATAAAAAAGAAAGCTTATTGGCATGTATATCATGAACCATTTTGCTAACTTTATTATAAATAGTAAACTTATATTTCGATTTGTTTTATTACTCATTTGGAGCGCAAATATACCGAAATTTGATTCTGTAGAGCGAATACTTACCTTTGTGTAAGATCGGCATAATAAGTTTTCTTTATTAAATTTATTTTTTTTGCTAAATTGACAACAAAAGTTCGTACGTTTATTAGAGGTAGAAAATAATATTATAATGAATACAGAGAAAAAGTCATTTTTACGACATTTCAATATTTATCAATTTAAATTTGGTTCTAAGCTGTTTCTGGTAATGTTCTTACTAATTCTTCTTAGTCTCACAATAACTTCTGTTATAGGCTTTTTGTATTTTAAGCAATATATTAAAAATTCAAGTTATGAGAGATTAGATCAAATAGCAGATTCTAAACAAAAGTATCTTGAAGAAAAATTCGCAACATTTCAACAGGATTTTATAAACCTAACAGAATCGGAGCTTTCTGAGTCTGCAATTCAGTTGAAATCTGCTTTTGATGGGTTTGATACATATGGTTATGAAGACACATTGGCCAGTATGGAAACTACATTAAAAGAGTATTATTATGATGAAGTTTTGAGTAGGTTCTCTGCTAACACTCCAAATCTGGAAGATATATTCCCTACATCAAAGAAACAATTGATACTTCAGTATGAGTTCATATATAATAATCCACACCCAATTGGTGAAAAAGACAAGCTACTTGCACTAAAAAAATATTCTGATTATTCGGATGCCCATAAAAATTTACATATAAAGGTTAGAGCTTTTGCTCGTAAATACAATCTAAGCAACCTTTATTTAATCGACAGTAAATCAGGTACTGCTTTCTATAACCTTAATAAAAACATTGCTTTGGGCACAAACTTCTTTAATGGCCCCTATAAAAATTCTGATTATGCAACTACATTTCAAAAAGCACTAGCCAGCCCTGGTACAGACATTATATTTTCTGACTACTCCAACTTTATACCAAATTACAATAAAGCTAATGGACTTATTGCTTTTCCTATTATAAATAATGAAGAAAAAGTGATAATTGTAATGGCTGAATTAGACCCTGCTTTTTTTCAACAATTTCTGTTTGATAGTTGGATGTATATTGATAAGGAATCAATTTCACTAAATCTTATTGGAGAAGATCATTTATTAAGAACCAACGATATTGATTTTGAGAAAAATCAGGAAGATTTTTTAAACTCTCTTTCTAAAAAAAGTAGAAGAAACGAACGGTTCAAAGCTGTAGTTGAAACTAAGTCATGTGCATTAAATCTTGGTTATCCCCAAAGTTTACAATTAAATAAAACAACTCAGACTGTAGGCCAAAACTATTTAGATAAAAAAGCTTTCATATATAGTCAAAAGCTTAACCTGGGTGATTTTAACTGGTTTCTGGTAGCAAATGCTGAAGTATTTAAAAGCTATTTGTATTTAAAGAAAGTTAGGCTTGCTATATTTTTTGCAGCTATTCTAATAACCTTATTTTCAATGTATGTGGTTATTCTCTTAAAAAACTCAATAACTCGAAGATTATCCTCTCTATCAAATTCTATAATTACAACAGCTAAGGGTGAACAATTTGAATCATTTAAGAGTCCCTGGCAAGATGAATTAGGAAGTACAATTATTGATTTCGATAAGCTTAAGGATAGAATACATGCAGCCAGTAACTTTGCAATTGAGCTAAGCGAAGGTAAATATACAAGTGAATTTAAAAGCGAATCGGAAAAAGATGCTTTTGCAAATGCATTGAACACGCTGAAAGAAAAATTAAAATCAAATAAAGAAGAAGCTGAAAAAAGAGATAAAGAAGACAAAATACAAGTCTGGATAAACGATGGTATTGCAAAATTCAACGATCTATTAAGACAAAACAACGACAATATTAATCTGCTTTCTTATCTTATAATTGAAAACCTTATAGAATATCTGGGAGCTAATCAGGGAGGCATTTTCCTTGTTGAGGGAGAAGAGGAAGAACACAAGACAATTAATCTGGCGGCTTCCTATGCTTTTGACAGGAAAAAATTTCACACAAAAACCATTGAAATTGGCGAGGGCTTAATAGGTAATTGCTATCATGAAAAGAAACCTATACATCTTAAAAATATCCCTCAGGATTATATTGAGATAAGCTCTGGATTAGGAAAGGCTAACCCAAATGTTTTATACATTGTTCCTCTAATGGTTGATGAAAAGATTCTTGGTTTTATTGAATTGGCATCTTTTGAAGATATTGATGATTATAAAATTACGTTCATCAACCGTCTGGCTGATAATATTGCTGCCACATTTTCTACTGTTAAGCTAAATACCAGAACCGCAGAACTTCTTGAAGAATCGAAAAGAAGAGCAAATGAAATTGCTCAGCAGGAAGAAGAGATGCGTCAAAATATGGAAGAAATGCAGGCGACACAAGAAGAGTTAGCCAGAATCAGAGATGAAGATGAAAAACGCTCTGAAGAACAAAAGCACGAGCTGGAAGCCTCTTATCGCATGATTCAACAACTATTAAATAGTTTTGATGGAGAAGTACTATTAAAAGACTCGCAAGGTATTATAGTACTTGCAAATGAAGAAGCTGCAAACCGATTCAATTCTACTCCTGATAAAATGAGAGGAAAATCTGATGCTGATTTATTCTCACCGGAACGAGCACAACGCGAATTCGATATTGATCAAATGGTTCTGGTAGATGGATTCTATTCAGAAGAAGCAATAGAGCTTGTTGGAAGTGAAGATGTAAAATATTTCATTGTTAAAAAACAGTTTTACCTTCCGAACAGACAAGAAGCAGGAGTACTAACCATTAGAAATAAAAGACAATAAGCTTTTTTTATATTAGCAACTCTACTTTTTTTACTATTATATTCCGATTTTATTTAGAATATAGGAGAAAAAATCATACATTTGCAGCCGATTTAAAATGATGGTCTCGTAGCTCAGTTGGATAGAGCAATAGCCTTCTAAGCTATGGGTCACAGGTTCGAATCCTGTCGGGATCACATTTAATATAAAGCTTCTCATTCTACGGGAAGCTTTTTTTTATGGTAAACATTTTGAAAACGCAACCGACAGGATCATGGAACGAAGTGGAACTAATCCTGTCGGGATCACATTTAATATAAAGCTTCTCATTATCTGGGGAGCTTTTTTTATTGCAATTTTTTCAAAAACATAACCGACGGGATCATGGAACAAAGTGGAACTAATCCTGTCGGGATCACATTTAACTAAAACCTTATCATTATTCCTAAAGCTTTGATAACATCTATATAATCGATTTTCGAATAAAATAGACTCTCCCCTATCTAATAAATAAATTCATCCTCAGTTTTTCATTTATCGTATTGTTAAGTAAATTTGATTTATGGACAAAAAAGAAATAGAAGAAATAAAAGTTACTATCCTGGCGGAAATTGAAAAAACCAATAAAAGGATTAAGAGTACGCAGGAAATGGCTGCTTCTATTGAGCCAGACGATGCTATTGGCCGTATATCTAGAATGGATGCCATAAACAATAAAACAGTAACTGATGCTTCTATTCGAAAAGCTAAAGAAAAAGTAAAACAGCTTACCTACATGCTCGAACAAGTTGGAACTGATGATTTTGGAATTTGCGTTAAATGCAAAGCAAAAATTCCAATTGGCCGACTAATGCTAATGCCCGAAAGTAGGTTTTGTGTAAATTGTGCTGGATAAACAAAATTACCTTGCTATCGGGAGCTTAAAGTAAAACACACTTCCTTTTCCTGGTGCACTTTCAACTCCCACTTTACCACTCAGCTTTCTAAGAACTCGTTCAACAATAGATAAACCTAAACCATATCCTTTAATTTCTGATCGTTTCGGGTGAATTCTGGTAAATTCCGTGAACAAATAGTTTTGTTCTTCATCCGTAAGTCCATGTCCATTATCTTTTACCCAATATTTTACATATGCTCCATCAACCTCTGATCCTATTTCGACAACTGGGGGTGAACCTCCGTATTTAATAGCATTGGTAATGAGATTAATCCAAACCTCCTCAATCCATATAGGATTTCCTAATGCTGCATGCCATTTCATAGGTAAAAGAAATTCAGCATTGTTTTTTTGTATATATTCTTCTAATCGTTGATAAACACTTCTGGTAATAGCTTCATTATCAATAACTGTTAAATCTATTTTATCAATATTTCTAATTTTAGCCAACATAAGAAGTCCATCTATAATGTTCTTCATTTTCTCGCCTGAAGTAACAATATTATGGAGGTATCCACTCTTCTCATCCTCCGTAACAACATCATTAACCAAAAGTTTTGCAAATCCCATAATATGAGAAAGAGGCGTTTTTAAGTCATGGGCAACTGTTCTGGCATATGATTCTAATTCACTCAATGCCATTTTTTGTTCGGTGATATCCCACATCATAATCACTTGACCAAAAACATTTTCTGAACTATCAGTTAGAGGATTAATGGTAATTTCATATGTTCTTCGCTCAACCCCCAGAGTCTTTTCTGTTTTTATCTCATTAGGTTCTGAATCGATTTTAATGAAATCAGTAGTTTCCGGTAAGACTTTAAAAATTAACTTTCCGAGAACCTGACTCTCAATCTTTCCTAATATTTTTTCTGCAACCTTATTAATTTCAATAATATGAGCACGAGAATCAATAATTATAACAGCCGACTTAACGTTTTTAAGGATTAAACTGTGTGCTAATGGAACTACATCAAGAAACTTATAAAAATAAATACTTATAAGAAACAAAACACCGACCAATACTAATGTTATTGGAGTAGGATCGTAGGGCTCTATAAAGTTATTATCGGAAATGTAAAGCATGTTTGGAGCCAGAATTAAAAAAACAATAGGTACTAAAAAAGACAATTGTTTCTTTGTTGAACCTGAAACCTGTGTTATTCGAATTGTTAGCATGATTAAACCAGACAATATCATGGAATAGGCATAACTTGTCCACAAATAAAATCCCCACGTATAATTCTTTATAAATACATTAATACCTTTTACTTTTTCAACCTCATATACGGAGTGAAGAAAAGTGTCGTGTGGAGCTCGCAAAACATTTACTAATGTGAATATTGGTATTATGGCAAGTATCACAAACAACCAAGTATTTACCCATTTATCAAGTTGAGTATACCGAGCAACAAAAAACACCCATAAATAAACTGCTCCTGCCATTCCAAAATACTCAAAGCGCAATAGAAATAATTTCAAATTATAATTACTATTGTAGATACCTAGCGTATATGAAACAACCCATACAAAAATAAAAAGCATCATGAAAGAAAATAACACTGTTCCTCTAACCGGGCGCATTCTCCAGCCAAAAAAGGCTAACAAAAGCGCAGTGCCTGCTGCTGTTATATATATAATTGCAACAGTATTAAAACTCCAATACTCCATTCCAATGTTCTGGTTTTTACCTAAGATACGAAAACTAGCTTATGTATCAAACTTGGTTGCAAATTTATCAAACTTTATTATTCAAGGGCAAATATCACTTAATTTTTATGGCTTGATTTATTCCATAGAATAACACAAAAAAACTTGCACAAAATGCAATTGGCACCAACCAATTGTTTCTTCTCTTCAGAATACCAATTTCCTCCTTCTGCTTCATATACTGCCCCTCTAAATTCTTCAGATAACTTATTGCTTCATTATAGTCTTTTTTCTTAATTGACTTCTGCAATTCATCAAAGTAAGGATTATCTGATTTAAAATCTCCATCTTTTTTATCCTCTTCAATCTGAATTATTCTATTAATTGCATTTTTTCGAACTAGTCTAACACTGTCAGATTCAATTGAAATCGTTTTAAGGTAATCTTCAAGCAAATTACAATAGCCATACTTAGATAACTTACCATCGATCCCAGGTTCCCTGTCAATAGAATAATATATTCGTTTTATATTTTCAGTATCGAAGTTTTCTAATTTATTGTCAAGCGAAATATTATCTAATGCAAGAAAGAACTTTGCACTTCCTTTTTCAATATTTCTGGATTGGAAATCGCTAAAGACTCCATAATAAAGGCTAAAAACCAACCCTACAGTTACTATTAGAAATAACAAAAATGGTATTGGTTCAATGCTGATTTTTTTGCGAGCCATAGGTCGAAAATTTGGGTGTAAATATATACACTCAACAAGATACGAATTTCTATAAAATACAGATTATTGCAATTGAGTTAATACCAAGTTAGTCTAGAAAACAAAATTTCATTCCTCAAATAAATAACCTACAAAAAAGTGTTTCTTACACATTAACGCCGGATGCTTTTAATCTTCTATCCAAAAATTAAGTACAATTAAAAAGACTATAATACAATTAAATTCTTTTTATCAAACTGTTCCAATACCTCTTTCGATTGAGTTACTCCCAAAAAGTAACCACCACCTCCTGAACCACAAATTTTAAGTGCATATTCTTTTTTCTCTATGCCATTATGAAAAAGTATTTGTATATGTTCTGGTATTAGTTCTTTCATATGATCAATTTGAAAAGCTGAAAGTTCTCCAAATTTCTCGTAGAAGTCGTCGTACCTTTTATTTATCAAATGCCGAATTGCACCATTCGAATATTTTTTATATCCTACACGAAAAGTTTCTGAAAAAGAAGGTTCACTCATTTTATCCATAAATTCAGAAACCAAATCGCTGGTCTTACTAGGTTGTTGACTGTCTAATAAAAAGAAGTGTAATTTCTTTCTCTTACGAACAACAGGCTTATCGAGTAAATAAACCTTACCACTTCTACGCACTAAAACAGGTTTCTTAATAAGCGACACTAATGGATCGATTCCAGAACTTATTCCATGGAAATGTGATTCCATTAAAGCAAGCGTTGTTTTCAGTGCTCTCGGATCTGTAATACTGTCCAGACTTTTTTTATCGATATAATTCTCGAAAATCGCAGCAACCAATGCGCCTGAACTACCTAAACCATAGTTTAAAGGAATTTCACTGGTAAATCTCAGACCCATTTTTATATCAAAATCTAGTTCCTTTATATTCAAATCGTATGGAAAATCGCGAGTAATTCTCTTTAGATACTTTAAAAGCTTAAGAAGATTTTCATCTGGTGCAGCATCAGACTTAATAAGCTTACCGGAAAATTCAGTAAAAGGAACTGCAAGTGCATCAAGTCCTAACAAGATACCATACTCTCCAAATAGAAGAAGTTTCGATGGATATAATCGTTTCTTTAGTTTCACCCAGTATTAGCCGTTTGTGGTACTTAAAATCAAAGATAGGTTAAAAAGTACAAAAGTACATATGCCTATATTAGTTTTGCTTTGCTCTTAATGATCTTACTACTAATTAGTCCTTATGTTTGTCTATAAAGTCCACTTTCTTCCTTATGCTTATCAGAAAAACAATCATTTACACAAGTAACCGAACGAAGCGAACTCGTGAATTCCATTTAATCTATATTTTATGAAAAGACTAATTAAACTCATCAACCAACAACTCCGGCCCCATTCCAATATTATCAGCTATAAATTTCTTCTCGTGACAAAATTGAAGTAGTTCGTCTTTTATAAAAGCTTTAACCTTTTCATCTTCCTTCGCTGGATATATCAGATGTACATTGGGTCCTGCATCTATCGTAAATGTAATGTTTACTCCGGAATTTTCTCTGAATAATTTAACAAGCTGGATTACTTTTAAAGTATTTGACGATAAAAGCGTATACCAAGGCTTTGCTGTCATCATCATAGCATGAATACTCAAAGCCTCGTGCTCCAAAATATATGCAAAACCATTAAAATCTCCCTTACTCATAACTTTTACAAGTTGTTCAAGATTTTTACCGGCACTCTGAAATCTTTGCCGGGCATACGGATGCTCATTCATCAGAGAATGTCCGGCACTGCTTGAGACTTTCTTTTCTTCTTTATCAATAATAAGAATTGTATCTCGTAAACATTTAAAAGTACTATGAACAGGAAGAGTATATTGCATGGCGAATTCATCTGACGAACCTGGAACAGCCTCAGAATTACCCCATACAGCAAACTCTCTGAATATCGAGCGTGAGGCACTTCCTGAACCCAGTCGAGCCAAATGAGATGCTTTTGTGTACATATCAGAGCTTAGACCTTTACCCATGCGTTGCTCTATCGAAGTCAGACATAAAGCTAGAGCGCTCATAGCCGATGCTGAAGAAGCAATACCAGCTGAATGAGGAAAGTTATTTTCGCTTTCAATTAGCAATTTATAATCGTGAAGAAAACTCAGGTGCTCTTTCAAACTATTCAGGTATTTCCCAATTTTGTTGGAGAAAGGAGTGTTTTCAGCGCCATGAAACAGAAAATCGAAATCAATACTCTCCGATCTCTTTTTTTGCAATATTGTTATACTGGTTTCGGTTGTACACTTATCAAGTGTCATACTAAAAGATGGATTCATTGGTAATTGAATCCCATGTTTTCCCCAATATTTAATAAATGCAATATTTGAAGGGCTTCTCCAGGCTATTTTTGCTATTTCTTTCAAGTCAGTATCATTTTTCTAAAAGGAATAATAGTTGGAAGTCCGAATTGTTCAAAATATCTTTGAACATAGATTTCATCCTTATCAGTTACAGCCAACATAAAATCGCCACCCCAGGCCCCTAGCGATTTAATTACTCCCTCAAAGCTTTTAAAATATTCTTTTTGAACTTCGGGTTCATGCAAAATTTCACTAATAGTTTCTTCATGCATACGAATTAATGATTTAAACTCATCAAAATCGTCTGTTTCAAGAACTTTCTCTGTTATGCCTGATATGGTTGAGATTGCACTATTAGTAATGCTATTATTTTCTAAAAAAAGCGCAATATGTTTCTCTGTGGACTTTTTCTTACCAGAATAAACAAAATACAGGTTTTGCAAAAAGCTTTTATTAAAATTTATGTGCTTAATTTCGGGTTTGCGACCACTCAACAATTTATATTGAATTGGAGAATTTATACTAGCACATGCAATATCATATCCCGAACCTTTTGAAATACTAAAACTAAGTTTAAAAGCATTTATTTGAGCAAGTTGAGCTATATTATTTATGAGAGTACTACTTGTACCAAGCCCCCACTCTATTGGGAAATCTGCATTAGTTTTAATTTTATAACCTTTACTTGAGCTTAATAAAATACCACTCAGATCAAAAGCGTTTCTTAGCAGTGAAACTAAATAGTTTGCCTTTTCAGTATCATTAGTACTAATAATTTGAAATTCGGGAAGCTTTAAAGCGGCCCAAAACCAAAGCTCCTTGCTGGCATATGCTTCCCAAGACAGAACTCCTTTCTCTGAATTTTCTTCAATTATCAAATCCTGACCATATTGAGTAGGAAAAGCCAGTGCTTTTGCTCCATGAAGTACAACATACTCTCCTGTGAGCAATAACTTCCCATTTGAATAATATTTCTTGTTATGAAAATTCATGCTTGTAGTATTTTCAGTAGCTTATTTGTTACGTAAACTATCAAGATATTTTTCAACTTCAGAATAAGTAATTGTTTTATCTGAAAAATACTTTTTAGCCAGTTCAGTCTCACTTTCGGTAGCAACAAAAGCTGTTAAAATATTTGAAAGATGCATTTTCATGTGCCCCTTCTGAATTCCAGTTGTTATTAGCGATTTTATCGCTCCAAAATTTTGGGCTAGTCCTGCAGCAGCAATTATTTTCATTAATTCAACCGAAGAAGGTTCTCCAAGAATTTTCATTGAAAGTTTGGCCATTGGATGCAGACTTGTAGTTCCGCCTACCGTCCCAATTTGCATAGGTATAGTTGCTTCAAACCTAAAAAAGTTATCTTCTACTATGCAATCTGATAAGCTACTATAATTTCCATCTTTTGATGCATAGGCATGTCCATTTGCTTCAATGGCCCTCCAATCGTTTCCGGTAGCAATGGCTACTGCATCAATACCATTATATATTCCTTTGTTATGTGTAACAGCTCTCGAAATATCAACTTTAGCAATTTCCACAGCTTCACGAAATTTCTTTGCAAATTCAGCATGGTGCATGCTCATCTTGCTATCTTTAAGTTGACTTACAGGACATTCGGCGTAAACTTTTATGGCATTATTTGGAGAATAATTTGACAAGATTGCCATTATAATATCGAAGGTATCATGATGCAAATCAGTTTCTGCCTCAACAAGTTCTTTAAATTTCTCGGCAATACCCTCCAGACAAGAATTCATGTAATTCGCACCCATAGCATTCCGGGTATCAAAACTTACATCTATCTGAAAATAGTTCTTAAGCTTATTTGTTTGATCAATCAACTGAATTTCTTTAATTCCCCCACCCCTGCTTCTCATTTTTGAATCAATATGATCAACCGAGTCGAATAAAGCTTTCTTCCATTCAGCGAATTTATCTGACAATAATTGCTTGCTGCCATCAAACATAAAATGTACCTGACCATTCTTAATTGTACCAATTACTTCAGTTTTAAATCCTCCTCGCGAAAACCAGTATGTAGCACTCTTTGATGCAGCAGCAACAACTGAACTTTCTTCAGTAACCATGGGTATTATATAAGATTTATTATTAATTAGAAAGTTTGGTGCAATGCTATAGGGAAATGGGTAGTGAGATAAAACATTTTCGCTAAAGCCTTCAATTAAAGTTGCTATTTCCGAATTAGAATGTGTTAGTGAATAAAGAATCTCTGCCGACCTCTTATCAAGTTTATTTTGAATAAGATAATCTACCTTTTCGGATTTACTTAAACGAGAGAAACCTTTAATCATAAATGTTCAGGGTTAATTCTTAAATATGCATCGGCCAGTTCCAGACCTTTTACTTGATATTCAATATATTTATAAAGCTCTTCGTAACTAATTTTAGCATGTTTAAGAACAGCTGATGCTTGTCCATAAACCGATGAAAGGTTACTTTTCTTCATTAAATAATAACCATCAAGAAAATTCTTAATTCCCCCGGAAATAATCAACTGTTTACATTTAACTTCTATTGAACCAGAAAATGTATTTATTGAATCGACCATTTGATTGGCAGTTTGGCCAACATATGCAAAAGGTTTAAATATGTCGTATTCATCTTTCTCGCCTCGAAGAAGTTCCAGCAAAGAAAAGTTTGTGCCACCAAAAGCTCCAAACTCGACAGCAGCTACTGGCAGTTGTAATAAACGCCGGAGACTATTGGCTCCCATTCCTTGTCCCACTTCTTTAACAATTAAAGGATATTCAATTTTATTAAGCAGCTCTTCAATAATTTCTATGGGTGAACGAGATATGGCATCGCCTTCTGGCTGAAACCACTCTTGCAAAGGATTAACATGAATTATTAATCCATCGGCATTGAGTTTGTCCAACAAACTTCTGATTTTATCTATTTGGTTTTCCTTAAGAAGAATATCAATTTGTGCTATTCCAAGATTCGCGTACAATGGAAGCGATTCACCAATGAATTTCCTAACATTAAAATCTCTAAAATTAGTATCATCATCTAAAAGTTGTCTGCAAGAACCGAGCCCCATTCCCATTCCAAAATCTTTACAAACCCGAGCAATATTCTCATTAATCTTTTTTGCCAGTTGCGTTCCACCTGTCATAGAAGACACCCAAATCGGAGTTCTTAAGGTTTTACCCAGAAATTCAAAAGGAGACAAACCGGTTGGGTGACCTGAAAGAAGAGGTTCATAGATAAATCTTTTGTCCTCTTCAACAGAGGCGGTTTGTGATTTTAATGCTAGTTCGATATGGTCTAGTTTGCGATCAGACATATTTTAAATAGTCAGGATTCTGGTCAAAAGATACAAGTTTTATAACATTTTTTCTATTTCATAATTTTTCTCGAGATTACAAGTCGAAGAATTTCTGAAGTTCCTTCTCCAATTTGCAATAACCTTTGATCACGATAGAATCTCTCCATATGGTTCTCTTTTAAGAAGCCATAACCCCCGAAAATTTGCATTGCCTCATCGGCTACTTCCTTTGCAATTTCCGAACAATATAGTTTTGCCATTGCGGCTTCCTTTCCAAAATCTCTACCTTGATCCTTCAACCAACATGCATTATAAAGTGTATTTCGGGCATTTTCAATTTTCATTGCCATATCGGCAAGCTTAAACGAAATTACCTGAAAATGACTAATAGGTTTTCCAAACTGCCGCCTTTTTTTCGCATGTTCTTTTGCCATTTCGTAAGCGCCTTCAGCCAGTCCAAGGCCCATTGCTGCTACAGATAATCTTCCGGAATCGAGAGTTTTCAGCATAATTTTACTACCCATACCGCGCTCTCCAAGCAAATTTTCTTGTGGTACCTGACAATCGCTAAAATACAATTTAGCATTGTTAACAGCTCTCCATAAAAGTTTACCGTGTATAGTAACTCCATCAAAACCCGGAGTATTTCTATCAACCAAAATAGCAGAAAGTTCTTTTCTTCCGTTTTGTTCTCCGGTTTGAGCAAGAATTGTAATGCCGGAGGTAATATCGGAATAACCATTTGTGATAAAGATTTTTTGTCCATTTATATTGAACATCCCATCATGCAACTCAGCAGTTGTTTCAACTCCAAGAGCATCAGAACCTGCGTTTTTTTCTGTCAGACCAAAAGCCCACAAGTTTTCTCCGGTGCATAATGCTGGTAATCTTTCTTCTTTCTGTTCTTCGGTTCCAAAATCTAACAGAGGACCAACTCCTAACGAATTATGGGCTGTAAGACAAGCTGCAACTGAGCTATCAACTTTTGCCAGCTCTTCAATAACCATAATATACGACAAAGTGTCTAAACCCTGACCACCATATTCCTTAGGAACCTGCATTCCAAAAACATTAAGTTCACCAAGTTTTTTGATTATTTCTACAGGAAACTCTTCTGCTTCATCATACTTAATAATAACCGGTTTTACTTCCTGTTCGGCAAACTCCCTAACTTTTTTTGTTAGGGCTAAATGTGCGTCTTTAACTAGTACGTTCATTCTATTAATTTAATGGAGACAATGTTAACAATTCAATATTTTCTTTAACCTGAATTCCTTGTTTAACTTGAATCGAACTAACAATACCAGCTCCGGGAGCAAGAATATGGTTTTCTGTTTTCATCGATTCAATAGTAACAAGTATTTGTCCCTTTTTTACTTTTTCAGATTCTTTTACGTTTACGTTTATTACTTTCCCAAACAATGGTGATAGTATTTGGTTGTCTTTTCCAGGCTCTGATTTATGATTTCTATTTAAAAAATTATGAGCCATTCTTAAAACAGCTGCGCTAGAAAGCTTATACACGTTACTTTTATAGAAATAATAATCTGTAGTATCTCCATAAGAAAAATAACAATCGACCAATTTGCTATCAATTGTATAACTCACCTGATTTGAATCAAAGCTTAGTATTGTAACCTTATGTTCTTTTTCATTCAAGAAATAAGAAAAACTAGTTTTAGAATTTGATAATATGCTAATTTCATATTCCTTATTATCTATAAAAATCTTTATTGTTTGGTTATTATAGCTTCGACCAGCCTTTTCCCACAAGTTTGGTTCATTTCTGACAGGCAAAATCAATTCATTAAAAACAAAAGCTGGCAAAAGTTTTTCAGGTTCAGCTTTTTCTTTTCTTTCAAGAAATAAGGCCTTAAGCTTATCATATTTATTATTTAAAAAGGAAGTTGAAATAGTATTCTCTTTATACTCTTTTAAGGATAAAATTTCCTCTAAATAATTAATATTAGTATCAACTCCAAGAATTACGCTATTCCTTAAAGTTTGAATTAGCTTTGAAATTGCTGTTTCACGATCTTCTTCATGAACAATAACTTTTGCAAGCATGGAATCGAAATGGGGAGTAATTTCGGTTCCTGTACTTATAAATGAATCAACACGTATGTTTTCAGGAAAATTACAATAATGCACTTTCCCAATGGAAGGAAGAAATCCTTCGAAAGGTGCTTCAGAATATATCCTTGCCTCGATAGAATGACCTGAAATTTCAATTGAATTCAGATGCTTAGATAACTTGTGGCCTTCAGCTACTCGAATTTGTTCTTCAACAATATCTACTCCTGTAATCATTTCTGTTACCGGATGCTCAACCTGTATTCTGGTATTCATCTCCAGGAACCAAAATCTATCATCCTTTACCAGGAATTCAACTGTGCCAGCATTTGTATAATTCAGCAGTTTTGCAAATCGAATAGCCGCCTCGTGCAACTGTTCTCTTAATTCCTCTGATAAATTGTAAGCAGGTGCTTCCTCTATTATTTTCTGATAATTGCGCTGAATACTACATTCCCTCTCCATTAAGTGAACAAGGTCTCCACTATTATCACCAAATATCTGTACTTCAATATGTCTTGCTTCATCAATATATGGCTCTACCATCATTTCGCCATTACCAAAGTATTGAATTGCCTCTCGTTGCGCACTTTTAAATGCATTGTTAAATTCCTCTGGTTTGCGCACAATCTTTAAGCCTTTACCTCCACCACCAGCAACTGCTTTAATAAGTATTGGAAATTCTCTGATATTTTCCCTCGCCTCATCAATTGAAGAAACAGGTATTCCTTCTAAAACAGGAACATTGGCCTTTTTTGCTATTTGTTTTGCCTCAGACTTATTAGACATAGCCTGAATTACCGAAGCTTTTGGACCAATAAAAGTTATATTGTTTGCCTCGCAGGCATAAGCAAAATTAAAGTTCTCGGATAAGAACCCATATCCTGGATGAATCGCATCGCAATTATAATCCTTCGCTATTGATATTATTTTTGGAATATTCAAGTATGTTTCAGTCAGACTACCTTTTCCAAGATCCACAGACTTATCTGAATAAGTCGCGTGTCCTTTCCCTCTTTCATCGCTATGATAAATACCAATAGACTCAACACCTAAATTCTTTAGGGTCTTAATTATTCGGATGGCAATTTCGCCTCTATTTGCAACTAAAACTCTCTTCATTATTTATTACAAAAATGAACCTTGTTTAATCTTTGTTCAACAAACTACTTTTAATTAAAGGAAAAACAATCAAAAAAGTTCAATGAGTAAGAACTTTTAATCCTTATTTAAAAATCGGTCAAACAAAGCCTGTGTTTCTTCAGATTTTATAAGTTCTGCAATGATTTTACTACTCGCCTGTTGCTTTTCATTGGTAATATCTCCTTCTTCAAGTCCCTTGAAAAGTTTCTTCATAGCTATTAATGCATGGTGAGGCTGTGTTAACAGTAATTCAACCATTGTTTGGTAATTCAAATCTTCCGGCTTTCGATTTGCTACTTCATCAATTAAGCTTATTTTCTCTGCATACCCCTCGTTAAATTGATTTCCCTTCAAAAACAGCTTTTTCATTTGGTGCATACCTATGCGTTTCTCGATATAGGGACTAATTGTTGCAGGAACAAGTCCCAACTTAATCTCACTAAAAGAAAACTTGACATTTGGTGCACTTATCACATAATCGCAGGCTGCCATCAGACCAATTCCACCGCCAAACACAGCACCATGCACCATGGCTAAGGTTACTTGAGGTAATTGGTAAAGCATTTTAAGCATATTTGCCAGGTCTAAAAATCTCTTCTGGATTTTAGCTTCATCTGCATTTTGTATTTCCGATAACCATTTTATATCAGCACCGGCACAAAAAGCCTCCCCCATTCCAACAATATTTAATAGAACAGCTTTAGAATCGTTTGTAAGGAAATTGAAAAAATCAGTAAGTTCCTCAATCATTTCCTGATTTAGTGCATTCCGCTTATCAGGTCGGTTTAGTTTTAGAATAACTAAAGGACCGTTGTCAAATATTTCTAGTGTATTGTATAGTTTCATTTTTTAGTTATCAGTTAATAGTGACTGGTGATTAGTGACTGGTGACATATTACTTGTCACTTGTCACTTGTCACTTTTCACTTAATAAGTTAGACTACATTCTAAATATTCCAAAGTTGTTTTTTGCCTCTTTTGGTAGTTCCACTATTGATAGCAGTAAGCCAAGTATTTTTCTAGTATCAATAGGATCTAATATACCATCATCCCAAAGACGTGAGGTGCTATAATAAACTGAGCTTTCTTCCTGAAACTGTTCAATAAGTCCACTATTTCTGGCTCCTATTGATTCTAATACTTGTTGAGCTTGTTCCCCACCCATAACAGATATTTTTGAGTTAGGCCACATAAAAAGAAAATTTGGATCGAATGCCCTACCAGCCATAGCATAATTCCCAGCTCCATAAGAACCTCCGAATACTAAGGTTAACTTAGGCACACTAGCATTAGAAACTGCATGAATAAGTTTTGCTCCATCTCTGGCGATACCCTGATGTTCGTATTTTTTTCCAACAATAAAACCAGTTATATTTTGTAGAAACAACAATGGAATCTGACGAAATTCGCACAATTCAATAAAATGAGCACCTTTTAAAGAACTTTCTGAATTTAAAAACCCATTGTTCGCTATAATTCCAACTTCTTGCCCATACACCTTGGCAAAACCTGTAACTAAGGTTTTACCATATTCAGCTTTAAACTCATGAAAAACACTTCCATCAACCAGACGAGCAACTATTTCCAGGGGATTAATTTGTTTCTTGGGACTTTCAGGAATTAATCCGTAAAGTTCCTCGGCAGGGTATTCGGGTTCTTCAACCGGAAATTCAAACGTAGCAAGCTTTTTGGTATTTAATGTTTCAAAAATATTCCTGCAAATCTCAAGAGCATGTGCATCGTTTTCAGCAAGGTAGTCGGCCACTCCAGAAATTTTAGTGTGAACATCGCCGCCTCCTAATTCTTCTGCAGTTACTTCTTCTCCAGTTGCTGCTTTCACCAATGGTGGCCCCCCAATGAAGATTGTTCCCTGATTTTTAACAATGATAGTTTCATCACTCATTGCCGGTATATATGCGCCACCAGCTGTACAGGAGCCCATAACAACAGAAATTTGTGGGATTCCCGCTGCCGACAATCTGGCCTGATTAAAGAATATTCTGCCAAAATCAAATCTATCAGGAAATACTTCTGCTTGCTGAGGAAGAAAAATACCTCCAGAATCAACAAGGTATACACACGGAAGATGATTCTGTGCAGCAATTTCCTGAGCACGAATATGTTTTTTTATTGTTTCCTTTATATAGGTTCCACCTTTAACGGTAGCATCGTTAGCAACAATAATTGCAGGTTTTTTATTAATAATACCAATGCCTGTTATTATACCAGCCGAAGGAAAACCGTCTTTATATTGTCCAACTGCTGCAAGAGCTGACAGCTCAATAAACGGGGTACCCAGGTCAATTAATAAATTTATTCTCTCGCGAGCAAGGAGCTTACCTCGCTCTTTATGTTTCTCAATTGCCTTTTTATTAGGATGATCAATAACATTTTTCAGTCTTTCTTTATAATCAGAAAGTATCTTACTATAATATTCCTGATTGATTGAAAAATCATCTTCCTGGTTATCTTTGCTAGAATTAAGTCTTTTATATGTCATCTAAAAAATATCTTAAATCGTGATTTTAACAGTTACGAGGTTAAATTGTTGTTAACACCTCCATAAAATTAAATCTTAGTTCTAATTAGTGTTATTACTAAATTACTTTAATCGGTTAAGGAATCAAAATCTTAAAACTCTGTTAAAAAATTTAATTTCAGGGATATAGAAAAACATTGATTGTACAAAGTTGTTTCAATTAGCATAAATCAATGTCGAATTATGAAACAAACTTTCGCATTAGTATTTCTGCTCTTCTGCCTTATCAGCGTAAACAATATTTACTCTCAAAATATACCCATACATAACTTCAATGAATTTGAATACAGGTTAAATCACACTGCTGATTCTGTATATTTTGTAAATTTCTGGGCAACCTGGTGCGTTCCATGCATAAAGGAAATGCCTGCAATTAGTAAGATAGCTGACAAATATAAAAACAAGCCTTTAAAAATATTACTTGTAAGTCTTGATCAACCATCGAAGATTGATTCCAGATTAATCCCTTTCATTAAAAAACATAATATTCAGTCGGAAGTAAT
Organism: Bacteroidales bacterium; assembly: GCA_050287785.1. Taxonomy (GTDB): domain Bacteria; phylum Bacteroidota; class Bacteroidia; order Bacteroidales; family UBA10428; genus UBA10428. The sequence continues at coordinate 64,993 of JBNKCO010000024.1, forward strand.
ACTGCTGGATGATCCTGATTTTAATAGTTGGATTGACAAAGTTGATCCTTCATGGAGTGGTGGAATTCCAGCATCGCTTTTTTATTCAAAAGACAGTAGAGACTTCTATGAACAAAGCTTTAAATTTGAAGAACTTGATATAATCATTAATTCTAAACTAAAACAATTATGAAAAAGATTAGCAAACTAGTATTTCTTGTGCTTGGAGCCGTATTCCTTCAATCGGCAAGTGTTTATGAAGGATATAGAGTTGGAGACAAAGCCATAGACTTCTCTCTAAAAAACGTGGATGGAAAAACGGTTAGTCTAGCCGATTTCAAAAATGCAAAAGGTTTTATTGTGATTTTCACATGTAATCATTGCCCATTTGCAATTGCCTACGAAGACAGAATTATTGAACTTGATAAAAAGTACAAAGAAAAAGGCTACCCGGTTGTTGCTATAAATTCAAACGATGTAAGCATTGTACCGGAAGATTCATATGAGCAAATGATTGAAAGAGCCAAAGAAAAGAATTTTAGTTTCCCTTATTTAATAGATGAAACCCAGGAAATAGCCAATGCTTATGGAGCACAGAAAACTCCGCATGTATATGTTTTAAGTAAAGAGAAAAAGAATTTAATTGTTAAATACATTGGTACCATTGATGATAACTACAAAGATGTTAGTGCAGTAACAAAAACGTATTTATCTGATGCTGTTGATGCACTTATCGCTGGCAAAAATCCAAATCCTGATTTCACAAAAGCAATTGGTTGCTCTATAAAACGGAAATATTGATTTTACAATATTCAGAACGGAATATTATAGTAATATTGATTAGGCTACATATTTAATAGAACTTAACATCAACAAATACTAATTAAGTTTATGCAAGAATAATATTGAACATAGGCTCACTAATGCTAAAACATTTTGATTGAATCGCATTTAATTTTTGCTCCGTTATTCAATCTAAATAAAACTTTACATTTTTTTTTTTTGTTAAAAATGTTATATCTTAAGTTTTTAATACCAACCGAATGAATAAGTCTGTTATAGTTTTACTACTATTTCTAAATTTTAATATATCTAAAGGAAACGATTATGTTTTCAAGCAGTTAAAAATAGAGTATGGCGTAGACTTAATTAATAATATTTGTCGTGACAAATCTGGTCTTCTATGGGTAACAAATGGATATCAAGGCTTGTTATGCCATAATTCCTATAATTCAACCATTTATGTGCATTCCGATAGCGATTCTACTAGTCTAAGTAGCAACGAAGCATTATCTATACATGCTGATCGCTTCGATAATTTATGGGTTGGCACATCGAACGGATTAAATCTATTTAACAGACAATCAAAATCATTTACACATTATTTGCATAGTTCTAATGATACTATTACGGGAATAAACAGAATTCATCAGATATATTCAACGAATGATTCTGCTCTATGGATAATTACAGAAAATGCTGTTTGTAAGTATAATTATTCTTTAGACAGCATCGATGTTTTTCCTCTTCCAGAAGAATTAAGTGACATCCAATTAAAGGGTATTGTTCAGGATTTATCAGGAAACATATGGATTTCAACCAATACTGAATATTTACTTCACTTCGATGAAGCTATAAGAAAATACACCAAAATTCCAGATCCATTTTTACATAAAAAAACCAGTTTTGAGAAAAAAATACATATTGATCACGATGGAGATATTTGGCTTACTTCAATAGGAGGCGGTTTAACTAAGTTCAATCCGAAAACCAAAATCTTTAAACATTATCTCACAGATGATAGAAGCGTTAGAACTAACAATAAAAATATATATGATCTGCTCCCTGTTCAGAACAATAAAATATATCTGGCTCTTAATCAGGGCGGCTTAAGTGTATTCGATAAAAAAAACGAAACATTTACATATATCACACCAGGTAATTCGGATTTACCGACTAACGGCATAATTAGTTTCTGGTTAGATTTTGAAAATATTTTGTGGTTAGGAACATCTCGAAATGGTATATTCTTTCATGAGCCCAATACAATTCCATTTGTAAACCATCAATTTGATGAGAATGCAGGAAAATCATCTAATATTATCGGATGTTTTTACGAAAATAAAAATGGAGATATTCTAGTTGGCACTGATGGTTATGGAATTATGGTTTTAAACTCAAATAACGATGAAATTGCTCATTATACAAGTGAAAACTCTTCATGGTTAAATTCTAACATTATTCGAAAAATTTTACAAGACGAAGATGAAAATATTATTACAGCAAGTTGGGATAAGCTTGTAAGCATTAATAACTCAAAAATAAAGAAGCAGAAATTAAATAATCAGTTACAAAAATCTTTTCCAAGGGGCACATTATGGAGTATGTATATCGATTCTAAAAACAGATTTTGGTTTTTATTCCCTAATGGTGCAGTTGCAGTATTTGATAAGGATTTCAATTTTTTAGGAAAACATCTTTCTTCTGAGCAATTCAATTTTAATAATGCTCCTGAAATAGTGGAAGATAAAATAGGTAATTTATATATATCTAATTATAGAGGCGTATACAAGTATAATGAAATCGAAAATGAGCCTATCATGCTTATTCCGGTTTCTATGGTTTCCACTTTCTGTTTGTCTGATAAATATATTGCCATTGGTGGTGAAGACTATGGGGTTCAATTATACAGTAAGTCTGGAAAACTTATAAAAAAAATAAATGAAGCAAGTGGACTTTCTAGCAATTTTATAAAATCAATGGTGTTCGATAACAATAACATGCTTTGGGTTGCAACTAGTAATGGATTAAATTATGTTAACATTGAAGAAAATATAATTAAGCAATTTTATGAAGAAGATGGACTGGTAGATGATCAATTTTTCACTCATTCTATTTTGAAATCGAGAAATGGAAAATTATTTTTCGGAACTTTCAACGGGTTTGTTTCCATAAATCCCGATAGTTTGCGAAGTAATCCTTTTCCTCCTAAAGTACATATTAGCGACATTACAATTTATAACGATTTTACTTTCGAGAACCAAATCAGACATATTGTTCCCAATAATACTGATCCTATTTCCTTAAATTGGAAAGATAGAATGATTATAATAGATTTTTTTGCTATAAACTTTAATAACCCTAATGAAAGCAAATACGTCTATAAACTTGATGGATTTAATGCTAACTGGATTAGTAGCCGACCAGACAAACACTCAGCTACTTATACAAATTTAGATCCAGGAACATACAAATTTACAGTTAAGGCATGCAATAGTGATGGAGTATGGAACAATGAAGGTGCATCTGTAACAATAATACTTAAGCCGCCCTTTTGGAAAACAATTTGGTGGTATATACTTTTAGTAATTATTGGGTTGCTATTATTTTATTTGGTTCTGAAAATCAGAGAATATAAACTTAGGTATGAGAAAAAAATTTTAGAAGAAAGAGTTCAAAGACGAACTGCTACAATTATAGATCAAAAAGAAGAAATTACCTCACAAAACGAAGAACTTGTAAAACACAGAATCCACCTTGAAGAACTTGTAGATAAAAGAACAGAAGAATTAATATCAGCATTAGAAAAGGCAGAAGAATCAGACAAATTAAAAACGGAATTTCTGGCAAATATGTCTCATGAAATAAGAACTCCCATGAATGCTATTGTTGGATTTTCTGGTTTAATTAGCGAAAGAGGGATATCAAAGCAGGACCAAACTCGATTTATTCAATATATACAATCGAATTCTAAAAGTCTGCTTAGAATAATTGATGAAATTCTTGATCTAAGCTTGCTCGAAACAAATCAACTGAAAATAGCAAAAAACCCATTCGACCTAAACTCCTTATTCGATCACATTTTCTCTTATTATTATTTAAATAATGAAAATTCAAAAATCAAAACACAAAAGAACAATACACTACAAAACCTAAATCTTCAATTAAATAGTGATAGTGAACGAATTAAGCAAATTATTACTAACCTAATGGATAATGCATACAAGTTTACAAAAAAGGGATACATAGAATTTGGAGCTTACACAGAAAATGAGATTTTACACCTATACGTAAAAGATACTGGAATAGGAATTTCTTCGGATAAATTAGATAAAATTTTTCTGGAATTTACAAAGATAGAAGAGAAGGAAGGCAATTTGACTGATGGTTTAGGATTAGGCTTAACTATATCGCGAAAAATAGCTGAAGCATTGGGAGGTTACATTAAGGTTAAATCAATCGTAGGAGAAGGTTCCACTATTACCTTTTGTATTCCAATGGATTCTGTTATAACAGAAGAAAAAACAGTTGTTCAACAACCAAAAAAAACAATACCTAATAGGTGGAAAGGAAAAACTATTTTAATTGCAGAAGATGTTGAGGCTAATTACCTCTTTCTAAAAATTGCTTTAAGGGATACTCTTATGAATATTCTATGGGCTAAAAATGGTAAGGAAGCATGCAAACAAGCCATTGAAAATCCAAATATTGATCTAATACTTATGGATATTAAAATGCCTGAAATGAATGGACATGAGGCTGCAAAAAAAATAAAAGAAACTAATCCAGAATTAATTATTGTTGCACAAACAGCTTATGCCCGTCCTGAAGAAAAACAAATTTTTCAAGACGATAATTTCAATGATTATATTTCAAAACCAATAAAGCCAACAGAACTTTTCAAAATTCTTGAGAAATACTTGCAGGAACAATCTTAAACTAATGAGAAGACTCTTTTTTAACCTCCAAACACTAAATATTTCTCACTACTGAATATTGATGTTACGGCCATTTACTCAACCAATAATACTTGTACTGCACCACATTGATCCTAAAAGACTAAAGCCATGCAACTTGTACACTTTCTTGACAAAATAAATATTGCTTTGTAATAGAAGTTCAACTAATATTTCTATCTTTCTCTATCCATTTTCTCTTAAATTATAACCAATACAATATCTTTTTGCTTTCAAAGCTAAATTATATGCTTTGTAAGTACTATATTATAAACCTAAACAGCATGAACAGATTTCTTTTTCTAGGGGTGTTAATTAATTTCATTTCACTCCCTTTTACTTATACTCAAACAGAGCGTACTGTTCAAAGCCAGTATAGATTTAAGTATTTAACTGTTGATCAGGGATTATCAAATAATAGGGTAAAAACAATAAGCCAGGATTCACAGGGCTTTATCTGGATAGCAACAAACGATGGAATCGATAAGTTTGATGGTCAAACAGTTTTTACATACAGGCACGATTCTCTTGATAGCACTACAATACTCTCAAATGATGTAAATACAATTTTTCAGGATAGCAAGAACAGTCTGTGGATTGGAAGTTCCGAAGGTTTAAATATTTATAATAGCAATTTAAATATTTTCAATAGATTCTCGCATGAAGATATTGATTGGCCAATTGGTAAAGTTAATGCAATAGCAGAGGATAAAGAAGGACGGCTTTGGATTGGAGCTTCCTCTGGTTTGTATGCATATAATTTAAACACTTTAAAAATAAAATATTTTAGCAATAAGGAAAACAATCCACGTGGCATACCCCAAAATCAGATTTCCCGACTATTAGTTGACAAAAAAGGCAATGTTTGGTTCTCAGTTCGTGAAAATGGACTTTGTCGTTATAATCCAAATGATGATTCTTTTGATTTTTATAAAAATGATCCTGAAAATTCATCTTCAATTAGTGACAACCAAATAGAAAGTCTCTATGAAGATAATAATGGTGATTTATGGGCAGGCACTTTAAATAATGGTATTAATTTATATGTGCCCGGAAGTAATTCTTTTATAAGAACTATTCCTGATCCGGAAAATAACTATTCGACCAGAGTAAGAGCTATTTTTGAGGATCTGAAAGGTGATCTTTTTTTAGGCACCTCTGCCGGATTATATAGGCGTAATAACAATACTAATGAGTATGATCACTATGCTTATGAAGGACATAACTTTTCTAGATTAACTCAAAACTCAATTCTATGTAGTTTTATAGATAACACCGGTACACTTTGGATTGGGACATTCTCCGGAGGAATCAACTACACTAATTTAAATAAAAAAGAGTTTATTCATTACCAAGCAGGAAAAGATAACAATAAATTTCTTAGTGGTGCCAATATTTTTGCCATTACAGAAGACCAAAAAGGAAACTTGTGGGTGGGTGGCACTAATGGTTTAAACTACCTGGATAAAACAACTTATACCTTTAAGTATTTCTTAAATGATCCTAATAATCCTTTCTCATTAAGTTATAATGACATTAAGGCACTTGAATGTGATAAAAAAGGTAATTTATGGATTGGAACAAATAAAGGCGGATTAAATTATTATAATACTGAAACAGGAAAGTTTATCTCGTATAAGCATGATCCTGAAAAACCAAATAGCATTTCAGGAAATCGAATATATGGTTTGCTGAGCGATATTGATAATAATCTTTGGATTATAACTAACACTACTGCCGATGCTCAATATTTAAGTGTTGATTACTTACCTAATGGATCTGAAGAATTTACCCACCTAAATGAAAAATCTTATTTTGGATTGGATGAGGATGAAAATGGAGATATCTATATTGGGGGTGTAAATGGATTTTGGATTTTTTCTAAGAATGACAGCATTTATAGCTTTATTTCAAACGATATTATTGGTAATGTAAATACCATAAAAAAAGATTCGGAAAACAGAATATGGATTGGAAGCGAAAAGGGGCTGGCAAGATATAATATAGAAGACAAATCTTTTGCAAGGTTTTCAAAAGATAATGGATATCCAATTAGTGAAGTTTTTGGGATTCTAGAAGATAATTCAAAAAATTTATGGGTAAGTACTAATTCTGGCTTAATAAAAATTATAAACATTACTGAAAATATTGAAAATGATAAGATAAAAGTATTTGATAGTGAAGATGGTTTACAAAGCAAGCAATTTAACTACAATGCATATTTTAAAAGCAGGTCGGGGGAAATGGCCTTCGGGGGAATTAATGGTTTTAACACCTTCTACCCGGAAAATATAGTTGAAAATCCATTGCCCCCAAATGTATTACTAACCGATTTAAAAATATTAAATACAACTTGTCCGATAGGTGAAAAAGTAAATGGCAGAATAATTCTAGACAAATCAATTTCATCTATTGATGAAATAAAACTAAGAGAAAGACAAAATGTTTTCACATTAGAGTTTGCTGCTCTTCACTATGCAAATCCTAAAAAGAATATATTTAAATATAAGCTGGAAGGCTTTGATAAAAATTGGCAATTTAGAAACGCTGGCAGCAATTTTGCCTCCTATTCTAATTTACCTGCAGGAGATTACACATTTTTTCTTACGGCAGCTAATAACGATGGCGTGTGGAATGAGAACCTGCTTCAATTAAAAATTAAAATTATTCCGGCATTTTGGAAAACATTTTGGTTCTATGCCCTCGTAATTGCCAGTATTATTTTTGTGGTCTGGATATTTCTTAAAATGCGTGAAAAACAAGTTAAGCTAGACAAGGAACAACTGAAGAAAGAACTAGACAAGGGAAAAGCTGAAATAGAAAAACAAAAAGAAGAAATACTTCAACATCAAGACTTTATAAAACAAAAAGAGGAACAAGTAGCTATATCAAAATGGTTTAATGAGGGCATCGTAAAATTTTCTGATTTGTTAAGTAGCAATCAAGAAAATGCTGAGAAATTACTACAAGAAGTTATAAGTAATCTTGTTCCATACGTTCAAGCAGACCAAGGAGGTATTTTTCTTATTAATGATGAAAACCAGGTTGAAGAAAAAAAAGATGAGGTACTGGAACTTATTGCATCTTATGCATATTCTGAAGACAAACTTGAGAAGAATAGTTTTCTTTCTGGCGAGGGATTAATTGGAACATGTTTTAGAGATAGTAAAACAATTAGAATCGATAATTTACCTCCGGATTACACTGTTATAGGCTCTGGCTTAGGAGAGCATTCGCCGAAACACCTGGTCTTGATACCCATCAAACTTGGAGAGTATAAAATTGGTGTTATAGAATTAACATCTTTTCAACCTATAGAAGAAAACAAAGTAGAATTAATCGAAAAAATAGCTGAAAATATTACTTCTATACTTTCCATTATGCGTAGTAAAGAGCATGCTTTACAAACTGCTAATACTGCTAATTTGCAAAAAGAGGAACTTCTTGAGCAAGAAGAAGAAATACGCCAAACCATGGAAGAAATGAAAGCCACACAGGATAGCCTTCAAGAGCAAGCAGCAGAAAACATGAAATTGCAAAAAGATTTAATTAAGGAGAATGCTTATCTTAATGCAATAATGAGCAACCTTCCAGATTATATTTACTTTAAAGATAAAGAAAGTCGCTTTCTCCGAATAAGTAACTCTATGTTACATTTGTTCCCTGTTGACACATTAGAAGAAATGATTGGGAAAAGCGATTTTGATTTTCAACCTAAAGATGTAGCTCAAAGTTATTATGAAGATGAGATGCAAATTATCAAATCGGGTAAAGGGGTAATAGATGAAGTTGTACATGAAGTAATGGAAAATGGAGTTGAACAATGGGTATCATCTACCAAACTACCTCTCTATAATAATAAAGGTGAGTGTATTGGAACATTCGGAATTTCAAAAATTATTACTGAGTTAAAACAACAGGAACAAAAAACCTTAGACAAAACTATAGAACTAGAAAAAGTAATAGAGAAAAAGGATAAAAAAATAGCTGAGCTTAATGCTAAGTTGAAAAAGTAATTCAGGCTATAATTAGAATCTGTCCATAATATCTACAGGGAACTAAACTTTGTGAAGCTTCACACCAACCATAGGTAGCTCACAAGCACATAAATATACATCTTCTGAATGCTAGCCATAATTAGGTTGTTTTAAGCTTAACTAAGCTCGAAAGTTCGCTTCTTGCATGTACTACTTATATATTTCTCTTTATCACATTTTTATTAAACCCACATTATTCATTTGAATATAAATGAATAATTTGACGAAAGAAAATCAGAGAGTTACAACGGTATTAATAATACCTGTCAGGTGATTTTATTTGTCAGGGTTAAACCCTTATCTTTGCACGCTCTTATAAAAGCAATGAATAAACATTTTCGAGATACAATACTAAAAGCCACTGGTGCAAAAGATTTGTTTGAGGTAGAACTAATACAAAACCTCTGGAGTGGATATGGAAAGATTATCCGCTATGGTTTAAAAGGTACTAATTACCAAAGCATTGTTGTTAAGCATGTTTTACTGCCTGAAAACAAAAAACATCCGCGTGGTTGGAATACAAACATTTCGCATGAAAGAAAACTTAAGTCATATAAGGTAGAAATGGCATTCTATAAGAACTATGGAAGCTTCTGTAACAAACATTGCTATATCCCAAGCTGCATTGCTCTTGAAACCTATAACGATGAAGTATTAATGGTTCTTGAAGATCTGGATGATTCTGGATTTCCAATTAGGAAAACGTCTACTAGTCTAAACGAGATAAAGTCCTGCTTATCGTGGTTAGCAAACTTTCATGCGACTTTCATGGGTAAAAAACCCGATAATTTATGGGAAATTGGAACTTACTGGCATTTAGATACCAGACCAGACGAATTAAAAGTTCTTGATGATATAGCCTTAAAAAATGCAGCTTTAGCCATTGACCAAAAATTACGATCAACTAAATACCAAACAATAGTACATGGAGATGCAAAGCTTGCTAATTTTTGTTTTCATGAAAATGGGAACAAAGTTGCAGCCGTTGACTTTCAATATGTAGGTGGTGGATGCGGAATGAAAGACATTGCTTATTTTATTGGTAGTTGTTTATATGAAGACGAATGCGAAAGCCTGGAAACAGAACTACTTGATTTCTATTTTGAAGAATTAAGATTAGTTCTTAATAATAAAAGCCAGCCTAAAATAGCCGCAAACATTGAACAAGAATGGCGCCCCTTATACGCTGTTGCTTGGACAGATTTTCATAGATTTATGAAAGGATGGAGCCCCGGGCACTGGAAAATACATAGCTATAGTGAACGACTTGCACGAGAAGTTGTAGCCCAATTAAATAATAAAGACAATAATTAATATGAATTTGACTTCCTCTGATTTAGAAAAACTCTGTAAGCTTGCTATTGAAGCAGCAAAAAAGGCTGGTAATATAATTTCATCGTATACAAACAAACAGGTTGAAGTCTTAAAAAAAGATGGGGCAAGTACTCTGGCAACACAGGTTGTAACAGAAGTAGATATTCTAAGCGAAAAAACAATAGTTGAGATTCTGACACCCTCATGTCGTGAATTTGATTTAGCCTTGTTGGCAGAAGAAACAACGGATGATAAAAGTAGACTTGATAAAGATTTCTTTTGGTGTATTGATCCACTGGATGGAACACTTCCTTTTACCGAAGGTCGTTCAGGATATTCAGTTTCAATTGCACTTATTTCAAAATCAGGAATTCCTCAAATTGGAGTAATATATAATCCCCACGACAAAACACTCTACCATGCCATTAAGGGCTTTGGTGCTTACAAGAATAATCACGCTTGGAATTTAGAAGTTAATAATCTGAAAGACAAACCATTAACCTTTACCCACAACAGAAGTTTTTTAAACCTGCCTTGTTATTTAAAAGTAATAGAAGAACTTGAAAATTATTCTGCCAAAAATACAAGTGAATCATTGAAAATAATTTCTCATGGAGGTGCTGCCATGAATGCAATATGGGCACTTGAAAACATTCCTTCATGTTATTTTGCTTTTCCAAAGCCGGAACAAGGTGGCGGTAGTTTTTGGGACTATGCAGCTACTGCTTGTATTTATAGAGAAATGGGAGCTTTTGTTAGCGATATTTTTGGTAACCCTTTGGCGTTGAATCGCGAGGAATCGACTTTTATGAACCATTGTGGTGTTTTATATGCAAGTAATTCAGAACTAGTCAATACTGTCAAAAAAATTTATACAAGGTTCAAATAATCTTGAAAAAAAAGAAAACCCGACTCTCAAATCGGGTTTTCGGAACCAAAACAACTAACCATCTAGGGACCATGAAATCCTTAGCTTTGTTATTGACGATATGAACTAAAACTCAAATTCGCCAATTTCTACTACTTCTTTACTATCGGATAATCTTAGTATTATTTCTTTTAATTCTTCGTTCGGTTTGCCGTAATTCAAATACAATTGCAAATAGATTGTAACAGGTCCGGCAATTTTCTGTTGTGAACTACCATAATAATTCGCTTCAATCTTATATTTACCTTCAATTGCTTTCTTAAGTAAAAACTCTTCAGGACCATAACCCTGGGTAAAATCATTCGACATTAGTCCGCCAATTAGTGTTTCTTTATGTGAATAGTCACATTTTTCACCACGTGGATCAGTAACCCACAAATCCATGTCGGTATTATCAGCATCCCAATTTAGCACAACACGAATATCAACAGGAAGATTCTCTAGCAAACGCTCATCGATATGATTAGTTTTAACCTTGCTCCCACCTTTAGCAATAATTGAATTCATTTCTGTAACCATTATGGCTTCAATACCAGGAAATCTTCCATCCCAACTTGTCTTTACTGCTACCCAAATAATATCTACAGCTTCCTGAAACTGCTCATTCTTTGAATACACAAGAGCTAAATCGCGATAACTTTGAGGTTCTTCCTTACGAATTTCAAGTAATTTCTTATAAACCTCTATTGATGCATCGTACTCTTTCATATGTTCCAATTTGTGGGCAAGTACTCTTAACAACTCATGACTAGATAATTGTATCTCTGCCAAATTTGAAACTACCCTTACAGCTTCTTTGTGCAATCCTTGTGTATATAGTAGATTACTAACATCGGTGTAAAATGATGGGATGTCTTTATATTCTTCTTTAAGTTTTAAATATTGAGTATACAAATCTTTCTTCTCATACTTCTCCAATGCTTTCAGATATGGAGCATCAGGTGTCCAAGGTTTTAGGAAAATCGCACCTTTTGCATTTTCGTCTGTACTAGTTTTCTTTTCTTTAGTTTCGACCGTAGAAAATGCAATATCCTCTGAAACTTCTGCTTCTTCCATAACCACTATATCTTCAACTGGCTGTGGCCTTGAAGCCCGAGGATTCCGCCTTGTAAAACCATATCCTGTAGTAACAACAACTTCATCAAGACTTACATTATCCGGAGTTAAGCCAACCTCAGTATTTGTAATTCCTGATACATCTTGTTCTACGGTTTGAAAACCAATATATTTATATTGAAGTATGGCATTTTCCGGCACACTAAAAGAGAATCTTCCTTCTAAATCTGTTATTGTTCCTCGGTTGGTTGCTTTTATTACAATAGTAACCCCTGGAAGAGGCATACCTTCTTCATCGTAAACAATTCCGCTTATTTGTTTGGTTTCGCTCGAATATTCCCTTTCTTCAATTAAAGAAGTTCCTCTATACAAATTAGAATTATCAACTCCATCTCTAGCTGGATTGGGTTTAATTGGGTTAATCTCACGTTTCCACCATTCAATTTTTGCCTTATACATTTCAACAACTCGATCGATAGTATTTTTCTCTTTGTTTTCAAATTCCTTTTCCTGCTCCTTTGTTAATTTCAGATATTCAGATAGTAGTTCTTTAGGAGGTTCAATTTTATATTCAATATAATCTTCTACTGTTTCCAGAATAATAAGAGATGTATTCTTTGTTACTATTGAAAAATCCTTGCCTATTTGTTTAATTTCTTCCTTGTTTTTATCATACATTAAATTGAGTTCCCACAGTTTTTTACTTGCCCATGTTTTCTCTATCATTCCTTTAGAGTCAAAACTATTACCATCTATTTTAACTTGTAAACTATAAATAACTTCTGCTCCATAACCAAGATTTATTGTTAAATCACCTTGGTTACCAAGTAGCTTTCCTGCACACGAGAAGGTATTTGAGACTTTTACCTTAACCGACGGATATATTTCTGAAACAGAGTTGCTATGTGCAATATTCATTAATCTTAAAGATTCGTTAGTAATATCAACCAAAGCCTCATCTGTATTAGATTTCTGTAGGTTTATATAATTTCCACCTGAAGATATAGCCAGGTAATTAAGTAAAGAATGATCGGCCTTTGCACATGAATTTATTACTATAAGTGGTTTGCTACTTTTCTGAGTATTGTTGTTGCCAAAAGTTCCCATTCCATCAGAAAACAGCATAATCTCCTTTCCTTTTGCCTTGCTAAAATCAATTGAGCTTAACTGTGTTCCTCCATCGTAATCAATATTTTTTAGTAACTCTAATAGAACATCACTTTTGCCATCTAGAACACTAAATGTTCCCACCTTTTCCATTTCATTTGAGAAGAAGAATAATTCGACATTCCCATTTCCCATTTTTGCAAGGTACTTTTCTAGTAATTCTACTTCTAGCTTGAGTTTCCTTTTTTTAGCTGAAGATGAAACATCCCAGAAAATAGAAATTGAATCTGGAACTTTCTTTGGTCTGCGCAAATCATCAAAATTTGTTACAACGTAAAAATAGTTGTCGTTTGTTCTAACACCTCTTTCAGTATAAACTCCAATTACACTATTGGTCTTAGGAACGGCAAATTTTAACTGATGATTCAGGAGATAATTTTCGTAATGTGCTTCAGCCTTATAGTTTTCTTCCCAATTATTAAATGCAAGATTTTCAAACTTATTATTGAGAAGAATTGGAGCAAGTTTTTGCTTAAACACTTCTACTTCAAGAGAAAAATTCTTTACTTCCTTGTTAAAAAAAAGTGGTAATGAAAAAATACTACGTTCTCCTTTAGATTGAAGCTCCTCATCGAATGCTATTATTATAGTTTTATATCCACTTGCAGGAATAGGATAAACCCTTGTTTTAAAAGTATTCCCCTCAACCAACTCTAGAAGTCCCGGATCTACTTGTCTGCGCTCAATGCTCTCAAATACCTGCTGACCTTTATTCTTTTCAACCGGAACACCTTCCCTAATTTTACCGTTAACATCCATAGCAAACCTCGAAACTGTTGCTCCATCTTGCAATGGAAAAACAAGTTCTCCTTCCATAACTCGATTGTTAGGATTATAAAACTGCATTTCAAATGTTGTGGTAGTTAAGTTGCCAACTACATTTACATTAATTTTCAGATTATCTAGATGTATCTCTTTAAGTTTATTCGATTCACCAGTAATCCTAAGAATTGGAGATAAAACTGTGTTATCATCCTGGGCTTTTCCCTGAAATGTGAAAAGGAATAATATAATGCCTGCGATATAAAATAATTTGGTTGACATATTGCTTTTATCTTTTAGATGCATATAAATTAACAATTCCATAAAAAAGACAAGATAAAAATATGACACCCCTAAAACTATTGCTTTATTATTCCCAAATAAATAATAGATAAGTAAGGTTAGATTCCTTTCAACAAAGTATCATTTAGCTCAAAATTAGCCAATTGTCAGAGATTTATTTCGATTAGATATTTTCATTTGGTCAAGCACATGGTTTTCGGCAAAGAGCATTATTTATCTGGTAAACAAAGTAACTTAACCTTCGAATAAGTCAAACCGCTTGCTAATCCAACTGAAAAGGTTCTTTGACATCGGGCTTGGTATTTTCAGATTCATTTACAAACAACATAGTAGTTTCCAGACTTTTATTTCTGGTCAATATTTGCTCCTAATTCCTTATTTAATATTACAACCTTAACGTAATGCGATCAAAATTATTTTTTTTCTAATAACGGCAAAATATTTTAATAATAAATCCATAATATTTTAATATTATTCAAAATTACATGTGTCACTTTATCAATCAGTGAAATATAGGAAATACTTTCTTCTCACAAAATGTCACAAGCTTTAAACTTTCTGCATTATCAAATATACTCAAACCTCAAGTGCCTCTTGTTGCCCTAAGTTAATCGACGTAAACATAATATTTTTTATATCTATCACTGCAATAGTAGCCAAAAGCAGGGTCCTGGTTATCATCGTAGATTTCATACTCAACTAGCCTATTATTCAAATATCTAAACTTCTCAACAATTTGAGTATTAGCAAGCTTTGGCTTCATATCCCTAGGTATGGATATCGTTGTTTTCTTAATTACTCTATCACTTGAATCATACTCTAGCTCAGTAATCAATGTTGGTTTCTTACTATCAATTGATGGATAGGTATATTCAAAGGTTTTGAGGTCTTTATATTTATATCTTTCAATATAGGATTTCCTATTGGAACAGTATCTTATTCTCTCTGTGAGCTTACCTCTTTGGTCATAATCGAAGGTGTACAAAGTATCATTATCATTTAAAACCACACGTAGTTTACCGTCAACAAATATTGAATCATAATGATGCTTTTGAGGCAAAGACTTACCAAAAATAAAATAGCAAGAACCAGTCACCGAGTCATAATCATATATCCGGTCTTTTAACTTGTCATAACACAAATCAATTGGGGTATCACCGCACAAATTTTGAATTGTTTCTTCATACAATACATAAGTCTTTAACAATACATTATTAGAATCATAAATACATTTAATTATAGATTCCAAGTCATGATTTTCGTACTTATCAATCCTATCAAGTTGCTCAAATTTGTTATAAAAATACAGATGCTTGAATGCAGTATCATTAGGGTTGGATTTACAGAAATAGTAGACTGCTTGCAATTTATTACCTGAACAAGACATTTCTTGTCCGGCCAATGCAAAACTAAAAAAAAAAGTATTATAGTAGAAATAAGTAATTTTCTCATGCAGAGTCATCTTAAATTAACGCCTAAAAATAGAATGTACCACTTATCAATTGAATGTCACCAGAAAAAATGACTTTTATAACATATATTGTGTAATTTAAATTGATACTAAATAAAAGGGTTTAATAAAACTCCGGTAAAACTAGAGTTAAAAGTCTATTCTGGTTACATTAATTACTTCATAAAACGCTAACGCAAGATATTTAGAAGTAAGGTTTTCAGCAAGAAATGATGATGCCTCAATGTTTTCGACTAATAGATTCAGTGTAATTCTTTTCACTAATTCATTAATTTTGTCGATTTCTAAAATATTTACCGGAAAAGCTATAGTTATATCGTTCCAATCTTCAACTAAGTATAACATAGCTCAGACTTAGCCAATTGTCAGAGATTTATTTCGATTAGAGGAAAATCGATTGATTATTTCAATGTCTGTATTGCTCCTGAATAATCATCGCAATATCCGTAGTGAGCAGAGAAAATATATTCTGCCTGAGGCAAACCTGCAATGTTTTTTAATGATTTCATAGCAGTTTCTGTATCCATATTAAAAAACTCGTTAAACTGCTCAATTTCGCAATTCTTTATGCTACATGCATCACCAATAAACAAGTACTTATCATTAACTAAATAGCACATCGAGCCCGGAGTATGTCCTGGAACATGAATTGCTTTAACTTTTATATTTCCTATGTTGAATTCTTCCTGATCTTTAAGCAAACTATATGTTTCTGTCGCAATTTCATTTCCAAATACAAAAAACCTGGAAGTCTCCCCGGTTAAGAGTTGTTCTTCTTCTTTTGCCAGATGTACTTTTGCATTTTTAAATAATTCCAATGAACCAACATGATCACCATCTGAATGGGTAAGCAAAACAGCAATAACATCGTCGGGATTTATATTAAGTTTTTTGAATTCTTGCAATACATCCTCAGATTTGTTTCCTGCATCAATGGCAATATACTTTCCACTATCTTCGATTAAAAACATATTTACAAATGATTCATGAATTGCGTAAATATTGTCTACAACCAGCTTGGTTTCAACAGGAGTCATTTCTTTCGTTTCACGCTTCACCTTTACTCCATAATAGACTGAAAAACAAACCAATGCAAAAACAAGTGTTCCAAGTCCGACAAGTATTCTTTTGTATGCTTTTTTCATCTTTTTGTGTGTTTTAAATAGAAAAGGTTATCAAAGAATCAAATTTAGGAATTGAAAGATAATCATACTTATTAAATTCGGTGAATGGCATTAATTAAAAAGGCAAGTTACCGTTTTCTGGCAATAAACTGAGAAGGCCTGTCTTTTGAAAAAAATATTTATATTTGAAACTCTGAAATTCTTATATTGCACATATAGACCTAATTGCTTGTCTTCAAAACCACTCACGTTTTGACAGGAGAAATTATTTATTCATCTTTCCTGTCATTCATTCTATTTTTTCTAATTTTTTCTCAAATTAACATTTTCTAAAAACAAGCATATTATGCAAATAATAAATAAAGTTGCTGTTATCGGAGGTGCCGGTAAAGCAGGAAAATATATTGTAGAACAATTATTAGCAGAAGGTATTCATTTAAATATTTTGCTACGAAACCCTGAAAACTTCAAAATTAAAAGCAATCTTATTAAGATTATAAAAGGCGATGTCAGAGATTTTGATTCAGTCTTTGAACTGGTATCAGAGTGTGATGCTGTGATAAGTTCACTCGGACAAAAGAAAGGTGAAGCTGCTGTTCATACTATAGGCTCGTCTAATATTTTAAAAGCCATTGAGAGACAAAATATTAAAAGGTATATCCTAATTTCAGGGTTAACTCTCGATATTCCAGGAGATAAAAAAAGTTTTCAAACAAAATTACTTACGAAATTGATGAAACTATTTTTCCCTTCAATAATTAAAGATAAACAAGCAGAGTATTCCCTGCTTCAAAAAAGTAATATAGATTGGACCATTGTGAGAATGCCGGCGCTAAAACAAACTAATGAAAATAAACCTTTAAAAGTAAGTTTAACCGACTGTCCGGGAAAGAGTATAAATTCGGCTGATTTGTCTGTATTTATTATTGAACAATTAAAAAGCAATGGCTATATAAAAAAAGCTCCTTTCATTGCTAACTAAACTAATTAAGCTAAAATGGTCACTTCTTGTAGTAAACTGTCAGGAAGTGACCTTAATTATTCTATTCCAGCATCAGGCCGTCCGTTGTTTTATAACTTTTTAAAAGGTTTGCTGTTAAGCAAGAATGGACTGGAAGAATAAGCAAATGCTCGCCTATTTTATACTTTTCGAATAGAGCTCTGGGAACTTCAACAATACCATGTTCCTGCGATAAGCTTTTTACAAACATTCCGGGAATAATATTGCCCCAACCTTTAACCAGCTTTTCAACAACTCTTCCATATATAGTCCCTTCTACTTCGTTTTCCAGACGTTCTTTTGAAAAATGTACTCCTCCCCCATAGACTACTATTTCTGAGCGAGATTTATGCTTTGCAACAATTGGACAAGCCAATGCGACAGCGATCTGTGAAATTGGACATGCTCCTAATTGATACTGCATTAAGTCGTAAAACACAAAATTTCCAGGTCGCATTTCGTCAACTCCAGAAAAGTTATCAGCAATGCTGCAACCAGGTGTATCGCCTAATGATACTACTAATTGAGGATATCTGCACAGATAGATATCTTTAAGATCTTGCATAACTTTCACTGCCCCATCATGCACTGTTTTTATTTCATCAATAGATTTACATTTATAAGTATGACCAGCGTGACTAAGAAACCCCTTAAATGCTAATAATGAACTGCTATTAACTATTTCCAGAATATTATCAATCAAATCGGTGTCTGAAGGATTTATTCCAGTTCGATGGTACCCAACATCTATTTTAATAAAAACGCCAACCTTTGTTTTAAGGTTTTCAGCAAGAAATGCTGATGTCTCAATGTTTTCGACTAATAGATTCAGTGTAATTCTATTCGCTAATTCATTTATTTCGTCGATTTCCAAAATATTTACAGGAAAGGCTATGGTAATATCGTTCCAATCTTCAGCAAAGTATCCTGCCATAGAGACAGAAGACACAGCAATTCTTTCTACCCCTTCGTCTTTAAACCAACGCCCAATCTGTAGCGATTGATGTGTTTTAAAATGTGGACGGAATATCAATCCATGAGCCTTTGCCTTTGAAACCATTTTTTCAATGTTCCTTTTGCATTTTGCCTCGTCTAAAACTAGTGTTGGTTTAGAGTACATAATTTTTATGTTTCTATAATTGAAACTAATTTACAAGGAATTCTAAATAGTAAGTTGAATAAAAAAACATACACCTTTAAACTAACAGTTTTATTTGCCTTAGCTATCCACCAAAAAGCATTTCCTTGAAAAAATAGTTATGACATGGCAAAGTCATTGAAACAATAAAAAGAATTAATTTTTTATCCCAAAGGTAGAGAATGTTACCTCATTTCATAAATAATGAGTATTATTTTGTCTCCGCTTTCGCACAACAAAGCTCTGTTTTAACCAGATCAGCAACCTCAAATATTTTGTTCCTTAGGGTCTCTGATAATCGCATACCGAGTGAAAGATCTTCAGGCTGTACAGCGAAAAAAGTAATTTCTGGTAACTCTATATTTAAAAATTCGGCATACTTTAAGGCACTAATAAAGTCAACCTGATGCATTGACAAGGCCTTTTCAACATAATAGTTTTTTACATCAGAATGATTAAATCGAAAAAGTGTTCCCGGTTTTTTGTTTGACTTTATCGCATCTATAACAATTATTCTTTTTCTGTTTTCTATCTCCCATGCTAAGGAAATACCAGACGTTGCCCCCTCCACTATTTCGGTATCTTCAAAAAAGTAGTTTTTAGCAAGATGTTGGGCTACATAAACACCAAATCCCTCATCGCCAATTAATACATTGCCCAAACCCAAAACTAAAAATGGAGCCATATAATCTTCCGATTTTATTTTCGTATTATATTAAAAACGGAGTTAAATCTCCTTTTGGCGAAACCGTATGAACTGCGCAAGCAAGACAAGGATCGAAAGAACGGATAATTCTACCGATATTAATTGGGTTACTCTCATCAGGAATAGGGCATCCTAGTAAAGCTTCTTCCATAGGTCCATTAAAACCATTGCTATCTTTTGGAGAGGCATTCCAAGTTGTAGGCACAACACAGGCATAGTTGCCAATTTTTGAATTAGTGATGTTTATCCAATGTCCTAATGCACCTCTAGGTGCTTCCGTTAAGCCAGTGCCACTTCCGGATGTTGGTGGATTCCAATGCGAGGTATCCTGAATTGTTGTTTCACCACTGCTTGCCAGCTCATCAAGTCTGTCCAGCCAATTATACATTGAATCGCAAAGTATTTGTGTTTCAAGAGCTCGGGCCGCATGTCTTGCAACAACTCCGGGCTTAACCCCTGCTTCAATTAATCCAATAAACTGTTGAACCGCTGGATGCGAGTACGCTGGATGATTCGGTTGCTTTGATGCAACAATCATTCTAGCTAAAGGCCCAACTTCCATGGGCTGATTATTATACCTTGGGGCTTTAACAAAAGAATATGCATCTTTATCCAGATCAAACTCTTGTTTTGAAATAGAAGGATGTCCGGCAGAAACTGAGTTATACCATGCACTTGAAACATCTTCGGTAATATTAGCTTCAATTACTGCCGTATCTGTCTCAACCAGGTTGCCATTAATAACAACTCCGGCAGGATATATCTTACTTCCGTCGCTTCCTTGAAATGCACCATTCGATAAATAATTTTGGTAACCAACACCTAAATCCGTCTGTGCCAATTCAAACAATTCATTCGTACCCAGACTTAGCACATCACTTACATATACATCATTCACAAAGCTAGATAATTCGTCGAGAATTTCTCTGTACTGAGCACGTTGAGCAGAGGATGGAAAAAGAGTAACCCCTGTCGGAATTATTGATGATTGGTGAGGTTGTTTACCACCAAATATGGCAGACATTTTCTTAGCCTTTGATTGAATCTCTAAAGCCTTTATGTAGTGCAAAACCAGAGTCGCAACAGTATCTAAATCCCGAATAGAATACTCGTCCGGTGCAAATGTTGGAACAAAAGGACCGGCAAAAGAGCCATCAACAGGAGGATTTGCTATTTCTTTGTTTACAAGGTTTTTCACCTTAATTAAATTAGCATCTGCCCCCGTATATTCTCCAAGAACTGTTATGTCGATAAAATCTAATGCTGATAAATGATAAAAATGCAGTGGATGATCATGCAACCAGGCACCACCAGCAATAAGATTTCTGATTAAGTACGTTGCTTCAGGCAAATTTGTTGTTCCATGTGCTTTTTCAACTGCTATGCTAGATGCCCATCCATGTGCTGTAAAACATACTCCACAAATTCTTTCTGTTACATAAACAGCATCTCGTGAATCTTTACCAATAAGAAGATTCTCGATTCCGCGAGCCATGGTACCGGATAAATTTGCGTAATCGATTAGGTTATTCTCTATGTTTACATCTATTTTAAGGTGTCCCTCAATTCTGGTTACAGGGTCTATTATTAGCTGAGCCATTATTCTGAATATTAAGTTTGTAAGAATGTACTATTTAATTAGAATCTTGAATACAAAGGTGAAAATCTGTTGTAGAAATCAGGTTCAGTGCAACCAGCACAAGGTGCATTACTACCTATGCACCAGTTTACCCCATCATTCCATTTTTGCGTCGGACAATCAGAATAGGTATATTTGCCATTACATCCCATATTTTCCAAGCACCTATGACTACCTTTGTTGGGGCATCTTGAATGAACCTTCCTACTGAAATGATTTAAAGGCCTTTTATAAGAGTCAACAGGAATGTCCTCTCCATTTAGAAATGAAACGACTGTATCGAAAAACCATGCAGGATGTATGGGACAACCAGGTATGTTTATAAGCGTTTTACTAATACTATGCTTGTTTAAAAAATATTCGGCTCCTTGCCCATCGGTTATGCCTGCTCTCGGAATTCCTCCCCACGTAGCACATGCACCAATGGCAACCACAGCTGCAGCGTTTGTGGCCGCTTCAATAAATGTATCTTCAACCGGCTTACCTGCAACCTTTAAAAATCTCTTATCAGCTGCCGGAATAGAACCTTCCAAAACCAGAATATATCCACCTTGTGCTATTGCTGCTTGAAGTGCAGCTTCTGAGACTTCTCCCGCTCCAGACATAAGTGTTTCATGATACTGTAGATTAATTGTATCGAGTAACACATCAATTGGCATTGGGTTGAAGCTGGATAGAATAGATTCTGTACAACCAGTACAATCCTGTCCTTCTAACCAAATAACCACTGGTTTTGTTGCATCAGATCTTGTTTTTAAAAAATCATTTGCTAAAATAAGATTACTTAGTCCAAATGCCGCCGCTGCACCTGATGTCATTCTTAAAAACTCACGACGATTAATAAGTCTGGTTTTCACAATTAAATGTTTTAGTAGTTTATACTATATGTCTATTTGTATTAAGAATTCATTTATTATCCACTCATTAAATTTGCTGAATTATTCTATTCTGAGTTTTATATTGACCAATGCTCTATTTGTGGTTAGATTGCCACATAACGCATTAAAAATAGATATTTCTTTGCTGAAATCAAAATAATAAATACACATTTAAATAATTATTATAAAGCAACATACGCTGTATAGCCCGCCAATATTCATATAACGTTTATTTTATATGTTTTTTTCGTGCTAATATTGCTTTTTTATGCGATTTTTTAGTATTTTTCACTCTCTATTTATGGATAGAATAAAATTCTTTTGCTTGAATATTACGTTTTTATTTCAGTAATTCTAAAATATAATACAGATGAAAACAAAGTCATTAAAAAAAATAGCAGCTTTATTTGTCGTATCATTTCTAATTTATAGCTCAACTTATGCAGCTAACGGCTCTGGCATAATTAGTATTAATTTTGGAAGCACTTTGGAGAAAAATAATTCTACTTGTTTAATTGAAAATACTCAAGTTTGGAATAATATTTTTAAGGGAAATTCAGGCTTTCTGCTAAATAATATAGGAGAACAAACATCTTGTTTTCTTAAATCCAATTCAACAGGCTCCTTACCTAATCTTTTCAAAATACCTGAATACCCTATTCAGGAAGGATATTCAATATCTGAAAATGAATTTTTAAGCATTACTCTTAAGTCTATACCTTATGATAATTTCGATGTATATATTTACATAGAAGATGCAGATTTATCAGATAATAAATCAAGAATTATTCTAAATGGTATCGAAAATAACTATCAAATAAGAACTACTGAAGGAAACTCTGAATATTACGTATTTAACAATCTTAAAGATGGTGATATTTCGTTTGTTTTAGATAAAAACGTTGGAGTAGAAGCAATTCAAATAGTTGAAAATACTGAAAGTAGTCTTGCTTTAGAAAATTCACAAAACGCAAATAATAAGGTAAACCTTTATCCTACTCAAATAACAGACAGAGTAACCCTTGAGTTAAACGACTGCAATAATGGTACTTACAATGTTATTTTTTATGATCTGTCGGGAAAAATTGCTTACGAAGAAAAGGTAATAAAGGAACTTGATAATCAAATGTTTTATATTGAACCTACGGCATTGACTGAAGGTTTTTATACAGTATCAGTTGAAGGCTTAGATTTAAAGTTTACGGGTAATTTTATTGTTAATTAAAATCTCGCCTAAACAACTCCCGTTTTACCCATGAGTTACTGAACCTTTTGCGGTTTACACAAGTGTTTTTCTTTATGTGCCGTAATTCTGCATTTTGCACATTGAAAGCTTGCACTTTTTGCCAAGACTTTTTTCCTCTTCTTCTTATTCTTTTTACACATTGTTTTCGTCATATGGCATATTGAAAGTTAGTTTCCAATGCAATAACCAGAATTCAATATCAAAGTTCATTTTGAACAACATTAAAGTATTCTCCTTCTCTTCTCGCCAAATTGGGGCGTATATCAATCCTCATCCAAACTAATAAAATATAAACTATTCTAAAATCAATATCAAATCAACCAGTATTATAACACTAATCTAATATTCCTTCCATTGATTTTTCCAACGCTCTTGCATGAGCCAGAATACTACCTGTCTGGTGATTTTCTTTGTCAGGGTTAACTCCCATTTTCGTCGGCTCGTAGAGTCAAATATGCTTGCTTAATGCATATTTAAGGTTTAATATTTTTTTATTCCCCGTTAACAAAACCATAAAATCAATCATAAAATACAGGAGTAGTGTCAAGAGATAATTTTCATGTATTTTTTGTATGATTTTCCTAGTTTATTGGGACATTATTATTGAAAAACAACAATAATTTTACATTAATTTGAATTTAACATATAAAGATCCTAGATAAACACAATGAGAAAAGTATTTGCAGTTTGCCTTATTCTATCAATCTTAAGTTTTAAGTCTGATAAAACAAAAACTATTACTCAGAAAGATGTACTAGAAAAACTTGAGCTGGCAAACAATTATTTTATGAAAAAGTGGCCAGATGCTGGTGAAATAATTGTCACCAATAAAAAACGCCCCAGTAATATCTGGACAAGAGCCGTATACTATGAGGGTCTAATGGCTTTGTATAATATAGATCCAAAGAAGGAATATTATAAATATGCTCTTGATTGGGGTGAGTTCCATAAATGGAAATTTAGATCTCCTGATATTCATTCATCCCTAACCTATACTCGTGATGCTGACCATTTATGTGCTGCACAAACTTATTTAGAACTTTATTTATTAGATCCAAAACCAGAAAAAATTATTAATGCTCGACTTGCTGTTGATAGTATAATTAACACCTCAAAAAAAGATGATTGGAGTTGGATAGATGCTATACAAATGGCTATGCCTGTCTTTGCAAAACTTGGCGTAATATATAAAGACGATAAATATTTCGATAAAATGCACGAAATGTATTTAACTTCTAAAAACGAAATAGGCGGAGGACTTTATAATCAAGATGAACACTTATGGTGGCGCGATGCTGATTTCACACCTCCATATAAAGAGCCAAATGGAGAAAATTGCTATTGGAGCAGAGGAAATGGATGGGTATATACCGCTTTGGCTCGAGTGTTAGATGTATTACCAGAAGATAATAAATATAGGGCTGAATATTTAGAGACATTTAAAGAAATGTCATATGCAATTTTAAAGGTTCAAAGACCAGATGGTTTTTGGAATGTTAGTTTACACGACCCAACAAATTATGGTGGAAAAGAACTTACAGGAACAGCATTCTTTGCCTATGGCTTTGCATGGGGTATTAATAATAATGTATTGACAAAGAAGAAATTTGCAGAGCCTATGCTAAAGGCCTGGAAAGCCATTTCAGAAGAGGGCTTGCATAGCTCCGGATTTTTAGGCTATGTGCAAGGTACCGGAAAAGAGCCTAAAGATGGTCAACCGGTTACTTATACATCGAAGCCAGATTTTGAAGACTATGGTTTAGGGGCTTTTCTATTAGCAGGAACTGAGTTGTATAAATACCTTAGAAAAGAACAAAATGGTATTGCAGCGAAAAGTAAATTATCAAAATATTTAGAAACTATTTTCTATAATCCTTCTTTTGCAAAAATCAATAAAACCTTCTACAGTGCAAACGATTTTGGCGCTGTTGGTGATGGAATTACCGATAATACCAAATACATACAGAAAACGATAGATCAAGCTGCTGAAAAAGGTGGTGGAATAGTATCTTTCAAACCTGGTATCTACATGACTTCTTCCCTATTTGTAAAATCTAATATTGAATTTAGAATTGATGAAGGAGTTGTATTAAGAGCTATACAAGACGATGCTCTATACCCTGAAATAGACACCCGAATAGCAGGGGTGGAAATGAAGTGGCCAGCTGCTCTAATTAATGTAAAAGGACAGGAAAACGTAAGAATAACAGGTAAAGGAATTATTGACGGTAATGGAGAATATTGGTGGAAAAAATATTGGGGCAATGGTCTTAGTGATATGGGAGGAATGCGAAAGACATACGAAGAACAAAACCTTAGATGGGTAGTTGATTATGATTGTAAACGAGTTCGAGCTTTAGTGGTTGATAATTCAAAGAATGTTTTACTTAAGGATTTTACAATTAAGCGTTCAGGTTTTTGGACTGTAACATTACTATATAGCCAACGCTGTCATGTCGATGGAGTTATCATTCGTAATAATATAGGCACTTTTGGGCCTAGTTCGGACGGAATAAATACCGATTCGTCTTCTGACATATTAGTCGAAAATTGCGATGTAGATTGCAACGATGATAATTTCTGCATTAAATCAGGCAGAGATGCTGACGGACTCCGCGTAAATATACCGGCTAAAAATGTTGTCTATAGAAACTCTATTGCCCGATCTGGTCATGGTTTATTCTCTATAGGAAGTGAAACATCTGGCGGCATGGAAAATATTGAAGCTTACAATCTGAGTAGTTATGGAACATTAACTGGCTTACGCTTAAAATCAGCAAAAGTCAGAGGAGGTGTTATGCAGAACATCTATATTCATGATATTGAAATGACAGACACAAAACGTCCTTTTCAATTTGAAATGAACTGGTATTCAAACTATAGTTTAGCAAATCTGCCAGATAGTATCGATTTAAATCAAAAACCAGAGCATTGGAGAAAGCTGTTAGAACCTGTTGTCCCGGCTGAAAAAGGAATTCCGGAATTTAAAAATGTTGTTATTTCAAATATTACCGCCACAGGAGCAGAAAGAGCTCTCTACGCTGCAGCAAATGAGGAAAAGAAAATGGACAATTTTACATGGGAAAACATATATATTGAAGCAACAGAAGCAGGTTCACTGAAATATGTATCTAACTGGAAAATGAAAAATGTGGAAACAATTGCAGAAGATAAGGTTTTGATTCTTTCAGGATGTGAAGGTGTGGAAATTCCAAAAGGTTTAGTTGCAAAAACCATTGACTAAATTTCAATAATAAAACTGTGTTGTTGCTATAAAGGCATTGTGAAAACTTATTAGCCCAATTTAAATTTTAGATTAATTTTCTTTGATACCAATAAAATGGCCAAATATCTAAACCTTCAAAAAGCATATAAATATCTGTTTATTATGAGAGCTTTATTTATTAATATAATTTTTATTTTTTCGTTTATAAGCCTTGTGTTTGTTCATACAGGTTGTAATTCAACAAGTGCCAGTGAACCCCAGAACAAACAAATTATTCCTTCAGAGCAAACATATAAACCTTGGGCCTTTTGGTGGTGGATGGGAAATTCTGTGACCAAAGATGGTATCAGCAAAAACCTACAAGCCTACAAAGATGCTGGTCTTGGTGGTTTGCATATAATCCCAATATATGGTGAAAAGGGTGATGAAGAGAACTTCATTCAATACTTATCGCCCCAATGGATGGAAATGTTAGTGCATACTGTAAACGAAGCGAAAAAGCTGGGTTTGGGCATTGATATGACAACCGGAACCGGCTGGCCATTTGGCGGACCAAACATGAGCTTTGAAAATTCCGCAAAAACATTTGTGCTTAAAGAAATCGATTTAAAGACAGTTAAAGATATCAACGAGATAACAAAAGAAATTAAAGGAGCAAAACTGGTTGCTTTATCGGCACAAAAAAATAATGAATCGTATGAAAACATTATAGAATTAGTGCAAAAAGATGGGAGCATTCTGAATGCTCCATCATTCAATAAAGCTTTTGCCTTAATTATGAAACCAACTCGCCAGAAAGTAAAAAGAGCAGCTCCTGGAGGCGAAGGTCTGGTGATTGACTATTTTAATAAAAATTCTATCGACCACTATTTAACCAGATTTCAAGCTGCTTTTGACAGTACTCAATTCACCACTGGTAAAGTGCGAGCATTCTACAATGATTCGTATGAAGTATATGGTGCCAACTTCACCAATAATTTTCTTGAAAAATTTAAAGAATTACGAGGATATGATCTAACAAACTATTTACACATAATTGCAAACCCTATTTCAAACCAAACCAAAGAGCGGATAATTACTGATTATTGCGAGACCATTTCGGACTTGTTATACTCTGAATTTAGTCTTCCTTGGGTTAAAAAAAGTAATAAAATGAATTTACTCACAAGAAACCAAGCTCATGGATCCCCAGGAAACATCCTTGATTTATATGGAGCCGCCGATATCCCAGAAACAGAATCGTTTGGAGTAAGCAATCTTTCTATTCCAGGATTAAGGCAAGATCCCGACTTTGAGGAAGATCGTTTCGGTCGCCCCAACCCATTAACCATGAAATTTGCATCTTCTGCAGCACATATTAAAAATAAAAAACTGGTATCATCCGAAACTGCTACTTGGTTAGGAGATCATTTTAAAGTGGCTTTATCGCAGGTAAAACCACAAATCGACGAGCTATTTGCAGCAGGTATTAATCATGTCTTTTTTCATGGTATTACCTACAATCCGCCCGAAAAACCATTCCCAGGCAGACTATTTTATGCATCAACAAACTTCGGTACCAAGTCTCATTTTTGGAATGAACTTCCAGAGCTTAATAAGTATATTGAGCGTTGCCAGAAGGTTCTTCAAAATACAAAACCTGACAACGATATTTTGGTTTATTTCCCAATTCACGATATCTGGGCAAAAAAATCTGCCGATGAGCTTATTGTTAGTTTAGATGTTCATCATTCGAATAAGTGGCTGGAAGAGAGTGATTTTGGCTCAGTAATTTCAGATCTATGGTATGATGGATTTACATTTGATTATGTTTCTGATCTAATGCTAAAAAATGCAACAGTTAAGAAGGGTAAAATAAAGTTTGATGAAGGCACTTATAAAACAATAATTATCCCCAAGTGTGTTTATATGCCTGAGCAGACTCTGGAAAAACTGAGAAAATTAGCCAAGAATGGGGCTAATATAATATTTCAGGAAAATTTACCTGAATCAGTACCCGGTTTCTACGATTTAGATAAACGTGAAAAAAAATTCACTGCCGTTAAAACAAAAATTAAACCTATAGCAATAATAACTACCAATATTTCTTCCGAATTATTGAAATCAGGCATTCAAAACGAAGTACTTGCCAAATTAGGATTATCATTTATCAGAAAAAAAGGAAATAATGAGGTGGTTTATTTCATCGCGAATTTAGACCATAAATTCAGTCAGGGATTGGTTAGTCTTACAAACGAATATAAACAGGTTGAACTTTTCGATCCTCTTACAGGAAAAAAGGGAGTAATAAGCTCTGAAATCAACAATGGAAAAACAACAATTAACCTCCATCTTGAACCAGGAAAATCTTGTATATTAACCTGTAGCAATAGAGAAACAACTGACGAAAAATGGTCAGATTACATTATTGATAATAATGCTACTGTAATTGATTCCGAATGGACAATTACCCCAATTAGCGAAAGTAATAACTTACCAAAAACAGTAAAAACAAGCACATTTGAATCCTGGACAACCTTTGGTAGCAATTGGCCAACATATAGTGGAAAAGCAATTTATTCCTGTGAATTCGAGATAGATGACAAATATATTGGAAAGGAAATGCTTATTGATTTAGGTGATGTACGAGAAACTGCCCGAATAAGAATTAATAACTCAGACATTGGTTTATTGTGGTGTATCCCATACAAAACAATTATACCCAAAGACATTCTGAATAAGAAAAACAAAATTGAAATTGAAGTAACTAACCTTTCTTTTAACAAGGTAATTGAATTGGATCGAAAAGGTGTAGAATGGAAAAATTTCCATGAAATTAATTTTGTAAATATTAAATATGAACCTTATGATGCATCTGACAAAGAACCTATAGAATCTGGGTTATTAGATAAGGTTAAACTTTTTCCAATTGCAATAAATTAAATCAACGAATAATATGACCCTGCCTAAATGTAATTCTATTTCAAACAAGATTATTCTTTTTTTTATCGCCTCTCTTTTTTTGTTTGCATGTAACTCAGGTAATAAAAGTGAATTAGTCTTAAGTCTTGAAAAAATATTTTACAACGAAGATTTTGCAAAAACTCCTACCGCTTTATTTAATGTGGCTGATTTTGGTGCTATTGGCGATGGTGAAACACTTACAACAAAAGCTATTCAGGATGCAATTGATGCCGCTAGCAAAGCTGGAGGAGGAAAGGTTATTTTTCCGGCAGGTACCTACCTGTCAGGAGCTCTTTTTGTAAAATCTAATGTTGAGTTTCATATTGGCGAAGGCGTTGTTATAAAAGCTATTCAAGACAATAGTAAATATCCCGAACGGAAAACACGTATTGCAGGTATTGAGATGGAATGGCCCTCTGCCCTAATAAATGTATATAAACAAAAGAATGTTCGCATTACCGGAAAAGGAATTATTGATGGTAACGGAAAATACTGGTGGGACAAATTCTGGGGCGACCCAAAATTTAGCGGTGGTATGTGGGTAGATTATAAAAAACGCAATGTTCGCTGGGCTGTAGACTACGATTGCAAAAGAATTCGTCCGGTTGTTGTATACGAATCGGAAGATGTATTACTTAAAGAATTTACTGTTAAACGTGCCGGATTTTGGACTATTTCATTAACCTATAGCAAAAGGGTTCACGTAACCGGATTAATTATCAGAAATAATATTGACGGGTATGGACCAAGCTCCGATGGTATAAATACCGATTCGTCAAAAGATATTCTTGTTGAGAATTGCGATATAGACTGTAATGACGATAATCTGTGTATTAAAGCAGGTAAAGATGCAGATGGACTTAGGATTAATCGCCCATCTGAGAATATTGTTTACAGAAATTGTATTACCCGTACTGGTCATGGTTTAATTACTCTGGGTAGTGAAACATCTGGCGGCATGAGAAACATTGAAGTATATGGTCTCGAAGCAATAGGAACAAATATTGGCATTCGCTTCAAATCGGCCAAGGTTCGCGGCGGTGTTATGGAAAACATTTGGTTTCACGACATCAAAATAACGAATGTCGATAATCCTTTTCATTTCGAATTAAACTGGTATCCCGAATATAGTTATCCAACAATACCGGAAGAAATTCCTGATAGCTTAATACCAGATAGATGGAGAACAATTACACAACCAGTAAATCCTCCAGAAAAGGGCATTCCTGAATTTCGAAACATTAGAGTTAGCAACATTGATGTTAAAAATGCAAAACAAGCATTTTATGCTAATGCATATGAGGAAAAACCAATGAACAATTTTGTATGGGAGAATATAACAATAGAATCTCAAGAGAGTGGAATTGTAAATCATGCAATCAACTGGCAGATGAAAAATGTCAGCCTTAAAACAAAATCGGGTAAACCTATCGAACTCAATAATTGTGTTGCTGTTGAACAACCAGAAATAATCATGTTTGAAGCAACAAAAAGTGCAGAAGAAACCAAAATATTAAGTGTTGATGAACAAATAAATAATATTAGAGAAAGTGATAGTAGTATTTCAATCGTTCCTGTTAATAAGAGCAGCAACACTTTAATACAAGATACAGATACCACAATTTTTTCGGATAGTATTAACATTTATATTCTTCAAGAAATTAACTCATCTATAAAATACTTCGAACCTCTTGGCGATGGTTTTTATTATAGCCCAGTCGAAATCTTTGTAAAAAACAATGGAAAAACAATTGAGGTAATAGGACAGAAATCTCACATATATACTTTTTTTATAAACTCAGCTTCTCGTCCAAATAACATTTCAGAATCGGATAGCTGGAAATACAGTTCAGAAACTCAACAAATATTTGCAATAAAAAAAGGTGTGAGTTTTAAACTTTCTATAGATTGATTATGAAGGCATTTTTCTTAAGCATCATTTTACTATTTAATATTTCATTGACCCATGGTAAAGTCTTTTATGTAGCTGTCGATGGCAAGAATACTAACAATGGAGATATAGATCAACCTTTAGAAACAATTTATCAGGCACAGCAACTTGTAAACCCTGGTGACACAGTTTATATTCGAGGAGGTCTATATAATATGAAGACCGACCAGATTTCAGCATACGAAAGTATTTGGGCTTATGTAACAAAACTCGACAAAGAAGGAATCGAAGGCAAACCCATTAAATACTGGGCTTATCCTGGCGAAAAACCAGTATTTGATTATTCCTCCATAAAACCTGCCAATAAACGAGTAGTTGCCTTTTACGTCACTGGATCATGGCTCCATATAAAAGGCATCGAAATTACTGGAGTGCAAGTAACTATTACTACTCATACCCAATCTGAATGTATTGAAATAAAAGGAAGCAATAACATATTTGAACAAATTAGTATGCATGATGGAATGGCTATTGGCATTTACCTAAAAAAAGGTTCCAACAATCTAATTCTTAACTGTGATGCCTACAATAATTATGATCCTATATCAGATAATGGTTATGGTGGGAATGTTGATGGATTTGGTTGTCATGTACTAAAGGGAAATATAAACAATGTCTTTAGAGGATGCAGAGCGTGGTTCAATAGCGATGATGGATATGATTTGATTAATTCACACGAACCTGTTCTAATTGAAAATTGCTGGGCTTTTTATAATGGGTATTCCGAAGGCTTTGTTAGTCGCGGAGATGGGAATGGATTCAAAGCAGGTGGCTATGGCAGCAGTGCTCCACATAAGTTACCTAATCCAATACCAAGTAATACGATTCAATTTTGTCTGGCTGTAAAGAATAAACATAGTGGATTTTATTCTAATCATCATTTAGCGGGTAACAATTGGTACAACAATACAGCGTATTTAAATAGGCGAAATTACAATATGCTAAACAGAGAATCTGCTACTTCTGAAGGATACCTAAATGATGTTCCTGGTTATAATCATAAAATGAGAAACAATCTTGGTTTTGCTGCCACCTATATGGAGCTCTCAGATATCAATGAAGAAGCATGCGATTTAAGTAATAATTATTTCCAACTGAAAATAGATGTAAGTTCTAAAGATTTTATAAATCTTAATGAAATAAACTTAACCGATGATAGAGGTGCCGATGGTTCCTTGCCCGAAATTGACTTTTTGAGATTAAGTGCAAATAGTGAATTAATCGATGCTGGAATAGATATCGGATTCTCATTTGAAGGTTTATCCCCCGATTTAGGTTGCTTCGAATCTGTTGACAATACTAAACACGTAACTACAACACTCTTAAAATTAAAGGATGATAGCAAAACATTAGATGGCTTTCAAGCCGAAACCCTATCTAAAGATTAAAAATATAATTTCTAATTTCAGATAAATTTTAAAATATGAGGTCTATTTATTATTTACTTATTCTTTGCTCTTTTGGTGTTGTTGTAGCTTGCAACAATGAAAACAATTCTGATAACGCAGATGAGACTGAAGTAAAAGCATCTACAAAACTATATTTATCGCAAGCCAATTACAAAACACCTTATGGTATTACAACTCCCAAACAAATAAAAGCTGTTATTGATCGAGTGTTAAATTATCTTGAAGAATCAACACCTATAGGTGTTATCGATAAGAACACAGAAAAGCCTATTACAGATTATGATAAGATAGACAAGAATTCTATAATTTCAAACGGGACTTTTAGTATTACTCAATATATGTGGGGAGTAACTTACTCTTCAATGTTAGTTGCTGCAAATACAACTGGAGATAAGCGATATACAAAGTACCTTACTGACCGGTTTCAGTTTTTGTCGGATGTTGCCCCCTATTTCGAAGCAGTTCTTCCAGCTGATAATGAAGAGGCTGACCCACAAATGAGACAAGTATTACGCCCCGAAGCTCTCGACGATGCAGGTGCTATGTGCACTGCTATGATTAAAGCTAAAATGGAAGGAGTTGAATTTAATGGTCAGGCAATGATAGATCGTTATGCCGACTATATTATGAATAAACAATATAGACTCTCTGATGGTACCTTTGCACGTAATCGCCCTCAGAAAAACACTATATGGTTAGACGACATGTTTATGGGGGTTCCCGCTGTTGCTTACATGGGAAAACTCACTGGCGAAACTAAATATTATGATGAGGCAATCAAGCAGATAATGCAATTTGCTGATCGTATGTTTATTCCTGAAAAAGGCCTTTATAGACACGGCTGGGTTGAGGAAATGGATCCTCATCCTTCATTCCACTGGGGTAGAGCAAACGGCTGGGCGCTACTAACAAAAGTAGAAGTTCTTGACGCTATTCCTGAAGGTTATCCGGGGCGCGAAAAGGTTCTGGATCTACTAAAAGCCCACATTGCCGGACTCTGTTCATATCAATCAGGCGAAGGCTTCTGGCATCAACTGCTTGACAGAAACGATTCGTATCTCGAAACCTCATGCACTGCTATTTACACTTATTGTATTGCACACGCAATAAATAATGGCTGGATTGATGAATTAGCGTATGGTTCTCAAGTTCAATTGGCCTGGCATGCTGTTACAACAAAAGTGAACGACCATGGCGAAGTTGAAGGTACATGCGTAGGAACCGGCATGGGCTTCGACCCGGCTTTTTATTACTATCGTCCAATCAATAAACATGCAGGACATGGATATGGACCAGTAATTCTGGCGGGTGCCGAAATGTATCGTCTACTCAACAATCACCATATTAAATTAAATGATAGTGCCTTACTCTTTTACAAAGAGAAAGTAGAATCAAATGAACCAATTTTTTATGTAAAATAATTATTGAAACATTTTAAGTATGAATCTGAAATTTAAATTTCTTGTCCTGTTTGCTGTTTTAAATGTATCCTTAATTTTTGGTCAAGAATTAAGCGCCGATGAAAAATACAAGCTTGCAAATGAATTGCCTTGGAAAATTTCTTTTAATGACGATTGCACGGAGTCCTGGAAGGACAAATGGGTAATGGATGGTAAGAGGTCGTATATTACACACAGTAATCTAGGAATGGACTATTTTGCCGGCAAAATAGCTTATAATGATACTTGCCATACCGTTTTATGGACAAAACAAAAGTTTTCGGGCGATATAAAAGTTGAATATGACTATACTCGATTAGATAGTTCTGCAATAGGGGTTAATATAATCTACCTTTTAGCAACCGGAAGTGGAAAAGATATTTATAACAAAGAAATATTTAAGTGGAATGACCAAAGACAGATTCCAGCCATGAAAGAATATTACAATCATATGAATACCTATCATATAAGCTATGCTGTTAATGGACCTGGAAATGAAGAACCAGACTATGTAAGGGCTCGCCGCTACATGCCTGAAAGTGGAAAAGGACTTAAAGGAACTGCATTAAGCCCGGAATATAGTAATACTGGTTTATTTGCTCCAGGTGTTAAACACCATATCACAGTAATACGCAGGGGCTCAAATTTATACATGCATGTTTCTAACCAAACACAAACTAAACTATTTTGGTTCGACACAAGCCAATTTCCACAAATAGTCTCGGGGCGTGTTGGACTTCGTCAAATGTGGACACGTGCCGCACGCTATGCAAATATTAAAATCTATGAGCTTTAAGCACTGTTAAAATGAAGTCAAATTTCGTTTATTTTATTCTGATATTTTGCGCAATCTTTTATATTACTCCTACAATTGCTCAATATGAAACTGGGGTTCAACTTAAGTGGCTTGGCGAAAATGCCCCCTCTTTATCTACCGGTGTTAGTTGGGGAGTACCTTTTGCTAAAGGCCAAGTTCAAGCTAACAGTAACTATTTATTGAGTGATGCAAATGCCAATAACATGCCGTTGCAAACCTGGCCAATGGCATATTGGCCCGATGGTTCTTTGAAATGGATAGGTTTAAGTACAATAGTTAATGCTGAATCCGGTTCCACATTTCAACTTCAACCTATAAATGGAAAAGATGAGGAAAAAGGAAATCAGAAAATTAATCTAGAAAACACAAAAGATGCATATATAATAAACACTGGAATTTTACAATGTACTATTCCTCGTCAGGGAAAACAATTAATACGCTCAATCAAAATTAATAATAGTGAAGTTTCTTCAGGTAGCGAACTTGTTTGCATCCTCCAGAATGGACCTGACAAAGAAATAGGTGTGCAACCAACAAGAGAAAAATTCACAGGAAAAATTGAATCAGTCTCCATAGAACAAGAAGGTCCAGTAAGGTGCGTGGTTAAAATAGAAGGTAATTATATTTCGGAAGATGAAACAAGAAGTTTCTTACCGTTCATTATACGTTTGTATTTTTATGCTGGGCAGCAATCCATTAAAATAGTCCATACAATTACATACGATGGTGACCAAAACCAGGATTTTATTAGAGGATTAGGACTTGTTTTCAATGTTCCTTTAGATGAAGAGATCTATAATCGCCATGTTAGATTTTCAGGTGAGAATAATGGTTTCTGGTCCGAACCTGTTCAACCTCTTACCGGACGAAGAAAATTGGACAATAATAATTTACTATACTCTCAACAATTAATAGGAAAACGGATACCTCAACGAGAAACTTTCTCAAAGACAGAAAAATTTCTAATTGAAAACTGGGTAGAATGGAACGATTTTAAACTATTTCAAGGCAACGCAAACGGTTTTATCGTTCAAAAAAGAACCAATAATTTAAGCACATGGATTAATGCGGGAGCAGGAAAACGTTCGAGTGGATTAGCTTTTGTTGGAGATGTTTCCGGTGGATTAACAGTTTGTATACGCGATTTTTGGAAATCTTTTCCTTCAGCTCTTGAAGTTCGAGATGCTAAAACGAGTTGTGCTAAATTAAAAGCCTGGCTTTGGTCACCCGATGGACCTGCCATGGATCTGAGACATTACGACACCGTAGCATTTGGACATAACCTCGATGCTAGCTACGAAGATGTTCAACCCGGGTATAGTACCCCAACAGGAATAGCAAGAACCAGTGAAATATTATTGTTTGCATCTTCTGAAGTACCTTCAATGGAAACTCTAAAAAATATTTCGCACCAAGGTAACCAACCTGCTCTGTTAACTGCTACTACCGAATATTTGCATAGCATCCCCGTTTTTGGTGTCTGGAGTCTGCCCGACAGAAGTACAACAGGTAAACAATGGATTGAAAACAAATTAGACGATGCTTTTGAATATTATAAGTTAGAAGTAGACCAACGTAATTGGTATGGCTTTTGGGATTATGGAGATATTATGCATTCCTACGATTCGCGTAGACACTCCTGGAATTATGATATTGGTGGATATGCCTGGGATAACACTGAACTTATGCCAAACTTGTGGCTATGGTATACTTTCTTGCGATCTGGAAGGGAAGATGTTTTTCGTATGGCAGAAGCCATGACTCGCCATACTAGTGAAGTAGATGTATATCATCTTGGGCGTTTTGATGGTTTAGGGTCAAGGCATAATGTACGGCATTGGGGCTGCGGTGCGAAAGAAGTAAGAATTTCACAAGCAGCATTGAATCGCTTCTATTACTATTTATCTACTGATGAAAGAACTGGCGATTTAATGCATGCTTCAGTTGAAAAGGCCAATACAGCCATTGGTAAGAACGATCCTTTACGCCTAATTTTAAAGAATGACAATACCCCTACTCATGCCAGAATTGGTCCCGATTGGTTAGCTCTTGTCGGCAACTGGATGACTGAATGGGAACGTACAGGAGACACCATCTATCGTAATAGAATTATGATCGGAGTTGAAAGCTTTTATGACATGCCTTATGGTTTCT
This sequence comes from Bacteroidales bacterium, assembly GCA_050287785.1. Lineage (GTDB taxonomy): Bacteria > Bacteroidota > Bacteroidia > Bacteroidales > UBA10428 > UBA10428. Next base: position 102,416 of record JBNKCO010000024.1, read on the forward strand.
ATTCTGGAAAACGTGCTGCCTTTGGATATAATCCACAAACTTATGAGTTGAGTTATCTAAACAAAAAAGATATTGGCTTTAGTCACCTTTCTGTTTTAATGGGTGGCCCAGAAGTAGCTTTTGAATTAACTACACTTCTTAATAATAAGAAATGGGATAAACTTTTGCTACAGTTTTGTAAGCTTTATGGAGCTCCGAGCGATAGTGTTAAAAAAGAACTTGGAAGAAGGATTCAACTTGGTACACTTGGTTCAATGTATGCCAGATTACCTGCATATTATTCTATGACAACCGCAAACAATTCTTATGCAAAAATAGCCTGGAACAATTTTCTAGGACTCGATTCAAACAGAGTGAAAGCACCTTTTGAGATAGAGCTTGTTGAAAGTAATAATATACTTGAGCCTGTATATGAGATAAAAAACGTTTCTACCAATTATACAGCTCAATGGTGCTTGAATGCTATTGAATTACTGGAGCTTATTGGGAATCAGCTTCCTGAGAGCCACCCCTGTATTCTAAATGATGAAAACTAATTCTGAATATTAAACATTAAACTATTTTTGAATGATTCGATACTCATATCGAAAAAAAAAAATTAAAACTCATGAATATAAATAGTAGAATAAAAATATCGATTCAAAAAATAATTGGAGTCAATATATTGTTAATGTTGGTATCTGCTGCTGTTGCACAGGTTTCTTTACCGAGAATATTTCAAGACAAAATGGTGTTTCAGTATGGTGAACCCATAACTGTTTGGGGTAATGCACCCGCTGGTGAAAAGATTAAAATATCGTTAGGAGATATAGCAGGTAAAACAACAGCAGATGAAAATGGTAACTGGCAATTAGAACTTCAGGCTCAACCTGCTGGTGGTCCCTTTGAACTAAAAGTTTCTGGCGCTGACACTAATATAGTATTAGAAAATGTTTATTTAGGTGATGTTTGGGTGCTAAGTGGCCAGTCCAATGCGCAAATCTCATTCAATTATTTTTTCGGTTGCAAAATTGCCCCAGAATATATTAATCGCTTTAAACAAGACATAGAAAACTGTGGCAAGGAGAAGCTAATACGAAATTATATGGTAGCCACTAAAGATGATAAGGAAGAGAAAATTCGAAACAAATCTGAAAACAGATGGTTTGATTGCAATCAGGAAGATCTGAACGAAACCAACCCAATTGCCTATTACTTTGCCCGTGAAGTTTCTCATAAAACATCTGTAATGACGGCGGTAATTCGAATTTCCTGGGGTGGACAACATATCGAAGAATTTTATAAGGGAGCAAAAGTATACCGTCATATGCTTTCACCTTGGAGCAAAATGAAGGTGAAGGGAGTAATATGGTATCAGGGTGAGAATAATCTCTATAAAGATGGAGATCGCCTTGGATACGCCCTTAAACTACAACTATTGATTCGGGATTATAGAGAGCTTTGGAACAATCCAAAACTACCATTCTTAATTGTACAAATGCCCCCCTCGACTTATTCAAGCCGCCCGTGGAACGATATGCAGAGTTTGCCTGTATTCTTGGAAGCACAGCGTCAAGTCCTGCAAATTCCGAATACTTCTATGGCAGTAGCCTCAGATTTAGGCATGGCCAACGGCTTGCACCAACCACAGAAATATGAAGTAGCCATTCGTCTAGCCAATTTGGCTTTAGCTAATGTTTATAAAACTTCTGATGCAATTCCTGCCGGACCTCAATTTAAAGATTTTAAGATAGATGGTAACAAGATAGTTGTTAGCTTTGATACTTATGGCTCCGCATTAACTACTCGCGACGGCTCAATGCCACAAAATTTTGAGATTGCCGAATACAAAAAGGACTTTAAACCCGCTCAGGCAAAAATTGAGGGTAATACTATTATCTTATGGAACGACGAAATAGAAAAACCATTCGATATACGCTATGGCTTTGATGAAAGTAAATTAATGGAGCTCAACTTAACCAATACCGAAGGAATTCCGGTTGCAGTTTTCTGGATTCGGGCAAAAAACCAACTTCACCCTGGAATACTTAAAGAAATGAAACAATACGAGAATCAGTAATTAAGGAATTACATTCTTTAATTCATCATTTTTTGAATATCCTTCAATTGATTCTATTTTAGCATCATATAAATTAACTATGAAGCATCTATTTTCATTTTTCATATTTATAACTATCTATCTTCCGATATCGTCTCAGTCTATTCAGTTTGATCATCTTGATATTAAAGATGGGCTCTCTGATAATTCTGTACGAAACATTATTCAAGATAAAAAGGGATATTTATGGTTTGCTACTCTAAACGGATTAAGCAGATATGATGGTAGAAGTTTCAAAAACTATTATTCTATACCTGGCGATACAAATAGTTTGAGTAATAGCCTTATGGTTAAAATTAAGGAAGATAAAAATGGGTATATCTGGTGTTGGTCAGATGATGAAAATATTCAAAGAGTAGATCCTATAACCAATAAAGTGCTCAATTTTCACACTCAAATACTTAAAAGAGAAGTTCCTGTCAAAGACTTTATTATTACCTCCAAGGGAGACATCTGGACATGGGGGAAAGAGGGTTGTGTAAAGATAAGCTACACAGATAATTCTGGAAACATTAATACTGAGCTCTTTAATAAAGAAAATGACTTTCCAAGCAACAAAATAAATTTCGTTTTTGAAGATGAAAAACAAAACATCTGGGCTGGTACTCAACAGGGTCTTATAAGAATAAACTTTTCAGATAACGGAAATAGAGTTATCAATACTTATTTTAACAATAAAAAATTCATAAGTTTCAGCCAAACATCAAATAACATCTGGTTTGGAACCAGAAACCAAGGCATAGTAAATTATAACATTTCAAATAAAGACTTTACTTCTCTTTTGGGTATTAACGATAAACTAAAAGGCAAGTCAATTCGCTGTATCCATCAATATAGTCCCAACAATTTAATACTTGGATCAGATAAATTTATATTTGAGTACACCATTTCTAATAATATAGTAGTGGCCATAAGCCACCCAAAGCTTACTATTACTACCAGAATATTTCCAGATGCATACAACCAATTATGGATTATTGCTGAAACCAAGGGGATATATAAATTTGAACCTAAAGAAAGAAAGCTAAAATATTACGATCTTAATTCCAAAGAACGACTGTTTTTGGGAATACGAGATAAGCAACAGCTTTTTGAAGACAGCAATAAGAACCTCTGGATTGGAATTCATGGAGGTGGTTTATTCTTGTATAATAGAGAAACTGATAAATTCGAAAATTTTAGATATAATGAAGACGAGAGAGGAAGTCTTTCGTCTGATGTGGTTTTATCGATTTTTGAAGATTATTCAAAAAACCTTTGGGTAGGAACAATGTATGGTGGCGTCAATAAAATAAATTTATCAGAAAAGAATTTTACATGGCATAAACCCATATTAAACCCATCTAATATATTCGAAAACGAAATACGTTCTTCAACAGAAGATCGAGAAGGGAAATTGTGGTTAGGAAGTAAAGGTGGTAAGATATTTTGTTATAAAAACTATAAATTACAGTATACTTTTCCCGATGATCTTTCTGCTGAAAACAGACTTAAACTAATGAATATTAATGTCTATAGTCTGTTTATTGATAATGCTGATAATTTATGGATTGGGACTAAAGGCAAAGGTGTGTTTATTTTAAAAGACATAATTAATGCCACTCCAAAAAACATTAAAATAGTCCATTTGAGTACTTCAATGGCTGAACCATTAGACAAAGTATATTCCATAAATCAGGACCGAAATGGAAATTATTGGATCGGCTCTCTAGGCTCAGGAATTGCAGTCCTCTCGAATCCTTTTGATAAACCAAAGTTTGTTACTTATAAAGAAAATGGCAAAGCAAATCAAATCATAAGTAATTATGTACGCTATCTATTTTTTGATATTGACAATAATTTATGGATAGGAACATCAAAAGGGATTAGTCTATTACCTTCCAATCAATTGGAAGAAAGCAACAAACGATTTATCTCAATTTCAAACGACAAACAAGATTTATCTAGTCTAAGCTATAATGAGGTCGATTGTATTTTTCAATCTTCTGATAAAACGATTTATGCTGCCACCATGGGGGGAGGCTTAAATATGCTTCGACAATATAGTATTGAAGATGAATTTTTTGAGTGGCAAAACTTCAATAAAGCTGACGGATTATCGACAAATAAAATATATTCCATTCAGGAAGATTCAGAGAATAATATATGGCTTAGTACAAGCTATGGCATCAATAAGTATTACCCAGTTAATAACAAATTCGAGAACTTTTTTGTAGAAAAGAAACAAGGCTTAAATTATTTTACAGAAAGTTGTGGTACAAAATCCCACGATGGCGAACTAATATTTGGACATAGTAGAGGATTTTTAAGTTTTAACCCTATAAGAATTATAAAAGATAGTTCCAGGTATCCAATCGTTTTGTCAAAACTTTACATTAATGGTAATGAAATCTTACCAAGTGAATCTGGATTAATCAAAAAGTCAATTGAAAATGAAAATGAGATAAAACTATCTTATTTGCAAAATTCTATCCGTTTCAATTTTTCTGTGCTTGATTATAAAAACCCTGAAAGAATACAATTCTCATTCAAACTTGAAAATTTTGATGATAATTGGAGTACTCCCTTAACAAACAATACTGCTCTATATCAAAACTTGCAACCAGGCATATACACATTCCTGCTAAGGGCAACAAATAGCGATGGCATTGAAATGCAGGATACACTTAGATTTAAAATAAACATCACTCCCCCCTTTTTCAAATCTTTCTTTGGATATGTATTAATGTCTGTTTTTGCCGCAATTATCTTCTTTATAATACTATACCTATATAAAAGGCAAATTTCTGTAAAACACGAAATTGCATTTGCTGACAAATTAAATGAGAAGAAATTAAAATACTACACAAATATATCTCATGAATTCAAAACCCCTTTAACTTTAATTCTAAGTCCGGTACAAGATATTATTGATGAAGAAAGCGCCTCGAATGAAATTCGTTCAAATGCAAAACAGATCCAAAAAAACGCCGCATATTTATTAAACCTTGTTGAGCAGATTCTCGATTTTCGAAAAATCCGCGAAGAGAAAATGAAACTAAATGTTGTAAACATCAACATTGTCGATTTCATTAAAAATATTCATAATCAATTTGTTCCGCTAGCTAAAAAGGCTAATATAGATTTGAAATTTAATACCAAAGAAAAAAATGTATTTGGTTATATAGATGTCAGATTAATTAAAAAGGTTCTCTATAACCTTATCTCAAATGCTATCAAATTTACACCTGCCTTTAAGTCCATTGATATTTTAGTAGACATTGATAAGAAAAAAGACATTATAAATATCAGTATTATAAATGAAGGTCCCGGCATTAAAAAAAGCGACCTGGAAAAACTTTTTGAACGTTTTCATAAAAGCGAGAACAGCTCAGGAATTGGCCTATTCTTTGTTAAAGAGCTTGTAACCACCCATAAAGGCTCAATTGAAGTGGAAAGTGACTTAAACAATGGTACTTGTTTTAAAGTTAGTTTACCAATTGAACGAAAATATTATCTTGAAAGTGAGATTGGTGAAGACAATGTGATGTCTTCTAATATCCCGCTTTCAACAACTATTCCCATTGATAAATATGAAGTAGATAAACAAACCCCAAAGGAGCATTTGAATTCAATACTTATTATTGAAGATAATGATGAAATGAGACAGTATTTGACCAAAAAATTCAAACACTTCTATAATGTTTTTACCGCTCCAAATGGCAAGGAAGGAGTCTCAATAGCAACTAAAGAAATGCCAGACTTAATTGTTTGTGATGTCATGATGCCCGTTATGGATGGTATCGAAGCGACACAAAATATCCGAGAAAATTTCAACACAAGTCACATTCCCATAATCCTGTTAACGGCAAATTCATCTGAAGAAAAAAAAATAGAAGGAATTGAAATCGGAGCAGATGACTATATCACTAAACCATTCGATTTTAAATATTTAAAATTAAAAATTGAAAACTTAATATCTCAAAGGAAAAAGATTATTCAAAATTTCAGCAAAGATCCTGATTTGCCGGCAAATATTTTAACAAATTCCAAGCAAGACAAAGAATTCATTGAAAAGGTGAAGCTACTAATTGAAGAAAATTTAGACAACCATAATTTTAGCGTGGATTGGTTATCAGAAAAAATGGACTGTAGCAGAACTATTTTTTATAAGAAGATGAAAGCCATTGCCGGCGAGACGCCCCATGGTTTTATCAGTACTATTCAAATGAAAAAGTCGGCGCAATTGTTAAAGCAAACAAATTTATCCATATCTGAAATTAGCGTTCTGGTCGGTTATAGCGACACTAATTATTTCAGTAAGAATTTCAAAAAGCATTTTGGTAAAACACCAAAAACTTATCAAATTGATAATAGGGATATAAAACAAAAACGCTCTTAAAAGAAAGTCTAAGAAGTTTTTCCAAAATATGGAACTATCAGATTCCATAACATAATCTTTAATTATTGTGCCAATATTGGAATTATTTATACCAATAGAGTTATTCTTTAATCTGTAATTAAATTCAAATAGTAAAAAAAATTTGCTAAATTGTATACTAGTTATAATGAATAATAAGGTGTTATGGTAACCAATGATAGTCTAATTTATATATTGGAAGATGATAGACCTTACGGTGCACTCATGCAGCAGTATCTGAATAAACAAGGATTTAAACAGATCATTCTTTTCCACGATGAAAATAATTGTTTAACAAATCTGGATAAACATCCATCAATCCTGATTACCGATTATCATTTAAACTATATGAGTGGCTTAAAAGTTATTCAAGAAGCAAGAAAAGTAAATCCAGATATATACACAATTCTAATTTCTGGAGCCTATCATAAAGCAAAATATAGCGATGATATACCCTTACAAAAAATCGATAAATATATTATTAAAGACAATAATGAATTGCAGGAATTATCTAAATTTCTATTTGCTTTAATGGATAAAACACCAGATGAAGAGTATTATTAAATAACCAAAATAAATCTAAATATTTTTTAAGTTTCACATCAGCCGTATAAAATTTATCATTTCATTCTTGTTAATTATTTTTTAAATCAAACTCAAATGAAAGAAAAAAGTGAACTAATATTTGTTGTTGATGATGATAAAGGAATAAATACCTTGATCACCAACTTTCTAAAAAAGAAAGGTTTTAAAAATGTAAATAGCTATTATACAGGCGAAGAGGCTAACGAAAACATGAAATTAGCACCCTTTGCTGTAATTCAGGATTTTGACCTTCCTGGAATAAATGGATTACAGGTATATGAAAAAGCTAAAAAAAATAGCCCTGATAGCGAATTCATATTTTTATCAGGCCAAACCAATCTTCAGGTTGCTATTGATGCTTTAAAAATGGGTGCATTTGACTATATTATTAAAGATAATTATGCCAAGGAAAATGTATATTATAAGCTTTTAAAGTTGTCGAAATATAAGCGTATGGAAATGGAAAAAGCCAGTTTAAAAAAGCTTATGTATATAATGGCTGGTATCCTTATTGCATCTTGGATTGCAATAATATTAGTAAAAACTTTACACTAGACTGGTATTTCATTTATTGGAATCAGAATTATAAACTCAGTACCTTTTCCCGGATTAGAAATAAAAGTAATTTCAAATCCATGTGCTTTTATTATCTTATTACAGATTGATAGGCCTATACCTGTTCCTTTTTCGCCAGAAGTACCCCTTGTAGATATATTTACACTTTTGTTAAACATTTCTTCAGGAGTTGTATTTTTTATGCCAACACCGTTATCCCAAACACTGAGTTTTAAATGATCTGAGGTTCTAGAAGTAAAAATCCTGATTTGACCTTCAGCCTCAGTAAATTTAATGGCATTATTTAATAAATTATTTATTAATTGCCTAAAGAAAACATCATCGGCATTAACCTGCAAATCCTTGTCTATATCTATTTTGAAATCGATTTTCTTTTCACTTGCTTTTTTTGAATACAAAGTTGTACACGATTGAACTAGGCTAAATAAATTAATTGAGGTTTTAACCAGATTTATTTCACTTGCACCTAGTTTTGTCCAGTTAAGCAGCTTATTAAAATATTCAACAGAATAGTTGCTTGCCTCAATGATGAAATTTAATGCTTCTTTCTGTTCGCTATTAAGATTTTCATCAAATGCCATCATTTCGGCAAAACCATTTATTGTTGAAAAAGGAGAGCGCAAATCATGTGAAATAATACGCACAAATTCTTCTTGAGCTTTAACTAATTCCCTAAGCTTTTCTTCATTGTTTTTAATCCGGATAGCTACATTAATTCGCGCTAATAACTCAATTTCATCAATTGGCTTTTTAAGATAATCAATTGCTCCTTGGTTTAAGGCTTCTTCAACATCTTTAGAACTAGTCTTGGATGAAACCATTATTACAGGAATATCTTTCAAATTTTTATGAGAAGTGATTTTATTTAGAACTTCAATACCAGTAATTCCGGGCATCATAATATCAAGCAGTATTACATCTGGTAAATTCTTTTCAAGATACTCCATACACTTTTTCCCATCGGAAACCGAATCAACATTAAAATTATTGTGTTCAAGAATACTTGTCAATAAAAATACATTTGCAGGTTCATCATCCACTACAAGTATTGTACATGAAGATTTGTCATCCATTTTTTATTCTTTAAAATTATCCTTTAAATAATTCAATAACTGTTTGTAATTAGTATAATTCGACACAAGTGCATCATCAACAAAGAAAACATTACCATTCCTTTCAAGAGGAGGTAAATCCTTTTTTTCAACACCTTGGGTACAATGAATCAATAAGTCTTTACCCGAAATTACTTTATAAATATGTGCGAGTGATTTTAAAATAATCCCATCTTTAATTGTACAAACCAAAATCAGACTTTTAAAGTTTCGTCTTTCTAATATGGTATTAAGCTTTGATGGAACATCAACAACCAATTTTTCAAAAGGAGTAGCGTCTGATTTTATTACTAATGAAAGATATTTGGGATCTTGATCATATATATATAAGCAATCAAAATATGGTTTCTCTTGCACCCTGTTTTGAACAGATAGTTTTGACAATATCTCTTTCTCAACATCGGGATTTTCTAATACTGTTATGTTAGAACCAAATCCTTTATATTTAAAATTTTCAACATTTGAACGCACATAAAATTCAGGTGTATAACAAAAAGAATATTCAGATACTTTTTTAATTATATTGTATCCTGACATTGAAGATGTTTCCAGATTTAAGAAAACAACTTCAGGCATAATTTCATATATTGACTGAAGTCCGTCCTTGCCATCGGTTACTGAAATAACAAAGTATTCTTTGCGCGCTAATATACTTTCGAAGTGCATTTTATAAAAGGAGTCGTCTTCGATAATTAAGGCTACCTTTTTCCCAGATGGAACATCAACCAGGCTTTCATCCTTCTCGAAACACCTTTCAGCAAATGAATTGTCGTCGATAAACTTCTTGTTTTCTTCTGGTAATTTTATTGAAAACTTCATTAAGGTAGACTCTCCTAATGTACTTTTCACCGAAATCTGTCCTCCAAGAATTTCAACTGTTTTCTTGCATATGTTTAGTCCCAGACCGGTACCCTTGTGATATTTAGCATTTGAACCATCAACCTGATGGAAACGGTCAAAAACCTTTTTTTGATCTTCCTCAGAGATCCCTATGCCTGTATCAAAAATTTCAAAAAATAAATAATTCTTAATCCGATGAACAGATAAAGCAATCTTGCCCTTTTCGGTAAATTTTACTGAATTGCCTAATAAGTTTATCAGTATCTGATTTAGTTTCTTCTGATCTGCAAATATTTTTTCTGGTATATCCTTACTCATTCTAATTACAAAACGAACATCTTTGGTTTCAATTAAATTTAAAACAACGCTTTTAAGGGTTGTTATGAACTTATAAAAATCAAACTCTTCATTTTCAACTTTTACAACTCTCGATTCTATTTTGGAAATATCCAGTACATCATTAATTAAATTAAGTAAGCGTGAACCGCTGGTATTTATTAGGTTTAATCCTTCTATTTGCTGTTCTGTTAAATTTGAGCTACTATGTTTCAATATCATTTGAGAGATTCCTAAAACAGCATTCATTGGTGTTCGCATCTCATGACTCACATTATCAATAAATTCTTTCATCACCTTGTTTGCCTCGCGTAAATCCCTTGCTTTTAATGCTTCACGCTCCATTCTTTTGCGTTGAGAAATATCTCTTATTACCAGAACAATATTATTTTTTTTCTTCCCTGTTTTTATAGGTGCCAGAGAAATTTCAACAGGAAATTCATAGCCAATCTTGTTCTTAGCTATAATTTCTTCATTGTTTTGCATTCCTTTATCTGGATTGTTCACAACCGAGTATAATATATTTAGGAATTTATCATAACTTTTTCTTGCTATAAGTAAATTAGTAATTTCTTCATTAAAGGCTTCTGGTTTTAAATACCCAAAGATTTGTTTTGAAGCCCTATTCCAAAATGTTATTCTTAAATTCTCATCTAAAACTATTATTGAATCATTTGCTGCATGGGTAATATTTCGAAATCTGTTTTCACTCTCGCGAAGCCTAATATTTGAAAATTCCAATTCTTTTACCAGATTATCAAGTTCCTTCTGCTTCCGATATTGATCAATATACTGTTTTACTTTTCCGCATAGAATTGATTTATTAATAGGCTTTTGTACAAAGTCTATAGCTCCATCTTCGATGCCCTGTAATATTCTGGACTCGGTGATTGAATAAGCTGAAATAAATATTGTTGGAATTTTTTCGGGTTCAATAATATTTCGAATACGCTCCAGTGTCTCAAACCCATCAATTCCAGGCATTGATATATCCAATAATATAAGAGCAAATTCAGTTGTCTTAAACAATTCCAAAGCATTATAACCCGACTCTGCTTCATATATATTAATCTCCAAATCCTCGATAAATAATCTTAAAAGCACAATATTTGATGGCTGGTCATCAACTAATATAACATTAGGGTATAAGGGATTGATTTTGTTCATCACAAAAAAATATAATTATAAGTTAATGAATCGATATAACACCTGCAATAGCAATGGCGAATTATTCCTATAGGAAGTTCTGCCATTTCGTTGGTATTTTTAACTACCTACCGGATAATATGTATAAATCCCTTCAAAGAAAAAAAAGGAGGAATTGAAACCATAGATGACAACTTTATCACTACACTACTCAATTTTAAATAAGAGAATTTGTTAAAGTGATAAAATGGTTAAATTGCTGGAAATATTGAAAATTAGTTTTGAAAACAACCAATTACAGATAACAATAATATATTTTAAACATACTTTATAGTTTCTTTGAAGAATTAAATTTAGGACACATAAAAAATTGCTTGAATGATATTAGTGGCAGACGGAGGAGCTACCAAAACAGACTGGAGAATAATTGACCATAATAATAAGGTTATTTCCTTTCAGACAAAGGGAATGAATCCTCTATTTACAACCGATGATGAAATTATCAATGGATTAAAAAATTCTATACTACCAGAACATCAACAATCCATTAAGGAAATTTATTATTATGGAGCTGGGTTAGCAAACACTGAAATCATTAATAAAATGACCAACGTTTTTGCGGAATTCTTTCCGACTTCTGTGAGTTTTAATCTTTACGATGATTTAACAGCTGCGGCCAGAGCGCTTTTTGGAGAATCGGATGGTATTGCTTGTATCTTAGGAACCGGTTCAAATTCATGCATGGTTAAAAATGGTGAAATTGTTGATAAAGTACCTGCACTCGGATATATATTAGGCGATGAAGGCAGTGGTGCCTATATTGGAAAATGTTTCGTTAACGCTTTATTAAAAAGGCAATTACCAACCAAACTCGCAAACAAAATCTGTAAGGAAAATAACATTAACACTGCAAGTATAATTGAAAATGTATACAAAAATAGCTTCCCAAACAGATACCTTGCTTCATTAACCAAAATAGTAATTAATCATTTAGATCATATCGAAATAAAAGCCCTCGTTGTTGATTCTTTTAAAGAATTTATCACTAAAAACATATTGCATTATGAGGGCCATAAAGATCTTCCAATAGGTTTTGTGGGTTCTGTTGGCTACCATTTCAGCAATATCCTCGCTGAGGTTATGACTGATTTTCAATTAAACCTTGGCCCAATTAAGCAAGCTCCTATTAATGAGCTAACAAATTATCATAAAAGAAAAAAATGCTAAACAAAGATTATTGAGATGAATAATTTAACTGAATCATCATCAAGATACAATGACTTAGAGAAAATGTCGGTGGTTGAACTTCTTGAGAATATTAACAAGGAAGATAGTACTGTCCATTTGGCTATAAATAAAATTATTCCTGAGATAGAAAAGGTAGTTGAAACCATTGTACCACGAATACAACACGGTGGACGCTTATTTTATGTTGGTGCTGGCACCAGTGGAAGACTTGGAATTCTTGATGCTTCAGAAATACCTCCAACCTTTGGTGTTCCATACGATATTGTTATTGGAATAATAGCTGGTGGCGACAAAGCTATAAGAAAGGCTGTTGAATATGCTGAAGACGATAATAAGCAAGCCTGGAAAGATTTAGCAAAATTTAAACCTACAAAAACCGATTCTATTATTGGAATCGCAGCTTCGGGTAGAACTCCCTATGTTATAGGTGCTGTAAAAGAAGCTAGAGCAGAAGGCTTGTTTACTGCATGTATTACTTGCAATGAAGGAACAAAGCTGGCAGAAGCTGTTGATGTTCCGCTTGAAGCAATTGTAGGTCCTGAGTTTGTAACTGGAAGTACGCGGATGAAAGCCGGTACTGCCCAGAAGCTTATTCTTAATATGATTACAACATCTATTATGATAAAGCTGGGGAAAGTTAAAGGTAACAAGATGGTAAACATGCAGTTAACTAACAAGAAGCTTGTTGACCGTGGGACAAGAATGATTGTAGAGGAACTAAAACTCTCTTATGATGAGGCAAAAAGATTGCTTTTACTTCATGGTTCTGTAAAGAATGTTTTTGAAATTTATAATAAAGAAGAATAGAACAATTTTCAATAATAAAACACGCTAATTCTTAAGCAAATACTTGTAAAAGTAACAGCAGTAAATCAATTAATGTAATTGATTTGCTGCTGTTTTTATTACACTCCAGGCCTTTTTAATATGTTCGTCAGTCACATTTGTTTGTCCGCAAACAAAACGAATTACATATCTCCCATTTACTAAGGTGTGCGATAAAAACACTTTTCCTGAACTGTTTATTTTATCAAGTAGCTTCTTGTTAAGTAAATTCAGGTCATCGTTAGATTTCGCTACATACCGAAAGCATATTATATTAAGATTTCGTGGCACAGCCAACTCAAAATCTTTCTCTTCTATTACATATTTCTCAAATTGTTTCCCCAATTCAATATGATAACGTATCCGCTCTTGTATGCCGTCCTGTCCAAAATTTCTTATCACAAACCAAAGTTTTAATGCCCTAAACCTTCTTCCCAATTGAATGCCCCAATTACTAAAGTCTATTTCATTATCTTGAGCTGTTTGTAAATATTCCGGAACCAAGCTAAAAGTACGAGTTAAATATTTCGAGTCGCGAACAAAAAAGGCTGAACAGTCAAAGTTTGTAAACATCCATTTATGTGGATTAAATACAAAACTATCGGCAAGGTCTATCCCTGGTACTAAGGATTTAAATTCTGATAAAATAAGAGCCGAACCACTATATGCAGCATCAATATGAAACCAAACCTCATGCTTTTTGGCAATTTTGCCTATTAATTGAATTGGATCTACTGCTCCTGTCCCTGTTGTTCCTAACGCACCAACAACGCATGCAGGGAAATACCCTGCCTGTTTATCAGCAATAATTTGTTCTTCTAATTTCTCAGGAATCATCCTTAATTCTTCATCTACAGGAACTTTAACCAGATTTTTGCTACCTATTCCAGCAATTCTAACGGCTTTTTCAATGGAGGAATGAGCTTCTTCTGAACAATAGATGCGTATAACTTTGCTTTCAAATCCCGATTCATTAACTGAATAATCAGTAGCTTTTTCGCGAGCAGAAAGAATTGCACAAAGTGTTGCTACTGAAGCTGTATCCATTATAACACCTCTAAACTGTTCTGGTAAACCTATCATTTGTTGTAACCAGCGCATAACTACACGCTCAAGCTCAGTGGCAGCGGGAGAAGTTATCCACTTCATCCCCTGAACACCCATTCCAGCTGTAAGCATCTCCGCCAATATTGAAGGGTAACTATTATTTGCTGGAAAATATGCATGAAAACCAGGATGCTGCCAGTGTGTTACTCCGGGAAATACTATTTTCTCAAAATCATCAATTATTTCATCGATATGTTCTCCTTTAATGGGTGGTGAATTAGGCAGTTTTTCTTCTATTTCGCCTGGCTCCAAATTTGGTACTACAGGATATTCTTCAATATTTTTAAAATACCCTGTAAGCCAATCTATCAATTTATAACCTGCATTGGTAAAATCTTCTGAATTGTTCATGGTTCAATGTATATTAAATTGGGAAATTATTATTATTATCGCAATATTTAAAATGAATTTCTTCATACTACTTTGCTATTACAACAATAATTAATTAATTTTATTACAAATCAATTTCATAGACATGAGGTTAGACATTTATAATTCAAAAGATCTGAATTTTGTTGAATTAAACATAACTGGTGGAAACGACACATTAATTAGATGTGATAAAGAGTCTAAATATGTGGATAGTGTTGTATTCAACATCTTTTCTCCTTGCTTTGAAAATGCCAACAAACTATACGAGTATTACGGCCCAACAAAATACAATTCCCGAAAAATTATCCCCCTTCGAAACGAACTAATTGAACACCGAGATAATATGAAAGCTTTAAAAACAATAGAAGCCTTCGAGAATCACATTTCATCTCATTTTCTTGGTCGTGAGTTTTTAGAAGAACTTCAAAAATCTGATAAAGATTACAAATCAAATTGGGAAAGTCACTGTAGCAATTTAATCAAGCTAAACGAAGAAATAATAGCATTAGCAGAAAAATGTGCCGATGAAGAAAAAATACTTTGGGTTGTTGGGTATTAAAGAGTTCTAAGTTTATACCTCATTGATTTTATTGGTTGTCTTTGTCATTTTATCAGACAAAATCATACTATAAGTATTAGAGTTTTTATCGATATATTCATATAAATTTAAAGCTTGTTTTAGGTATTTTATCCTATTCTCAATATCCCTATCAGATAAGTGAACCAACAAATCGCCTAATGTTTCAATGTTTTCTGCATTGAAACCTTTTCTCTGTTCAATTAATATAAATAATTCTTCTTTAGGTAGCTGAAGAAAATCATCCATCCCTAAATTCAACTCATTAAATAAATCGGCATCAAGTTGCTCCGTAAATTCAATTTCTTCTTTCTCTACTTTTTGTTCTACCAATTTCTTAACAAAATACCTAAGCATATCACCAATTTTTGAAATTTCTCTCAATAGGTAGTCTTTTTGTTCCATAATAATTACGTTTTAAGTTTCCAAGCTCCCTTCATGGTAGGAAACTGAAGTGATTTATTTAAATCATCAAGAAAATCTTTTCTTGTAATCTCTTTTGCTCCCAAACTAATCATATGACTTGTCGATTGCTGTGCATCGATAAAATGAAAAGAATTCTGCTTGCAAAATTCTACTAAGTTGAATAAAGCGACTTTACTTGCATCTCGCTCTTTAAAAAACATTGACTCTCCGAAAAAGGCCTTTCCCAAAGAAATTCCATAAAGACCTCCAACTAACTGTCCAGGTTGGTTGTATATTTCAAAGGAATGCGCAAAACCTAATTCATGCATCTCAACATATGCTTTCTTCATATCATCTGTAATCCAAGTACCATCTTGTTCAGGACGAGGAATTTGCGCACAGTTTTCGATAACGTCCTTAAAGTTTGTATCAATCTTTACATGATATTTATTGCTGTTTATTACTTGTTTTAGCGATTTTCTTAATTTAAAGTCTTTTGGAATTAAAACCAAACGGGGATTTGGCGACCACCACATTATGGGATGCTCTTCGCTAAACCAGGGAAATACACCTTGCGCATAGGCAGAAATAAGGTATTCCGGAGAAAGCTCCCCTCCAACGGCAATCAGGCCTTCATCATCGGCCTGCAACGGATCTGGAAATTGAACAGTTAATTCCATACAGCAAAGAAACAAAAAAGGTCGTATTCTAAGAAAGAATTCGACCTTTGTAATTTTGGTGCCCAGAGCGGGAATCGAACCCGCACGTCCTAAAGAACACATGGCCCTCAACCATGCCTGTCTACCAATTTCAGCACCTGGGCTAATCAATTGAAAGTTCTAGTTATTAGTTTAAAGCCCTCCTACCTTGTTAAAAAAACTCTAAACACTAAACTATGAACCTAAAATTGCGGGCAGCAAATTTAAAAATTAAATTAAGAATCGGAAAACAAAATGAGTTCAATGTTTAATAATAAGTATCCTAAAAAAAGAAAGGGCAGAAAAACTCCTGCCCCGTCAAAAAATAGTACAATCCCCATACTATTTTACTCTTTGTAATGGTTTTTCGGATTCCTTAGCTATTCGTGGATTATCCTTGGTTACTTTTGTTCTTACGCGACTTTCGTTGGTTGAAGAAGATTTCATCTTATTGGTTGGAGGTACATAGTCTACCTTTGCTGTAAAAACATTGTATTCGGCATAATACAATGGAAGAGTTTTTATAAAACCGACATCTTCATATGCAAGTTCTTCATTATCATAATATTCGTGCCATACATCAATGTAATAACTCCTTGTTTCTAAACCTTTAAATACTACTACTCCATCACTATTGGTAATACCGGTAATAACAGGACTACTAAATGATTCCCAATCAGAGAATGAAGTGTAAAGAGTTACTTTTGCTTTTGCAATAGGTAATTTGTCATAATATTCTTCAACATAAACTTCCAGGGTTGTTTCCTGAACTTCAATGTCTACATAAGCGTAATCGATACGACTTCCATTATAAGCAGTAAGAGTCACTCTGTAAATACCTTCTTGAGTATAGTAATGTGAAGGATTAATTTGAGATGAATAAGTTCCATCACCAAAATCCCATTCAAAATAAGTGGCATCATATGAGCTATTTTGGAAACTAATTACTTCTCCTGGAAGTACAAGATTCTCATCAGCAATAAAATTAGCTCTTGGCTGTACATCTTCGTGTTCACAACTTGTCAAAACAAGTAATATAATTCCTGAGAGTAGTATAAGATTTTTCATGGTCACTGTTTTTAGTATTTACTACTAAAGACACAAACCCTGTGCCAAAGTTGCATGTAGAAGTTTAAAATAACCTCTTCAAAACTACAGCACAGGGTTTTACATGAAAAATATATAACTTAAATTAAAAAAAATCTTTCAAACTATTAAAGGTTCTCTAAAAGGAAATTAGTCATCTTGGTATATAAATGATAACGTGTGTTGCCCCCATAAATGTTATGGTTTTTATTTGGATAGAACATCATTTCGAATTGCTTATTTTTTTGAATCAACTCCTCAGTTATCATCATTGAGTTTTGAAAATGCACATTATCATCACTTGCCCCATGAATTAGTAATAGTTTCCCTTTCAGCTTTTCAACATGACTAAGTGGTGAATTATCATCGTATCCATCTTTATTGTCCTGAGGTTTTCTCATGAAGCGTTCGGTATAGATGGAATCATAAAAACGCCAGCTGGTAACTGGTGCAACAGAAATGCCAACTTTAAATATATGACTGCCTAACATTAAACAGTTTAGAGTCATAAACCCTCCATAGCTCCATCCAAACATACCTATCCTCTCACCATCAACAAAAGGAAGTGAGGCTAGATGTTCTGCTCCGGCCACTTGATCTTCAACCTCTAGTTTCCCTAATTGCATATAGGTTACTTTCTTAAATTTCTCTCCACGCCCATCAGTTCCCCTGTTATCAAAACATGCTACTATATAGCCTTTTTGAGCCAGCATTTGAAACCATGCCTGCCTTCTATCCCACTCGTTAACCACATATTGCGAGCCCGGACCTCCATATACATATACAAGTACCGGATATTTTTTATTAGCATCAAAATTGGCTGGTTTGATCATATATCCAAGTAGTTCATCTCCACTCGGCCCCTCGAAACTAAAGAACTCTTTAGAAACAAATCCATAATCCTTAATAACTTGTCGTAAAGCAGCATTATCCTCTAATACACGAACATTTTTCCCCTTTTTATTAAAAAGTGTTACTTCTAGGGGTGAGTCTGTAGATGAATTATACATTGCATAGTAATCGAATGAATTACTAAAAACGGCATTATTCACACCTTCCTTTTCACTAATTTTAGTTTTTCCGGTTCCATCAAAACCAATTCGATAAACATGACGTTCTTTTGGCGACACTTCTGTTGATGTATAATATACAACTTTGTTTTCCTGATCAATACCCAACAAGTTATCAACTTCCCAGTCTCCTGCAGTAATTGCATTTAGTTCTTTACCAGAAATATCATATAGATACAGATGTAAGTTTCCGGTTTTTTCACTTTGAACAATAAATTGTTTTCCTTCATTAATAAAGGTTATAAAATCGTCTGAAACTTCTGACACAAATTTTTCGTTCTTTTCGGTGTAGAGCACTTCTGATTCTCCAGTTTCAGTATTGCAAACTAAAACCTCAGCTTTATTTTGCAAACGATTCATTCTAATAACCACTAGTTTATCTGCTGACTCGGTCCATTTAATTCTGGGAATATAAATATCTGTTTCTTCTCCAATATCCATTGTAGCTATTTTTCCTGTGCTTACATCAAATACATGAACACTAACAACAGAATTTTCCTCACCTGCTTTTGGATATTTAATTCTTGACCATTCAGGATAAAGCCCTTCATACTTAGCCATTTGGAATTCTTTAACCTGAGATTCATCAAAGCGAATAAATGCTATTTTATTTCCATCTGGTGACCATTCAAAGGCAGATTTTAAAGTAAATTCTTCTTCATAAACCCAGTCAGCCATACCGTTAATTATCTCACCAGACTTACCATCCGAAGTTATTTGTGTAACATTATTGCTTGATATGTCCTTAACATATAGATTGTTGTCTACCACAAAAGCAACCTTATATCCAACTGGTGCTATTTTTGCAAGTTGTTGTTTCTTTTCAAATACTGGTGTAATCGACTTCTTAATAATATCATATATGTAATGGGCAGAAATATATGAATGTCGATAAATAGGCTTTTTTGATGTTGTCAAAAGAATTTTACTCTCATCGTTACTAAGCGCATATTCTGTAATCCTGTTTTCGCCTTCAATTGCAACATTTGCAAGAGAAAACAGAACGTCTTGTCTTTCTCCTTTTTTGTAATCATATTTAACAACATCAACATTATTTTCTAAAACAGTGTAATGTATTCCATCATTCATAGAGCGAAGTCCATAAATTGATTCCTGCGTAAACTTGTTCTCTTTATGAATAGATTCAAGCGTAATATCCTGTTGGGCCCATCCATTCAGAAAAACAAGAAAGGCAAGGGGAAATAACAAAAATTTAATTTTCATATGTTTAGATCTTATTTCTTTTAATGCAAAAAACACTTTTAAACAAATATTTCTCAATTTTGGCTTAAAACTAAAGAAAAATAACGATATCAAAAATACGTTAATGGGCAGTTCCAGTATAAATGATTATCTTTGCCAACCAATTAAAAGAAACGTATAATAAGAATGATAAAAATTACATTTCCAGATAATAGTATAAGGGAATATTCTGAAGGTGTTTCAGGACTTGATATAGCAAAAAGCTTGAGTAATAGCCTGGCAAAAGAAGTCGTTGCCGTTTCCGTGAATAATGAAATTTGGGATGCAGTACGCCCGATAAATTCTGATGCTAACATTAAATTACACAAATTTGAAGATACTGAAGGTAAGCAGGCATTCTGGCATTCTTCAGCTCACTTAATGGCACAAGCAATAGAACATTTATACCCTAATGTTAAATTGTGGGTTGGTCCTGCAATTGAAAATGGTTTTTATTATGACATTGATCTTCCGGAAGGAAAAACTATAACAGATGCTGATTTTCCAAAAATTGAGCAAGAAATGAAGAAGCTTGCCCAGGAAGGAAATGAATTTATCAGAACAGAGAAACCCAAAGCTGAGGCATTGGAATATTACACTCAAAAGGATGATGGATATAAAATTGACCTTATTGAGCGTCTTGAAGATGGAACTATTACTTTTTATACTCAAGGTGATTTCACAGATTTATGCCGCGGCCCACATATACCCAATACGAAACAAATTAAGGCTGTAAAAATATTAAGTGTTGCAGGAGCTTATTGGAAAGGCGATGAAACCCAAAAACAATTAGTACGATTGTATGGAGTAACCTTCCCTAAACAAAAACTTCTTGAAGAGCATCTGGAACTTCTTGAACAGGCAAAAGCACGCGATCATAGAAAAATTGGTAAAGAACTAGAGTTATTCATGTTCTCGCAACAAGTTGGACAAGGATTACCCTTATGGCTGCCAAAAGGTGCAGCTTTAAGAGAACGTCTTCAAAATTTCCTTAAAAAGGTTCAAAAAAAACATGGATATGAATTAGTAATGACTCCACATATTGGTCATAAGCACTTGTATGAAACATCTGGTCATTATGAAAAGTATGGTCAAGACTCATTTCAGCCAATTAAAACTCCCCAGGAAGGTGAAGAGTTTTTATTAAAGCCAATGAATTGTCCACATCATTGTGAAATATACAAAGCAAAACCTCATTCCTATAAAGACCTACCTATTCGCTATGCCGAATTTGGTACAGTATATAGATATGAGCAAAGTGGAGAATTACATGGATTAACCAGAGTTCGTGGATTTACACAAGATGACGCTCACATTTTTTGCAGACCAGATCAACTAAAAGATGAGTTTAAAAAAGTAATTGATATTATACTTTATATATTTAAAACTCTTGATTTTGAGGATTTTGTTACTCAAATTTCTTTGAGAGATAAAAATAACACAGAAAAATATATTGGTACTGATGAAAATTGGGAAAAAGCCGAAGCAGCGATTATTGAAGCAGCTGAAGAAAAAGGTCTTAGTACAATTGTTGAATATGGCGAAGCTGCCTTTTACGGTCCAAAGCTTGACTTTATGGTTAAAGATGCTATCGGAAGAAGCTGGCAGCTTGGTACAATTCAGGTTGACTATAACTTACCTGATCGTTTCGAACTAGAATACATAGGTAGCGACGATCAGCGTCACCGACCAGTAATGATTCACCGTGCTCCCTTTGGTTCAATGGAGAGATTTGTTGCTGTTTTAATTGAGCATACTGAAGGAAAATTTCCGTTATGGTTAGCACCAGATCAGGCTATTATATTGCCAATTAGTGAAAAATATCACGATTATGCAGAAAAAGTTTTAAAATATCTAAATAATTCCGATATTCGCACCCTGATTGATACTAGGGCAGAAAAAATAGGTAAAAAAATCCGTGAAGCAGAGCTGAAAAGGATTCCATACCTGTTAATAGTTGGAGAAAGAGAGGCTGAAAATGACACAATTGCTATAAGAAAACAAGGCGAAGGTGACAAAGGAGCCATGAAAGCGGAAGATTTTGTTCAACTTATCAATCTAGAAGTTAATAAACAGACTTCAGAAATTTAACTATTTGTTTAATAAATAAATTAATTAGGAGGACCGAGCCATAGCAGGACCGTACCAAAAAAGAGGCCCAAGAGGCAGAAGGCCCGAACGAGATCTGGGACCTCAGTTTAGAATTAACGAAAAAATCAGAGCACGATCAGTTCGTGTTGTTGGTGAAAATATTGAAACTGGTGTTTACCCAATTGAAGAAGCACTTAAAATCGCAGAGCAACAAGAGATGGATTTGGTGGAGATTTCACCAAGTGCCGATCCTCCTGTTTGTAAAGTAATCAATTATCAGAAGTTTCTTTATCAGCAGAAAAAGAAACAAAAAGAAATGAAGTCCAAATCAACCAAGATTGTTGTAAAGGAAATTCGATTTGGACCACATACTGATGAACACGATTACGGATTTAAGCTTAAACACGCGCAAAAATTCTTAGAAGAAGGCGCTAAGGTTAAAGCTTATGTATTCTTTAAGGGAAGGACAATTGTTTATAAAGAAGATGGAGAGATTCTACTTCTTCGCTTTGCTCAAGACTTGGAAGAGATTGGTAAAGTTGAACAATTACCAAAACTTGAAGGTAAAAGGATGACAATTATGTTGTCGCCTAAAGCAATAAAAAAGAAAAACTAATATTTTTTTAATATATAAGTAGTTTGCTATGCCAAAGATGAAGACAAATGCAGGAGCCAAAAAGCGTTTTACGATTACTGGTTCAGGCAAGATTAAGAGAAAGCATGCTTACAAAAGCCACATTTTAACAAAAAAGTCAAAAAAGCGTAAGCGTAACCTGACTTATTTCGGCGAAGTACATAAAGCCGATGAAAGCAATGCAAAGTTATTGCTGGCTATGAAGTAAGAAGATCGCTAATCACTAGAATTTATGCGATCAAGCTAAAAATTTAAAGTTAATAACCAGAGTGTTTTAGCAAAAAAGAGTTCCAAACAGGGAAACGCTAAACGTTCAAAAAGAAAGTAGAAAATGCCACGTTCAGTAAATGCAGTAGCATCCAGAGCAAGGAGAAAAAAAATCCTTAAAGAGACCAGAGGTCAATTTGGAAGAAGAAAGAATGTATGGACAGTATCGAAGAATGCTTATGAAAAAGGCCTTCAGTACGCATACAGAGACAGAAAAAACAAAAAACGCACCTTCAGAGCACTATGGATTCAGCGTATTAATGCCGGTGTTCGTCAGTTCGACATGTCGTACTCTGAATTCATTGGTAAAATGAACAAGAAAGGTATCGAGCTTAATCGTAAAACTCTTGCCGACCTTGCAATGAATAACCCTGAAGCTTTTGAAGCTGTTGTTAAAGCAGTAAAATAAAGAAAAACGTTAATATTTATTAAGGGAAGCATATAATATGCTTCCCTTTTTTATTTTTACAAATTCATTTAAGAAAAAGTTAAATTCTGTGTTACTTTTACAATATTTCCTAGTTATTTACTTCAGTAAACATCTGAAAAATATTGCTTAGTTGCTTTGATTTTGTAACTTTCTATTTAAGTATTAAATACTTAAACGCATGTTAATTAAACAATACTGACATAATAATTGAATAACCTTATAAATATGAAAATAGCTCTACTTGGTTATGGTAAAATGGGTAAAGAAATAGAAAAAATTGCCCTGGAAAGAGAACACGAAATTATATTGAGAATTGATGAGTCAAATCAAGCAGATCTAAATAAAGAGAATTTGAGTAAAGCCGATGTTGCTATTGACTTTTCTATTCCAGATGCAGCATATAACAATATCCTTAAATGCTTCGAAGCAGACACACCTATTGTTTGTGGCACTACCGGATGGCTAGATAAGTTCGATGAAATTCATACAAATGCTCAAGAAAACAACAAAGGATTCTTCTATGCATCTAACTTTAGCATTGGAGTAAATGTTTTTTTTAAAGTAAACCAATTCCTCGCACGAATAATGAATAAAACAACCGAATATGAAGTA
Source organism: Bacteroidales bacterium (assembly GCA_050287785.1). Classification (GTDB taxonomy): domain Bacteria; phylum Bacteroidota; class Bacteroidia; order Bacteroidales; family UBA10428; genus UBA10428. The sequence goes on from JBNKCO010000024.1 coordinate 126,172, forward strand.
TCAATGGAAGAAATTCATCATATTCATAAACTTGATGCACCAAGCGGCACAGCCATAACACTTGCTGAAGGAATAATCTCAGAAATTGAGCAGAAGAAAGGTTGGCTTTTAGACAAGCCATCGAACACATCTGATATTGGAATAAAAGCCATTCGTGAAAAGGAAGTTCCGGGTACACATAGAATAAAATATGATTCTGAAGTTGATTATATTAATATTGAACATGTAGCAAAAAGTCGCAAGGGATTTGCGATGGGTGCCGTACTTGCCGCAGAATATATTAATGGTAAAAAAGGATACCATACGATGGATGATCTCTTGAATATCAATTGAATAAAGATTTGATAAATCAATATGTTTAAAAGAATGTTTATTAAGTTGAAAAGAGTTTTAAGAAATCCCTTCTTAAAACTTCTACTTACCACTACCCTATTTACCTTTTGGGTTTTATGGCTTGAAACATATTGGCTTTTTGCAGGATTAATAATAATAACAGATGTTTATCTAACTCGATTTGTAAATTGGCGCTTCTGGAGAAAACGCCTGCCAAAAGGGAAGAAACACAAATGGACAACTGAACTTTTTGACTCAGTGATTTGGGCTCTCCTTATTGCTATATTTATTCGAATTTTTCTTTTTGAAGCCTATACAATTCCAACTTCTTCAATGGAGAAAACGCTGTTAGTGGGTGATTATATTCTGGTAAACAAAGTAAGATATGGCTCCAGACTACCGATGACTCCCATAACTATACCATTTACACATAATACAATGCCTTTTAGTAAAAAGGTAAAAAACTCATTTTCTTCTTCAACTCAATTGCCCTACAAAAGATTAAGGGGATTTTCAAAAATCAAGCGCTTTGATATAGTTGTCTTTAATTATCCCGAAGGAGATACTGTTATTCAGGAAATGCCTGAAATAAGTTATTACTACATGTGCCGTGAATATGGTGTTTCAAATGTTAAGAATAAATATAATTTGCTTTATCGACCTGTTGATAAGCGCGACAATTTTGTAAAACGCGTTGTAGGCATGCCTGGTGATACAATTAAAATTCAACACGGAATTGCCTATATCAATAATAAACGTGAGACTCCGGCAATTGGAATGCAACATAACTATTCGATTAAAATGTTAGATGAGAACGATACGTCCCTATTCGATACACTTCATATTTCAAAATATGATATCGAACCTAATGACTTCGATGCCATTTACACTTTGCCCCTTACAAATAATCAATATCATGAAATAATTGATTCCGGTTATTTTAAGGCTATTGTTAAATATGAGAATATTGATCCAACTGAGGCTAACAAGCAAATTTTTCCTTTCGATGAACATTTCACCTGGACAGAAGATAATTATGGACCAATAGCTATTCCAGAACGAGGAATTGAAATTGAAATAACACCACAAAACCTTCCATTATACCACAGGATACTTACTGCATATGAAGGTAATGAGGTTAAGGTAAAGAATGGCTTCATATATATCAATGGTATAGTTAGACATACCTATACTTTTAGAATGAATTATTATTTTATGCTGGGAGATAACAGACATAATTCAAATGATTCAAGGTATTGGGGCTTCGTACCTGAAAATCATATAATCGGACATGCACGATTAACATGGCTATCAATAGATAAAAATAAAAGCTTCCCAGATAATATAAGGTGGAACAAAATGTTTAAATTCATACGCTAATCTTGAAAACAAAAAACTAATTAATAATGATAAAAGAATTCTTTAATAAATACAACTGGAAGACACTGATAAGAGGTGGTTTGTCGCTAATAGCTTATTTTTTATGGGTTATCTGGCTTGGAAATTATTGGTTTTTAATTGGACTACCAATTGTGTTTGATATTTATTTTACTAAAAAGGTAAACTGGTCTCCATGGAAAAGCAGAACTAAGAAGAACAACATAATTGTAGAATGGCTTGATGCATTAATCTTTGCTGTTGTTGCAGTTACAATTATCAATATTTTCCTTTTCCAAAATTATAAAATTCCAACAGGTTCAATGGAGAAATCGTTGCAAATAGGCGACCATCTTTATGTTAGTAAAGTAGCTTTCGGCCCTCGAATTCCAATGACCCCGCTAGCACTTCCATTCATGCAACATTCGCTTCCCGGGAGCACAAAAAAATCGTATCTGGAATGGCCAAAATGGGATTACAAACGCTTAAAAGGATTTGGAAAAGTTAAACGCTGGGATCCTGTTGTATTCAACTTTCCTGCCGGAGATACTGTTTGTCTTGACGAGCAAAACCGTAGTTATGATGCAATTGTTCGCGACAGGCTATATTATTTAATGAATATTGATGAAACTGCGAAAAGACCTCTTAAGACTTATAATGAATATTATAATGAAGCTAGAAAAGCTATACGAAGCGAAAGAGATATTATTGTTCGTCCGATTGATAAAAAAGACAACTACATAAAACGTTGTGTTGCTATACCCGGTGATAGTTTGGAAGTTCGTGAGGGCATCCTTTATGTAAATGGCGAAATTGAACCATATTTTCCTGGAAGACAAAAAACTTACATTGTTAATACTGGCGGCAAATATTTAAATGCTAAGCGACTTCGTGAATTGGGAATTTATGATAGCGACATTACAAATTACGGGAATGTTCAAATTATGACACTTAGCGAGGAAGTTGTTGAGAAAGTTAAAAAATTCAGAAGTGTTATTAGTGTAGAAAGATTTAGAGAATTTGAAAGGCCAAATTATAACATATTTCCATTTGACTATACACGTGATTGGTCTCAAGATAATTTTGGTCCCATTTATATTCCAGAAGAAGGTGCAACAGTTGAAATAAATATGGAAACTCTTCCTTTGTACAAAAGAATTATTGGAACCTATGAAGGAAATAAGCTTGAAGTTAAAGACAGCACTATCTACATAAATGGTGAAATTGCCAATTCTTATACTTTCAAAATGGATTATTACTGGATGATGGGTGATAATAGACATAGTAGTCTTGATTCCAGATTCTGGGGATATGTTCCGGAGGATCATATTATTGGAAAACCTAAGTTTATTTGGCTATCACTGCATAAGGACAAGAAGTTCCCTGCAAACATTCAATTTAAACGAATGTTTAGAAAGGTTAAGTAATTAGAGTTAAAGCTTAATAATGCAATCCAAAAACTACTTTTTCAAATTTCTGAATCAATCAGAAGAGATAAGTTGTTTTTGGATTGTTTGTTTGATTTCGTCAAAGCATCGACATATCTATTTCTAACATAAATTTGCATTGTACAAAGAATCAGCTAAAAGAACTAAGCTTTGTGTAAAAAAATAGATTCCTTAAAAAGGGAAATCTTCTGTTTCCTCGTATTCAATCTTTTCAGTTTTTGGCTTTTCTGAAAGAACATGCTTAGCATTTGAAGCAACGTAAATTGCTGGATGCGGATCAACTACTGGGCAAGCATATTCACAAGCTCCACAACCAATACAAATACTTTGATCTATCTCGGGAATAGTAAGATAGTCTTTAAATGGAACCATTTTTACGGCCTGTGTTGGACAATGTTCCGAACAAGAACCACATGCTGTTCCTTCCGATTCCACAATGCAATGATTTAAATCTAACTCCACTTTACCTATTTGGGTAAGCTTCTTTTCTTCTACAGGCAAATGAATAATCGCTCCTGTCGGGCATACTTCACCACACTTTGTGCATTCATAATTACAAAAATTCACCTGATAGTTCATCTTGGGTAACAACATACCAGTAAAACCATAGTCGAATGTAGATGGTTGAAGTACCTTTGTTGGACAAGAAGAAATACATAAATGACATGCAACGCATCGGTCCTTTAAATGTTTAATACTTTGCGCTCCGGGAGGAGCTACAGTTCCCCTGTCAACAAATTGGCTTCCCCCTCTTTTGTCATTATATTCTTCTTCGCCATATTGAGCTTTCACCGGCATTGCTTTTGCTGCCAAATACCCTGCAGTAGCAGCAAGAAAAAATCTTCTTCCAGTATCAGTTCTTGATTCTTTTATAGCAGCTAGTTTTTTCGAATGCAGGTAACCAATAGAATTATCATCGCAAACCGGAATACAATTATAACAACTAACACACCGACTTTCATCTACATGCATTGTTTTAATATTTATGCAATTGGCCTTACAGGCACTCTGGCACTTTCCACACTGTGTACAGGTAGAATTATTGATTCTTATTTTGAATATCGAAATCTTCGATACTAATCCAAGAAAGGTTCCAACAGGACAAACTGTATTACAATACAACCGCCCCTGAAACCAGGACATTAAAACAACAAGAAGTAATACTCCTGAAGCCAAAGAAAAAGACAAAACATGAAATGGCCTTGATTCCAAGGGGTGGAAGCCTAGCGAAGGAATAATTTTAGCAACAAAATTATTTACCCCTAGTACAATGGGTTGAAAAATATGAGAGCCTATTCTTCCAAAATTCGCATATGGATCAAGCAAGTTTATTGTTAACAAGCCACTAAAAAAAAGTCCAATAATTGCTAAGGCAAGAAATGAATACCTAAGAATTGAAAATGCCTTTTTAAATCTATTTCGCTGTTTCTTGTTAATTTTCCGTTTAAGAAAAATAACAACATCCTGAAGTATACCAAGCGGACAAATTGTCGAACAATAAATCCTACCGCCTATTATTGTTAATACAAGAATAATAATGAAGCCAAGCGACAAAATTATTCCAGGTGTAAAGAATTTTATAATTGAGGGGATAAACTGTAAATATAGAACCGATTTATAATAAGTAGAAGATAAGCCACCTTTAATATCGGACCATGCTATTAATAAAGCAATAAGAAAAAGTAGAGCTAGAATCACCCTACTCCTTTTAAAGTATCTTTGCATTTTACATTAAGCGTTTAATCGTTGAATATTGAGGCTTTCAAGATTGGTTGTTCCAACCCCCATTTCCTCAGCAATTCCAATATGTTTTACTTTACTAATATCAATTCCGAAGACCTTCACAGCGGCGGTGTCTGCAGCTACCATATCTTTTGTAATAATTTGATATTTCATGTTTACAACATCGTCGACAGAAACACCTCTTGGGCCATTACGCTTCATAACATTAAAACCATCAATAATATTCAGGTCTGGTTTTATATAAGTTGCAAAGTCAGCAATACATTGGTGTAAATCATTCCTGTGCCAAAATCCACGATCCCAAACTATTCCCATCATGTTTTTCATAGATAGCGACATTGTTGCACCTCCATGGTTTTTCAGAACCGGAACATTAATAAACACATCAGAATCTAAAATAAGTCTGTGTATTTTTGCTATTTTGAGCGATTTACCCTGCTTTATTTCAACCTCGCGATACATTCCTTCGTCTTTCCCAGTAACCATTTCCCCACCAGCTTTCTTAACTGCAGCTTCAATTCCACTATTTTTATAGCAGCGGGTCCATTCGTCACAAGTATTATCAAACACATAAACTTTGCTCGCTCCGGCAGCCTTACAGTGCTCAACAATTTTTCCTACAAGTTCAGGGTTAGTATTTGCTGCTCGTTCCGGAGGTGAATCCCAGCCAATATTCGGTTTAACAACTACAGTCTGCCCCGGCTTTACATATGCTTTCATTCCTCCAAGTTCAGCAATAGCTTTCTCAAACATCGCATCAGCTTTTCCACCTTTAATAACTACCAGATCTGTTTCACCTTCAACCTTTAGAGTGGATGCAAAACCCTTTTTTACTCCCCCTAAGGACAACGCTACTGTTGATGCTATTGAGGCTCCAACCGATTTAAGTAAAAAATCTCTTCGTTTCATGGGCTATAATTTATTGTTATTTTTAAAGAATTCTGAAAAAAATGCACATTAGTTTGCACCCAATTTAAGCATTTTTCAAATACCCATTTGGTAAAAAAGTCTTAAAATTTTTATTTAGAGTGGTTTTTAATTAACTCAAACTAACTTGCAATTTACTTGCAAGTTATTAGCTATTTCAATATTTTCAACAGCTTTTAATTTCACCTTATGAAAATTTTATATTACGATTGTTTTTCCGGCATTAGTGGCGATATGAACCTTGCCGCTATGATTGATTTAGGAGTTCCTGTTGAACATCTTGTTGAAGAACTTAAGAAACTTGATATCATGGGTTATTCCATTGAAGCCAATTCTTCTATTAAAATGGGCATCACCGGCACAAAGATTTCGGTTAAACCTGATGACCATCAGCATAGCCATGGCCATGGTCATGGTCACAGTCATGCGCATGGGCATGGGCATGGACACCACCATCACGATGAACACAGAACATATAAGAGAATTAAAAAAATAATTTTAAGCTCAGATCTGAAGCAAGAGGTGAAAAACACAAGTATTGATATTTTTGAAAAAGTTGCCATTGCTGAAGCAAAAATACATTCTAAAACTGTTGACGACGTGCACTTTCATGAGGTTGGAGCTATAGATTCAATAGTAGATATAGTTGGGGCTGCAATTTGTTTCCATTACCTAAAACCTGATAAAGTTATTTGCTCATCTGTTCAGCTCGGTGGAGGATTTGTGAACTGTGCCCATGGAAAATTTCCAGTTCCGGCACCTGCTACCGCAGAAATATTAAAAGATATTCCTGTAAAATTAGGCATCGTCGAACATGAGACAACAACTCCTACCGGAGCTGCAATTCTTGCTAGTCTGGTGGATGAATTTACGGATACTCCAGAGTTTAAAATAAACAAGACTGCTTATGGTATTGGACATATGGACTTCGAGATTCCTAATGTACTTAGAGTTCATATAGCAGACATCTATGAAGAAAATACAAGACAATTTGCAACTATGTTGGAATGCAACATTGACGATATGCCTGGCGAACACTTTGAATTTATAATGGATAGGCTATTTGAAGAAGGAGCACACGATGTATTCCTAAATCCTATTATAATGAAAAAATCAAGACCTGGAATTATTCTTAGTGTCCTGTGTTCCTCAAAGGATGAATATCAGATGAAAGATATATTATTTACTGAAAGCACAACCCTGGGAATTAGAAGTTATAAGGTAGAAAAATCTTCGCTTGAAAGAGAAATAAGAACAGTAAATACTCGCTTTGGAAAGATTGAAGTTAAAGTTGCAAGACAAAATGGAATTGATCTAAAATTGAAACCTGAATACGAACAATGCAAAAAGGCTTCTATAGAACATAATGTGCCTTTACGAGACGTTATGAAGGAGGTAATTGATGCATCTAACTTGCATAATGCCCAAATTTAATTTGCTAGATTATGAATAAAGAATCTCTAAAATCTATATTGAGCCAGGTTCAGGAAGGAACCATAAATATTGACAATGCTTTAGCAAAACTTAAAGACTTCGAATATAAAGACCTTGGATTTGCAAAAGTTGATAACCATCGAACAATTCGAACCGGATACCCGGAAGTCATATTTTGCCAGGGAAAAACTGACCAGCAAGTTGCCGATATAGTTGCCTACATGAATACTCGGGAAAATAATATTCTAGCTACTAGAGCAGATGAAAAAACTTTTGAAGCCGTAAAGAAAGTTTGTCCTGAAGCAGTTTACAACCAACTAGCAAGAACAATAACTGTTCGTAAAATTGAGGAAAAAAAGTCAGAAAACCACATTGCCCTAATATCAGCCGGAACAAGTGATTTACCGGTTGCTGAAGAAGCTGCCATAACAGCCGAAATTTTTGGCAACAGTGTTAAACGATACTATGATGTAGGAGTGGCTGGCATTCATCGTTTCTATGATCATGTTTCGGAAATTCGCGAAGCCAGAGTACTTATAGTAGTAGCCGGAATGGAAGGGGCATTACCAAGTATTGTTGGTGGTATGGTTGATAAGCCCGTAATTGCCGTTCCAACATCTGTGGGATACGGAGCTGCATTTAATGGACTAGCTGCTTTACTGGGTATGTTGACCAGTTGTGCAAGCGGTGTATCAGTTGTGAATATTGATAATGGATTTGGTGCAGGCTACCTTGCAGGAATGATAAATAAATTGTAAGCATGCAATTAATTGAACAAGAGGCAATCTTATCCACTTCATACCTGCCCAACATACAGTACTTTTCGAAATTTCAGCTACATAAACAAGTTATAATAGAATCACATGACACCTATCTAAAACAATCATACAGAAACAGATGTACAATATATGCATCAAATGGTGCACTAGATTTGAGTATTCCTGTTATTCGCCCCAATGGAAATAAAACTTTAACAAAAGATGTTTTAATTGAATACGATACAAAGTGGCCAGTTGATCATTGGAGAACAATAAAATCTGCCTATGGCAACTCCCCATTCTTCGAAATTTTCGAGCCAGAACTAGCTTATTTGTACGAATCCAAAGAAAAGTACCTATTCGACTTTAATAATAAAGCTTTAACCCAGATTTTTAATTCTATTGGTACTGATGTAAAAATTTATCATTCAAAAAAGTACATCGAACAGAACGACTCATTACCATACGATTATCGGAATTCAATTCATCCAAAGAAAAGGATGCAAAAGCCCGATGCGTTCTTTAATCAGCAACCCTATTTCCAGGTATTTGCTGAAAAATACGGTTTTATCCCAAATTTAAGTTTCATTGATTTAATGTTCAACGAGGGTCCTCAGGCACTTGATATCTGTAGAAAAAGCATTTCACACCCGAAATAACAAAAGTATCTGGTTAAAAAACATAGCGTATTTGATATTAAAACGATAAAACCAGTCAAAGTTGCATAATCAGAATTAAGCTTTACCTACACACAACTCATTTACAAATCCGACTAAATTTAATCTGTCCTTCATGTTCCAAAATAGTATTATAGTACCAAGAGAAACCAGCCCCCATACCTTTATTAGGTTCTTTGGTAGTAAAAAAAAGAATCGAAAACTTTGTATATATATTCAGTCACTATTCTAGCGGGTTTAAATCATAACTCTGGTTTAATAATAAATACCAAGGTACTCCATCTGCATTTGTTTATAATCATTTTAAATTCCTCTGCAAACATCATTTGTTAAGGAGTTAGGAATAAAGATTATCAATTTATTAGCTACCTTTGCATACCATAAAATCGATAAAACAATTCCAATATTCAATATTAAAAAAAAATTCATTTAGGAATAAATATTCATGTTACTAATGAATCTATTTCTAATAATGAACTGATATGACACTTAGAGCTAATAAACTTATAATTAAAGATATTATTTAAAATAAAACATATGAATTATAAATCAGTATCGCCTGAAGAGGCGGTAAAAGTAATTAAATCAGGCGATAGAATCCACTTAAGTAGTGTTGCTGTGACTCCACATTGTTTAATAAAGGCAATGGTTGAGCGTGGTCGTCGAAAAGAATTTTCGAACGTTAAAATACAACACATACATACAGAAGGTCCTGCTCCATATGCAGATCCTGAATTTGAAGGTACTTTTCTTCTGGAATCATTTTTTGTTGGCGGAAATGTTAGAAAGCAAACACAAGCTGGTTATGCCGATTACATTCCAGTATTTCTTTGCGAAACACAAAAACTAATCAGAGAAGGATACCTGAATGTAAATATTGCTATGGTGCAAGTTTCTACACCCGACAAGCATGGCTATGTATCTTTAGGTACTTCGGTAGATGCTACCCTTGCAGCTATTGAAAAAGCTGATACAGTAATTGCTCAAGTTAACAAAAATGTTCCGAGAACGTGGGGAGATGCTCAAATTAATATGCGCGATATCGACATCTTTGTCGACTGCGATGAACCTCTCTATGTACATGAAAATCCACCTATTTCAGAAATTGAAAGAGGAATTGGTAAAAATGTTGCAGAACTTGTTGAAGATGGTGCCTGTTTACAAATGGGAATAGGAGGTATTCCTAATGCTGTGTTAGCAGAACTAGGAAATCATAAAGACCTGGGAGTTCATACAGAAATGTTTTCCGATGGATTGTTACCCTTAATTGAAAGCGGAGTTGTTAATAACAAGAAAAAACAAATTGACATTGGCAAATGTGTGGCTTCGTTTCTAATGGGCTCTCAAAAGCTATACGACTTTATCGATGACAACCCAATGGTTGCTATGATGGATGTTCGACACACTAATTCCGTAAATATTATTCGAATAAACAAAAAAGTTACTGGCATTAACTCAGCCCTTGCTGTAGATATTACCGGACAAGTTTGTGCCGATTCTATTGGAATTAAGCATTATTCAGGTGTAGGTGGTCAAATTGATTTTATACGTGGTGCAGGATATTCCGAAGGTGGTAAACCAATAATTGCAATGCCATCTGTCACAGCCAAAGGACTATCAAAAATATCTCCAACTTTAATTGAAGGCTCTGGAGTAGTAACAACAAGAGCTAATATGCACTGGCTGGTAACTGAGTACGGAGCAGTAAATCTATATGGCAAAACTTTGCAGGAACGTGCTAAGCTTATAATTTCTATTGCTCATCCTGACCACAGAGAATCATTAGATAAAGCTGCATTTGACAGGTTTGGCTCACACTATCATTTTGTAGGATAACATACATACAAGCTATAATAATTTAAGAGGACGCTATCTAAGCGTCCTTTTTTTATTTCCTCTTATAGAGCATTTCAATATGTGGAATATTATCCTCTAGATATTCTTCAGAAACAACTTCAAATCCTAGTTCAGAATAAAACCTTTTCAGATAGCATTGAGCACTTATTCGAATATTATCGTTATTTCCATCAGAACAAACGTAATTAATACAAGTCTGCATAATATTTTTCCCCAAAGACCTACCCCGATGTTTTGAAGCAACCACCACCCTACCAATTGATACTTCCTGAAACCTAATGTTTACAGGCAAAACCCTAGCATATGCAGCTATTTCATTATTAATTCTACCTATCACATGCATTCCAAACTGATCCCGATCATCCAAATCATTATAAACACAGTCTTGCTCAACAACAAATATTTCTGCTCTTAATTTCAACAACTCGTATAATTCAAGTTTAGAAAGCTCTTCAAATGTTTTTATTTCAATTTGCATTGGAAAATTTTAAACTCTGCAAAAAAAGGTGCCATGATTGACACCTTTTCTTTAAAATTAGGTATTATAATTATTGGAAAAACTTAGAATTTGAATCCCACGGTAGTCATAATCCTCATATTCTTGTTATCAAAATTTACCGGATTATCACGATATACTCCATTTTCATCATTTGTCGTATATAAAAACGTTCTTTCATCATAATTAGTATATTGAAAAGCTATATCGAAAAACATTTCATCACTTCTAACTCCAATTCCTCCTGAATAGCTAAATTTAAATGCATCAACATTCTCTTCGTCTTTTTCGAAAGGACTTCCATAATATCCAAGACCACCTCTAAAATAGATGCTTCCTAACCGCATTTCTGCACCAGTTTTCAAATTAACATTCTGAGTATAAACTTCTCTAATAAGTTCGTTCTCACCGGATAAATCAAAACCTTCACCCTTCATTCTCATAGAAGCATAATCAATGTACTCTATATCTCCACTAAGTATTAAAAATTTACTAATCACCAATCCTACACTACCAATTAATTTATAAGGAGTTGTAACTGAATAATCACTTCGCAGCTCATCAACACGGTAACCGTCATTGTCTTGTGGATAAAGGATTCCACTAACATATCTTGAAGTTAGATTTGTATTATAAGATTCTTTAATATTATATCTTACAGGAAGATGAAATGCTACCCCCATTCTGAGCATTGGTATTGGTCTTACTATTGCTCCAATTTTGCCTGTATATCCAGTCCCGGTAACATTAAGGATTTGATTATAGTTAAAATAATTATATGAGCGATCTGCAGCATCATATTCTTTAAAATTCTTTTCTGATTTATACGACAGTGGCTGAATTCCTAATGTTGTTCCTATATAAAGAATGTCTGAGAAATTAAATCCCAACGAAATTGCCCATTCATTTATTTTGCCGCTTTCATGGTTAATAACATATTGTTCTGTTGGTCTAAAAACGACTGTTGAATCAGTGATATTGAAATAATCGTCAGCTGAATAAAAAACATCTTCAAAGCTAGGATCCTCATCACTTGGATTATAAATCAATCCTCCATCATAGAACAAAGCTGATGAAAAAAAAGAAAAATCGTCAAACCCATATTGATTGGCATCAGCTGCCATATGATCGGCATATGTTGAGTACAAATTATCTCCATTAATAACCGAATTGCTATGAAAATTTGCCAACCGATTAAAGCCTATTCCAAAATTTATAGATGTTAGTGGTCCAGAGGCCTGTTCGAAATTAGCAACATACCCCATATTACTAATGTTAAAGTTGAACTTATTTTCTTTAACTTCATTTCCATAATACCTTGTTGTAGTATTATTAATATAAAATTCAGGAGTGAATGTAAACTCAGAAGAACGATATAATCCTAACCCGGCAGGATTCTGACTTAGTGTTGAAAAATCGCCACCTAAGGCTCCAAAGGCTCCACCCATAGCAACCGAACGAGCTGTACCACCTGTTGTTTGTTGAGAATAACGTAATGCATCAACATGTGACTGGGCAGAAGTTATGCCTAAAATTGCAAATAGCAATCCTATTGAAAATAAATATCTTTTCATTTTGTGATGAATTTAATTTAAATTACCTTCTTCTACTACTAGAACTTGAAGAGCTGCTGCTACTTGAACGCGATGAACTTGAACTGCTGCTACTACTTCTACTTGACGAACCAGAATAACTACTTGAAGATGAACTAGAAGAACGCGATGGTGTGTAGCTATGAGTGCTTGAAGAACTTGATGATCTTGAAGGAGTATAGCTACGAGTTGATGAACTAGACGATCTTGAAGGAGTGTAACTACTTGAGCTTCGTGGAGAAGATGAGCGTGTGCTACTTGTACTAGGCCTTGAGTAGGTTGTACTTCTGGAGCTTGTTCCTGTTCTATAACTTGAAGTTGGTCTACTATAACTGGTTCTGGATGAACTGTTACCAGAAGGTCTCGTATACGTTGATCTATTTGTTGAGACTCTTTGCGTACTTGTACTAGTAGCTGATGATGGCCTTGCTGTTGCCGAACTTCTAGAAGACACACTTCTTGTTGTTGTATTTGGTCTGGTACTAACAGTTGTTACTCTACTTCTAGTTGGATTTACCGAAGTGGCACTTCCTGCACTTCCTGAAGTTGTATATAAACTGGAACGAGCAGAAGTTCTTGTACCTACATCAGACCTGCGAGCCTGAGTTCTGGTATTTGTACTTGCAGAATATCTGCGTCCATACACTACGTTCCTTGCTCTGTATGTTTCAGAAGTATAATAACCTCCATAATATCTATAATGAGGATAATATGAATTATAAAAAGATGAATAGTAATATGAAGATGGATATCCGTAGTAATACGGGTCATTCCATCCCGAATAACCATAATAGCTATTCCATCCTAAACTTGGATACCACCCATAAGAAGCCCCATAAGGATTATAGCCATAATTAAATCCTATACTATAAAATGGTCTATAATTATAGGGGTAATAGCCACAAGTACTACAATCGCCGCTAAACCTTCGGATACGAGATTCATAATCCTGATCTTCATAGTAATAATCATCATCGTAATCATCAGCGTAATCATATAATGTATCTTGTTCTTCAACAGCTGCTTCCTGATCTTCTGAAGAAGTAGAGGGCTCCGAAGGAATGACATTTACTTTTTCTGTTGTCTGATTTTCCTCCATTTGAGCTAATTGGTTCTCAAGCTCATTAATTCGAGCTTCCTTTGCAGCGAGTTCTGCTTCAGCTTTTGCTAGTTTTTCCTCTCGTGGATTATAATACAAATCATCATTACCTCCAGTGGTCTGAAATGCTGTAGAACATGAAGAAAGTATCAAGATTGCTAACAATAGATATGGAATTTTATTTTTCATGGTCTCACCTCCATTTATTTTGTGGTGAATATATAAATAATTATTATTTACTTTGCGTGATAATTTTCACTATAGGAAAGTTACAAATACCGTACCAAAGAAACAGAAATGGCGAAAGAATTAACAAACAGAGAAGAAAACTATTCACAATGGTATAATGATTTGGTAATCAAAGCAGATCTTGCAGAAAATTCTGCTGTTCGAGGATGCATGGTTATTAAGCCATATGGATATGCAATTTGGGAAAAAATGCAAGCTGCATTAGATAAGATGTTTAAAGACACAGGTCATGTTAACGCCTATTTTCCTCTTTTTATTCCAAAATCTTTTTTTAGTAAAGAAGCCGATCATGTTGAAGGATTTGCAAAAGAGTGTGCGGTTGTAACACATTACCGTTTAAAAAATGCTGAAGATGGTAAGGGGGTTGTTGTTGATGAAACTGCCAAGCTGGAAGAAGAATTAATAATAAGACCAACATCAGAAACAATAATCTGGAATACTTATAAAAATTGGGTACAGTCGTATAGAGATCTTCCAATTCTAATCAATCAATGGGCAAATGTTGTTCGCTGGGAAATGCGCACCAGGTTATTTTTAAGAACAGCTGAGTTCTTATGGCAGGAAGGTCACACAGCTCATGCAACGGAAAAAGAGGCTATTGAAGAAACGAAAAAAATGCTTGATGTTTATGCAACTTTTGCTGAAGAATTTATGGCTGTTCCAGTAATAAAAGGAATAAAAACTGAGAATGAACGTTTTGCCGGAGCTCTTGACACGTATTGTATTGAAGCTCTTATGCAAGATGGGAAAGCACTGCAAGCAGGCACTTCTCATTTTCTCGGACAGAACTTTGCAAAAGCTTTTGATGTTAAATATTCAAGTAAAGAAGGAAAGCAGGAATATGTTTGGGCTACTTCATGGGGTGTTTCTACACGTTTAATAGGTGCTCTTATAATGGCTCACTCCGACGATAATGGACTTGTTTTACCTCCAAAATTAGCTCCTTATCATGTTGTAATTATACCTATTTACAGAAATCCTGAACAACTGGAACAAGTTTCTGAAAAGGCTCTTGCAATAAAAAAGGCTCTGGAAGCAAAAGGTATAATAGTTAAGTACGACGATAGAGATACACATAAACCAGGTTGGAAATTTGCCGAGTATGAGTTAAAAGGATTCCCTGTTAGAATTGCCATGGGTCCTCGGGATCTTGAGAATGGAACAGTTGAGGTTGCTCGCCGTGACACGCTTACAAAAGAAGTTATTAATACCGAAAACATTGAAGAGCATATAGAAAAATTACTTGAGGAGATTCAGACTAACATATATGATAAGGCCTTCAAATACCGTGAAGAAAACACACGTGAAGCCAACAATTTTGATGAATTTAAAGAATTAATTGAAAAGGGAGGCTTTGTTTCGGCCCATTGGGATGGAACTTCAGAAACTGAGCTGGCAATTAAAGATGCCACTAAAGCTACTATCAGATGTATTCCCATTGATAATAAAAAAGAGGAAGGTAAATGTATCTTTAGTGGAAAGCTATCTTCACAACGTGTGCTTTTTGCCAAAGCTTATTAGCAGACAGTATCATGAAATTTATCATAGCGCCGGAGTATTTTTATTCCGGCGTTTTATTTACTTTTATAATTCAGTGATTTTAAAAAAAATAACTATGAAAAACACTTTATTGCTAGGAGTTGTACTTTCTATTATGATGTCATGCACCTCTAGCACTCCCGAAACAAAATCTGAAATGCAAAAAAAAGTTGATCAATTTGCTGAATTTACTCTTACAAGTAACATTGAGGACTTAAGTTCTAACCAAAAAGAAATGTTAAGCATCTTGTTTGAAGTTGCTGAAATTATGGATGGCCTTTTTTGGAAACAAGCCTTCGGTGATAAAGCAGAAGCTTTAGCTCTATCAGACGATAAGGCTACAAAAGATTTCATTAAGATTAATTATGGTCCATGGGAACGCCTTGGTGGAAATGTGCCATTCATTGAAGGTATTAGTAAAAAACCTATGGGTGCTCAATTCTACCCAACAGATATGACTGCTGAAGAATTTGATGCACTTGAAGCGGAAGATAAATCATCGTTATATACAATAATTAAGCGTAACGAAGAAGGAAATCTTGAATCAATTCCTTATCATGTTGCCTTTAATGTAGAGATATCTAAAGCTGCTGAACTTATTAAGAAAGCTGCTTCCCTAGCTGAAGACGAAGGATTTAAAACATATCTTGAATTGCGCGCAGAAGCTCTTCTTAGTGGCAACTATCTTGCCAGTGACCTTGCCTGGATGGATATGAAAACTAATAGAATAGATTTTGTAGTTGGACCTATAGAAAATTATGAAGATCAACTTTACGGGTACAAAGCTTCTTTTGAATCTTACATTCTGCTGAAAGATAAGGAATGGTCTGCTAAATTAGAGAGGTTTGCAGGATTACTTCCTGAACTTCAGAAAAATTTGCCTGTTGAAGAAAAATACAAAAGTGAAACTCCTGGAGCAAATTCAGACCTTGGAGCATACGATGTTGTGTTTTATGCAGGAGACTGTAACGCTGGAAGTAAAACAATAGCTATTAACCTTCCAAACGATCCCGAAGTACACAAGCAAAAAGGAAGTCGCAGACTTCAATTAAAAAATGCGATGCAAGCCAAATTCGATAAAATTCTAGTTCCAATTTCAGAACAAGTTATTAGCCCGGAACAACGCAAGTATGTTAAGTTCGATGCTTTCTTTGAAAATACAATGTTTCACGAAGTTGCTCATGGTCTTGGTGTTCACCATACAATTGCTGATGGAACCTCTGTAAGAAAAGCCATTAAAGATAAAGCCAGTTCTTTAGAAGAGGGAAAGGCTGATATTCTTGGCTTATTCATGATTGACCAATTAGTTGACATGGGTGAATTAGAAACTGATACAAGAAATAACTACGTTACTTTTACAGCCGGATTATTCCGTTCTATACGTTTTGGTGCTTCCAGTGCTCACGGTGTAGCTAATCTTATTCGATATAATTATTTTAAAGAAAAAGAAGCTTTTTCTAGAAGCGATGATGGAATATATACTGTTAATTTTGAGAAAATGAAAGCTGCATCAAATAGTCTTGCAAACGAAATACTTGTTATTCAAGGCGATGGTAATTATGAAGCAGCTATTGCTATGATTGAGAAATATGGTAAAATAACCGATGAACTAAAGGCTGACCTTGCTAAAATAAATGAGAAAAACATTCCGGTTGATATAATATTTAACCAAGGGCCTGAGCAATTAGGTTTATAAGACTGACTAACCTAAAGGGTTTCAAAAGTCTAATTTATTATATTAGTGTCAAATTGAACTAATGCGAAATACCTGTAATAAATTAAGGAAAATATATTCTGCATTATAATTTTGGTTGACTATAAATTAGACTTTTGAGACATTTCTTTTTTTTATTCTTCTTTCCTGAATTGCAATATCACTCCCACACATCGTCTGTCTGTTTCGGTTTGCTTTCCGGGAGGAACTGAAACTTCAATTATTAAGTTCCTTGTAGTTTCATTTGAGAAAATAATTGAATTAGAAAAATCATCCTTAGAATTATCATAGATTACTGTTCGTGCTTCATTATCTTCCAATAACCTAAATCTAATATCTCCAAACTTACGGTGTGCACACACACTTACATAGTAGTCCTCACCCCCGTAAACAATTATTTTCATTTCGCTTGTTTGTCCTCTTTTGAACAATGCACTTTTCGATTGTCTGCTATAAAAAAATGAATAATCTGCATAAGTACAATGATATTGATGATAACCAGTACAATCCTGGCTATACAAAGCAGAAACACCTAGTAATAGAAATATGTATAATAGAATATTCTTCATGATAGCTTTAGATTAGTTTTGAGTTATATCTTTTCTAACTTGAATAGTAGCCTCGTTTAGCTCCTCGTATAGTTCCTTGGTAATTGTAATTTTATTCCCTCCGGAAATTATTATCTTTCCATTTTCATCTTTAGTAACATTTGTTTCTCCAGGAACTGAAACTATTTTATTATACACCTTCCTAATAGGCATAATCGCCTCAAGAGCACCAATCATTGCAGGATCATCCATATAAGGACGAGAGTAGTTTACTATATTTTCAAGTACTAGTTTCTGATCAGCTATTCTTTGAATAATAACATTGTTTTCAGAAAAATCGTCGGCAAAATTGAATGAGAGATAGAGTGCCTCAACAAAACCTCCAATGGAAATTATCGCAAATGTTTTTTCCTTATCATTTAAAACCAAATAGTTAGAAATCTTAGTAAAAGCATAGGCTGTAAGAGTCTCCAATGAGTCTGGGTTTGCCATATTTCGCTGCACTCTCCTCAGAAGTTCCATATCAAAGGCAGCTGATATTCTTAATTCAGTACTTAAGTTATAAATTGCTTGAAAATAACTTGTTGATTCCTGATGTCGTTTAAATAATGTTAGATAAGCCAAATCAGCTGAATAAATTCCAACATTCAATGCTTGGGATTTAGAATCAAGATAATCTGCCGTTTTTTCAGGATCATTTGTTATCTCGCCATTATACACAAGATTATCTTTTTGAAGAATCGTCAACATTTCTTCAGGTGATGGAAATCGATGATATACTTCTTCGAATTCTTCTTGTCCAAAGCCTATTTCAGATTCTCCCGACATAGAGCTATCTGAACTTTTGGTTTCTTGTCCAACTTGTTTACATCCAATGGAAGTAACTATTATGGCAAAAAGAAACAATTTTACAATGTTTTTCATGCGTTTAGTTTGTTTAAATAAAACCAATAACAATTGCTTTTTCAATATAAAATCATTTTAAAACTGTTTTAAATAGATTCAAAATTCGATTTCTAGAACTATTTATGACCCAGTTAATATTTTTCTTATTTATTACTAAGCTAGCTTTTTGAAATATTTCATACAATAATAATATGTAAAAAAGTAAAAGAAAGAAAAATAATGCTATCAGATTAAACCAAAAAGTTCCGATATAAGAATCTCCGATACGTTTATAAGCAGAAAAAAAGTGACTACGCCCGTTTTTTATATCAGGGAAGTTATAAATCGGATCTCCTATCTGCACGAGTTCTCCATCAAGCCTCATGATCTTTTCTACTTCGTTTTGATTGGTTACCAATTCGGTCAATTGATCGTTGCTATACAGCGTTTTTAATTTAACTAATTCAGATAAACTACCTAATTCCTTTTCTAATTCAAAAATTCGGTTGTCTCTTTCTGTAATTGCTTTGTCCAATGCAATGTTACTTGATTTCCTGGCACATTGAAGATAATCCTCAATTTTTAAAGAAAGAGATATATTGAAGTTTTCAAAGTCCCTCTGAGAGAAAATATTTCTGCAATTTGGAAAAAAAGAAGACAATTTTTGAATGCTATTCGATAGTTCTATAAGCGTTTGGTCAACTTTTGTGTCTTTTGAATTATGCATTATTCCTTTTTTAACCTCACTAAATAGGGCGTCAATTTCTGGAATCAGATAATTCTGTCTGTATGATGCTTCACTTACTTTTTGATCTAAGAAATAAAACTCTTTTTGATATTTATTCTCTGTAAACTGAAAAACGGCAATTCCCTCGTAAGCCCATCTTGTTGGCATTACATCTCCTGCAATCGGGACATAAATTGGTCCGGTCAGTTTTGAATTTAGCTTATTGAATGGAATCATCGCCCCTCCAAGAAGTATTTGAGGTACAATTAGTATAGGTATAAAAATGTAAATAGCTACAATCGATTTAAATGATGAAGACAGATTTAACCCTAATAATCCAGCAACCAGGGAGGTTATCCAGAGCATAAGCCAGTAATGAAAATACATGCCTTTAATTTCAAGTATTGTATTCCCAACCAAAACGAATAAGAACATTTGAAAAGCCAGTACAATAGCAAGGTAAAACACTTTTGAATTATAATAACTTTTCCGATTAAGTTGCAAAAAAGCCTCTCTTCTTAATAGTTTGCCATCACGAATAATCTCTTGGGCACTAACCATTAAACCTAAAAATATTGCAACAACCACCGACATAAAAATAAAAACCGGGAGATTTGAATTCTGACTAAATACATATGCAGATGGATTCTCTGCTGTTCCAGCATTATACTTTGTAAACCAGCCTAAAATAAGTGCTAAAACTGGGGCTTCAAAAAGATTAATTAGAATATATTGATGGTCAGACAATTTTGACAACAAGTTCCTTATTCCAAAAATCTTGAACTGGTTTATACGATTTTGAGGTCTAAACTCAATTTTGGGTAAATCTATTTTAATATTTATTGTCTTCCCAAACTCATTCTCCTGTCTTTTTATGTAATTTTCATACCATTCTTCTGAAGAAACCTGTCTATCTGCTGTGTATTCTCCATAATCATTTACATTTCTTGATTCAATAATTTGAAGAATTTGTTCTGGATTAATGTTTCCACAGTTTGAACACTCTCCTTCATCAGCATTTACTTGCTGTTTAAAAGTTTTCAGATAAACCAATGAATTTAAGGGATTGCCTTGAAATACCACTCTCCCACCAGTATCGAGTAAAAGTAATCTGTCGAATTTTTTAAATATATCACTTGAAGGTTGATGAATATTAACAACCACAAGCTTTCCCTTTAGACTTTGCTTTTTAAGCAAATCAACAACCATTTCAGAATCAGTAGACGACAGACCTGAAGTTGGCTCATCAACAAATAAGATACTTGGCTCCCTAATAAGCTCAAGTGCAATATTTAACCGCTTTCTTTGACCGCCTGATATAAATTTATTGAGAGGACTTCCAACCTTAAGGTTTTTGGCTTCTGATAAGCCAATATCGTTTAATAGTCGGGTTACCCGTTGTACAACTCTTTCTTTGCTTAAATCTCTAAAACATAAGCGAGCACTATAATACAGGTTTTGAAAAACAGTAAGCTCCTCAATTAGCATATCATCCTGAGGTATGAACCCAATAATTCCCCGGATTTCTTCTTCCTCAGTATTAATATCATACCCATTTATTAGAATACGCCCGGTGTTAGGTTTAAGACTTCCATTTAAAAGGTTTAATAAAGTCGATTTTCCAACACCACTGTTTCCCATTACCCCCACTAACTGCCCCGATTCTTCACTAAATACGAAAGGTCTTATTCCTGCGTCTGAATTAGGGAACTTATAAGAAATATTTTCTGCAACAAAATATACTTTATTTAAAGAACTCTCATGCAGAAATACTTTTAGAACGTCACTATAAAATATGTCTCCCATTAAGGGACTCTTAATTATTCCTCCTTCTTCAAAAATATAAGTTGTAAGTAATTCTATTTTCTGATCGTTATAATATAGCTGATCGTCTTTGCCATTGTGTCTGAAAAGACAAATATCAGCATTTTCGATATAAAAAAACACTACTCGACCACTCAGGAAGTCTCTGAAAATATGCTTAAAACTGCCCTTTGGTCCCTGACTATTGAGAATTAGAATATTATGCTTTTGCTTAATACTATCCAGATCATCAAACACAAATGATAAACAATCGTAAAACAACTTTTCATCTATCTTGAAAGCGAAAGATATTGTTTTAACAAAATCAATATCCTCCTCTTTCTTTGAGCCGGTAGAATAAAGAATTTCCAGAATATGAGTGAGAATGAATATTTTTTGATTTTTATCAAGCTCTTTATTAATCTGTTCACAAATAATTACTGCCTTTACTGAGAACAAAGACAGTTGTTTGTTGCCAGTTTTAATTTCCCTTTCGCGTAAACTATTGTGGTAAAAATCATACATTATCAGGAATTGATTAAGCTTATCTTTCCTGACATTAATTTTTAAGTATTTTTCTATAATTAGTTTAGAGGTACTTGTTTCCTCAATGCTATGAACTTGAGACACAATAGCAAACAACCGCATTAAGGATTTAAGTACTGATTCTTTCATTAGAAAATATGTGTTTTATAAATTGATTTTCTAATATTATCTCTAAAATTATTATTGATATATGCTACTTCTCCTACGAAATAGTATATTAGCAAGGTGTTTGACTAGCCTTCACCTTTCAATCATCATTAAATTTAATCAACATTCACTTAATTGTCTGTATAATATTAAAACTTATTGATATATTAATACTTCTGTATATTTATATATAATGGATTGCGAGTACATAAAAAAACACCTGCCCATCTAAATGATTATTAATCAGATGGTTGAGCTCTTTTCTCCATTAAAATCTAAAAAATCTACCGATCTATTGTGGTAATGCATTGTTAACTTAATTCTTATTTTCCAAAAAAACAATGTGTATTATAAACATATGGGGTATGAAGTAAAATTTAACTATTTTTATATTCTAATCAAGTACTATTATTCTCTATGGCAAAGACTAAAATATTAATAGTTGATGATGAACCTTTTGGCCGACAACTTTTACAAGCAGTACTTCTTCCAGAAGGATATGAAATTTTTTTAGCTGAAAACGGGAATGAAGCTATTGAGATAGCGCAAACCAATTTACCAAATTTGGTGTTAATGGATGTTATGATGCCAGGAATGGATGGTTACATGACTGTAAAAAAAATGAAAGAAGTTCTGGAAACCAAGAACATTCCTGTAATAATGGTAACAGCCCTGGAAGACCGGGACTCAAGAATAAAAGGATTAGAAGCAGGTGCTGTTGATTATATTACAAAACCATTTGATCGAATTGAAGTAATCAATAAAGTAAAAAACAATACTTCCACAATCAATACAATTCCTCAAGAAGAAATTACTAAAACAGGCGAAAAACCCCAAAAGAATGATTCAATAGTTGATTCACTTGTTACTGAGATTTTAAGCCCTAATAACGTTATTGAAAATTTCACAGGACCTCTTGAATTCTCTTTTTTGAAAACCGAACATTTATCTATTCTTGGTCAGTGGACCCATAAAAACGCAAATTACGAATTTATAGCGTTTTTCGGACCTGAAACGCCCAATGAAAATACCAATTTTAAGAATTGTTTGATAAGTATGTGGCTATGGAATTGTTCAGGAAATATGTCTTCAGATCCATCAAACATTTCAAATTTCATTCAATCAAAAATGAAATCATCTGGTTTCTTTGATCAGGAAAAACATCCTTGGTGGTTCATGGTAATAGTAATAAACGGGCAGGATTCAATTAGCGGAACCGGCTTTAATAAACCTGTATTTGTTCTACCTAACAAAAACTCAGAAAATTCAGAAAACTCATCAAAGCATTTCGTAATGAACACACAAGGGAATCAATTAATGCGTTTTAGCAAAAACGACCTTGTATTTTTATTCTCTAATGAGATAACCAGAAAACTAGAGGATAGTTTTACGATTGAATTACTAAAAAAGCATATTTCTCAACCCGAATCAGCAACCTTTAACTCCATACATAAATCATTATTTGAAAAGGTCGAATCAACTTTTTCTTTTGGATTAAAAATTGGATTCTAAATTCAGAAACAATTATTGATTTTGAGAGCATTTTTAATAACATTCTTTTTTTTTTCCACCATTAATTGCTTGAATTTAATTGGTCAGATTGCCGATTCTAGTTATTTCGATGATTCTGAATTTATGCCTAAAGAAGGCAAAATTTACGTTACTACACCACGTACTGATCTTCAGGAACTTAAAGATGTTAAAAAAGATAATTTCTTTGATTCACTTAAAGTCAGGGCTGATCAAAAAAGCTGGAGCAGACAACTACACCGCCTATTAGTTATTGATTCCAGAGATCAACAAACAAGTCAACCACCGAATGGATATGATCGTACTGAATACTTCGAACTTTTTAAAGGAAAAGAAATTCGAGCTATCGAAATAAAGCAATTAGACATTTTCGGTCCAAATGTGCTTGATACAACACCCAAAGAGCAAAACTGGTTGCAGAATTTAGGAAACTCCCTACATATTTCAACACATAAATCATCATTAAAAACCTATCTGTTTTTTGAAGAAGGCGAACATGTTGATCCCTATCTATTTGCTGACAACGAGCGCATTTTTAGAACCATACCAAGCATACATGATGCTAGAATATATATTGTTCCAGTAGAGGGAAATCCTGATTTAGTAGACATAAAAATTGTTACAAAAGATGTTTGGCCAATTGGTGTAAGTGGTGAAGTATTTGATTACATATATGGAAATGTAAGTTTATGGAGTAACAATATGCTTGGTTTAGGACATCAGCTTAAATATACTGCTTACTACAACTCAGACCCAAAGCTTGAAACCAACTATGGTTATAAAGCAGAGTATTCTATACCAAACGTTGGTAATACTTTTACCTTCTTAAAACTTTTTTATGAAGATTCCTGGAACTTAATAACTACAAAGGTTCATTTAGACAGAGATTTTATTATACCATCGATAAAGTTTGGTGGTGGTCTGGGTTACGAAAAGAATTACAATATTGCTGATTATAGAACAATTGATACTGTTTATCAGGATGTTAAATCTGATCTTGAATTCTACGATGCTTGGGCAGGTTATTCAATCTTAATAAAAGCCTACCAGAATAATAAACTCAGAAACACATTCTTTGCTACCATACGGGGTATGAATTATAATTATTTGATACGCCCTGAAGTAGAAGAGAACTTCTTATACCAATTTCACAATCGTAAAATTATTTTAGGCTCAATTGGACTAGCACGGCAAGGTTTTTACAACACACGACTCGTATATGGCTTTGGAAAAACTGAAGATTTACCTTTAGGAGCACTCTTGAAAATAACTGGAGGTATAGAATCCGATGAGTTTACGAAACGCTATTATTTTGGTTCCTCTTTTTCTTTTTCAAAATACTTGAAGAGTTTTGGCTATTTAGCAAACACATTTGAATTCGGAAGTTTCTTTGACAACCATCCGGAACAAGGTTCATTCAAATATAATCTATTGCACATTTCACCTTTGTTTGGTAGTAGCAGACATAGTTTTAGGCATATCACCAAACTGGAATATTCTCAGGGATTTAATCGATTCAAGGATGAATATGTTTCAATTTTTAGAAATGAAGGAATCAGAGGTTTGGACTATCTGCAATTAAAAGGAAATAAAAAGTTTTACTTTAATTCTGAGCTTGTTTATTATTCGCCTCATTACTTAGTTGGATTCAGATTTGTTTATTTCGCTTTCCTGGATGTTGGAACTATAAACTACAAAGACAATGTATTACTTGACAATCCTGTATTTTCAAGTGTTGGCTTAGGTGTAAGAATCAGAAATGAACGTTTGGTTTTTAATACAATTCAGATACGACTTAGTTTCTTTCCCTTTGAAAGTGATTTACCAAAAGATTCCATGCATTTTATTGAATTCAGCGGAGTTTCAGAAAAACAAATTTCCAATTTTGCAAAAAAGAAGCCTGAAATTATTGAATATTAGTACTTTTTGATTTCTACTCAAAAAAACTTTATTTTACGTAAACATTTTCCTCTAATCCCTGTTAAAGAGTTATTATAAAACACTAATATTAATTTTAAAAAAATACAAATTTATGGCTGTTTTAGTTGGAAAAAAAGCACCAGTTTTTAATGCACCCGCAGTTACTAACGGAGGCACAGTAGTTGAAAACTTTTCTTTAGAACAATACATTGGTAAGAAGTATGTAATATTCTACTTCTACCCTGCTGACTTTACTTTTGTTTGCCCTACAGAAATTCTTGCATTTCAGGAAAAAATGGGTGAATTTGAAAGTCGTAATGTTGAAGTTGTTGGCTGTTCAGTTGATTCCGAATTCTCACACTGGAAGTGGCTTCAAACAGATCTTAAAGATGGCGGGATTAAAGGAGTAAAATACCCACTAGTTGCCGATCAGGCTAAAACCATTGCTGAAAACTACGATGTTTTGGCAGGTGAATGGGATTATACCGAGAATGGCGAAGCTTCTTTTAAAGGTATTCCTCAAACATACAGAGGACTATTTTTAATTGATAAAGAAGGAGTTGTACGTCATCAGGTAGTAAACGACATGCCTTTAGGTAGAAGTGTTGATGAAGCTATTCGCATGGTTGATGCTCTTCAGTTTTTCGAAGAAAATGGTGAAGTTTGTCCTGCCGACTGGCACAAAGGAGACAAAGGCCTTCAGGCAACTCAAGAAGGAATTGCAAGCTTCTTATCTGAAAAATAAAATATTAAAATCTAACAACTATTTAAGCACCTCATTTTTGAGGTGCTTTTTTTATGCCCCAAAGTATCGAATAACAAAGAAAGAATTTATTTTTGCGGCATGAATGGTCAGGAAACGTTTCAAATTGAAAACCACGACGAAATTAAGCTAAAGCTTTTTAGCTGGTTAAGAAATTTCGATATCTGCTGTATCCTTGACAGTCATACAAAAACCTATCCTTCTCATAAATTCTCATATCAGGACTATAACATAATTATTGCTGCTGGGTGTAAAAGTGAAATATCGTCGGAAAATGGTAATTCGCTTGATGACTTAGACCATTTTCTTGATGCAAAGCAGAATTGGCATTTTGGCTATTTATCTTACGATTTAAAAAACCATATTGAAGATCTACAATCAGATAACATTGACAAGTTTGGTTGGCCAGATTTTTATTTCTTTTCGCCGGAAATCCTTATTTTTCTTGGCAATAAAAAAATTGAAATTCAAATTTCTGATGCTTCTCATCACAGTCCTAAAAATGTATGGAAGGATATTACCCAGACAAAGAGAGTTTCAGAATTTAAAGGTACAGATACTACACTGGAAGCAAGATTGAGTAAGCAAGAATACCTTGACCAGGTCGAAAAGCTTAGAGCTCATATTTTGCGAGGAGATATATACGAGGTAAACTTTTGTCAGGAATTCTTTTCTCAAACACCCTTTGATGCTTTTTCAGCTTATTCTCGTTTAAATGAAATTTCTCCCACTCCTTTTTCCAGTTTTTTCCGGCTAAGAAATAAATTTGTTTTATCAGCAAGTCCTGAACGATACTTAAAGAAAACCGGAAACAAAATTGTATCTCAACCCATTAAGGGAACTACCAAAAGAGGTGACACACCTGAACTAGACCATAAGTTAATACAATACTTAAAAAACACCACTAAAGAAAAGGCTGAAAACATAATGATTGTAGACCTTGTGCGAAACGATCTTTCAAGAATTGCTGTAAAAAACTCAGTTAAAGTTGAAGAGCTTTGTGGAGTTTATAGTTTTAAGCAAGTTCACCAAATGATTTCTACAATTTCCGCTGAAACCAACACAAACAAACTGAATGAAATAATAAAAGTAACCTTCCCTATGGGCTCAATGACTGGTGCGCCTAAAATAAGTGCCATGAAACTTGCCGAAAAATATGAAACTACCAAAAGAGGATTATATTCAGGAGCTATTGGTTACATAAGCCCAAAAAAAGACTTTGACTTTAATGTGGTAATTCGAAGTTTGCAATACAATTCCGAAAATCATTATCTTTCATATATGGTTGGTGGGGCAATAACATTTTTGTCCGATGCTGAGCAAGAATATGAAGAATGCCTCATAAAAGCCTCTGCAATTACTGAACTACTAAGCAAAAAGTAAATGTTAAAGCAATTCACAGAATATATTAAAACAGAAAAGCTGTTTGAGCCGAAAGAAAAAATTCTACTTACAGTTAGTGGTGGAATTGATTCTATGACAATGCTTAGCTTATTTATTGAAGCAGGATACTGTTTTGGAATAGCCCATTGTAATTTCCAGTTACGAGGCACTGAATCGGAAGGCGATCAAGAATTTATAGAGAAGTTTGCGCAAAAAAAAGGTCTTATACTTCACACAAAAAAGTTTGATACCAAAGGCTTTGCTGAAAACAACAAGATATCTATTCAGATGGCTGCAAGAGAACTTAGATATACCTGGTTTGAAGAACTAGCTCAAAAAAATAACTATACAAAAATAGCCACCGCTCACAACCTGAATGATGTTGCTGAAACCCTCCTTATAAATCTAACCAGAGGAACTGGCATAAAGGGATTAACAGGAATTAAAGCAAAACACGGAAAAGTAATTCGTCCACTATTGTTTGCGAAGCGTTCTGATATTGAATTATTCAGCAAAACAAGTGGTATATCATTTCGGGAAGATTCGAGCAATTCCGACACAAAATACATGCGAAATGCCATTAGACATAATATCATACCTGAATTAGAAAAGCTAAATCCATCTTTCCTGAATACTGTTACTCATACAACTGAAGTTTTGAAAGCTGCTGAAAATATCTATAGTATCCATTTGGAAGAGCTTTCTGAAAAACTCATTGATACTGATACGGGGAAAACATTAATAAACATTGAACTTTTAATTGAACAAAAAATTACTCCTCCTGTATTATTCGAGTTAATCTCTCCTTTCGGATTTAATTACGAGCATGCTAACGGAATAATTGATTCATTGAATAAACAAGCCGGCAAAATATTTTATTCAGGTACACACCAGCTAATAATAGATAGAAAACACCTTATTATTTATAAGCTTACAGAACAAACTACTGAGGTTTTCAAAATTGAAGAAAATGATACAGAAATAACAGATCCTGTAAAGCTTTCTTTCTCAAAAATTAAAGCAAGTACTGCTTTTATTCCATGTAAAGATAGCTCCGTTGGTACTTTTGATGCAGACAAACTTTCCTATCCTTTAATTTTACGTAGGTGGAAAATGGGAGATTACTTCTACCCTTTTGGTATGAAAGGAAAGAAAAAACTAAGTGATTTCTTCACAGATAAAAAGCTATCGCTTCTTGACAAAAAGGAAACCTGGATAATTACATCAGGAGATGATATAATATGGGTTTTAGGATACCGGACAGATGACAGATTTAAAATAACAGAATCAACAAAACAAATTCTACAAATTAAATTGAAATAACTACTAATTTTTATTAATCTGAAAATGGAAAAGAAAGATAAATATTACAAAGAGATTGAAGAAAGATTACAAGCTAAAGAGACAAAAGAAATTCTTGAAACCCTAAAAGATATACGAAAAACAGGACATGCATACATACTTCCCCTACTATTTCAACTTGTAAAAGAAAACCCAAATCAACAAGTGCATGAAGAGGTTTTTCAAATGTTGGGACAGCTAAAAGAAAAAGAATGTGTCGACTATGTTATTACGGAAATAAACTCAGAGAAATCACCAAAATTTATTACCAGACTTTTGACAAGCTGTTGGCAATCCGGCCTGGACTATAGCCAACACCTACAAACATTTGCGGAAAAATTTGTGACAGGAGACTATGTAACCTCTATTGAAGCATTTACTGTTATAGAAGAATGGATTCATAATACATCGCTCGATGACATTCAAGCTTGCAAAAAGTACCTTGTCGATAGCATATCAGATATTTCTGATGATAAAAAGCCTCTTTATATAGAATTAGTTAAGCTCTTTGAAAGTTCAATTTAATATTTATTCTATAGTGCTTTCTACTATAAACTTATCTGGAATCATTTTAAATTAAAGTCATAAAACACTGTTTAACTGAGCTTTAGTATTTTATTGAAATATATACTACAATTATAGTTGTTATTAACACGTTATAGTTGTAGTTTTGTATTAAAACAATTCAATGAAAGAAATAACCAAGGCTCAAGAAGATATTCTCAAAGTAATATGGGAAATTAATGAAGGTGCGGTATCTGATGTATTGGCAAAAATACCTGACCCCAAACCTGCCTACAATACTGTAGCAACAGTAATAAAGGTTTTAGAGAACAAAGGTTATATTAGTCACAAAACCTTTGGTAAAACAAATGTTTACTATCCAATAATAGAAAAAAAAGAATACACAAAGTTTGTATTCAAAGACTACTTTAAAAGCCTCTTTAACAGTTCTCTTAACCAGGCAGTATCATTTTTTGTTCAGGAAAAGAAAGATGTAAGTCTGCAAGAGTTAGAAGAAATTAAAAACATAATTGAATTTGAAATTAAGAAACAAAGCTTGTAATTATGGAAGCAATACTTTTGTACGCGATTTTGTCATCAATTTGTTTAGCTGTATTCTATGCCTTCTATGTACTTATCTTGCAGAAAACATATGCTTTTCAAACTATCAGGTATTTCCTTGTTATTTCAATATTAGTCTCGGTTTTCCTCCCGTTCCAAAAATATGAATTGAACATAATTCCGGTAAGACCAGTTCAGAAAATGGTAATACAATTGCCTCAAACAAATGAATTGCAAACAGTAAATAAAAACCACATAATAAATAAACCACTAGACAACCAGCAAACCATTGAGCAAAGCAATAAAATTGGGGTGTTGAGTATTATTACAACCTTATATTTATCTATAGCCCTACTTCTCTTTATAATATTGGTACGAGATATAATAAGGGTTTTCAGATTAAAATACTTTTCTAATAAAGAGAGCTATCACAATATTACCTTCTACCATTCTGAAAAAGTAAAGAGCCCATTCTCTTTTTTTAGCTGGATATTTATTAATAGTTCTATTATCACAGAGGAGTCTAATAATATAGTTCTTCATGAAAAGGTTCACACGGACCAATTTCATACACTCGACATACTAATTGCTGAGTTACTTAAAATTGTTTTCTGGTTCAACCCAATAGTATGGTTTCTTTCGAAAGCAATAAAACAAAATCATGAATTTATTGCAGATAAGGGAGTTATAGATACTGGAATTAATAAAATAGAGTACCAAACACTTCTTATAAACCAAATAGCCGAAGAAAAGCTTCTGACCCTTTCCTCCGGCTTTAACCATTCATTAATTAAAAAAAGAATAGTTATGATGACTAAAAACAAATTTAAACAAAAAATCGGACTTCGATTACTTACTGTAGTCCCAATTGCCGCAATTCTTTTCCTTGGCATTTCCTGTGTAAACGGGCAAAAAAAACAAAATAGTATTGAACCTGTAGCTACAGTAGCACCAACAAAAATAAAACAGAATAGTGAAAAGCCACTAGCTGTAGTAGCACCAACAAAAATGAATGTTTTATATCTTGGAGTTGACAATCCAGTTTCAATTGCTGTTTCTGAATACAAAACTGATGAAATAAAGGTTAGTGTAACAAATGGAAAAATTCGTGGGGAAAATGGTAACTATATCGTTAATCCAATAAGACCAGGAAATTGTTACATATCTGTTTATGCTAAAGATGAAACTGTTGGCGGCTATGAGTTCAGAGTAAAACGAGTACCTGATCCTCAGGCGGCATTAGGAGACCATTTAAGTGGCCCAATAAAGAAGGAAGTTATGGAGCAATATAAAGGTTTAAATGCTACAATGAAGAATTTCGACTTTGACCTTAGGTTTCGAATTGTTTCTTTTGTAATGTCTACAACTGTACCAAGTACACATACAGTTGTTGAAGAAATCTCAAATTCTTCAGAGTTTACTAAAAAACAGCTTAACTTAATAAATGGGTTGGTAAAAAACCAAAAAGTATATTTTGAGCAAATAAAGGCAATAGGGCCTGATGGTGCTACAAGAGGTCTGCCTCCTCTTGTCTTTACAATTGAATAAAAAATACAAAAGTCCGGAACTATTAAATAATTCCGGACTTTTAATATGATATGTTTTAGAGTTTACTTCTTATCAGTATAGTACTTCATAAATTGCGAACGTTCAAATACAGAAGGATCTTTAATATGTTTGTAGTTTAACCTTCCTCTGAATTCCTTTATATCATCAAATGTATTTTTCTCCATCCATGCTTCCATGGTTTTAGCCATTTCTTTTAAATACTCTGGTCCGTTCTTATAAAGAGCTGAACAAACCTGCACTGCTTGGGCTCCAGCCAGAATTTGTTTAAGTACAGCCTCTCCATCATGAATTCCGGTAGAAGCACAAACTTCAATTTGCTCAACTACCGAAGATATAATGCCAACCCAACGCAAAGAATTACGAATTTCTTGCGGTGAACTAAGAATATCTGCAGGCACGAAATCAATTTTTTTTAAGTTAATATCTGGTGCATAAAACCTATTAAAAAGCACTACCGAATTTGCACCTCTGTGCGATATTTTCTCAATAAAACAAGGAAGGTTAGTGAAGTTTTGACCAATCTTAACAGCAATTGGTATATGAGTTACCTCTTTTACTGCAGAAATAATATCGTAATACACTTTTTCATATTTTTCCGAACCACAGTCAGAACTAGTTGGTATAAAGAAAACATTAAGTTCCAAAGCATCGGCTCCGGCTTCTTCTGCAGATTTCGCAAAAGACACCCACTCCCCCGCTGATACACAGTTTACACTCGCTATTACAGGAATGTCAGCAACTTTTTTTGAGTCTTCAATTAACTTAAGGTAAGTGTCAACATTGTTGCTGCGTAAATACCCTTTTAAATAATCTTCAGCTTCAGGATACTGACCGTCATTAATCATGCTGCCAGCTTCATAATTTATTTGTTCCTCGAAGAGCGATTTTAAAACTACTGCTCCGGCACCATTTTCGGCAAGTTTGGCTATTTTATCGGCTGAATCGGTTAAACCTGAACTTCCAACTACAAGAGGTGTTTTTAGATTTAATCCTAAGTATGATACAGATAGGTTACTCATTATTTTATTTTTTATGTATAGTTTCTTTTTCCAAAAATACTACTTCCTACCCTTATCATGGTAGAACCTTCTTCAATAGCAATAGCATAGTCATCTGACATACCCATTGATATTTCAGAAAAGTAGTTCGCATCTTTATAATAGCTGGATTTTACGTGGGTAAATATTTCCTTCAAAACTTTAAACTCATTCCTGATTTGTTCTTGATCATATGAAAAAGTAGCCATTCCCATTAATCCAACAATCCGAATATTCTCAAAAGATTTAAATTCCCCTAATTGCAGAAAATCATCTAATTGTCCTTTATCTAAGCCAAACTTAGAATCTTCGCTGGCTATTTTAACCTGCAGCAAACAATCAATAACACGATTGTTCCTGGCAGCCTCTTTATTTATATTACGCAAAAGCTTAATGCTATCTACAGAATGAATCAGGGATATGAACCCGGCAATATATTTGACTTTGTTTGTTTGTAAATGGCCAATCATATGCCACTGAATATCTTCAGGTAAACTTTCGTGCTTATAGACAAGCTCCTGTATTTTATTCTCGCCAAAAATTCTTTGTCCACCATTATAAGCATCCTGAATATCTTCGATCGGCTTAGTTTTAGAAACGGCAACAAGCTTTATCGTGGTCGGAAGCTTACTCTTAATTTCCTGAATATTTTCAGCAATAATACCCATTTATTCGTTGCAATTATTATGATGAAGTAATATTGATTTCTGCAAAGAAAGTAAGAATTTTATCATAAATAAATAAAAAAGTGCACTGATTCATTTAAATTTTTAAAAGTGTTATAAATATGATAGAACAAATTGATTTATTAAATGTTATTAATCATAGGGGTTTCCAATATTTTGATTTATAAATATTTATGTTTAAAAACTCTTAAAAACACATTAAAAATGTTACTCGAATCTCAACCAATCTGAATAAAACGCAATGATTTAAGTCAATTTCAATATGAAAAATGATTATTATTGCACCTCAATTTTAGGTACGAATAAAAATATCAATATTATGAAGATTACAGTAGTTGGAGCAGGAAATGTTGGATCAACTTGTGCAGATGTGTTAGCTCACCATGATGCAGCCAACGAGCTTGTTCTTTTGGACATAAAAGAAGGTGTCGCAGAAGGTAAAGCATTGGATATATGGCAAAGTGCTCCTATTGACAGGTTTAATTGTAGGACTTTAGGAGTAACAAACGATTATGAAGCAACAAAAGGTTCTCATGTTGTTGTAATTACCTCCGGACTTCCACGCAAACCTGGAATGAGTCGTGACGATTTAATTTCAACAAATGCAGGAATTGTAAAATCAGTAACAGAGAACATACTTAAATATTCTCCCAATGCCATATTAATTGTGGTTTCAAATCCACTTGATGTGATGACATATCAAGCTTATGTAACTTCAAACCACCCGCGTAACAAAGTTTTAGGAATGGCTGGGATTCTTGATACCGGAAGATATCGTGCTTTTCTTGCATTAGAACTAAATGTTTCTCCAAAAGACATTCATGCTGTTCTTATGGGTGGGCATGGCGATACAATGGTTCCTTTAACAAGATATACAACAGTTTCTGGTATTCCTGTTTCAGAATTGTTACCACAAGAAAAATTAAATGCCATTATCGAAAGAACAAAATTCGGAGGTGGTGAGCTTGTGAAACTAATGGGAACATCGGCCTGGTATGCCCCTGGCTCTGCTGCAGCTCGTATGGCCGAAGCAATTACAAGAAATCAACTACGTGTATTCCCTTGCTGCGTAAAAATGGAAGGAGAATATGGTTTGAATGATGTTTTCGTCGGTGTTCCTATTGTATTAGGAAAAAACGGAATGGAAAAACTAATTGAACTCAAACTTAACAACTCTGAAATGGAACTGCTTCATAATTCTGCGAATGCCGTTAAAGAGATGATGAACGTACTAGGCAAATAATACCGCCATAAAATAAATACCAAGATACTTATTAAGTCATCTACCAATAGGTAGGTGACTTTTTTATTTATCATGCTTTTTTAATATATTTTGAGTAGCCTTTCGCTAATGACTATTGAAGAATGCTGTTTTAACATATTCATTATATTAAATCTGTATTCACATTAATTTTAATTACCTCAATAGTTTTATCCTGGCAAATGCGCTTAAATATAATTCAGGTAATTTTTAAACTTCTTGCGGCAACAACACCTTTGAAATATAATTTGAATTGTCCTTTATATTTTGTAAATTGGTGTGTCATTTCTCAAGTTTCTCAGCACTTTTTGTATAATCAAAATATACTATCATGAGAACCTTTCCAAAAACAATATATCCAGCAGGAGAGTTAAATTCAGTAGCGAAAACATTTTTAACTCTGTATGAAGAATTTAACAATAGTGACGTTTTTTTTAGTGAAGTAATTCCTTTAATAAAGGAAGCAAATGGGCGACTCACAAAACTTCTTATTAAAAGCGTAAATAGCGAACTCAACGAAAAACTTTCCAAGGCAGACCACATTAGAGATGCAGCTTTTATTGCCTTTAGAGATTATTGCAAGGTATTTGAAAATTATCACATCCCAAGTAAGGCTAGAGCTGCAAGAAAAATCACAGATCTTATCAGGCAAATAGGGTGGAAAATGTATAATGTTGGTTATAGCGAAGAAAACAGAAAGGTAAATCATTTAATAACCGAACTACAAACACCAAAGTACAAAGCTGCAATTACTACTATTGGGGCAGAAGCCATGATTTCGGGATTGCAAAAAACTCAGAAAGCGTTTGAAAGGCTATATGAACAGGAAGTTTCAAATGTGAATGCAGCTGATTATCCGGAAATCAGGGAGGCAAAGAAAGATGTCGGAGATTATTTAGAAGCACTTATTTCTTATACAGCCATAAAAGCAGAACTGTATCCCACACAATTTGGCATACTAAATAAGGAACTAGATATCCTTATCGTAGAAAGCGCTAAAGATATTTTGAGTAAACCAGTAGAAATTAGTACTGTTTAATCCTTTAATTTTCTTCTTACCTATCCGAGACTAAAAGATCATCAAGTTCAAGCTTATCATCATCTTTATCGTTTTCGGTAATATCTTCTGCATAGCGATAATATAAGGCAAGCATTGTAGCTGTCATTAAAGCAGCCATAAATCCAACCATAAAAATATTAATCCCAAGTTGAACGATTTGTCCGAGTATTGGTATTAATGCGAATATAGCTGAAACCAAACCAACAATAATTGCAACAACTAATATTAAAAGCATTGCTAAAAAGCCAATTCCAAGAATTTTAATAGCTCTAATCCAGGTAATATGCTGGAAGCTCCAACCGAAAGCCTCTCCTATTGATTTTTTACCAATAACCATAGCGGGTATTACAAGGAAAAGTCGCAATATAACAATCATAGCACCCAGAGAAAGAATGAAAGTTAACAGTCCGGAAAAACTTGCAACAACTCCCACAATAAAGAATAAAACAATTGATATTAAATACATTAATAGAAATGCACCCACAATTCTTAATATTTCGCCATTAAATGATTGTTTTAACTCAGCTCCAAAATCTATGTTATCTGCTTTTACTTGAGAATCAGACATCTTTAGCTGAATATATGTTGCCCAGGCATAAACAAACATAAGTACTATTATAAGTCCCGCTATTGCCCATAAAATTTTGGGCGTACTCATAATTAACTCAACCAAATCGGTATAAAATTCTAAAATAGCCTCGGGATTATCCATATTAGAAGCTAAATCCATAATATTAAAACTTGAAGCTAGAACTGGCACTACAATTATTAGTGCTAAAACAATGGTTACTACAGTTCTAATTGCATGAACCCCAGTAATTTTAAGCCATGTTTTTGTTGTTAACTTAAAAATTGAGTTCAAAATATCTTCACGAAAACCTTGCTGATAAATATTCATTTGTATATTGTTATTTTTAAAAATCTGGTCTCTTTATTTTAGACGGCTAACATAGACATTTCATTGGAAAAGTCAAAATGTGTTATTAATCAAATAACTATAAAAATATTGATAAAAGTTGAACCCGGTTAAAATTTTGTTTACAAGCGCAATAATTTTTAATTTCCCTGAAATTTATGTGATCTTGGAAGGTACACATATATAAAAGTTTCAGGCAACACTTACATTCGCTGCAAACTTTTAGATTCTTATCACGAAATGACACATTTATGCAAATGAGAAAAACTTTTACTTTTATTCTACTATGTATGCTTGTTGTTATCACTAAAGCTGGGAATTATGTTGATAATCCAAATAATGACAGCATAGACTATCCCTATACATCAGAGAATTCACCTGATAATAAGTATCAAATTATTTGTGATTATGAAGAGCTAAGTGATAATATTAATACCATATCATGCATTTTGATTGAAATTATCAGTTTTGATACTTTACTCCAATACAAATCCGAATATCGAGATAGCGAAGTGCCAGTCCATTTTTGGAGTGCAAATAAGAATTACTTAGTCTTTGAGACACAAAATAACTATACCAGAAAAATTAGCTTTTTTAACCTGGATTCGCGAATAATTGATACTATAATTAACGGTGAATTTAATATTGGATATTATAGCGCAATGAATCATTATGATTATTATTCCGGAAGCTTCTTTTTTTATAAAATGGACAAGGTTGATAGAAAGGTTTATAGATTATATAGTCTAAAAATACCGGGTTTCAAGATTAAAGAAATAGCATATTTTAAAACTTCAGGCGATCTCATGTCAAGTCATCCATATATTGGAAATCTCGATAAAACTAAAAGAAAACTAATGGTTGAGTACGAGACAATAGAAAAGAGAATTAAAGAAATAGTAATTGATTATTAAGGGATGTACAACCTGTAATACATACAATTAGTCGAACATGATTAAGTATAAGTTGACTATTCAAATGTATTATTCTTTAGACTTACTTTCCGATAATTTATGCATCGACTTCAAAGTCTTTGTCAAATAATCTTCATGTTTATTCACCATATCAATTGTAAGCTGATTTGAAGCTACCCAAAACATATTGTTTTCCTCATCTGGCTTTGTTTCAAATGTAAGATTCTTAACCTGTTTTTTATATTCAAGGCGAAGTACGATTCTATTATCGTTAATAACACGTATAGAATTCTTGCCTTCTGTAAGCGAGTTTCCAGTACGGATAGTTTTAAAATTTTCTACAATTTCATTTAACATTGGCTCATATGAAGCAGGTAAATACTGACCAAAAATTTCCGTTGTAAATAAGATTAGACCAAGTACCAAGAGCGTCTTTAATATTCTCATTTGTTAATGTTTTAAGTAATGTCTTGTGATTTTTCATTCAGAACTATAATAATTATCTACGGTTAATTGCATACTTGGTTATATAATTTGGGCTATTTTTTAATTTCTACTTCGTAAATTATTAATTTGCCCTTACTCCAACAACAAAAATACATTCTAAATGTTTGATTAACTGCTATTTAAGCACATGCAACTATTTAGGGTTGCTAAAGGCTTGCTTCTAAAAGGCAATAATTTCTATTTTTTTCTATAACTTTTAGCATTAAAAACTGGTATATATGTATTGTGTTTTATAATAAAAAATATATCTGAAAGCTTAGGCACGCATAGAATTTAAAGACTTTCATGAAGATTAATAACTGACAGAAGAAAAAAATCGGAACAAAATTGAAAATAATATTATAGGCTCAAGCTAGTCCTTAATATTTTTAGTAAATTATAAACCTTTGATTAGTACATTTAACAAATTAAAAAAAGATTGATTATGAACTTCATTAAGATTATCACAGTAATTACAATATCTATTGTTTTTTACAACAACAGTTTTTCGCAATCCCTACAATTTGACAATCCACTTGCAGAAAAACGTGCTGATCCTTGGGTGATTAAAACAGATGACGGGGTATATTATTTGATTGCTACTGTTCCTGAATACGATCGAATTGTTATTAGAAAAGCTAATAGTATAAACGGTTTAAAAGGTGCCGAAGAGAAAGAGGTATGGCATAAGCACGAAAAAGGTGTAATGGGACATCATATTTGGGCTCCTGAATTACATAAAATTGATGGAAAATGGTATATATATTTTGCCGCAGGAGAAGCAGAAAACATATGGAACATCAGGATGTGGGTATTATCTAATCCATCTGAAGATCCAATGAAAGGAGAATGGAAAGAAGAAGGAAGAATAATTACAAAGAAAGAGTCCTTTTCATTAGATGCTACAACATTTGAACATAAAGGCAAAAGATATTTGATCTGGGCACAAAATGTTACAGAAGGAAAACAAGGTACATCATTAGTATTGTCTGAGATGAAAACTCCAACAACACTAATCGGACCTGAAGTAGTTATAACAGAACCTGATTTCAGCTGGGAAAAAATTAAATATAATGTGAATGAAGGGCCGGCAGTAATAAAAAGAAATGGAAAAATCTTTGTGACTTATTCTGCAAGTGCTACCAACCACAACTATTGTGTAGGTCTGTTATGGATTGATGAAAAGGCTGACTTATTGGAAGCCTCTAACTGGCATAAGTCTCCTGGTCCTGTTTTTTATACTAATGAAGATTTAAAAAGATTTGGTCCCGGTCACAATTGCTTTACTACAGCTGATGATGGAGAAACATTGATAATGATTTACCATGCACGAGATTATAAGGAAATTCAAGGATTCGAATTAATAGATCCTAATCGTGCTACACGTGCCAGAGTTGTACAATGGACAGAAAGCGGTTTCCCTGATTTTATGCAAAGTGTGGGAGATTAGAGAGATTTAATTTTAGCCTATCAATATAGAATCAATAAGCTATTAAAAACATTATTAATTAAAAAATCGGTATTTATTTCTCTGGTGCAATTAGTTGTATCATTTTGATAACTTCTTGCAACAAACCTACTATTCGATAAACTATTTCTTTAAATGAAAGTTGAAATTTTTGTGTGGATTCTTTATCCATCTGAGATGTCGATCATTGGGAAGTAAATGGTCTACCTCAAGAATTAACTTTAGAAATATCGGTTCCTCATGGATGGAATACCGACAATGGATTAGAGAAA
Source organism: Bacteroidales bacterium (assembly GCA_050287785.1). GTDB lineage: Bacteria > Bacteroidota > Bacteroidia > Bacteroidales > UBA10428 > UBA10428. The sequence continues at coordinate 165,742 of JBNKCO010000024.1, forward strand.
TATTGGAGAAAGTACTGATATGAGAGAGATTTCGAAATTTTGGAAAATAATTTAGATAAAATATTTCATATTCAATTTAATTGCAAAAAGAAAACTATGATACGCATACTACTAATAGGAATGATTTTAACAGTTTTTTCTTGTAAACCATCCGGCAACAAATTGCAAATGGAGAATAAGCAAGGAGATAAAACCTTTAATCTTTTCGTAGGGACTTTTACCCATAATACTGAATCTGAAGGTATTTACATTTATGAGTTTAATACGAAAACCGGAGAATTAAAACAAAAAGGAAACACAAAATTTTCAGAAGACCCCGCCTATTTATCTATTCACCAAAATGGCAAATGGCTTTATGTTGCAAATCATACAAGCGAAGATAGTTTAATGGGATCAGGAAGAATTACAGCTTTTGAAATTGATACAAACACCTGGCAACTGAATAAACTTAATTCAGTAACATCTTATGGGGCAGCCCCTTGTTACATAAGCATTGATGGAACAGGGAAATATTGTTTTGTCGCAAATTATAACGGCGGAAGTGTGGCTATCTATTCTATTCAACCTAATGGAAAGTTATCTGATTCGGGAAAATACATTATTCATAAGGGAAATGGACCACATCCTAATCAAGAATCGGCACATGCTCATATGATTTTACCAAACATATATAACGAATTAGTTTATGCCTCTGATCTAGGATCTGATAAGATATATATCTATCGGATAGATACCCTTAACAATAGTCTTGTTTCTGCTAATATTGATTTTTCATTAACACCAGGAACCGGCCCCAGACACATGTGCTTTCATCCTCAAAACTCTTGGGCTTACATTTTGGGTGAGCTAAATGGAACGATTAATTTTTGCTCTGTCGATAAAGAATCTGGTTCACTAAGTGCTCTTCAAACTATTTACACCTTTGACACAACAAAAATACTTGAACCAAAATCAGCAGACATTCATATTCATCCAAACGGAAAATTCCTTTATGCCTCAAACCGTGGTAAGCTGAATAACATTGCGATATTCTCAATTGATAAGGAAACTGGTGAATTAAACTATATCTCAAGTATGCCTACCAAAGGGAAGACTCCACGGAACTTTATAATTGATCCAACTGGAAAATTTCTACTGGTTGCTAATCAGGATAGCAATGATGTGATTGTTTTTCAGATAGATAATACATCTGGAAAACTTATAGATACAAATATTAAAGTTAACATACCTAAACCGGTTTGTTTGAAGTTTTATAAATAGTGTTTAAATGCCCACTATTTTTAGTCATACGAGGAGGAATGATGAAGCAATCTGCTAATTAAGAATGGATTGCTTCGTTCCCTCGTATGACGGAAATTATTGAGTATTCGTTCAAACACTAATTGAACTAGCTTGTAGAACAAGGTTATTCCAGGAAAGAAACCATCCCAATTCATTCTGAGTTTTGAATTCATTTTTAGTTAAAGATTTTAATTTGAATCAAATTATATTCAAACGACATTGATTTTGAAGCTTTTATGCTCCATATTATATCGAAGTAAATAAGTAACGAAGCTCTATTTCTTTAAAGTCTTTAGAAGGACTTTTCTCAAAATGAATTGCTAATTTCTATGTTATCTTTTTATGTGATTCAATAAATTGTGATGGAGGTTGCTTAAAATGCTGTTTGAAGCTTTTTGTAAAGTTTGATGGTTCTGTAAAACCAACAAGATAAGCGATCTCTGAAATTTGTGATTTAGTTGTTAAAAGTAAGTTCGCAGCTTTGTTTAGTCTAATATTCTTTATATAATTATTTACTGTTTGATTGGTTAATGCTTTTAGTTTTCGATACAGTTGCATACGACTCATGGCCATTTCACTAGCAAGTTTAGTAGAATCAAAATCTACTTTTTCAATATTATCATTTATGATTCGCTCTAGCTTTTCGATAAATTGAGAATCGAGCGTATTAGTAGTCTCTATAATTGTACCACTTTCTACACCGTGACTAAATTTGGCACTTAATTTTCGTCGTTGATTAATAAGACTAATAATACGACTTCTCAATATTTCAATATTGAAAGGCTTGGTGATATAAGCATCTGCTCCAGTTTGGAAACCATCTAACTGAATATTGTCGGCATGTCTTGCGGTTAAAAGCACAACAGGAATATGGCTTGTTTTCTCATCGTTTTTCAACCTCTTACAAAAGGTTATCCCGTCCATCTTATCCATCATAATATCAGTTACTACCAGGTCCGGAATTTTCTGCAGGGCAAGTTCTAATCCCTCTTCGCCATTCTCTCCCTGATATATTTCAAAATCCGCTTTTAACTCTGAATCTATAAAACCTCTTAAATCTTCATTGTCTTCCACTAACAATAATATTGGTTTGTGTTCCTTGTTTTCAACCAGGGACACTCCCTCTTCAATATCACTCACCGCCTGTTCATTCCCATATTCTTTGTTTTTGGCGGAATATTCTTCTTCGATAGAAACATCTGTGTCAGGTTTTGTTTTATATATAGGAATATAAACACAAAAAGTAGATCCGACATTCTCTATACTTTCAACCTCTATTCTGCCTTTATGTAAATCAATAAGTTCTTTTACCAGAGACAATCCAATACCAGTAGATGCACTATCAACCGGTCTTATTTCATCTACATTCTGGAAACGTTGAAACAAATTCCCCATCATGCTTTCCGGTATACCTACACCTGTATCTTTAATCCTGATACGCAAATTATCTTCACCTTTATTGTTTGAAGCATAATCTACTATTAATACTATCTTTCCTCCATTCTCTGTATATTTAAAGGCATTAGATAATAGGTTAAAAATAACTTTATCCAGTTTATCTGAATCGAAATAGGTTGTTAGTTCATCAATTGACGATCTATAAACCAGTTGCATATTTCTCTTGTCGGCATAATTCTGGAATGTATCGAAAATGTTTTTTATGAAAAAAATAATATTTCCAACCTTCCAGGACATTTTAAGAAAACCTGCATCAATTTTCCGAAGCTCAAGTAATTCATCAACTAGTCTCTTAAGCTTATTAGAGTTTTGAAGCATGATATTATAGTATGACTTTCTTTTTGCTTCATTAGCAGTTCCGCTGATAAGACTCTCAAGTGGAGCTGAAATAAGTGTTAACGGTGTTCGGAATTCGTGACTTATATTCATAAAGAAACGCAGCTTCATCAAATCTATCTCGTGCTCCTTTTTATTGTTAAGTCTTTCGAGAGCAATTGCGCTTTTCTTCTTTTCCTGATTCAGAAAATACCAGTAAATGTAAAAGGTAATTAACAGAAAGAATACAATATAAATCACATATGCCAAATGGGTTTTCCAAAATGGAGGCCTTATTCTAACCTTGATAGATATTTCTTCGGTTTTGTTTCTAACGCCTGAATCATAGGCTAATACCCTAAATGTATAATAACCATGTTTTAAGTTAGTATAAGCAATTTTATGCTCTGTACCTAAATTTGTCCATGAGTTTTCCAGACCTTCCAGAATACATGAATATTGAATATCTTTTTGTTTATTGTAATTTAACGATGTAAATTCAAATGTGATAAAGTTTTGCTTGTACTTTAATTCCAGTTCAGATATATAGCTTACATTTTTAATTATTGTTGAATGCTTGTCTGTTACTTTCAGGCTCTCATTAAAAATCTTAATATCTGTAAATACTAAGTTTTTTTTGTAGGTATTCCTTTTAATTTCTTCCGGAGAGAAGTAAATGATCCCTTTATCTCCCCCAAAGATTAGTTTATTGTTAAACTTTGTAATGGCATTTATCAATAGGAAATTAGTTATAAGTCCATCCTCTTTTTTATAAATATTGTAAGCTTTGCTCTCCGGGTTGTATTTACATATTCCATCGCCTGTTCCCAGCCAAAGGTTTCCATCTGAATCTTCAGCAATTGAATTTACAACATGATTAATAAAACCATTTTCTAAATTAAAAACGGTGAATGTCATTAACGTTGGATTAAGTAAGCAGATTCCTCCATCTCGTGTAGAAAACCATATATCTCCGTTTTCTGCCTGATGTATAGCAAGTATTGATTTTGCTACAAGTGAGTTGCCTCCTTCATCGGTAATGTGATTATCAAAGAAGTACTTATCCTGATAAAAAGCCACCTTATTTAATCCATTTTCAGTTCCAATCCACAGAGTATTATTCTTATCCTGGAGCATGCACATTATTGTATTACTGCTCAAAGATGAGTCATTACGAGGATCATTAAAAAAATTAGTAATTTTTGCTTTTGACTGGTCTGGCTTTTGTATTTCTGAATGCTTTAGCAAACTTAATCCATACCAGGTACCAATCCATAAATTAGAATCATTATCCTCAAGCAAACACATTATAAAATCGTTAAGTACGGTATTTTCAGGGAATGGTTCAGGGAATGCTCTGTAATTAACAAAAGGAATATCTTTATTTGATTTATCTATTTCCGATGAGATATGAAAGACCCCGTCTCCTTCTGTACCAATCCAAAAATCACCGTTATGATCTTTAATCATGGCTTGAATATTTTTTGCTGTATCATTGTGGTATGCCAATAGAGGGACCTTAGTTTTCTGCCCGGTTCTTAAATTAGTTTTTAGTAATCCGGCTCCCATAGTACCAACTAGTACTTCTTCTTCATTGAGGGCCGAAATAGCGCGTATACCATAATGAAAATCAGGATTTTTATTAAAACTAGATGGAACAGATTGAAATTTTTTATCTTTATTGTATATAGCATTAATACCTGCCTCACTACATATATACAAAGTACCATCACGCGATTCGTTGATAAATAAAATTACATCTGAACTAATATTTCCTATATCGGAAATAGGTTTTGAATTATTTTTACGGTATGTTGAATCAAGTAAGAATAGTCCCTGGTTTGCAATACTCAGCCAAAAATTTCCTAAATCGTCTTTGTATATGTATTTCCCCCTAATATCTTCATGAGCATGAAATTTCCAGTTTGGGTAGAATGCAAAACTTTCAACATTGAACTTTGATAAACCTCTCCCATAACTTGAAACTAAAATTTCATCATCATTCACAAATACAAAGGAAGTATTGGCTTCGGTTGTTATTAACATTTTTACCTCTTCTGTATTATCTACAATTGTACCTATTGCCGACATGGACAAAAACCAAATTTCCCCGTTTGGACTAACTTTTATGTCCATTATTTCAGCAATGGTTGAATCGGGATTCCTATGAGAAAAGAAACTAAGTACTTCAAAGGTTTCAGCTTTATTACCAATTTCTTTTAACTTGAAAAGTCCTGTTTTTGTACCAATCCAAATAATCCCTGATTCTTCCTTAACAATACATTTAACCTTGATTTTTGAAAAATCGTATTCTGATTCTATTTTTGGTTCATAGAATTTTTCCAGAATGGAATTGTAAATTAAAAATCCATAATCGTAAGTGCCAATAAGAAAAACTCCACATTTATATTCAACAATTGACCGTATGTCCGGATACGCGAATACATCATCATCGGCACTCTTTATATACTTGAAAGTTGAATTATCAAATTTATATAAACCATTACCCATACCAAACCATATGAACCCGATTGAATCCTGGCACATACAGTTTACTTGAGTTCTATCTATTCTAAACTTTTCATTTAGATTCTCAACAATGAAAGAATTTTCAGCAGATAAAGCCTGAAATATATTTAAAATAATAAATGTTAAACTCCATTTAAATTGAGATATCGGCATTTTAGAGATAATTTGAGATACTAAATTAATAATTAGCAACTAAAAGCAAAGAATCTTCTGTAAATATAAAATCCAGAACACTTAAAGCGATAGGCTTTTACATCGGGATCATTTTTATTCTTCGCCATCCTTATTCATTACCTACACCGATCATTGGAGGTATTATCCAGTAAATCTATTGATTGGAGATTTGGGAAATAAAAGTAAAAGGAGGTGTCTGAAAAGTCAATCGTAGAAAACATCTCGACTTCGCTCAGCACGACAACTGATTGATATTCAGTGTCGATTCGGGCGAGTCGAGAACATTTTCATTGATTAGCAGACTTTTTAGACAGCCTCCTTAACTTCGAACATAATGTAAAACTAACTCTCCTCCAATCAAGAATCAATTATTATATTTTCCAAGTCAGACTAATTACCATTACCTGACAAAGCATCAGCAAACGAAGAAAAAGCAGGTTTTCTATCGTAGCTTTCGGTCCATAAACCTATTGGTTCTCCCTCACGCCATGAAGAGCTTTCGGGACTATCTGTTGGACTCCATACAGTGATACCATACTGTTGTGAAGCAGGAATTATTTCTAAATACTTCTTTACAACATATTCATACATTTCGGCCTGGGCAATATAATTTTCTTCGGTTGCATCTGCAGTTTTTACACCGCCTTCGATTCCTATGTCGAGTTCGGAAATTTTAATGTATTTACCTGTTGCAGCCAAAAGTGTTAACATTTCAACAATCTTATCTTTATCAGATCCGGTGTGAATATGCATTTGTGTGCCAATACCATTAACCTCGGCACCCTTGCTTTCGATATAATCAACGTACTGAATAATTCCTTTACATTTATCGATATTATACTCAAGATTATAATCGTTGATAAAAAGAATTGCATCGGGATAATTTTCACGAGCCAGATTGAATGCTTTAACTGCATAATCTTTACCCAGATAATCCTGCCAGTAGAATATGTCAGGTGCCAGATCTGTTCGCCCAACGCCTGTTTTCAGTTCATATGGATTTCCGTCATCCATTGGTTCATTTACAACATCCCAGGCTTTCACATAGTCGCCCGTTGCTTCTTTCATTCCAACAATCCATCTTGTTAATTCACCGGTAAGAATTGAATCTTTTTGTTCGGCGGTCCATTCTATAGTTTGTCCTCCTCCATCCGGATTTAGCCATTCAACCAATATATTATCAAAATAATAAGTGGTAGCAGTATTACCAAGATTAAAAGCGATGGTATTACATCCCGATGTATTTTCGTCAATCGTAATTTCGGTCTCATATTTCTGCCATGCCGATGTAGCATTTATAGTGCCAAAAAAGTTCCAATGCTTATAAGCAAAAGGAGCCGTTTGAGCCTGAGTTGCAATAGACGCATCTACATCAGCCTTAATATCCATACTTAAACGAAATTGCTGTCCAACTTCAGTTACTTTCGAAAAGGTCACCAACATTTGGCTTTCCCAATCGTTTGCCCTGACTTCAGAATTAGTTACTGTTAAGGCCCTGCCAGTGTTATTTGCACCTTCACCATCTAATGTGAACCCAAATACAGCATTTTCATTCCCTTGATAACCAGCAGTGTTATCTGTCTCAAAATTGATATCACCAACAGCTTGCCATATTGGGCCACTTGCTCCATCAGGGTTTTCCCACTCAATTTTGATATTATCAAAATAATAGTTAGTAGCTATTGCACCCAGATTAAATGCAAGAGAAGCACAACCCGCAGTATTTTCATCAATGATAGTTTCAACAGAAATAGTACCCCAATCAGAAGTAGCATTAATTGTTCCGAAGAAATTCCAATGCTTATATTCATAAGCTACTACGTGAGCTTGTGTTGGAAATGATGCATCAGCATCGGATTTTACATCCATTGTCAGCCTAAATTTCTGTCCAATTTCGGTTTGAACTGGAAAATCAACAAAAAATTGCACGTCCCAGTCATTTGTACGGACTTCTGTATTTGTAATCATTAGAGCTCTTCCTTCACCGTTAGCACCTTCTCCATTGGCAGTAAATGATACAACAGCATTACTGTTATATTGATAATTCGAAGTATCATCGGTTTCAAAATCAGCACTTGTTACCTCTTCCCAAGCAGGACCTCCTGTACCGGGAATTACAATTGGAGCGATGGTACTATTCAAATATTCTGCATTTTGATTTGCATGCCAGCACAAGGTATGTCCGTAAATTGTTGTTTCAGCTTCCTTTGCATTTCCAACAAAAGACTCCACATTCCCAAAACTCATACTTCCATCTTTTTGAACAATGGCACCGTGCTTCATTTGGTAGCCGGCAGTCATCTCATTAAAATTTGAATTAATAACACTGTAGACTAAACTTTTCTTATTATAATCGCCTACAGAAACACCTGCACCCAGTTTGAATTTTTCACCAGCTGTTGATGAGATATAAGATTTAAGTGCCTCGTAATCTTGCAAATACTCCATTTTAGTAATACTCTCCGGTTTCTTAACATCGAACAGGAGTTTATCATCATCTGCACAAGACTGGATTACCAGAAAAGTAATTAGAACCGGTAAAAGTTTATATATGTGTTTCATAGTCTTAACAATTTTATCGATTAATTAGCTTTATAAGTTGGTGAATAGGTTTCAATAGTTACATCTCTGTCTCTAACTACAAGAGTGTCTACTGTATTTACTGCCACCTGCTGTATATCGCTAGGCAGTCCTGATACAGGATAGCTTATTTCAACTTCATATCCAATTTCATAATTCAGGTACAAACCGTTTCTATCTTTATTTCCCCAACTATTTTTTTCTCCATTCTCAACAAATTTACCATTACCTGTGGCAGTAATATTGTATACCCTGCAGGTATCGTTTATGAAGTAATCTGTTTTTATAGGAGAAACTGTGCAACTCTGTGAATCGTCAAAGGATAATTTAAAACTAATGTTTAAATCATTGCCTAGCTTATTCTGATAATCTGTAGGAAACTCAACTGCATTCAAAGAAACCGTATTCAACATAATAGCCTGATCGTTTTCAACGTAAGTTTCATGACGAACAACTGTAGAATCAGAACCATCTTCAGAAATTATATCCCTACCCCGACGCAAATAGTTACCATGCCATGCATTGACGAATTTAACGCAGTACAAAGTGTAATTCTTTGGTAACACATCCCAATCGCTGCTATTTGTACTTTTAGCTCCATCGAATTTTGGTATACCCGAAAGTATTGAATCTGCATTCACAACATCAGTCATGCGTAATGGAATAACGTAAGTATTGTTTATTGAATTTGAGTCGGCAAAGAAAGAATCTGTCAATTGAACTTCAACACCATCCATCAGCTCATTTTCTATAATAATATTATTTGCTGATAAGGTGTAATAGTCAGCTGGCATTGCCTTTACAGGAGAAATAAAACCATCATCAAAATAGAGACTATCGCAGAGCGTGTTATCAACTGCTATTCCTATATCAATGGTTTGTTTGTTTTTATACACTCCGCCCATTGTTGCATATATTTTGCATCTATGTTCATTGTCAAGAGTATTGTCAAAAATATCTTCTCCAAGAACAATAGTTCTCACCGGATACTGGTATGCAAAAAACACAGCAGTATGGTCATAATTCGGAAATTCAATTTCTTTGTTTTCACAGGAAATAAAAAGTAGAACCATGAGTCCGGCAGATAATTTTAGTATATTTTTTATCTTCTTCATATCCTTAAAATTTTTCATTTTTTTATTTATGAATAAAACTACCAACCTGCATTTTGAGTTAGATTGCTCCATTTCTGAATTTCTTGATAAGGTAAAGGACCATAATACATGTGATCTTTGTAAACTCTGGGTTCAACATCAACTAATGTGTAACTTAAATCACCTGAGTTTTCAATTATTACACCTGTTGCGGTTTCATTCATTTTGGTTAGCGGCACCTTCCAACGACGTAAATCCCAGAAACGATGGTTTTCGAAACAAAGTTCCAGACGTCTTTCATTCCTGATTAAATCTCTCATGGCATTCTGGTCGCCGGAAACAGATGCTAAATAGGCATCAGTGTTTTCTATTCCGGCTCTTGTCCGAATAGCACTAATTACATCCAGTGCTGAGTAAGCATTCGGACCAGTACCTGTGGGTCCCCATGCTTCGTTGGCTGCTTCCGCATAAATCAAGAATAATTCGGTATAACGAATACGTGCGGTATAGTGTCTTTGGTCAGTATTATACTCAGGATTAGGGTTGCAATCGGAACGCAACAGTTTACGTAAATAATAACCTGTTCTTGTTGAAAAACCAGCTTCCTTATTAATCCCATCATTGTTTGTAGAATAAGTACCAGTAATAATACTTGAATTATCAGGCCCTTGAGTACTCTCATTAATCACAATGTAGTTTTGCAAACGAGGATCACGATCTACGTATGGATTAGCAGGGTCGTAATTGCTTGCCGGATTATCGATTGGATATCCATTCAACATTGGAAAAGCATCTACCAGATTTTGAGTAGGATTTACGCGTCCTTTTCCATAGATAGATGGTGGGAAGTTATCTGTCTCTAAATCATTGTTTTGTCCATAATCACTTCTCCAGATTATTTCCGCAGGAATAACACCGGCTTCCAGTCCGTCGATTTCACTTGTATTTGAATACCAGGTTCCACCATTAGGAGCTAAGCCACTTATGCCTCCAATACGATCTAAAACAGTGGCAGCATAATTAGCTACGTCTGCCCATTCAACATCGGTACCCTCACTGTATGCAGGACTACCTGCCAATAAAGCAACTTGTGCTCGAATTGCTTCAACAATACGTCCGGTAATGCGTCCCTTAATATGATTCCCATTTACGCGGTTATAGTCTCCGGCATTAGTTATGCCTAGATCCTGATACTTTTGAGGAATTTCACTATCGCTGATATCTCCGTAATCGAGAGGCAGGAGTTTGATAGCCATGTCGATATCGCTCATAATCTGATCAATACACTCCTGGAATGTGTTTCTTGGGTGATTATAATCGGCCCCTGTCGTTTCTTCGGGTTCAGTTTGAATGGGTACTCCCATTAACTGCCCATTATCAGCCCAACCTCCGTGTGCCAATAGTAAATAATACATTTGTAAAGCGCGTAATCCAAATGCTTCACCTTTAAGACGATCGTTATACATAGTTCTGATTGCAGGATCGTTTGCCCAAACAACACTATCTGTTTTTGATAGGAATATATTTAAATATTGAATAGCATTTTTTCGCCCCTGCCATTGAGAAGTTGGATTGCTTTCGGCGCTCCATGAACCTGTAGCCATTGCCAGATAATCGTTGTTGATATCATTTGATACAGCATCATCTGTTGCTACATCGCTATTAGGAGATGCTGAATACGGAAGCAAAATATATGCATTGGCTAAGACTCCCTGCGCAAAAGAAGGTTCTTTGTACATGGCATCAATTGTTCTGATATTTTCCAATGCAGGTTCAAACATATCTTCACAAGCCACAAGCAATGGTATAAGAACCAAGAATTTATATATGTTTTTCATAATATATTAGCTAATTGATTATTCATTTAATTAGAATAAGATTTTTACACCGACATTATAGAATCGTGTCCGAGGACCACTTGCTACTCTCATATCGAGTATCTCTTGTTCTTTAGAAAAAGTTGCCAGATTAGAACCACTCACATATACAGATAAATCACTTATAAATGAATCTGGAATCAGATTCTTAGGTAAATTGTAAGTGATTTGAACTTTGGCAAGTTTAAATAGGTCGGTTTTATAAATCCAGTAATCTGAATTACGGAAATTATTGGCACCACTTTCTGTAGTTAACCTGGGATAAGTGGCTGTTGTACTTGATTCTTCAGTCCAGCGTTCCCGTACAATTTCCGAGTATTTTCTGTCTCCATAAACCCAGAAATACGAATTGTCTTTCATAGCGTACGCTCCATAATTTCCTGTTCCCAGAACGAAGAATGTAAGGTTTTTCCATTGGGCTGTTAAGTTAACACCTAAGGTTAAAGGAGCTCCATACCATCCGGCACGGCCTAAATAAACAACATCTTGTTCATCAATCACATCATCATCGTTCTGATCCTTGTATTTAATATCTCCCGGTCTAATGGTTCCGCCAAATGTTTGTTCTGGAGAATTGGTGATTTCATCGGTATTTTGAAATAACCCTAAATTTTCAAGACCCCAGATTCCATCAATAGGTTGGCCTTGTCTATTTTGATATGCATACTCATTTACCTCATCGCGTTTTGTAGCTTTAGTAGTTAAATAAGTACCAACAAAACCTAAAGTATAGTTAACTTCTCCAAGCTGTTTCTTGATATTAACACTGAAATCGAATCCGGCACGTTGATCGTTGTTAAAGTTTACATAAGGAATAAATGAAGCATTAGGATAATAAGTAAAGAAGTAACTGGGATAAATAGTTTGTGGCTGAATTAATAATCCTTCCATTGAATTAATAAAGTAAGAAGAATTTATTGATATTAACTCATCGAACAAAACAGCATTTATTGATGTTCTAAATTCTTTTCTTTTTACAAAAGTAAGATCTTTACTTGCACCGTGTCTGATATTAGTAGAGTGTTCTGATGCTCCATCATACCATCCCCACCATGCTCCATCCGACTGATTGTAGTTCGCTTCATATAAATAGTATTCAGATATATCCAAATCAGTATTCAGAATACTTGCGGAAGCACTCAACATCAGATTATCAATTATTGATGAATTGGCCAGGAATCCCTCATTACTGAGTTTCCACCCTAAGGTAAGCGAAGGAGACAGAGCCGTGCGACTTCCCTCGGCTAATTTTGCTGAATATACTAAAGCTGAACCAAAGTCAGCAAAATATTTCTCTTTATAGTTATACCCTAACTGAAAACCTAAATTGGCATTACTTGGCCTATGGTATTCTGCTGAGATTGTTTGCTGAAAACCATTCGCAACCAATAAGGCTGAAAGATTATGTTTACCGCTGAAAGAATTCTGATATGCAAAATATCCTGAAAAAGCAAGTGTTTGACGGCTATAACTACCAGATATATTCTGTATTCCGTCTTTTTCATCGTTACTATACTTTGTTAAGCCAGAAATTACATCGGTTCCATTATAGTTATACCAGCTGGGTTCATATACTGCATAAGTATTATTGTAAGAAGTAGTATAAGATGTAGCATAATCTATTCCTAAAATAGTATGGAATGACAATCCTTTTAATAGATTATCCAAATCGAAATCTAAACCTGAGTTAAACTGAAATTGTCGACTGGTCCATTTGCTTGTGCCCGCAAAATAGTAATCAGCAAATATGTTGGTTTGATCGATTTGTGTTCCTCCTAAGAACATGTTGTCAACAATATTGGATGTGCCACCTATTAGTTCCATAGCACTTGCATTGTTTTCGTCAAAATAACTAAGAGGAATTAATGGAGCCACGCGGTTCGGACGCATTGTGGCGGCAGAAATCCAATAGTTGTTATTTTCGCCATCTTCGGCGGTAGCAACAGCGCTTTTAGCATCGTAGAATGTTGCATTTGAATTGATATAGGCGCTTATTTTGTCGCCTAACTTAACATCAATGTTTCCGCGAATATTTAAGCGGCTGATATTATTATCGGCAGCATTACCAAAATTTAAAAAATCTTTTTCATTAATATATCCAATATTGGTATAGTAACGAGAGCGTTCACCACCTCCGGAAATCTCTGTAGACACTTCGGAGCGGTTAATTGCCTTTTTCAAATAGTCTGAGGAGTAAAAATCGACATCGGGATAACGGTAAGGATTGGTTCCCGAGCCATAATTATATATTTCCTCATCGCTATATTGTGGGGTTTTACCGTCGTTGAGCAGAGCTTCATTATACAGAGTCATATATTCTGCAGAACCTAAATATTTTGGGTAACTTATAGGTGTATGCCAACCAGTATTAGCTCTTACATTTATGCTTAATTGCTCCGATTTTCCTTTTTTGGTAGTTATATAAATTACACCCTTTGCCGCACGGCTTCCGTAAAGCACAACTGCCGATGCCCCTTTTAGAATACTTATTTGGGCAATCTCGGTTGGTATAACATTATTAGCATCGCGAGGAATACCATCTACCAGTATAAGATAATCATTCATACCCCACAGAGAATTACCGGTAAAACCACCAAGGTATCCCTGTAAATTATCCATACTATAGATATAATAATTCTTTTCTAATAATTCTTCAACATTTAGTACACTAACTCCTCCCAAAAGGTTACTTTCTGAAACCTTTCGAAAAGCCACCTGTACCATCTGATCATCAGTTGAAGGACTAAGTGAATCAGTTTCATTTACTACAACAGTTTGTGCTTTTAAGTAAAATGGAAGTAAAGCACACGCTACCAGCAAAATGAAGCTCTTATGTATATATTTCATTGCTTATTCTTTTATAAATTAAATACTTAACTCATTATTACCAACCTGGATTTTGTTCAAATTCCGGGTAGATAGATACATCACTAACCTTTAAAGGAAACCAGTAATGTTTAGCGCTAAACTGACGTGTAAGAATAACTTCTTCTCTGAAGTTAGATACGCGAGCATCCCTGGGGTCATTTTCTTCAAAAAATGAATTATCTTCAACCCTGGTGAATTCCTGAGATGTTTTCACATTGTATGGATATTCTGTTAATAGTAACCAACGTTGTAAATCATTGAAACGAAAGCCCTCAAACGATAACTCAACAGCACGTTCCCTGCGAACTTCATCTATGAAATTAGTTCGATCTGCAGTATATTTGGCATTAACATTTCCTGCCCCCACACGTTCGCGTAATGTATTGATTGCATCTTCAGCAGTTTTTGAGAAATTTGTTGATTTCCCTGTAGCACCTCCAAAGGCAGCGCAAGCTTCAGCATACATGGTGTAGATATCACCCAAACGCATATAAGGTAAATATGTATGTAAGTTAAAGCTCCAGTTGTAAGCTCCATCGTATTTATTCGCTGTGTGTGGCACTAATTTTTGAATAAGATATCCTGTTCTACTTCCATCTGCAGCTCCTCTCATGGCACCACCTGAATATAATGAGGTATACCTTAAAAACTCCTGATCTGCTGGCATTGTAGAATTAACATATTTAAATCCATCAAATACTATATCGTGATAAAACCGAGGATCACGATCCTTAAATGGGAAATCAGGATCAAAACCCGATTCCGGATCATCTAATGGTAGTCCATTAGCCATGCCATAATAATTAACGTAATTGGCAGTTGGCTGGTGAATAATATTATCATGCTCTACAAGTCCGTTTACTTTTGGGCCAAAAGTTTTTGTTGTATTCCAGTTACTACCATTAAAATCAGTTGATGGACCTCGGAAAATGGCTTCTGTTGCTCCTGGCATCATCCAACCTTGTCCGGTGGTATAAAACATATCACTATATTTTGTATCAGAGTTACTTTTATGATTATAGATATCGCTATAATCAAAATCAACCAAAGCATATTGCGTTCCACCACTTTCAACCAGATTTAGTAATTCACCAAAAGCTTCTGCAGCCTTTTTACAGTATTCTGCATTGTAATCGTAAACTTTCGCACCACCTGTTTGGGCTCCATTTTCCATTAACGGACTACCAGCCCATAAATAGTTTTTTCCCAGATAACCAAGTGCCATTATTTTATTAGCACGTAGTTGGTTTTTACCTAAAGTATTTCTTCCAACAGTTGTGTTGTTATCCCAATCAATTGGCAATAAATCTACAGCCATCTGAAAATCACGAGCAATTGAATCGGCCAGTTGCTGATATGGAAGACGAGGAAAATTAAACTTTTCACTGGATGGCAAAACACTATTTATATATGGTAAACCTCCAAAATATTGCATCATTTCAAAATACCACCAACCTCTAAAAAAGTATAATTGTCCAGTGAGAATATCTCTTTCCTCTTGAGTTGCAGAAGTTAATTTATCGAGATTTTCAAGTCCCATATTCGCTTTACGAATGCTATACCAGGCATGAGGCCATAGAGCATGTTTAAATTTATCTGTCGAAGTAGGATCTGTATCAGATTTATTCAACCATTGACCATTATTAGACTGCCAATTCCAAAAATTGCCTAAATCTACCTGATTGGTCATATGCCAACTTCCTTCGAGGTTAAATACCTCATCTTCACCCCAATTCCACGAAGTAGTCCAATAGCATTTTTCCTTGTCGGGAATACAATTATAAATTTCCTCGATGAAGCCCTGAAAATTATTGAAATTACTAAAAGCAACCTCTTCAGAGACTATAGATTCAGGTTCTTTTTCCAAATATTCTTCGCAAGAAAAAAGGCTTAGCGCTATTACTAGCAGTATACTACCCCTTTGCAGCGTTTTATATATTTTTCTCATTGCACTCATTATTTATAATGTGACTCTAATTCCTAAATTGTATCGTTTCATTGTCGGATAAGCCCCCTGACCGCCACCACCGGCAAAATTGGATTCGCGATCGTCTGGCATTTTTGACCATACAGCAAGATTATTTCCGTTAATGAAAATCTTTATTGATTTAAATCCTTTAATAATTTCAGGACGCAATTCATAAGCTATTTCAGCATTCTTCAGACGTATATATGAAGCATCAAATAGATATTGGGTTCCATTATTATAACTAGGTTGAGATAACCAGCGTGGTATAGTAACATCGGCATTTGGATTTTCCATCGACCACCAGGAGCCAAAATCATAAACTGTATTTAGTTTGCTGCCAAAGCTACTTAGAGGTATATACCGAGTAACATTTTTAACACCATAGAATTGAATAAAGCCACTGAAACCTTTCCATTCAAAACCTATTGTTGCATTATATGTATTCTGTGGAATACCTGAGTAATCATAGGGTACCTGGTCTTTACTGTCAATAATACCATCAGCATTAAAGTCTATAATATTATAATCGCCAGGTAATTTTTGGTTATCATTTGTCTCGTGTGCGACACTGCCAAAAACCTCATCATAAGTATTTACATAGCCTGCATCAATATATGCTCTGGTCTGATCTATACTATAACCGGCTTGTTTTTGATAGTCGGGAAGCAGGGCAGGGTCATCTCTTTCAATAACTTCGTTTTTCGCATGAGTCATGTTGGCGTTCATCCATAAGCGAAGTCCATTATTGAATATTTTATTTAACCTTAATTCTAATTCGTATCCGCTAGTTTTTGCTTTACCAAGATTCGCTGTTGGAGGTGTATTACCAAAATAGGGTGGAACAGCCCGATCAGCACCATTTATGAGGATATCGTAACGATAATCATGGAACAATTCCACATTACCGCCAAACAATCCATTAAAAATGGAATAATCGACACCGAAATTAAATTTACGAACAGTTTCCCATCTCACATCAGGATTTCCAACGCTAGATTCCCTATACCAGGTATACGGGCTCAATCCTTGGTTTACGTCAAGTGATGAATGTCCTCCGTTATCATTATTCATGCCATAAGCCCACTTAGTTAAGTATAAGAAACGATCTCCATAGTCATCACCAATTTCACCATATGAAGCACGTATTTTAAACATGTCCAGAAATTCGGCAAATTCCATGAATGATTCTTCAGAAATCATCCAGCCTGCTGCACCCGAATTAAAAAAGGCATAGCGATAGTCAGCACTGAATTGTTCAGAACCGTTATATGCTCCATTGTATTCAAAGAAATATTTCGAGGCAAAATTGTAAGTAGTCCGGAATACCCAATCTTCCCTGTAATTGGGAATTTGACTGCCTGTTGCACGTTCTTTTCGACCAAATAGTCCCATTGCTGTAATACTATGTTTGTTAAATGACTGTGCCCAGTTCAATTGTAGCTGATAATCGAGATTTCGCTGAGTAAGCCAGTTTGCAACAGATCCGGAAGATATATTCCATAAAACTCCCTGCTGGAAATCAAACTTATTGTTATTTTCAAATTCCTGCTTATAAGTGGCAGTTCCTGTTTCAGGATCAACCCATTTTTGTTGAGCACCATTATATAAATCGTTTATTCCACGGTCTCTTTCAACAAAGGTGTTATCCCAGGCTATAGTTCCCCGAAAAGACAATCCTTTTAAAATCTTGTCTAATGACTGTTCTAAAATAAAATCGGTATTAATTCGGGTTGTTGTTGAAAGCATAGTACCAGATAAGGCAAGGTTTTGTGCTGAATTTGATACGTTCGAAATGTTTGGGTAAAATCCCCATGAGCCATCGGAGTATTGAGGAAGGAATACATCAGGAGCTATATTGTAGGCTCCGGCCCATTGTTGTGCAACACTCCAGTCGTTGGATTCCGTTTGTGCCCAGGGTGTTTTTTGAGCTCCGTTCGAACCGGCGAGATTAACCTTAAATACAGTTGACTTTGTTAATTGGAAATCAAGATTACTGCGCACATTAATCCGATTATAGGCATATCCGGATTCATAATTTCTGCCATTATCATACACTTTAAAAAGGTCTCCCTCGTGTACAAAATCAGCCGAAGTAAAATATTTTACGAATTCAGTACCTCCGGCAACGCTTAGATTAGCATTGTAAGACATTACATAATCTTTAAATAATATATCTTGCCAATCAACATTAGGATAGCGCTCCTGTTCTTCAATACCAGCCGGATAACGGTATTTTTGAATAATATTTTGTGGTGTTATATATTCCCAGGAATCTGGTGAAATTCCTAATTCGTGTTCAATTGCCTGATTACGAGCTGTTAATGCTCCATATGAATCTAGTTTATTTGGCAATTTCGAAGCTGTTTTTAGGGTAGAATTTACTGATACTTCAATTAACGCTTTACCTATACTTCCACGCTTAGTAGTTATTAGAATTACTCCATTTGCACCTTTTACTCCGAAAACCGCAGTAGCAGAGGCATCCTTCAAAACTGAAACAGATTTAACTGAATTTATGTCAACACTGCTCATAGGACGTTCTACGCCATCCACTAGAACAAGCGGCTCACTATTATTCCATGAGCTGGCTGAACGAATTATTATTTGCGGATCTTCTTCTCCGGGCAAACCTGAGCTTGACATTGTAATAACACCCGGAAGATTCCCGGTTAATGCCATACCAACACTGGAAACACCTGCCGAACGCTCAAGAACCTCGCCTGTAGTTTGTGTAATGGCTCCAACAACAGATTCTTTCTTTTGAGACCCATAACCTACAACAACAACACTTTCGAGTTGGTGTATATCATCTATGAGGGTTACTTCAACGTAATTTCC
Organism: Bacteroidales bacterium; assembly: GCA_050287785.1. GTDB lineage: Bacteria > Bacteroidota > Bacteroidia > Bacteroidales > UBA10428 > UBA10428. The sequence goes on from JBNKCO010000024.1 coordinate 184,725, forward strand.
GGTCTCAATATTAATTTCTTCTTTTAATTTACCAAGAAATGAAACTACCAAAACTTGTTCTTCAGATGCAGGAACATCTATTGAGAATTGTCCTTCGATATTTGTTGTCGCCCCGATTGTAGTACCTTTAACTATTATCGTTGCTCCAATAATAGGTACTTTATCTACATCGGTAACAATTCCCGTGATTGTATTTGTATTCTGAGCATAAAATACTGTACCATAAAAAAGAAATGCAAGGAATACTTTCCATTTTAAAGATTTTCTGTGAATTACGTTTTCATCAAGAAAACGCAAAAACATTTTTGTCATTCTTCTTTTCATTTGTTAGTTATTATCATTTGTTTTTCAATTTCCTTAAAGACCTTGAAACAGACTGAAACTGATATAACTTCTATCAGAATCATTCATTATTAGATTACAGCACTTATGGTTGTAATCTGCATTAAGGAAGGGCTAAACACTTAAATTGCCCTTTTAGCCTGAGTGTACATTAGATTCCCTCTATACACAATTTAAAATCCTAGACTGTAAATTTCTTAACTGAGCTACCGTGAAAACTTTGCCAGTTGTCATTACAATTGTCAGATTTTTTTTGTAAAAAATGGAATAGAGTAATCGTACATTCGCTCTAAAAGTTAAATACGAATGGAAAACACACAATAATTGTAAAAAAATACAATTATAAGAATTTGGGTTTTCTGTTAATTGGTTGATTCCAATTAATAAAAGGACTTTCAAAAATAGATTAGTAGAGTCTTCATATCATCTTGTAATTAGTTAGGTTAATAGAATTAGTTTGTTAGGATGTTTAGCAGAAGTATTCCTCAACTAAACAGCTACGAAAGTATATTTACATCGAAGAATGCACTTATATTATGGTAACAAACAATAGTAAATGTGTAACACAGAATGCAATACTTGCAAAACACATTACCCGCAACATACAGATAAACAACACAATACGGTAAGCTTTATAAAGGTTATTTAACCCGAATTTTTACAAAAAATATCAAATAACTTCAAAAAGCAATTAATTTCATACGTTATAGCGAGTAACGGCAAGTCGAGTTTTAGGTCTATGTTTAGGACATAAATCTATATTTTCTAAATTGATTAATATGTAGTTTACCAACTCAATAGTTGTATGTTTCGGCTCAACTCTTATCCCAAATTTATTTGTAATTTTAGATATGAAGAAGGAATTTTAATATTAAATACTTCGATAATTTAATTAAAATAAGAATTATAGATACTATTATTATCAGCGACAGAGGTGTATTCACAATTGAAATTGGGGGACTATCTAATTCTAGAGCTAAAATCGCCTTTTTTAGTGTTAACGCTGATGAGGAAACAAATGAGGTCAATAAAACTTATGATTGCGGCAGAATTTCTGTGGATTGAACTCAAAAGATTAGATTATAACGCTTTAAGAATCATCAGTGATGGAGTTTTAAAGGAATTTAGTAGAGCAGATGTTTTGCTTAATATTACTGATGAGGAAACTGGTAAATTTCTACTGGTTGCTAATCAGGATAGCAATAATGTGATTGTTCCTTAGATAGGTAATAGAAACAAATAATAAAGTAAACATACTTAAACCGGTTTGTTTGAAGTTTTATAAATAGTGTTTAAATGCCCACTATTTTTCGTCATACGAGGAGGAATGATGAAGCAATCTGCTAATTAAAAATGGATTGCTTCATTCCTCACAATGATGGAAATTATTGAGTTTTCATTCAAACACTAAGTGAATTTAATGTTGAATTTGTCATGATCTAAACTCTAAGCATTATATGAGCAATTACCTGAATTCAAACTTTAATCTCGACTCGTCTGATTTAATTGAAGTATTAGATGAAATGCCATTCTGGTCGGCACCGTTTGGACTAAAACTTCTTGAGAATATTCGCCTCAGCAAAAACATTAAAGCTCTCGATATTGGCTTCGGTGCTGGATTTCCTCTTACAGAAATAGCTATGAGGTTTGGAAATACTTGCAAAGTATATGGATTAGACCCCTGGGAGGCTGCTACTAATCGTGCGAAAAAGAAACTTGAAATATATGGAATTAAAAATACAGAAATAATAACAGGAGTTGCTGAAAATATTCCTTTGCCAGATAATTCTATCGACATAATTACAAGTAACAATGGTATTAACAACGTTCAAGACCTGAATAAGACTATTGCTGAATGTTCCAGAGTAATTAAATCTTCGGGGCAATTTGTACAGACAGTGAACTTAGATACAAGCATGATTGAGTTTTATAACATCATGGAAAATATACTTAGTGAACTTAAATTAGACTCAGCAATACCCGGAATAAAGGCTCATATTTACGAGAAAAGAAAACCGCTAGATGAATTCCTTTCTCTATTGGAGGAACATGAATTCAGAATTGACAATGTTATTGAAGATAAATTCGAATACCGGTTTGTTGATGGTACAACAATGCTCAATCATTATTTTATTCAACTGGCATTTTTGGAGAGTTGGAAAAACCTTATTCCGCTAGAAAGACAGGTGGATGTTTTTAATCGTATTGAAGACAATATGAATGAAATAGCATCGGAGGAAGGATATTTTAAACTTAGCATACCCTTTGTTCTTATTGATTGTTCAAGAAAGTAAATCCTAGAATCTATAAAACTCAAAAACATGAAAACAAAAAATCTAATCACTCTCCTATCTTCAATCTGCATTTTTTTTATCTGCATTCATTATGGCTATAGTCAGGAACAAAAAAGTGAATTTTCAGGAAAGACTATAAGTCTTCAAAGCACGGATAATATAGAATTAAAAGCTGATATATATGAAGCCCGGGACGAAAATTCACCGATTATTCTGCTTTTTCATCAAGCAGGATATAGTAGAGGAGAATACAGACCAATTGCACCGAAATTGAATGAATTGGGTTTTTCATGCATTGCAATTGATCAACGTTCTGGCAATGAAGTAAACGGAATAAAAAACGAGGCTTTCCTTCAAGCAAAAAAGCAGGAATTAGGAACTCACTACACCGATGCTTTTCCCGACTTGGAGACTTTAATCGATTATGCTAAAACAAATTATAAAGGAAGAAAACTAATTTTATGGGGAAGCTCCTACTCTGCCTCTCTTGTTTTTGTATTAGGAAACAAATACAAGAATGATATTTCTGCTATAGTATCCTTTTCTCCAGGAGAGTATTTTACTTGGCAGGATAAAGAAATAAAGGAATATGCAAAGAATATTGTAGTTCCGGTTTTTGTCTCATCTTCTGGTAAGGAGTTCGAATTGAGTAATCCTATTTTCGAGGTAGTTCCATCTAATAACAAAACATACTTCTTTCCCGATTTTGAAGGAAAACACGGCTCAAGTGCACTATGGGAAACAAATGATGGACACGAAAAGTATTGGACTGCATTAACAGCCTTTTTGAAGCTTATTAAGTAGTGCAAAACTCATCTAAGCGTCATTGCGAACGAAGTGTGGCAATTTCAAACTATTGACTACCAGCACAAACAGATTATCTTCAATGAGCTCGTAAGCTTCGGTTGCTTCGGCAATGACGGAAATTATTGAGTTTTCTTATATGCACTAAGTAGATTCCCGTTTTACTACGTCACACTAAATATTTTCTGATAATGGTATCCATAAATACTAAATTTAATTGCTGATGGAAAAGTTCTAGGACGATTAAATAGGCTCCAAAAAACCAGCTTCCAGAAGTAGTATCTGTTCGGCCGAAATAGTCCAATAATAAAAATAGATTTGAATAAGGCTATTATTCGAGAAAAAGAAAACTTTGTTTTAAAGAATTGAGGTTCTTTGTAATTCTTCAGGAAACCTATTACTCTTTTACAATAAGCTTTACTGGAATATATTCCCTGTAAAATATTTTGGTATCCTTTGAGCAGTTCTTTTCGATCCATTTTAGGTATAAAATTCAATGTTGAATCGGTATTGTTTCCGGTCCATTCATTCAGAATTCTACCTTCTTTGGTAAGACGTTTATATAACTTTGTTTTTTTAGGAGCATTTAGCAGTCCAACCATAGCTGTTATAATCCCACTTTCCTCGATAAAATCAATTTGCCTTCTAAAAATTGAAGAAGTATCATTATCAAAGCCAACGATAAAACCGGCAGAAACTTCAATCCCTGCATCCTGAATTTGCCTTACACTTTCAACAAGGTTGCGCTTTTTATTCTGTTGTTTATTGCATTCTTCAAGGCTTGCTTCATCTGGTGATTCAATTCCTATAAAAGCTTTACAAAAGCCAGCTATCACCATTTGTTCCAGTAATTCCTGGTCATCGGCAAGATTTATTGATGCTTCAGTTTGAAAAGCAAAAGGATAACTATGTTTCTTCATCCATTTGGCAATAGCAGGTAACAAATTCTCCTTTATCACCTTTTTGTTTCCAATAAAATTATCATCAACAAAAAACACAGCATCCCGCCATCCTGTCTCATAAATGTTCTCCAATTCATTAATTATTTGTTCACTGGTTTTAGTTCTCACCTTTCTTCCCAGTAGAGCGGTAATGTCGCAGAATTCACAATCGTATGGACAGCCACGGGAGAACTGCAACGTAAGTGAGCTATATTTTGATTTCTTAAGAAGACTATAATCCGGGATGGGTGAATCTTTTAAATCAGCATATTTATTAGAGGAATATATTCTTTTTGGATTACCTGATTTAAAATCATCCAAAAAAACAGGTAATGTTAGTTCAGCCTCATTTAAAACCATGTGGTTTATGTCCGAAAAACTTTCTGGTTCTTCTGTAAATAATGGCCCGCCCGCTACAATTATCTTATTCAACTTTTTACATTGGCGAATTATTTCAAGTGCAGAATTTCGTTGAATTGACATAGCACTAATAAACACTAAATCAGCCCATTCAAGCTTCTCATTTTTCAAGGCTGACACATTTAAATCAACCAGTTCTTTCTTCCAATCTTTTGGCAACATAGCCGAAACCGTAAGCAAACCTAGAGGAGGATTTGTAGCTTTCTTCGATACGAATTTTAAAGCATGATTAAAACTCCAAAAGGTATCAGGAGTTTTTGGGTAGACCAGAAGAATATTCATTACCTTGATTTTTAATAAATTACATCAAAGTTACGGCCATAAAATAGCGAAGTAAAATAAATGGGATTAAGTTATTCCTGGTTATGTCAATTGGGGTAAAACCTTTACAAATGATTCAGAACAAAACAATGTGGGGTGAAAAAAAATTGAATCAAGTGAAATTTAAAATAAACAGGTAGGAGTAATAAGGTTCCAAAGAAGCACAACAAATAACAATAAAAACTCAATTAGAAGGCATGAAAGAAATAGTTTTAAATCATGATTTTCTTTATAATATTAAAATATTACATATATTTATACCGTTATCTAAAATCTATCAACCAAAAATATCCGAACAACAATGTCTCATGCTTTCCTGAACTCAATAGAACCTGTAAATAAAACCTCTGACAACATTAATAAAAAGAATAATAATTTAAATATAGGTGAAATGCTTCGAGGGCATGCTCTTGTTGGAGAAATGAATGCCCGTATTGCTCAACAACATGCAAATAATTCTACAGTTGCTCAAGCGTTTTTAAAAGAAGAAGAAGATAAAGAATCCGTTCAAAAAAAAGGGACTGAGCCAGAACCTAAAGAGGAAGAACTTCAAATGAAGAAGTCTTCGGCAGATTTGGGGTCTACAACAAATCAGAATAGTGCAAATTCTTCCTTACCAGATAACGTTATGGGTAAGATGGAAAATTCCTTTGGCACTGATTTTAGCAATGTAAACATTCATAAAGACTCTAGCCAGGCAAACAGCATAGGAGCATTGGCATATACCCAGGGAAATGATATTCATTTTGCGCCGGGACAATATAGCCCTGAAACATCAAAAGGACAAGAATTATTAGGTCATGAACTTACACATGTAGTACAACAGCGCCAGGGAAGAGTGCAACCAACAAAAGAGCAAGGGAAAGGATTAGCAATAAATGATAATCCTGCACTAGAAAATGAAGCCGATCGAATGGGGAAAAAAGCTTCTGAGGGAAAAGCAACTGGAATGATTAATAATTCACCTTCTCTATCAAATATAATACAGAAATCACCCGAACCTGATGAAGAGGCTGAAAAACAAACAGATTACACAACATTTATTGTTCCCAATGCTTGGAAAATTGAAATGATTGCTAATGCTTTTAACATTACAACAGACGAACTTATTCAAGAAAACAGTTCAAAACTTCAAACTTGGCAGACTGAAAATGGGGAAATTCAAGGCTTTAATGCCGAAGAAAAAATAATAGTTCCCTCAAACACTTTTATTGTTCCAGATGGATGGAATCTTTCTGTAATAGCCAGCGCCTTTGAAATATCTGTGGAAGCCCTGAAAGAAGCGAATCAAAACAAACTTCAAACCTGGAAAACTAAAAGTGGTAAAGTCGTAGGTTTCGATAGAGGCGAACAAATAACAATACCTAAAGGTTCGGTTTATGCTAGTCAACTCGACAATGAATTTTATAAAACAAATGTATATGATATACACACTGAGTTGTTCTATGGTGAAATCATGTGCAATGTTACCACACTTGCAATGCAGTTAATGGAACTATTCCCCAACGAAGTTTTATTGCGTAGAGCTGCAATAAAAGTCCTAGAAGATGCTGGATATGAGGGTAATACCGATTCTTTTAACGAAGCTCAAATTGAAGATATTCTTCTGGAAATTTTTCAACAAATTGGAGAAGACGCTTTTCAGAATCCTCAGACCGAGGAAGATGGTTCTATAACTCCAGCTCTAGTTCCAGGTATAGAGTATTCTAGTAACCCAGCACATGAATGGCTTTCTGCATTAGGATATGTAGGTGCCTTATTTACAGATTATGTGGATAGTTATTCTGGGCCATATAGTGCTCTTGATATTGAAAATGGTGATAATTTAGTCACAAAAGATGATTATGATACTACTCTTCAAAATCATTTAGATCAAGGAGATGCTATTATGCTAAGTACCCTTCTTTACGGTGGTCATATTGTGTATTTAAAATCTATTAAGGATGATGGAATAGTAATACACGACCCATACGGAATGCGAATGCCTGGTGGTTATGTAAAAAATGGCTCTGCAGTTTCTTTACATAAAGATAAGATTACGGGTCAAACTGACACATTTAATAAAAGAACAAAACATCACACTTCTTTAAGAGCGACAATAAACAGTTGCATTGAAGAAGATGCTCTTTCAACTGAATATACAGTACCCGAGAACTCTAGCATACATGACATAAGCGTTGCTACAGGTGCATTGGAAGAAGATATTAAAAGTCTTGATACCAATAAAGACAAACTTCAAACCATAGAAGGAGTTGAAGAATTTAATGATGGTGAGATAATAGATATTGCTGCATGCTTCCCTACAAATATGGGAGAACTAAATTTCTATGATTGGCAAGAAGTTACAGATTACAAAATTGGGATAAATTCAATGACCTTAAATAAATGACCTAGAAAAAGCCATGCTAAAAATAAACTTATCCAGAATTAAAATTACCATTAAAAAAGCAATCGCTTAAGACAATGTCAAAACATAAAAAAATCTATTGCTGCAAAATATAATAGCTTTAATTGCATAATGATTAATGGCTTTCCTGTTCATAATGTCAAGATTAAAATTATTGCCGAATGTGGCAAATTAATCTTTGCAAAGAAATAGCACTTTAGTATTTGGAGGGTTTATTTGAGTATAGGTACAGAATTCTGATAAGATATTACTTTACACCTGCACAAAACAAAAAAAACCCCCAACTCAACAAAGAGCAGGGGGTACATCTATATATAAGATGATTTAGGTATCTTTTATCTAAGTGCAGCTTGAGCAGCAGCTAAACGTGCAATTGGCACACGGAAAGGAGAACAAGATACATAATCCATACCAACTCTGTGGCAGAACTCAACAGAAGAAGGCTCACCACCATGTTCACCACAAATACCAACTTTAAGTTTAGGATTCGTGCTACGCCCTTTCTTAGTACCAATCTCAACAAGCTGTCCGATACCTTCCTGGTCAAGAACCTGGAATGGATCGTTTTTCAGGATACCTTTCTCGATGTATATTGGTAAAAATTTACCAGCATCATCACGAGAGTATCCAAAGCCCATTTGGGTAAGGTCGTTTGTACCAAATGAGAAGAACTCAGCAACCTCAGCTATTTGATCAGCAGTAAGGGCAGCACGAGGAATCTCAATCATAGTACCAACCATATAATCTATTTTATCACCTCTTTCAGCAAAAACTTTTTCAGCAACAGAGCGAACAATTTCTTCCTGTAGCTTAAGCTCTTTTGTTGTTCCAATAAGAGGTATCATTATTTCAGGGAATGTTTCAATACCTTTAGCTTTAAGATCCATAGCAGCTTCGATAATAGCTCTTGCCTGCATTTCTGTAATCTCAGGATAAGTGTTACCTAAACGACAACCACGGTGTCCAAGCATTGGGTTAAATTCGTGAAGGTCTTCAACTTTTTGTTTGATAACCTCAATAGAAATACCCATTTCGTCAGCCATTTCTTTTTGGTTTGCTTCTTCGTGAGGAACAAACTCATGCAATGGTGGGTCAAGTAAACGAACAGTTACAGGAAGCCCTGCCATAGCAGAAAATACATCAGCAAAATCCTGACGCTGTATAGGAAGCAATTTATCTAATGCAGCTCTACGGCCAGCCTCATCATCTGCAAGAATCATTTCACGCATACGAATCAAACGCTCACCTTCGAAAAACATGTGCTCAGTACGACAAAGACCAATACCTTGTGCACCAAAGTCACGTGCTACTTTACAATCTCTTGCTGTTTCAGCATTGGTTCTTACACCAATAGTCCTGTATTTATCAGCAAGTTTCATGATTTCCCCAAAGTCACCACTTAATTCTGGGTCGATAGTAGCAGTTTTACCTTCGTAAACTTCACCTGTTGAACCATTAAGAGAAATCCAGTCACCTTCTTTGAAAGTTTTTCCACCTGCAGTAAGAGTCCTGGCTTTAGCATCAATTTTACATCCACCGGCACCAGAAACACAACATTTACCCATACCACGAGCAACAACAGCTGCGTGAGATGTCATACCACCACGAGCAGTTAAAATACCCTTAGCAATATCCATACCTTCAAGGTCTTCTGGAGAAGTCTCGATACGTACAAGAATTGAAACTGGAAATTTATTTGCTTCATCGGCATGGAAAACAACTTGACCAGTTGCAGCTCCAGGAGAAGCTGGTAAACCTTTAGCAATTACGTTAGCTGTTTTAATAGCTTCTTTATCGAAAACAGGGTGTAATAATTCGTCTAGTTTGTTAGGCTCTTGACGAAGAATTGCTGTTTTCTCATCAATCATACCTTCTTTAAGCATATCCATTGCAATTTTTACCATTGCAGCAGCAGTACGCTTACCGTTACGAGTTTGGAGCATCCAAAGTTTACCATCTTGAATCGTAAACTCTAAATCCTGCATATCTTTAAAATACTTCTCAAGGTTATCTTGAGTTTCATTTAATTCCTTGTAAGCAGCAGGCATAGCTTCTTCTAATGAAGGATATTTTGAAGCTCTTTCTTCTTCAGTAACACCTGCTAATTTAGCCCAAGCTTTTGAACCTTCTATTGTGATAACTTGAGGAGTACGAACACCAGCAACAACGTCTTCACCCTGTGCATCGATAAGATACTCTCCGTTAAATACATTTTCTCCAGTTGCAGCGTCACGAGTAAAAGCAACACCGGTACCAGAATTAGAACCCATGTTACCAAATACCATTGCTTGAACATTTACAGCAGTTCCCCATTCTTCAGGAATCTGGTTCATTGCACGATAATAATTTGCTCTTGGATTAGTCCAGCTATCAAATACAGCACAAACAGCTCCCCAAAGTTGTTCCCATGGATCAACCGGAAAGTCGTGTCCAGTTACTTTTTTCACAGCAGCTTTAAATTTCACTACCATGTCTTTTAAGTCAGCAACATCAAGATCGTTATCGTTCTCAACGCCTTTTGCTTCCTTAATTTCTTCCATTATTTCTTCAAATGGGTCGATATCTTCTTTTGATTCAGGCTTCATACCTAAAACAACATCGCCATACATTTGAACAAAACGACGATAAGAATCCCAGGCAAAACGCTCATTACCCGATTTCTTAGCTATAGCTTCAACAGCTTCATCGTTCATACCAAGGTTTAGAACAGTGTCCATCATACCAGGCATAGAAACCCGTGCACCAGAACGAACAGATATAAGCAGTGGATTTTCTTTCGACCCAAAGCCCATGTTCATTATACTCTCTACACCTTTCATAGCAGCTTCTACATCACTCTTGAGTAGTTCTACTACTTTGTCTTTGCCTAATTGATTATATTCTGTACAAGTATCAGTTGTAATAGTAAAACCTGGAGGCACTGGAACTCCAATTAAGTTCATCTCTGCCAGGTTAGCACCTTTTCCGCCCAGAAGGTTTTTCATATCAGCTTTACCTTCTGCAGTTTTGTTCCCAAAACTATAAACACGTTTTACGTTAGACATGTTTTAATTTGTTTTAATTTGATTTAACATAGATTAGCTTAAATACACAAGCTTTTTTTTTAAGAATCACAAATGTATCTAAAAAAGCCTTAAGTGCCTCTTAATTTTCATATTTAAAATTATTCTAAATGAAGTTTTAAGGTGACAAATGATTGTTATTGGGTATTAGGCATTAAAAAATAAGAAATTTCTTAGCCATTTTTCCTAATGACTTATGTTTGTTAATTTTACAACACAAATTTAAAAATGACTTAGCACAAAAGAATTCCGACAGATAATGATATCGCTCAGTGTTACTTATTCTATTAAATGTGTTTTTCTTTATTAATTTGATTTAATATATCCTTATAGGCTTATCTATCTAATTTGCTTAAAGGATATCCCCAACTTCTTCTCGTACTTTCTAATTTTTGGTATTTCAGTATGATCTATTAAGCACATAGAAAAACCTTCTTTCCCAGCTCTTGCAGTCCTTCCGCTCCGATGAGTATAGTATTCATCTTTATCTGGTAATTGGTAATGAATCACAAATGCAAGGCTTGGTATATCTATTCCTCGTGCTGTTAAATCTGTAGCAACCAATAAACGTATACGTTCATTTTTAAAAGCTCTCATCACTTTATCTCGCTCCTTTTGAAGCATATCTCCATGAATGGCATCCGCTGCTACCTTCTTCTCAATTAATTGCTCTGCCAACGCTTTAGCTGTAGCCTTGGTTCTACAAAAAATAATTCCTCTTTCCTTTGGATTAGATTTAAGCATTTGCATCAGAACTCCAAACTTTTTAGCCTTATCGCAAACATAAAACTGATGTTTAATATCTTTGTTTACTACTTTCTTAACACTAACATCAACCCTATTGGCATCAGGAGACATGTGATTCTCAATAATTCGCTTTATATCATGAGGAATTGTAGCTGAAAAAAGCCACTTGGATTTTGCTGACCGAACAAAGCTTAGAATTGTATCCAACTCTTTCTTAAACCCCATGCTAAGCATCTCGTCAGCCTCATCTAAAACAATTGTTTTCACATTAGAAAGATCAACTGCTTTTTTGTCAACTAAATCAATTAACCTGCCAGGTGTTGCCACAATTATATGTGTTGGTCTTGATAAAGCGCTAATCTGTATATCTATTTTTTCTCCCCCAAAAACGGCTTGCGTAAAAATCTTTTCTGTATACTTCGTAAATTTAAAAAGTTGCTTAGCAACCTGTTGACTCAATTCTCTTGTTGGACAAAGAATTAATCCTTGCACAACTTTATTTTCTGGATTTATTTTATGAAGAAGCGGCAAACCATAGGCAGCTGTTTTTCCTGTCCCTGTCTGCGCTTTACCAATCAAGTCTTTATCTGAATTTAACAATAAAGGAATTACTTCCCGTTGAATATTCGTTGGCTTTAAAATATTTAGTTCACTCAGGCCCTTAATATAACTCTTGCCCACGCCCAATTCTTCAAAATTTTTCAATACAAATAGCTATTAATTTAATCGCAAAGATACTATTTATTCAACCTAATAATAATTGAATCCGCATTATTCATTTGAATATTGATGAATAACTTGACGAAAAAAACCAGAGAGCTACAAAGGTATTAATAATACCTGTTTGGTGATTTTCTTTGTCAGGGTTTAACCCCGGTAAAATTCATGGTAGCAGGACTTTTCGTCGGCTCATAGAGGTAAATATGCTTGCTTAATGCATATTTGGGGTTGAAAGGCAAAATGAGTTTAATTGCACCAATAACTAATATTTTAGCAATGGGAATCAAGTGTTGAAATTCTTGCCACGAAGTGGCTAAAGATTAATAACCGTGAGTGAAGTGCGCTGATTTTAGATATATGCTTACAGCCACAACGCAATTGAATAGTATTAATACAATTCAGCCCACCACGGGGCTGAGTATGTAGACATGTTCCTTCAGGGGCTTCACCAAAAGTTATTCAAATTAAGCCCTTGGATGATGTTCTATGATAGTTTGCCTCAGAAAGTTTTGATCTAAATGTGTGTAAATCTCTGTGGTTAATATAGATTCATGTCCCAGCATTTCCTGAACAGCTCTTAAATCTGCTCCACCTTCAACCAAATGAGTTGCAAAAGAGTGTCTGAATGTATGCGGACTAATGTTTTTACTAATGCCAGCAAGCTCAGATAACTTCTTTATTATGTTAAAAATCATCACTCGTGAGAGTTGTCCTCCCCTCCTATTCAAAAACAGAATATTCTGAGCTTCCTTATTAATTTCTATGTGATTCCGATATTGTTCTTTATAATAATTTATAGCTGCTAAGGCAGTTTCACCAATCGGAACTAATCTTTCCTTATCACCTTTACCCTTAACCCTGACAAATCCTTCTTCTGTATAGACTTCTGTCATTTTAAGATTTACCAACTCACTTACTCGCAAACCACATCCATATAATGTTTCAAGTATTGCCTTATTTCGGTGACCATCTTTCTTGCTTAAATCAATAACAGAAATCAGCTTATCAATTTCTTCAATTGAAAGAACTACTGGGAGTTTCCTGCCCAAACGTGGGGCTTCAAGCAAAGATGTAGGATTTTCTTCTTTTTTATTAGTGTAAAGTAGAAATCTGAAAAAAGATTTAATCGAAGATACATGTCTGGCTTGAGTTGCTTGTGAAATACCCAAATCGTTTAAAAAAGCGAGGTAGTTTCTTAAGTGCTCCAAATCTATTTTATCAAAACTCAATTGACTATACTGAAGTTCTACAAACTGACGCAATTTCTGAATGTCCCGTATATAATTCTCTAGCGTACTATCAGACAGATTTTGCTCTAACAAAAGAAACTCTTTATATTCTTCTAATAAATTATCCCACACTTAGCTTCAATTTTTATAAATTTTTATGGTTTTCTCGCTGTGAAAATATACATTTGCAGCCGTTTATGAAACGATCATTAAAATTAGTTTCAAAAAATCACACAAAACATATTAATATGTTTCTTTTTGAGAGTTCTGAATGAACTTTCAAATTATATTATATGGAGATAAAGAAAATCAGAATATCCAATTAAATTGCATATGTTCTGAAAATTAAACAACCAAATATGGATAAAAAGACCAAAATTGTTGCTACAGTATCTGACAGACGCTGCGATGTTGACTTTATTAAAGATCTTTACAATGCCGGGATGAATGTTGTTAGGCTAAACACAGCGCATCAATCTCGTGAAGATACTCAAAGAATTATTGATAATGTACGCGAGGTTTCGGAAAAAATTGCTCTTTTATTAGACACAAAGGGGCCGGAAATTCGTACAGCAAAAACAGATTTTGTTTACGAAGTTAAAACTGGCGACAAAGTAAAAATAATTGGTAATTCTACAAAAACAACAGATGAAAGCTGTGTTTATTTTTCGCACGACAACTTTGTAAATGAAGTTGAAGTTGGCCAGAAAATATTAATAGATGATGGAGAATTAGAACTTGAAGTAATTGAGAAACATGACACTCACCTAATTTCTCAGGCTACTAATAACGGTGGCATTAAAGGAAAGAAAAGTGTAAATGTACCAAACGCAAACTTTAGCCTGCCTGCTTTAACAGATAAGGACCGCGATTATATACAATTTGCCATAGAACAAGATCTGGATTTTATCGCTCATTCATTTGTTCGTAATAAAGAAGATGTAGTCGAGATTCAGAATATATTAGATGAAAAAGGTTCAAGGGCAAAAATAATTGCTAAAATTGAAAATCAGGAAGGCGTTGATAATATAGATGAAATTCTTGAAAACGTTTATGGTATTATGATTGCTCGGGGAGATTTGGCAATAGAAATTCCATACGAGAAAATACCTGGCATACAGAAAAAAATAATTAATAAATGTATTGAAGCTCGTAAACCAGTAATTGTTGCTACGCAAATGTTGCATAGTATGATCTCGAATCCACGACCTACAAGAGCTGAAGTTACCGATATTGCTAATGCAATATACAGTAAAACCGATGCAGTTATGCTTAGTGGTGAAACCGCTTATGGCAACTATCCATTGGAATCAGTAAAAACTATGGCAACTATTGCTAAAGAGGTAGAAAAAAGTAGGGGGGATTATAACAAAACTCCGATTAAGGTTTTAAGCAGTAAAACATCGGCCTATTTAGCTAAATCAGCAGTTGAAGCTTCAATTAAACTTGATGCAAAAGTGGTTATTGCCGATACTTCATCGGGAAGAACACTACGTAACCTTGCAGGTTTTCGTGGTCGCAAACCGGTTTATTGCCAGTGTTACGATAAAAAGGTAATGCGCGAGTTGTCTCTCTCATTTGGTATATTTGCCAATTTCATGGACTCAGATGGAGCAAACGAATTTATTGTTCCAAGCATTAAACAATTAATGAAACTCGGAACAATTACTATTGATGACAGGGTGGTTATTATAGGTGGCAACTATGGCGACACACATGGAGCATCTTTTATTGAGATTAGCACAGCTCAGAATATTCTGAAACAATTTAGCTGAGAATAAGTAAATTCCGAAAAAAACTTTAAAATATTTGAAGGCCTCGCTTTTACTAGTGAGGCCTTTTTGTTACTTTAGCCTATGTGTTTACCTTCCTTGAGAGCTTCGCTATTAATGCGTTTAGCTTACTCAATATGCAGGTTAGCTAATATATTATCAGTGCCATGAGAAAAATTCTATTTTTAGCATTACTTTCTGCAAGTATTAATCTAAGGGCTCACCATCCGATTCACTTGTCAATTGTAAATATGGAACTTGATAAAAGTAAAGAGACCTTGAATTATTCTGTTAGATTATTTCAGGAAGATCTACTTCAACTATTAGGTATGCTCATTCACGAAGAGCTTCATAAAGGAAGAACAGAACAGGAAGCCTACGCTGACACAACTCTAATATCAAAGTATTTTCAGGAAAATCTAAAAGTATTTGCGAATGACAAAAAATTAGAATCTTTATTATTAAAACAAATCAGTGAAGAATCAGAGGCTTGGCTATATTTTTCTAGTCCTTTGCCGGAAATACCAGATAAATTAGAGATTGAAAATAAAATATATGTTGAAATTTTTTCAGACCAAATTAATATGCTAATTTTTGCCTTTGGTTCAAAGGAAAAAGCGTTTACTTTTAATTCTTCATTAACCAGGCAACTTATTGCCTTAAATGACATCTAATAAATATGCCCGGAATAAGAAAAATATTAGTTTTACTATTCTTTTTACTAAGCATACCTAATTGTTTTGCAACTCACAATCGGGCAGGCGAAATAACCTATCGTCACATTACTGGTTTTACTTTTGAATTCACAATCACTACCTATACTTATACTCTTAGTTTGGCAAATAGAGAATTTCTAGATATAAATTGGGGAGATGGCACCTCTCAAAGAGTTAATATTCTCAAACCAATAGTCTATTTACCAAACAACTATCAAAAAAACGTATATAAGGCTCAGCACACTTTCCCAAGCACTGGAGTGTACGAAGTTCTCATGGAAGATCCCAACAGAAACCTGGGAGTTAAAAACATTCCAAATTCTGTAAATACTATTTTCTCTATTAAAACAACCGTTCTAATTGCTCCCTTTACTGGAACAAACTCCACTCCTATTCTATTAAATCCTCCTATCGATAATGCTGCCTTACACCATTTGTTTACACACAATCCTGCAGCATATGATCCCGACGGCGATAGTTTATCATATGAGTTTACTGCGTGTACTGCTGAATCCGGTTTGCCAATACAGGGCTATACCCTACCCCCAGCCAGTGACACAATCAAGCTTGATCCTGTAAATGGCAATTTAACGTGGTCTACTCCTGTTGATACCGGCATATATAATATTGCCATGTATGTTGACGAATGGCGCGATGGTATACGTATCGGACGGATTGCACGCGATATGCAAATTAATGTATACAACACTGATAACAATCCTCCTGTAAACTCCCCAATACAGAATTATTGTGTTGAAGCGGGAGATACCGTGGAGTTTATATTTACTGTTACAGATGCAGATGGAGACCCTATTAAGGTATTTATGACCGGTGGCCCTTTAATGGATAGCACCGCCTGGTTTGAATTATTGGAAGGCAGTGCCGGATTTGTAAAATATAAATTTACCTGGATAACAAATTGCAATCATGCTCAACAACAGCCACATAACATTATTTTAAAATCTCAAGACGAAGTTATTGATGATATCAGCCTTGTAGATATTTCTAATTTCTTTATTCGCGTTGTTCATAATGCCCCGGAAAACATAGAACTTAAACCAGGTACTGATACCATTCAATTATCATGGGACAGAACAAACTGTGGTGTATCGGCCGGATACAAAATTTACCGAAGAGTTGGAACCTCCGGCTTTATACCTGACAGCTGCGAAAATGGAGTGCCAGCATACACAGGTTATGAACTACTTGACTATGTTAATGGTTATACAAACACTAGCTATACAGATGACAATCATGGTTTTGGACTCGTTCCTGGATTTGATTATTGCTATATGATAACTGCCTTCTATTTTGATAATGCCGAAAGTTTTGCCTCTACAGAAGTATGTACCACACTAGTTGCCGGAACACCTCCTATGCTAGAGGTAAGTGTTTTGCAAAACGATGCTGATACAGGTTCGATAAAAGTAAGCTGGGCTGTACCTCAGGGAGTAGACACGCTTGATGATGGTCCGTTCAGATATGAAGTTTATCGAAGAATTGAAGGAGAAACCAGTTACAATAAAATTGCAACGATACCCACAGCAGATTTATCAGATACTACTTATTATGACCAAAATATAAATACATTAATTTATCCTTATTTCTATTCAGTAAAAGTATTGTTCGAAGATGGAGGTAATTGGATTGAAGTTCCTGGTAGTGAGACAGCTTCATCACTTTATTTAAACTTGCGGGGCGCCGACAACCAAATAACAGTGGAAATGAATAAGCGGGCTCCTTGGTTAAATTATGATTATCATGTTTTTAGAAAGCCTGCTGAAAATGATATTTTTGATTCTATTGGAAGAACAGATAAACCCCAATATATTGATCGCCCTTTACCAAATTTAGTTCCCTATACCTATAAAGCCAGAAGTTTGGGAACACGCCCTTTGTATGGAAAAGATTATTATATTGAAAACCTCTCGCACATTAATACTGGTGAGGCAATAGACTCTGTACCACCTTGTCCACCAAAACTAGAGGTTGTTTCAGTATGCGATAGCTCCTACAATGAATTAACCTGGACAAGTCCATTTTCTTTGTGCGGTACCGATGATGTTGTTGAATATCAAATATTTCACAAATCTACCCTGGAAGGAGAATTTCAACTAATTGCCACTCAGCAACCTCCAGACACAACTTTCAGGCATAGCGAAACCCTGGAATCTCTTGCAGCGGTATATGGTATTACTGCTGTTGATTCATTTGCTAATGTTAGTAATATGGATATTGTTGTTATTGACACTTGTCAGATGTTTGACCTTGCAAATGTATTTAGTCCGAATGGTGATGGTGTAAACGATATCTATACATCGTTGAATGAAGGAGGCTTTGTGAAAAATGTTGACATGAAAATTTATAATCGGTATGGAGCATTGGTATATGCTACTACTAATCCGGATATTGAATGGGATGGTTATCACAAAGAAACTAAAAAGATTGTTACCAGCGGAGTTTACTACTACATTTGCGATGTATATGAGCCAAGAATTACCGGACTTGTTCATAAAACGCTTAAAGGATTTATTCATGTTTTTTCCGGTGATCAAAATACAAGTGCTGAATGAAGATAATCTCTACCATATTGCCCTTATTTATATCATTTACTTTGTTTGCACAAACCAGCAATCATTTCCTTAATGGCACAGCAGCACTTGAAAAGAATGATTTTGTTTTAGCTGAACAGGAATTAACCATGGCTATTAATAATAATGTGAATGTGAGCAAGAGTACTTTATATCGAGGTATTACATATTTTCGCATGGAGAAATATTCTGAAGCAAAGAATGATTTTAACACTTTAATTAAAACAGGAAACAATCTTTCTTTTTTATGGCTGGCTAAGATATATGCAATCGAAAATAATCCTTTAGAATCAATATCATACCTAAAAAAACATCTTGCAATACATGGAAATCAAGAACTCAATATTATTGCTAAAGATGATTCTTTCGACTTAATTAAATCAAGTTCTGCTTGGAATAACTTTGTTTCTACAAATATTCTGACAGAACAAGAAGAGGAAATTCAGAACATTAAATATTTGGTCAATAAAAAGAATTTTAAACAAGCTAGAGACTTAATTCAGTTTCATTCAAGCAACAACAAATCTCCTGAAACACATGCGCTATCTGCACTAATGTATGAATCGGAAAAATCTTTCGAACTGGCTATTTATGAGATGAAAAAAGCCTTGGAACTAGACCCTGAAAATATTGATTATCAAATTAAATTAGGAGACTATTTTGCGGAAGTAAATAAGTACCAAAAAGCCACTGAAGTATATCAAGAGGTTGTGTCAACAGCACCAGAGAATTTCAATGTTTACCTGAAGTTAGCTAATTCATACTACTTATCTGATTTGAATAAAAAAGCAGAAAAACAAATCGAGTTCTTTCTAGACTACTTCCCTGACAATAAACAAGCTATTTTACTGGCCTCAAAAATATACCTTAAAAACCAAAGTTACACTCAAGCCCTTCGGCAAGTAAATAAATTATTTAACGCTACTAATATTATTGAAGCAGACTACTTTCTTACCAGAGGTGAAATATATTATCAAACAGGTTCTTATAAATACTCTTCCAATGATTTATCGATGTACCTGGATTTAAACCCAAACGATTCAAATGCTAACTATTTGCTTGGCAACGCACACAATCAACTTGGGAACAAAAGACTAGCTTGTTATTATTGGGAAAGAGCTTTAAATTTTGGTTCCCTGGATGCAATTGAACAAATTCAAAAAAACTGCAAATAGTCATTCCTTTTTCATTGTCTTATTTACATTCGCATAAACTTTTGTAGGTACAGTAGTTATTTCAAACATAAGTGGTTATAAACTATATGACACAGTATAATCTATTAGTTTATAAGAAAGGGCTACACTAAATAATTGTACTACTTAATTAAATTTTGAAAACTTAATCATATAGCCACATAAAAAGGGGGCTGCCTATAAAGACACCCCCCAAACTAAAACATTAAATCTACTTTAAAATCTCACTACTTAATGATAAGTTGTATGTTTTTCACAGCATTTCCACTTCGGATAGATAGAATATACATTCCTGGTGTTAATGATGTGTTTTCATAACTTATTGCATTAGTTCCTGCTCCGTATGTTTGAGCGGTAACATTATCAACCAACCTTCCGGTAAAGTCGTATAAGTTCATTGTAAGGTCTTGATCAACCGATAAGTTAAAGCTTATCTGTGTTGTACCACTAAATGGATTAGGATAAGCAATAATTGCATCCATAACTTGCTCATTATTAAGAGCAAGTGATTCCTCAGCACACTTAACTGAAAAACTTCCCGGATTCGATAGTTTGCCAATACCAGCATTTGCAGGTACCAATGATTTTATTACTGAGGAACTGTTTAAAACTCCAGAATAAATATATGGTACATATGCATTACAAGAAGGTAATTCATGCGTATCATCTGAATACTCAAATGTACAATTATCAAGTGTATTATCAATCAGCTCTCCACTACCTAGTTCATCACTATATGCAGATACATAAGGATTTAAAACATCCTCGAAATAGTTTCCTTCAATACGAACACATGCTCCCAATCTGGAATTTATACCAGTTGAATGAATATCCTTATAGTAATTATTAAAGACATGTCCATTTCCACCGCGGAATAAAGGAAGTCGAGAAGAACAATTGCGATAATAATTATGGTGCATTGTAATCTTACGATCGTAGGTATCTGTTTCTGAGCTACCAACTAAAGATGTTTTCCAACTATCATGCAGATAATTCCATGAGTATGTTATGTACTCTGCATCACGTTTAGCATCAAGCAATGCATCATAATAATCTTTTCCAACACCGTCGTACTCATTATAAAGTTCGCAATGGTCTACCCATATATGATCTGCCGGGCCTTCAATGCTAATGCAATCCTTATCACCAATCAATACATGATGTACTTTTACATTACGAATTATAATATTTCCAGCTTTGTAAACCTTAATACCAATTCCATTAAATTCTGCACCTGATCCAGCACCAATAATAGATATATTACGACAGTCTTTAATATCAATTTTAGTTTCAGAAGTATTACCTGGAGTTATTGTACCATTAACCATAATGACTAAACCATTTGGATACATATTATCCTTTTGCTCATCAATATAATCAAGAATTTGATCTCCTGTTGATGCATAAACAATAGTTCCCCCTGTTCCTCCAGTTGTTCCACTACCTTGAGTAGCCCAACCTGCTAAAGCAAAATCAGCACCTTCATTACCACCAGCATAGGTAAAGTTAGCTGTAATGTTCTTATCGGCATCCATTACAACTGTTGCAGGATTGCAAGTTGAACCACCGCTCCAGCTATCAAATTGCCATCCGCTGGCAGGAATAGCTGTCATTGAAACTGATGTTCCATCTTTATAAATACCACTACTTGGATTAACTGAACCCTCTCCATTGATAGTTGTTGTTAATGCATACGTAACAACAGGATTAGTTCCGTTATTTGTTATACTTATGTAATATAGATTAGCTACTTCATCTTTAGTTATGGTATGACTTCCTGCTGAAAGATTTGTTGAAAGAATACCCGACGATGCATCTTTACTGGTTCCATCTATTTTAATGCCACCACTAAAATTGTGGTTAAAAACAAGTGTTAATTCACCTTCCTGAGAAGTAGTGAATGAAATAGAAGTACTTGATTCAATTTTCAGACATTGTGTTAGTGTTAATCCTGCGTATACTACAGTACCTTTTGATGTAGAAAGATTACCTGATATATCAAAGAAATTACTACTTGTACCTGACGTTGTGAAGTTATGAATGATATCTCCAACTGGGTCTGTATCTCCTTCAACAAATACAGCAGTAACAGATTTATTGCTGTTCATGGAAATACTTATAGGATTTGAACTTCCAGAAACATCACCGCTCCAATTACTAAATGACCAGCCACTGGCTGGATTTGCCAAAACAGAAACAGTTGTACCTGAATTATATGTGCCAGCACCAGAAATACTACCAGAACCCGAAGTACTAGTTGAAAGTGTATAGGTTGTTGGATCTACTGTTCCCCCATATTCAATTGCACCTAAATCAAGAGTTCCATTTCCAAAAACCCCTGAAGCACTGCAACCAGCATCGATTAATGAGCTTGAAGATTTTAGGTTTAGAAATCCATTTGAAGTAGGATCATTGTTTGGTCCAGGTGTCATTGTCTGAAAATCAGAAGTAGAGACTTCTATTAACCAATCAGTATCAGTATCATCGAATGCATTACAAGAAGTAGGAGCATCACCAACTATTTTATCGGTATGGTTTCCATCTAGAGTAATACAATTTCTAAAAGTATGTGATGCATTATTTCTGGTATGGTAATTATAATCTCCATTGTCATACGAAGTAAGGTTATAAAATTTAATATTACCAATATTACCATTATCAGTAAATCCGTGCTTACCATTCTTATAAGCAATACATCTACGTAATTCATGGTTTACTTTATTACTGGATGATCCAAGTTTAAAACCATTTTTATCGCCACCACCGGAAGTATTACCATCGGTTAGAATACCATTGTGGTGAGCAATACAGTCTTCAAAAAGCACCGCACCAATCGGACCAGTTTCTGATTTCGTGTAAAGATCCCAACCATCGTCAATGTTATGGTGAGAAACACAACTACGGAAAACGTTTCCGGTACCACACGTAAGTTTTGCTGCAAAACCATCAGCATCTTCATTGTCTGAGTCTATATTGTCGTAAGCTTCACATCCAACAATTAAATTGTTAGACGGCCATTCACTAAGTTGATCTGCATTGCTATTATATCGACTCAACTGTAGTCCTGTATCATGATTTTTTCTAAAAACACAATTTTCAATAGTATTGTTATTGCCAGATAATAACATTCCGTTGTCTCCAGCCTTTTCAATAGTGATACCTTTCCAGTGCCAGTAGTCACCATCCATTACGATACCTTTTGAAGAGGAGTTTTCGTTATCATCAAAGCTTAAAACCGGACTACCAGAATAGGCAAAGACACGAATATTTGAACCAGAGGTTCCGTTTTTAGTAATTACTACAGGAGAAGTAGTCATGGAGTGTTTTCCATCCATAATATAGATGCAATCTCCGGCTGAAACAACTGCAACTGCTTTTTGTAAGGTTTTAAAGGGACTACTAGTTGATGTCCCGGAATTAGAATCGTTACCGTTAGTTGCAACATAATAGTTTGTTGCAAAAGTGGTAATACTAAATGCCAATAGCATTGAAAAGGTCAAAAAACCTTTTTGTTTGGAAGAGTTAGTTTTTCTCATTTTACATTTGTTTGTTAAAAAAAATTGATTTGCTAGATAGTCTTTAAACTCTAGTTATTTGGATTGCAATATTAATATATATTATAACCGTTAGCGTAAATAATCGTGTTAAATTACTCAAAAAATGATGCATATTCCATTTTCTATTTTTAAGACAAAACCAAACACAAATCAGATATATACTTGATTTACTGACAACTAAACATCAACGAGTGTTGCATCCGACCAAACTCATATAATAATGCTAAAAAAACTTTGTTACATTTATATTTAGTTGAACCCGCATTAAGCCCCGATAAAAGTCATGGTACACAGGACTTTTCGTCGACTTGTAGATTCAAACATGCTTGTTTAATGCATATTTGAGGTTTTACTATTAAAGTATAAAATAGAGGATGGAATAGTCCCCGACTTCTCCCGATAACAATCTAGATGCACATAAACTAGAAAGCTATTTCCCTGGGACTAAAACTTACTATAGTTGAAATAGGAATCTATATTTTCTTCGTTATATTCCATAATGCCGTCTAACCTGTTGTACCTAAAGCACTGGCAATGGCATTTATCGAAGTAAGCAGATTTAATAAGAGTTTATGTTGTTCTTCTTCAGAAGAACTTACATGTGCGTGTCTCCACTTTCTGATAAGATTTACCTGGTTTACATGGAGTCTCTTCAAGGCTTCGGCTCTTAAATTGGTTGAATAGTAGTGATTCGTTCTTCTCTCTTCCATTGGTCGGCCAAGCAAATCATCCATTACTTGTCTGGTCTTTGATAATTCAGTAAGAATAATACTTAGAATTTCTTCCTTAACTTCTGGTTCTTCAACCAAATCAGCATAAAGCTTCATAATCTGCTCGTCTGTACTGGCCAGACTAGAATCAATATTAGTAAGTATATACCGGATATAATCGTTCTCCTTCACCAGTTTCTTCAATTGCTGATATTTTTCCGGTTCATTATTTAGAAGCCTTTCAATTGTAGAACCAACTCCATACCAACCAGTAATATGAAATCTCGATTGGCTCCAGCTAAATACCCAGGGAATAGCACGTAAATCTTCGAAACTACGTTTACCAGTTCTTCTGCTGGGTCTTGAACCAATTTTGCTTTGCTCGATAACATCTATTGGAGTTGCCTGCTCAAAAAACCTTATGAAGCTTTTATGTTTTAGTAATTTAGTATACTCCTTCTTACTTTCGTGTGCCATAAACTCTACAATCTCATCAGCCACTGTGGTATCTAACGACCTCTTACTATGCATTAAAGCATTCCTGGTTGTTCCAGCCATTAAAAGCTCAAGATTATACAAAGCATTTATTTTATTTGCAAATTTCTTTTCAATGGATTCACCTTGTTCTGTCATTTTTATTTCACCAGATAAAGTACCATCTGGTAAGGATTTCAGAAACCAATGAATTGGCCCACCACCTCGGCTAATTGTTCCCCCTTTACCATGAAAAAAGCGTATACGCACATTGTACTTTTCACCAATTCTTGAAAGTTCCCTCTGAGCTGCATATAAATGCCAGGCACTTGCGATTATTCCACCATCTTTATTGCTATCGCTATAGCCTATCATAATCTCCTGAACCTTATAGCTCCTACATTTTTGAAACTGTTGGTATTCAAGACTTTTTTGAACTAATGTATTTTTAAAATATGCCTCCATTATTTCAGGACTATTCAATAAGTCTTCAATGGTTTCAAATAAAGGAACAACATGAAGTTTTGAGATAACTGTCTCATCGTACCCGGTTAATCCTACTTCGCGCTGAAGTAAATAAACTGTCAACAAATCATTTACACTCTGGGTCATGCTAACAATTAGAGAACCAATAGCATTTTCGTTATAGTTTGAAATATGATTTCTAATAACCTCAAAAGTATCTAAGGTATTTCTTGCCTCATCTGGTAGCCTTTCCCATTTTCGTATAAATGGCCGATTAGTGTCTAATTCTTCAAGAAGAAAATTTGTAATCTCAGATTCACTTTTCTCAACGAAAGTTTTCTCATGAATTCCGGCACTTTTTAGAATTTGTAAAAGAGAATTTGAATAATACTTGCTGTTCTGACGTATATCAAGTTCTGCCAAATGAAATCCAAAAGTGTTTATTAGAATGATAACATGATTTATAGTTGTATTTGCCAATTCATTCGCTCCGAATCGTATAATATCATTCTTCAATAATATTAAATCGTTAGATAACTGCTGCGAATACCTATAACTGTTATTCTTTTCTTTTAAACGATAGTTATGACTCTTATTCAGATTAACAGGAATTTTCTCTATTAATAGAAGCACAAATAGTTTATATGCTTCTTTTTCATTCCTTTTAATAATATTTTTTGCTGTGTTCTTTAATTCATCCTTAATATCGCTTAATCGACTCTTAATGACATTCCCTAAATCATCTGCCTTAATATAAATACTCAGGTTTTCTGCTAATTCTTCAAGCTCTTTCCTGATAAGTACAAATGAGTTTAATCTAAGCTTGTTGAGGGTCGATTTTGTAATCTCTGCAGTAACTAATGGATGTCCATCTCTATCGCCGCCAACCCAGTTCCCAAATTTAATCTTTGGTAGTACATCAACACGTTGAAGTATGTCTTCCTTAAACCCCTCTTGCTCCCATGCTAATTGAAGCCGATTATATAATAGTGGAATTACCTTTGGAAATACATTTACCATGTAATGCAAAATATTCTCTAGTTCCGATTCAATATTTGGCTTCTCAATAAAGATCTCGTTTATGTGCCAAATACGTTGTAGAAGACTTTTAATTTCTTGCTTTATTGAATTACGCTCGAAAATATTATACATATTGTTCTCAAGCTTTACTAATAGTAAGTATAATTCACGATAGAACTTAATAACTATTGGGCGTTTAGCCTCGGTAGGATGAGCAGTTAATACAGGTTGAACAACTACTTCTTTCATGGTATCCAGAATTTCTTGCTCTGAGATACCTCGTAATTTTAAATGCTCAAAATTTCTCGCCCAGAGACCATTTACCGCTGACAAGTTTTCATTTTCCTTTATTCTTCTATTTTGAACCGCGCCATTAATCTCAACAAGATTCAATAACTGGAAACAAATTGAATACATGTGAAAATGCTTATTCGTAAAATGACTTGACTCCTCTTTTACTTTTGCATTGATCCAAGGAATTGAATGAGCCAATTCATTCTCACTATTTTCAATTAATACTTCTTTAAATAGATTCAGAAGAAACTCCAAATCTTTGTAAGGTTTTCCTATTTTCTCTTGAACGGTATGTAGAAATTGTTGCATTTATTTGCTATTGATTAGAATTACTACAATCAATAACATATATCTTATAAAGATGTTTGCATAACTATCAAAACATCACACATTAACATAGATGAATTAAAGTTTAACAGCTAAAAATTAGAAACTACATTTTAAGTGATACACCCAATGTAAATATTGAAATGCCATAGCCTAGTTCAGCAAATCCGGCAAAATTTGGAGAGAAATAATATTTTGCTCCAACATATAATGTTCCTGCCATTTTAATTCCAGAATCACCAATATAGGTTCCATCTACTGGCATTGTTCCATATTCACGACTTGTTACTGTACGAAATCCAATACCCAGACCTGCATAAGAATCAAGATTCTCTGCAAATTCATAATGATATGCGGCTCTTCCCATAAATATAGCTGTAGTGTAGCTCCACCCAAAATTTATGCTTGGGTACTCATATCGATAGCCAGCAATACCAAAGTATCCACCCACACTAATAACACCAGGGCCATAATCATCTCTTAGTCCATAATCAAAAGCTGCTGAAATTGGTGGTATTGTTGAGTAGTAGCCTGTATTCACCCATGGAGAACCAAAGCCAACTCCAAAGCTTAAGTTCTTTTGTCCTACTTCAAAGGATTGGGATTTTAATTCAACCGAAGTTAATCCAAGAATTATTGCTACAATAAATGTGGTTCTGAATAAATATTTCATGTCTAAGATTGTTTTTTTACTCTAAACACAAAGAGTGTACCAATATAAAAAGGTTGCATGAGACATGAAAAAAGTTTTTAAGAGCAGAAGTTCTATTGTAACTAAACATTATTACTTATCCTCAAATTTGCTTTTGCTCTTTATCGCTTATATAAATATTATCCCTCAGCTCATCAAGAAAAACCTTCATCTCTTTGGTGTCTTTTCCCTTAATAATGCCCTTTAGTCGCTCGAGCTTTTTACCTATTTCATCTATCTGCTCATAGGTGTAGGGACTGAATAAAATCTCAGATAAAAGGTAATCGTCCTCAGACAAGAGGCCTCTGGCAATTCGGTGATGTTTCTTGAAAGTTGTTCCAGGAGCTTCCTGATGACGCATACAGGCGGCAAAAACCATAGTAGATGCAAATGGTACAGAAAGAGAATATGCAATTGTTTTATCATGCTCGATAAAAGTATACTCAAAAACCTGTATATTAAATTGCCTATAAAAATGCCTAAAAAACTTCTTGCCTTCTTCGTCAGATTGCTCAATAATAATTGCACTCTGATCGCTTAAATCTTTGATGTCGGCAAAGGTTGGTCCAAACATTGGGTGGGTAGATACAAACCGTCTGTTTGAGCTAAGATAAAAATCTCGCAGAGGTGTCTTTACTGAAGTAATATCAGATAAAATGCAATCTTCAGGTAAATAGGGTAAAACCTCTTCAAATACACGAACCGTAAGATGCAAACTAACAGCATTAATTACTAATTCAGGCTGAAACTCTTTTATTTCATCATAACTAATTAAGCGCTTACAATTGAAGAGATAACGCATTTTTGTTTTTTCAACATCATAAACAGCTACCTCAAAATCGAGACAAAGAGAATCAACAAACCAAGCCCCCATATGGCCGGCCCCTAGTATTAAAATTTTATTTATGTTCATTTTTCAGTAATCAGTGAAATGTAAAAAGTGAAGAGTTACCATTTGTTTGTATGCAATTGTTCATTATGTTTCAAATACTCTTTTAATTTCCTGAGCCTGAAGCATAAAATCGGCAAGAACTATTGCTGTTGCTGCTTCAACAATTACCGGTGCTCTTAGAGCTACACATAAATCATGTCGCCCTTCCACTTTAAGAGAATCGACTTTTTCGGTTTTCACGTTGAGCGTTTTTTGTTCTTTGCTTATGCTAGATGTTGGCTTAATTGCAATTCTGAATACTAAATCGTTTCCATTTGATATTCCTCCATTGATACCTCCAGCATGGTTAGTTTCTGTTTTACCATCCATCGATAGAATATTGTCATTGTGTTCACTGCCCTTCATTTGAGCAGCCTGAAATCCAGATCCAAATTCAATACCTTTAACAGCAGGAATTGCAAACATCATATGTGCAAGAGAAGATTCCAATGAATCAAAAAACGGTTCGCCCAATCCTATTGGCAAGTTTTGCGCTCTACATTCAATTATTCCTCCTATTGAATCCTGTTCTTCTATTGCTTTATCTATTGCTTCATCAATATTTGGATTACCTCCAGCTTCAACAAGTTTAGCCTCAATTTGAATCGGAGATATTATTTTTTTTGCGACAACACCAGCTCCAACAAGTCCGAGAGTTAAGCGAGCAGAAAAATGCCCTCCACCACGAAAATCTTCAAAGCCCCCGAATTTTTTTGATGCAACAAAGTCAGCATGTCCCGGACGAGGCATCTCACGAAGCTTGTCATAGTCTTTAGAGCGAGTATTATTATTTTCGAACTGAATAGCTAGTGGAGCTCCTGTAGTATGATTCTTGAAAACACCATTAGTAAGCTTTGGTAAATCTGCTTCTTTTCTTGGAGTAGTACCTTTAGCTCCAGATCTTCGCCTGCCTAAATCACTAGTAAAATCGCCATAATCAAGAGGGAGACCCGCAGGTACACCATCTATTAATACACCTACTCCTGTACCGTGGGATTCGCCAAATATACTTATTCTAAAAGCTTTTCCAAATGAGTTCATAGTTGTAAGATTAACTTCGTTGAGCTCGTAAGCTCGGTTTGAGATTATAGAATTGAGACTAAAAGACTCTTCCTACTTTCCTTTTATTGAATTATTAAGTGTTTTCAGCAGTATTTTCATTTCTGAATATGAAATTTGTCCGGGTGCAGTTCCCTCTTCTTCATCGCTGGAAGCAAAAGTAAACTCAGCACCTAAAAACGGAGCCATTACTCTGGTAGCTTTTCCCTTTTCGCCCATACCAATTGCGATTAAAGGTTTATCTATTGAATATAGTGAAAGAATCCGTCCATTGTCAGATGATGAATTAACCATAGTGGCAATTTTTGCAATATCGCCTCCTTTTTCGTAACATTCATCTACGATTTTATAAAGCTCCTGCAAACCAGGTGTTTCCTCATAATTATGATAAGAGATGATTACCTTACAATCGGTTTTCTTAGCAATTTCAATTAATGCCTTCTGTTGCTCAACCGAAGCTTCATATTCAATATCGACATAAGTTGCCCCAGCTTCAATTGCACGACGAAGCTTAAAATATTGCTCCTTTTCGGTTAATTTATCGGGCCTGCAGGTTGCTACTAAAGGCAAATCCTGTGCAAATACAACGTCAATAGCATCATCA
The DNA here is from genome assembly GCA_050287785.1 of Bacteroidales bacterium. GTDB lineage: Bacteria > Bacteroidota > Bacteroidia > Bacteroidales > UBA10428 > UBA10428. The sequence continues at coordinate 214,416 of JBNKCO010000024.1, forward strand.
TCAAACTCAGTTAAATCAAGCCTAATTTCTGCCATTTCAACTTTTGTGAGTGTTGCAATACACTTCCTATGATCTTTATCTGAAATCGCTACGCAAATCATTTACTATTTTTTCAAGTTGTGAATAAGGAATCTTCTTTGTAACAGCTTTACCAATAGACTCAATTAATACCAGATGTATTTCTTCTCCTTCTCTTTTCTTGTCCTGCTTCATTGCAGAGAAAAGCTCTCCTACATCAATATTTGGTTTTGTAGGTAATCCATATGAATTTAAAACAGCTATAATTCTTTCTGTTTCTTTAATGGAAATCATGCCCAGTTTTTGAGAAACCATAGCTGCCAAAACAATACCTATACTAACAGCCTCTCCATGAAGTATTCCGGTTAGTTTTTCAATGGCATGAGCAAATGTATGCCCCAGATTTAGCAAGCGACGCTCCCCCTTTTCTTTCTCATCGGCTTCAACGACTTTGGCTTTAATATCAACTGAATCATGAACTAATTTAGAAAGAACTTTTTCGTCAGAATTCAAAGCATTCAAAGCATTAGCCTCACAATAACTAAAAAGCTCATCACTTTTAATTATTCCAGCTTTAATAATCTCTGAAAAACCGGCTATAAACTCATTTCTCTCAAGGGTTTTTAGCATTTCAATATCGCAAATAACAAATTCAGGTTGATTAAAAACTCCAATCATATTTTTAAACCCCTGAAAATTAACACCATTCTTTCCTCCAACACTAGCATCTACTTGCGACAATAAGGTAGTTGAAACAAAACCAACAGACATACCACGCATAAATGTTGAAGCAGCAAATCCGGCTACATCGCATACAATACCTCCTCCAATGGCAACTACAAGTGTTGTTCGATCAACCTCATATTCCAGAAATTTTTCAAAAATAGACTCAAGAGTATTGAAGGTTTTATTCTTCTCCCCCAGCCCCATTTCAATTACAGGAATTCCTTCCGGAAACTTTTCTCCATAATACTTTAATAAATTTGCATCTGTAATAATAACAGCATTTCTTCCATTTATATATTGATGTAATTTATCAAATTGCTCGCCAATTAGAATTTTTGATATTCTTGATTCGGCTTTTACTTCTAGAATTTGCATGAGAAATATTTATGATTGTCGAAATTACAAAAAACTACTCATTCATTATTTTTGTTTGTCTGTTAATCGACTCCTGGTGAATAGCTCTCAAAACTTTAAGAATGAATTCCTCACTAAGTCCTTTTTCCTTTGCTTTGCTTGAGCGCTCCTTCAGAAGCTCATCCCAACGACTCGATTGTAGAATTGTTAAATTATTTTCTTTCTTATACCGACCAATCTTTTCAGCAACATTCATTCTGTCTGCTAATATCTGAAGTAATTTCGTATCATATGCATCAATTTCATGTCTTAAATCGTCCAGTGTATGCATAATTACAGTGCTTTCAATATTTGGATTACGCAATACCAATTTATCAAGAAGTTCTTTTAATCCTGCAGGTGTTAATTGCTGACTAGCATCGGAAATAGCTTTATCAGGATTAACATGAGATTCAATAATTAGTCCCTCGAAGTTTAAATCCATCGCCTTTTGTGATATTTCAAACAATAAATCTCTATTACCACAAATATGACTTGGATCGCAAATCATTGGAAGCTCTGGAATTCTACGCTTCAATTCAATAGGAATTTGCCATTGAGGGGCATTTCTATAAAATGACTTATCATAGGTTGAAAAACCTCTGTGTATAGCTGCTAATTTTTTTATCCCTGACTGATTTAAACGTTCGAGAGCGCCAATCCATAGTTCAACATCCGGATTCACAGGATTCTTTACTATTACAGGAATATCAACACCTTCCAAGGCATCAGCAATTTCCTGAACTGCAAATGGATTTGCTGTAGTTCTGGCGCCAATCCAAAGAATGTCAACACCATATTTTACAGCTTCAAAAACATGGCTTGCATTTGCCACCTCAGTAGCAGTAAGCATACCTAGCTCCTTTTGCACACTTTTCAACCAAGGCAAACCTTCCTTACCAACTCCTTCAAATGTGTTCGGACGAGTACGTGGTTTCCAAATACCTGCTCGAAAAATATTTACGCCCATTTTTTTTAGCCCTTGCGCTGTTTGCATAACCTGTTCTTCGGTTTCTGCACTACATGGGCCAGCCAAAACAAGTGGTCTTTTGTTGTTGTGGCCATTTAAAACTGATTTCTCTAAATCTAATTGAATGCTCATTTTTATGTATTTTGATTGATTTCTAATCTAAAAGTTTCATCCCTGAATAATATTCACCTAAAATGTGGATATCAGAAGTAAAAGGTTCAATAGCAGCAAGTGCTTGCTGATATCGTTTATAGTTATTAATCTCTATATCGATATAAAATTGGTATTCCCAATCTTTACCAACTATTGGCATCGATTGAATTTTCGACAAGCTAATTTCATGAAAACTGAAGATTGAAAGAATTTTTGATAAGCTTCCTATCTCGTGAGCTAAAGCAAAGCTTAACGATGATTTATTTACTTTCTCATCGGAAAAGGGGGAGCCATTTTTATCTTGCAATATTAAAAATCTGGTGTAATTCTTTTTATTTGTTTCAATTTCTCCGGCAATAATCTCTAAATGGTATTTTTCAGCAGCAAGGTCACTAGCAATTGCTGCAATTCCAGAAAGTTGTTCCTCAGCAATTCTCTTTGCACTTAAAGCTGTATCTATACTATCAATAAGCTTAATATCAGGATAATTATCAAAAAAGTTCTGGCATTGTAAAATTGCCATTGGATGTGAAAATACTTCACTAATATCTTCAAGTTTCTGACCTGGTAAAGCAACAAGATTTTGTCTAATGCGAAGATAAATCTCTCCTATTACTTTCATATTCGACTCAAGTAGCAAATTGTAATTTGGAAGAATACTACCGGCTAGTGAATTTTCAATTGCCGTAATACCGAAATCAACTTTGCCTTCTTTCAGCGCCTTAAATAGATCCTTGAATGTATTTCTAGGTACTATTTCAATTGCCTCATCTTTGAAATATCGGTTTGCTGCAATTTCATGAAAAGCTCCATATCCTCCCTGGATAGCTATTCGATTTAACTTAGTTGTTGTTTCTTTACTCATCGCTTTTTAAATAAAAAAAAAAGTCCCGATAAATTCGGGACTTTCTGTTTATATTTTTATTCAATATACTAGTAGCCCCTTCAACCTTTGCTAAAGAAAAAATAAAAGAAGAAATAGCTATTTGTATATTGTGATAACATTTCGTAATTGTGTTTTATGCATGCAAATATATACACTTTTTCTTAGAAAACTGCATTTACATTCACTTTTTTATGATTAATATCAGTGGAACTTAGAGTTAGAAAGATAAAAGCTCATATATGCGATGAAATGAAAGAAACCAAGAAAGCAAGAATAAGATTATTAGCTATATCTTTTCTATATGTCATTCCAAAATAGATTAGTAACTTTGAGAAAAGACATTTATAACTATGGCTCAAATAATAAAATCTCCTACTGTTGTAGAAGCTGCAGGTAATAAACTCAAAATAATTGAAGAGTTTTTTGGCAAAATGAGTACAAAATCTGATGATATCAGTATTGCTCGAATGAAAAGCCCGGTTGGCTGGGAAGAACCCGGACAGTGTCCTGAATTTGATGAATACACTGTTGTTGTTCGCGGTAACCTTCAGGTTGAAACCAAGAAACAAACACATTTTGTTCAAGCTGGTCAGGCAGTACTTATTAATAAGGGTGAATGGGTAAGATACAGTACACCTTTTGAAGGTGGAGCTGAATACATTGCTATATGCATACCAGCATTTTCTCCGGATAATGTTAATCGAGATACGAAGTAAATGCTATTATTTTATCATCCTACAATATGATTGCGAAAACACCTCCTCCTCCATATTATGCGGTAATTTTCTCATCTACCAGAGCACTTGGCGATAAGGGATATACTGAAGTGGCTGACAAAATGATTGAGCTTGCGAAAGAACAGGATGGGTTTTTAGGTATAGAATCGGCTAGAAATGATTTAGGAATTACTGTTTCTTACTGGAATAACCTGGACTCAATACAAAATTGGCAAGCTAACGCACAGCATAAGCTTGCTAAACAAAAGGGCCGAGACATTTGGTATCAGTCATATAAAGTAAGAATTTCAAAGGTAGAAACAGATTATAATTTTATTGCTTGAATACCCCCTAACATTAAGCTTTGATTAATCATTAAGTTTTCTGACAGATACTTCATCAATTAAATAATATGCATATCCATTCGTTTCCATTGTTTGCTTAATTGACTGACGGATATTTGAATTATCCGTTTTTTCAAATCTTGCAATATTATCATCTAAAAAGCTCCCGATTGTAATATATTCCTCAGTACCAAAAGCAACGATGGTATCACACATCATTAACCATTCGCCTGTTGTATTATTAATCACTGAGGTATCATTAATGTGTATTGTTTCACAACCTAACACTTTTCTTCCATGCATTTTTTTCGAAGATAAACATGCTCCTATTGAATTAACAGCAAACATTGAATATTTAGCAACACTGTAATAAAAACTAACTACATAAAGAGTATCTTTTTCTAATTGCTCCTGAAGTTTAACCTGAATATATTCACGTTCATTAAAAGGCCCGAGTCCCTTTTGTATTCTATCTGGTTTTTCAGCCAATAAAATGCCTAAATAAGCATTTCCTTCTTTTGCAAATAAATACCCCATGAAATTATTTGGTATACCAACATTATACTTACTACATGCATTATAATAATCGGGACTTGCTTTTGTAGGAGAAAACCAGAATGGTATATTGGGGCTTGTTTTGAAATCGGAATAATTAGTTGGACATTCATTAAACTGTTCAAAACCAGGATTTGGTATTAAATTTTGACCAGCAGTAATTGTACTCAAAAAGAGAATAAAACATAATACTATTATGCCTTTCTGTTTCATTCTCTGAAACCAAGTTTTTCTGTTCGCCGCCATTGAATATTAACCCCTACACAAGCTTGAGACTCACCAAATGTACTAGGCTCAACTCCTTCTGCTAACAATGTAATTTCGAGGATAACTTTTCTAGGATAATCTATGGTAAAACCAATAGACTCATAATAGTCATCCTCCATATTATCGTAAAATATTTGGTCAGTATCAATATCTCTGATTAAATAATGTACCGGATAAAAGTTTCTTTCGGTGCAAACTGTAACAATATAATCTTTTCGACCATAAAATATTATCGGTAAGGCAAATGTGCTATCCTTTTCTAGTAAAGCACTTTCAGATTGCCCATAAATTTTAAAATTGTCCTTTGGCTTATCTGCACAAAATTTATTATAATGATATTTATAACATGCTTGAGAAAATGCAGACGAAGAAATTAAAAGAAAACAAAATATAAATAATATATGTTTAAAATTTCTCATAAGATAGTTAACTTCTATTGTAGTGAAATAAAAATATTTCTTGCTTTTTCTACTTCTGATTTAATAGTAACAAATTCTTCATAAGTTATCTCATGAGAATTGCCTCCTGTTAGACGGAAAGTGGCTGAATCACTTTTCGAGAGTTCCATTGGTTCTGTTTTTGAATCTAAAACCATGAATGCATTCATTAATCCTGAAAGATCAATAACTGTTTCCTTAAGAAAAGGAGCAGAAACTAATTCTTGTGCCTGATTGAAGTATTCATTTAGTACAAATTGATAATTTTCAAGTTCATATGATACATCATAAAAAACATCCTCATCTTCGATAGGCTTGGAATACAAATAAAAGGATTCAATGAAGCCACCTATTGATATTTGCAATAAAGTATTATTTCGATTAGTTGAAGTTAGTTTATCAACCATCAGATTATGTGTTTCCAATGACATCTCATAAAGAGAATCAGCGTTATTAATATTGTTCCTAAATCGCAAAAGAGAATTCTCGTTGAATAATCCAACAATTTTTAATTCATCGGCCAAGTATTTAATGCTACTCATGTAATTCGTTAACAAATTTCTTTCTCCAAGAGCTGACAGATAAGAAAAATCGGCCAAATATATCCCCATATTCAACATTTTGGACCGTTGGCTAATGTATTTGTGAAGGTTCTTATTAGAATTTGTTGTTTGTGGTGAAAACTCCAGATCTATCGATTTTAAATCAAATAGAAAATCTACTGGTGGAAGGTTAAATTCATAAATAGAAGATTTTATAACAGAATCTTTCATATAACTTATTGAATCTGCTGATTGAGGAATCCTCTCACTATTGTTAGACTTACATGAGAAAATTCCCGCTAAAATCAGTAAAACCAGTATGTTTTTAATCCTTATTATCCTCACGCGAATTTTTTTTTAACCTGTTTCTAATTTTAGTTGGTACTTCAAAAATCAATAAAGTAAAGCCCATCATTATCATTAAAGATATAATAAAATTATTATATAATAAAGTGTTAATCATGAGACCACCAATACGTTTGAACCATGAATAGAAATGACTTCTCCCAAATTTATTTTCAGGGATTTTATAAATTGGCTCAAAGAATCTTAGAATATTATCGTCTAAAACCTTATAAGCATCAATATTGTTTCTCTGTAATACAAGTTCAGAAATTTCTCTGTTATAATTTGAATTTTTAAATTCCTTATTATAATATAGTTCTTTGTTATCCCTTAATACCGAATCTTTTTTTAATTGTATTGAATTTAATTGAAGAGTAAGCATATTTATTTCTTCCTGAACAAAATTAAAAAGCTCATTTTTTTGACGAGGGCTAAAGTTGTTAATAATTGAATTTAATGGGAAATTCTGTGAGAAAGAAGGAAATTTAGACAACTCATTATATATAATCTGTATATGTGTTTTAAACTTTTTCAAGTCATTTTTATCCTTAAAAGATTCCGCTTCATTTAACATATTTTTTATTTCCGGGAAAAGAAAATAAACATTATATGAAAGATTACTTTCCTCCATTTCAATTTGAAATAATTTTGACTGGAATGGATTATTTTTATATTGATTAATAATTAATGCCTCGTAAGACCATCGTGTTGGCATTAAATTTCCGATGAAAGGAACATATTCCTGCGATGTTACAATGGGATTTAGATTTTTAAAAGGAACCACTACACCTGATAACAATATTTGTGGAACAAGGATCAATGGAATAGCTATGTATATTGCAACTAGAGAATTAAACATACTAGAAATTAGTAACCCTAATACATTTCCGGCAATGGAAATTAAAAAGATTGTTATCCAATAAATTAAAAAATTAGCAGAGAGACCTAAAATTAGGGTTGAAATTATAGCATAAGTTAAGGTTTGAACAAGACTAAGCCCAATTAAGAAGAGAAGTTTTGAAGAAAAATAGCTTGTTCTTTTAAGCTTCAGATACCTTTCTCGAATATAAAGCTTCCTATCTCGATAAACTTCTTCGGCACTTATAATTAATCCCACAAACATAGCTACAATTACACTCATGAAATAAAAGGCTGATATATTCTCATTCTGAATAAAGAGATAATTGGTTGATTGATAAACACCCCAATTATTTTGCCTACATAAAAAAGATAACACAAATGCTAATAAAGGAGAAATTGTAAGCGCCATTAATAAATATTGCCGGTCTGACACCTTTGATCGCAAATTACGCATGAAATAGGTATTGAATTGATCAAGAGAGCCTGGGACAATAGCAACATTTGGGGGTAATTCAGAATGAGTTTTTTTATCTGTTTCCTCATGCTGCATGTGCTCCTTAAATTTTTCGTACCAATCTTTAGGATTCAATAATCGCTTTTTCGTTTTGCCTCCAAATTCATCTACATATGTTTCTTCAATAATTGAAAGTATCTCTTCCTGCTCTGTTTGATATTTTCCTTCTGCTAATGTTTCAATCTTCTTTGTGGCTTTCCGAAAATATTCTAAAGCACTACCCGGGTGACCGTAATATATAGGATACCCTCCTTTATCGAGTACTATTATCTTGTCAAAAAGATAGAAAATTTCATTAGAAGGTTGATGAATATTGATGAAAAGAATTTTTTGCCTTAAAGCCTGTTGTTTTAATAAATAAATAATGTGATATGAGTCTGTTGAAGACAAACCAGATGTTGGCTCATCGATAAAAAAGAGACTTGGATCTCGAATAATTTCAAGTGCAATATTTAACCGTTTTCTTTGTCCACCACTTATTTTTTTATCCATGATGGAGCCAACCTTTAAGTCTTTTGTATCATAAATCTGTAAGTCCTCCAGTACATCTTTTACTCTTTCTTTAAGCAATGTTTTACTGCTCCATTTTTTACAGAGCTTTGCACTATAATAAAGATTTTCAAATACAGTTAATTCTTCAATTAACAAATCATCTTGCGGAACATTTCCTAAATATCCTTCGGTAAGAAAAGCTTGTGTTAGCCTATAACCATTTAAGGTAATTTTCCCAGCCTTTGGAGCTAAACTTCCATTTAATAAATTAAGAAGTGTGGTTTTTCCACACCCACTGCTACCAATTATACCTATCAGTTCATTACTTTCACATTCAAAACTAAAAGGATGAATTCCGTTCTGGCTTTTAGGATATTTAAAATCTATATTATCTACAGAATAAATAAGACTATCCCAAGAATCTAAATTGAAAAAAGCTTTATTTATATCATTATAATAAATATGGTGATTGTATTTATCATAAATTGAGGATGATATTGCAAAAAAATTAATTGTATCACTTTTTAATAGCTTCCCATCAACATATAATGTTTTATCCCCCTTATATTTAATTATGAAAAAATCTTGTTCAAATTTTAATACATAGATTAAACCTGAAAGATTTTCAATTACAAGGTTTTTTATCTTTCTTATATAATTTAACTCTTTGCCTGAAATAATGAGTAATTCTCTTGCGTCGCTGATAAGGTGGTAATCATCAAGACAAAAGCATTTGCAATTTTTGTATACGGCATCACTAATATTTAGATTATCCGCTATTTTTTTAACGTAATCGAAGAAAGGTTCAATAGCCTTTCCTGGCTCGGTATAATTTCGAAGATATTTATTAAATTCAAATAAGCTTGTTAAAATAAAAATCCGTTGTTTAAAGGATAATGAAACAAAAATTCTGGCAGTAACAAGTTCAATTTCATTAATTATTGACTCCTTAAAATCAAGGTTTTTTAATTCTGAGAAATCATATGTTTCGTAATAATCCTGAAATAGTGCAGTATACTTTTCGACAACCTTTTGCGTATACTGCATTTGCAGAAAAGATATTATTAGGTTCTTCTCAATAATATAATCAGCATTTATTCTCGTTCTTGCTAATAATGCCAGTATTTGCACCAACGAGGCTAATATTGATTCTGTCATGTGATATAATATTTATTCAGACTAATTGCCGATATTTTTTTTCATGCATTTTTTTATATCTAGCTAATTAGTCATTGCAATAACCGAGTTTACAAACAGTTTAATTTATATTTTTATGTTTAAGAGCTCTTTGAAGTTTAATCTCCAAATTACTCAAATGTTGATTTTCTTTGGCTTCATTAACACACACTACTCGATTCTAAAACCTTATTTTAAAACTTCAACCTTTTGGGCAGTTTAGCTGGCATACTTAGGTTGTTGTTACCTAATTGTCGGGAAATGTTAATCTCACCAAAGCTCCACCGCTTTCTTTATTATTAATTTCAAACGAACCTCCTAAGTACTCCGAAATCATGCTAGATAAAAATAAATTCAGTCCCATGTTTTTATTGACATGAGTTTCACCAGGATTGAATAGTTTGAGCTCTTTTCCCAAAATTTTATCTGGAAATCCATTTCCTTCATCAGAGATTTCAATATTAATATTGCCATTAGATTTATTAGCAATGAAATTAACAGTGCCATTTTCCGGCGAATACTTAACTGCATTATCTATTATTCTTAATAATAACTCATGGAATAATTCTTTATCTGTTTCAAGCTCTATTTGCTCATCACATTCTGTGCTATTTATTTTTATTCCCTTGTTTTGAATGTCATCATTTTTTGGCAATAAACAAAAATCTAACTCTGATTTTAAATTCAAACTAGAGTTTAGAATTATGTACTTTTTCGTTTTAAGCCTGGTTATTAGGATGGCTGAATAGGAAAAGCTTTCTAACCGAATAACAGAAGAGTCAAGAATGTTAAGCAGCTGAACCAGATCTTCATTTTCTATCCTTATTTTTATTAATTGTAATGAGCCTTTTATGCCATTCAAAGGAGTTCTAATTTCATGACTAATCATATTCAAAAACTCGCCTTTCACTTCATCAAGAGCAGCTAGTTCTTTATTTGCCTCATTGAGTTGCTTAGTTCTTTCTTCAACTCTTTTTTCAAGCAGTGAATTAAACTCTTTCAATTTTTTGCGAGCTGCATTTAATTCGATGTGTGTTCCAACTCTGGCTAAAAGTTCAGCACTATCAAACGGCTTTGTTATATAATCCTGAGCTCCAGCCATAAAGCCGTTAATAATACTTTCTCTATCGGTTTTAGCTGTAAGAAAAATTATTGGAACATCTTTATTTTTTAATTCATTGCGAATTTTGCGGCATGTTTCATAACCATCCATTTCTGGCATCATAATATCTAGAAGAATAAGATCGAATTCCTCATCGCTTAACCAGCGAAGAGCTTCCTCGCCAGTAGTAGAAAACTCAACAATGTAGTTTTTTGATCGTAGAGAACCACCCAATACCTGAAGGTTTTTTGGATTATCATCTACAATTAATATTTTCCCTATTGCTTGCTCTTTTGTTTTTTCCATTTTGTTTCATTTAAAAAAACAACCTCCTGTTTAAAAATACTGTCGAAATAGATTTAATTGTGCAAGTATTGCTGAGATATCAAAAGCCTTAATTGCTGAGTCGAGTGTTTTGCTATAGTCTAAAAGCTCCTTCACATTATACTTTTCCCCAACGGTTTTAATAATTTTCGAAAACTCTTCAAGACGACTTATTTTCTGATGTTGCTGAAGTAAATTCCATAATTCAAGTGTTTTATCAAGTAGTTCCACTTTAACCTCTTTGGCCAGCTTCATTTTTATTTCACTTTCAACAAAACTGTTCTGTTGAATTGATTCTTCTTTACGTGGAAGATATTTTGCTAATAGTTGATAGAGTTTGCCAAGTGGGACTGGCTTTGGCACAAACACATCGAAGTATCCACTCTTCAATCGTTCGGGATCTAATCCAATAACGGCTGCTGAATTTGCTATTATTGGAATATCTTTCAGATCACTATTTTTTTTAACTTTTTCGCTTAATTCAAATCCATCTAAAACTGGCATTATCAAATCTGTAAGTATCAGATCTGGTTGCTTTTCTACAGCCAGTTCATAAGCCTCCTGTCCGTCTTTTGCAACAAAAACTTCAATAGCTGTTCCCGAAAGTGCTCCGGTAAGGTATCTTCTGTTTTCCTCAACATCATCAACTATTAAAACCTTTGACGATAAAAAATCTTGTTTCTTAATTGCTGGAGATGAGACTACTTTCCTTTCGGTTTGCTGGCTAGAATATTTAACTCTATGAAAGTCAACTATAAATAGTGTACCTTCATTTTTAGTACTTTCCATTGAAAGTTCTCCGTCCATAAGCTCTACAAGTCGGCGCGATATGGCAAGTCCCAAACCTGAACCACCATATTTTTTCGAATCCTGACCTTCTTGTTGAGTAAAAGCATCAAAAACTTTGTCCTTATATTCTTCATCAATACCAACTCCTGAGTCAATAACTTTTATCCGAAGGCCAAACTCATCTGTATCACTTTCTGGTTCTCTCAAAACTTCAGCTACCAATTCTACAAATCCTGTGTGTGTAAATTTTATTGAATTGCTTAATAAATTTGTTAAAATTTGGCGGAATCTTAATTCGTCGAGACAAATATTCTGTGGAATTCCTGGTGCAAAAGTTGTAGATAATTTAATTCCTTTTTCTTGAGCCTTAAATACAAACATGCTTTCTAATTCTTTCATCGAAGCCTTGAGGTTAAAATACTTGTTATTAACCTCAAATTTTCCTGCCTCAATTCTAGAAATGTCTAGTATATTATTAATAATTGAAAGCAAAAGTTTACCACTCGATTTTATAGTATTTAAATAGCTCAATTGCACCTCATCGGTTATTTGTTGGAACAGCAAATCTGTAATTCCAAGTACTGCATTCATCGGAGTACGAATTTCATGACTCATGTTGGCAAGAAATTCGGTTTTTGTTCTGTTTGCAGATTCTGCTATTATTTTTGCATTTTTCAACTCTTCATTAGCACGTTGTTTCTCGGTAATATCACGCACAAATGCAATAAAGTAGTTTTTCCCTTCGTATTCAATAGTACTAGCAATAATTTCTACAGGAAAAACTTCCCCAGATTTCTTTATATACAAAGACTCAATAGTAATGTCCCCTTTTGTTTTTAATCCATTACTGAATTCTACCCAATCATCTTGTGTTTTAAAATTTCCATCGATATCTAATACGTTTAGTCCCACAAATTCCTCTTCGGAATATCCCAAGCGGCTTATTCCAACTTTATTCGCATGGATAAAATTACCTGTCTCACTATCTAACCAATAAGCAGCATCTGCTGCATTATCAAATGAGTAGGTTGTGAATTTCAATAATTCTTCTTTCTTTTTAGCTTCAGTAATATCGGTTTGAACGCTTATATAATTCGATATGTCTCCTTTTTCATCAAATATGGGGGCAAGAAGAACTTTAACCCAAAACAATTCATTATTTTTCCTACGGTTCAAAATATCTCCTCGCCAAACCTTGTCTTCCTGAAGATATTTAATTTGTTCTGTTAATAAATTATCATTTGAAGGGTCTGCTGTAAGCAATGCGGTTGATTTACCAATAATTTCTTTTGGTTTATATCCCGAATCGTGAGTAAACATTGGATTAACATATTCAACCAATCCATTTTTATCTGTTATTATTATAGAAACAGGTGATTGCTCGATAGCTTGGGTTAGCTTTAATAATTCAGCTTGATCTTTTTTCCGCTTTGATATATCTCTAATAATAACAATAACATTCAGCTCATTATCAATATTAACAACACCTAGCCGTATATCAACAGGAAATGTTAGCCCTTTTTTAGAAAGACCTAATAAATCCATTCCTAAACCCATTTCCCTATTTTGTGGTTTATTTATGAACTTTTGAAAATGAACCTTATGTTTGCTTCGCAACTTCTCTGGCAATAAAACATCGATAGACTTTTCTAGTAGCTCCTTTTCTGTATACCCAAATAATTCTTTAAGTTTATTATTAACTAATTTTATTTTTCCATTCTTATCCACGAGGGCTATACCATCTGGTACAAACTGAATTAAATCCCGAAACTTACGTTCGCTTTCCTGAAATTCTATAGTTCTCTCTCGTACCTTCTTTTCTAATCCTTCGTTTAATAATCTGATTTTTTTTTCAGCTTCTTTTATCTCTGTTACATCTTGCACAGTAGCAAGTGATTTTCTTGGATTTCCGTCTTTATCATAGGTTGTTCGGGCGTATTCTGTAACATACCTTATTTCACCATCTGAGCGTACTATCCTATGTGTGTTTTTATATTTCTTTTTTTTAGTAACAGCATTATTATAAGTATTATGAACACTTTCCCTATCATCGAGATAAATAAGCTCAGCTGAATTCTCCAGAGTGGGTTTAAAGGACTTATTGTCTAATCCAAAGATTTTATAAACCTCATCTGACCATTCCATAGTATTATCAACAAAATTATAGTCCCAATGTCCGAAATGAGCAATTTTCTGTGCTTCCCTCAATCTTCCTTCACTTCTTCTTAGTGCTTTTTCAGCCTCGAATCTTTCTGTTACGTCGTTTACCAAACCCAGTATCATTTCTTGACCATCAATCTTAACAAGGTTTGCTTTTATTTCAGCATAGAATCTACTACTATCTTTTCTTATTAGCTGCAATTCTTTACTTCCATAACCTAGCTTTTTGACTTTTGCTAAAAAATCTTCGGCATTTTCCTGGGCCATTATTTTATAAACAGATATACCTTTTAATTCCGTTGCCGAATAACCGGTCATCTTAATAAAAGCATAATTAGTAAGGATAAACTCGTAGTCAAGATTTAATAGAGATATACCTTCAATGGCTTGCTCTGTTATTGCCTTAAATAATGATTCGCTCCGAATAAGTGCTTGTTCAGTTCTTTTGCGATCCGATATGTCAACAACTGTACCATCAAAGAATTGCTCATTATTATCAGTTCCTGTAATGATTCTGGCACTTTCTGATACTATAATCTCCGAACCATCTTTTTTATGCCAGACCGATTCAAAATCAACAACTTGGCCATCTTCTTCTATCTTCCTTATAATATCTTCTCTGGGATTGTGTTCAGCAAATTCTTCTTTTCTCAAATTACGTTCCTTTAATTCATCAATACTGGAGTAGCCAAGCATTTTATATAAAGTTGGATTAGCCAATATTATTTCTCCATCTTGATTCGTTCTATAATAGCCAACTACAGAATTTTCAAAAATTGTTCTAAATCTTTCCTCGCTTGATTTAAGAGTCTCTTCCCATTTCTTTCTTATTGTAATATCCCGTATAATCTCCAGAATGTACTTTTCTCCTTGTAGTAAAATAACCTCTCCTGAAATTAAACCAATACTTGGCTCAGTTTCATTTACATTATACTGTGTTTCATAATTACTTACATATCCATTTTCTTGATACTCCATCAAAATAGAAGCTCTGTCAGCTTTATTAATCCAGAAACCTATCTCATGTGTTGTTTTACCAATTATTTTATGCTTTGGTATACTCATCATTTGTGAAAACTGCAAATTAGAGTCTATTACTTCCCCGGTTTCCAACTTACTAATTATAATCGCATCTGGGCTTGAATTAAAAACAGTTGCAAATTTTGCTTCTGAGATTCTTAATTTTTCTTCCTCAATTTTTCTGGTAGTAATATCTCTAATAATACTTAGAACAAATTTCTGACTATTAATACTAATTATTTCACCTGAAATCAGACCTGTTTTTACTTCACCTGATTTCATCCTAAAGTGTGCTTCCTGGTTAGTTGCTTTGTTGCTTTTTTTTAGAATATCTATGTATGATGAACGTTCTTCCAGATCATCCCATATATTTAATTCCAAAGTGGTTGCTCCAACTACTTCATTTGGCTCATAACCGGTTAATTCGTAGGCTTTATTATTCAAATCAATTAAAAGGCCATCCTTGAGTGAAGAAAGTATTATGGCGTCAGGACTGGATTGAAATACTTTTGAGAATTTTTCTTCGGATAAACGAAGTTCTTGTTCAGCTAGTATTCTATCGGTTATATCGCGCGAGGCTCCAAGAAAAAACAAGAAATTATCTTCCTCGTCAAATACTTTATTTGTAATAACTTCAATCCATGCAACCCTTCCATCTTTGCAGGGTTGTTGCAATTGAAATCTTTCGGAAGATTTACTCTTAATACCTTTTTTTAACTTCGAAAAAAAGTCATCAAGAAACTTTGTAAGAATACTTGAAGATTTAGGAACAAATGCTTCTTCAATACTTTGATTTAAGGCTTCTTCTGGAGAATAGCCTCTTAGCCGTTTTATAGCAGGACTTATATAAGTGAATTTACACTTAGCATCCATTGTCCATATAACATCGTTGGTGTTTTCAGCCAAAAGACGATACAATCTTTCACTTTCTTTTCGCTTTCTTTGTGCTTCCTTTATACTATCAATGTTCTGACCAACTAAAATTATCCCTATCTTTTCTCCATAATCATCAAAAAAAATGGATAGATTCCATAATATTGTATGACTACAATCAGATTTGTTGCATATTTTAGCTTCAAAAGGTTTTGACTTGCCATTAGCCATTAAATACTCTATTTCATCACGATAGAGCTGTTCTGTTTCATTCTGTTTAAAAAGAGTATAAAAGTCCTTAAAAATAACCTGATCCTTATTTTTCCCAAAAAGCTCCTCCGCTTCATTATTCCATTCTACAATTTTAATATCAAGTGATAAAACAATTATTATTGTACCCGCAGTATCAATCAGATTATGCAAATAAATCTGATTCTTTTTAAAATTATGCTCAGATGTTTTTAATTGCTCAAGAATTATATCCTTTTGCTTTAGTTCTTCTTCTAATCTATTAGTTTTATCTAAAAGCTCTTTACTTAATTGAATGTTTTGCTGTTGAATTTTATACAAATTAAGTGCATTCTCAATTACTAATCGCAAATCATTAGAAGTATAGGGTTTTGTAACAAATTGAAAAATTTGCACCTTATTAACAGCTGTTCGAACTGATTTATAATCACCATAAGCTGTGAGAATAATTCTGGGAGCTAGTTTATTAATTTTTATGGCATTTTCAAGAAATTTAATACCCGACATTTCCGCCATTCGTAAATCGGTAACTATAACACTGATTTCATTTTCTTCTAATATTTTGAGCCCTTGCTTACCACTTTCAGCCAATAAAACGGTATAATCTAATCGAAAATTCTCCTTGAAAAGTTCAAGATTTACCGCGCTATCATCAACGTAGAGGATTTTATATGCTTTGGAATCCATATATTGCAACCGTTAGTTGTTGTAAACATTTATAATCTAGCACCTTACTTAAATAAAGATTGAATTGAAAGATATACTTAAGGTATAAAAAAAAAAGATAATCTCAAAGTTCTTATCAACCTTCATAGAATTGAATTGTATTAACATATCATAGATACAAATTTCAACTACTATTTAAATGTCCTCTTTTTTGAAAGAATTGTAGGAGTTTTCTTTATGTGCAACAATCGGTCAGAAATAAACCTCTGCTATGAAAATAATCAGGAAAATTTATTAATCAGTGATAAAAAACTACTGCTTCAATATCACCTTTGCTTAACTGTTAATATATAAAACTATCGTATTAATCCATACTAAAACAGTTTTAATGTTAAATGATCTACTCCTTCATTTAATTAGAATAAGGTCAAATAAATTATTAATCTGGCACAATAGGACGGGGAAATGAGTATATGAGCTCAACAACCAATAACCTCTTAATAGATTCTTCGACTTCGCTTTAGGATCAGTTTGGCTAATTAATTCCAGTCACTATCGTTTATGGAAAAAGGACATTTCTAATTCGACTCTTTTAATTTGTTTATATAACTTACGCTTAGTCACCTGATTTTTCTGCCAACTCTAGCCAACGCATCGATTTCTCATCAATTATTTCTATCAATTGACCAATTTTATTTGACTTTTCCAACAGTTCATCTGTTCCCAAAGCTCCAGAATTTAAAAGATTTTCCACCTCTGTCTTTTCATCTTCCAGTACAGCTATTTCTTTTTCAAGCTTTTCATATTCGAGCTTCTCCTTATACGTAAGTTTCTTCTTCTGGCTACTTTCTGATTTCACCCTTTCCTTTTTAACTGGATGCGTTTTTTGCTGTTGAAGTTTCTCTTGCTTCTGAGCCCATTCAAAATATTGAGAGTAATTCCCAGGAAAATCTTTTATTTCACCTTTATTTCGAAATACAAAAACATGATCAACAACTTCATCTAAAAAATACCTGTCGTGAGAAACTACCATAACGCAACCAGAGAAATCATGTAAATAGTCTTCCAAAACTTCAAGGGTAGCAATATCCAGATCATTGGTCGGTTCATCAAGAATAAGGAAATTTGGATTCTGCATTAATACCGTACATAAATATAGTCTGCGTTTTTCTCCCCCACTAAGCTTACATATTAAGTCATGCTGACGCTTGGGTGGAAATAGAAAATGATTGAGAAACTGCGATGCTGTAATTACTTTATCATTGCTTAACTCAATGATTTCAGCTATTTCTGTGAGCGCATCAATAACTTTCATGTTCTCCTCGAAATTCATTCCTTCTTGTCTATAAAAACCAAACTTGATTGTTTGACCAGTTTCTATATTACCTTTATCAGGAGTTAACTTTCCGGTTAATACATCAAGAAAAGTTGATTTTCCACAGCCATTTTTTCCAAGCACTCCAATTTTCTCAAATCGACTAAAGGTGTATGTAAAATCATCTAAAAATTTATCTGTACCCCAATAAAAATCTAAGTTCTTTGCAACCAGAATTTTACTTCCTAACCTTTTCCCTGAAACATTAATTTTAACTTTCTCTTCAGAAATATTCTTTGATGCAGTATCCTTTAGATTATAATAATTCTCAATTCTATATTTAGACTTAGTACCTCTTGCCTTGGGCATTCTGCGCATCCAATTTTCTTCTTTACGCAAAAGATTTTCTGCCTTTTCAATTTCTTTCAATTCTAGTTCTATTCGCTCAGCTCTTTTTCTTAAGAAATAAGAATAATTGCCGCGATACTTAAATATTTGCCGACTGTCTAGTTCTAAAATCTCGTTACAAACCCTGTCGAGAAAATACCTATCATGAGTTACCATTAAAAGTGTAATCTTGCTTCTTTTCAGGTATTCCTCAAGCCAGGAAATTGCTTCTATATCAAGGTGATTGGTTGGTTCATCAAGAATAATAAAATCAGGTTCCTCAATTAAAACTGAAGCCAGCGCAACACGTTTTCTCTGTCCCCCGGATAATTCCGATACTTTTTGCTCAAGGTTATGAATATTAAGTTGAGATAACAATTGCCTAATTCTGCTTTCAAAATCCCAGGCTTTCAGGTTATCCAATTTTAAAGCCAGTTTCTCTATTTCTTTAACATCACTTTTTTCAACAGCAATCTCATAGTCTTTAATTAATCCAAGCGTTGGGTTACCTGAATGAAATAAAGTTTCAATAATAGTTTTAGATTCATGTAAATCGGGCTCTTGGGGAAGAAAACCAATCTTTCTATCTGGCAAAAACTTTATAGAACCTGAATCCTTTGACTCATCACCAGCCAAAATATTCAGCATAGTAGTTTTTCCAATTCCGTTTTTTGCAATAAGTCCGACCTTTTCACCTTCCTCAATAGAGAAACTAATCGCGGTAAAAAGCTCTAAATCTCCAATTGATTTTGAAAGGTTCTCCACCTCAATAATTGCTGGCATATTCTGTACTTTTGTGCAAAAGTAAGAAAAAGGTTTTACCTCCAAATTATTATTTTTACCAAGAAATTATAGAAATGACCAAGAAAGAACGCTATAAACAAATAATTGACTACTTCCAAAAAGCACGACCGATTGCCGAAACCGAACTTGATTATACAAACCCTTACGAATTAATTGTTGCTGTAATATTATCAGCTCAATGTACAGATAAGCGTGTGAATATAATCACTCCTCCTCTATTTGAAGCCTATCCGACAGTGCATGACATGGCAAGAGCTACACAAGAAGATATATTTCAATATATTAGAAGTTGTTCTTACCCCAATAATAAAGCAAAACACCTTGCTGGCATGGCCAGAATGCTAGTAAATGATTTTCATGCTGAAGTCCCTGCTGACATCACTGAATTACAAAAACTTCCCGGAGTTGGACGAAAGACTGCGAATGTTATTGTGTCTGTAATATATAATATGCCAGCTATGGCTGTTGATACACATGTTCATAGAGTTTCAGCCAGAATAGGGCTTACAAGCAATGCAAAATCACCTTTACAAACAGAAGAACAGCTTGTAAAACATATTCCTGAAAGTCTTATCCCAATTGCTCACCATTGGCTCATATTGCATGGCAGGTATGTTTGTATGGCAAGAAAGCCCAAATGCCCCGAATGTGGAATACAAGAATATTGTAAGTTTTACTCTAAACAGCCACACTAAAAACGAGGAAAATCGGTTTTAACATAAACATCTCATATATTAATTTATTGGAGAATAAATTTTTTGCTTATGTGCATCCATTTTCACATTGAAAGTCTAAAGCGATTTTCTTGTACTAAAAATCTGTTAATACTTAAGGCCAGTAGAACTTTTGTATCTTCTCAATAATACTACTTTTGTAAATGATTTTTCTAATTTCCACATTAACTGGATGAAATATATAATTAAAATAATTCTAACTTTTCTATTGGTTGTTTTATCATCAGCCCATTCAATCAGAAAAATTGATTTCAGAAGAGGAATAAAAAATAATGTATGTAAAGAGCTAAAAGGAAAAGTTTTAGTCTATTTTGTTTTTGTTGACACAAAAGAAACAGCCCCTTGGACTGAATTTGATATTCAATCTACAATCGACTCTTTATCTGTTGCAATAGAATGGCTTGAACAGCAGGCTTCTTTAAACAATATTAGCTTAAATATTATATCCGACTATTTCATTGGCAATGAATTTACACCAATCAGAAAAAACCTTGAATACAGCACAATATATAAAACAGCAACAACTCCAAACTTACGAAAAGGTATTGCTTCATTAAATAAATGGGCTGATGGTATTGCTGCCCGTATAGGTAAAGAAGTTCAACTTGAGTCCAAAGATGGAATTCCAGAAATAAAAAATCCAAGAAATAAAGAACGTCTTGTTGCACACTTAAGAGATGAAAACCAGTTAGAAAGTGTATGTTTATTATACATGGTAAATAACTATTACAGAAATGATATTTCCATTCCGGTAAATCATTTAAGCAGTGATGAAGTTGAATTCTCAATTATTAGCTATAAATATCCATCAATAATTGCCCAAAACATTGTATCTTTATTTGGTGCCGCCGATTTATCCAAAACTGTGTACCGGCGAAATGATAAAAAGATTAAGATGGCTTCGCAGTTTTTTCCGAACGATATTATGCAAGATGTTTACGGAATCGGACTTAACAGATTAGAAATAAGTGAATTATCACAATACCTTATTGGATGGAAAATTAACTTAGACCCAAAATATCAATCTTTATTAACAGATAATTTCGCTGGTATATAGATAATTACAAGGAAGTATCCGAATGAATCTATTTGTATATAAAAAAATAAATATTATTTTTACTATTAACAACAAGGAGTATGAAAATTCTGAATCCTAAAAAAATTGTGATGCAACAAACTAATATTCTTTCAATTACCAGCAAGTTATTTGTGGCATTTCTGCTTATAATGAGCATCTCAGCTTGTCAATCAGGGCAGAAAAAAACAGACAACGAAGTAACTATCGATGATTTTTTAGCTGAAGATGAAATTTTCAACGACATAGATAAGGCTAAGAAGATATTCTATTCCTTACCTTCTCCGCTTGAAACAGCTATGATTATTAAATCTGCTGGTGCCGAGTTTGATCTGGAACTGTTAAACTCTATTAACAATGCTCAGAATTACACTACAAATCAGGCAATGGCTCTTAATCTAGGTATCTATACTACTGACCTTAGTTTTGCCAGTCTTTTTGACCAAGCTCAAACATCAATAGATTATATGGGTGCTGCCCGTTTAATGTCTGAAGGGTTGAGCATTACAGATGCAATTGATAACGAGACTATTAAAAGACTAGAAAACAATCTTAGCAATCGTGAGGTTGTAATGGATATTATCTCAGAAACCTTTTTAAATTCAAGTTCGTATCTTAAAGAAAATGAAAGACAGGATGTTGCAGCTATTGTTCTTGTAGGTGGATGGATTGAAGGTTTATATATTGCTTCGGAACTTGTTGGAGATAAATCTATTGATAACAATAAACTTGCCGATAGAATGTTGGAACAGAAATTATCCTTTAATATTGTAATGCGTTTACTAGAAGACAACAAAGCCAAAGCAAATGGTGAAGAAAATGCAGATATTGTTAACATGATTGTTTCTTTGAAAGAACTTAGCGATGCATTTAATAAAGTTACTGTTGAAACAACAGTACCAAATAATGCTGGTAAAGACAAATCAGGAGTTTCTCTTATAAAATCAAATACTACTGTTAGTGTAGAACCTACAGATTTCAAAGCTCTTCAAGCTTCAATTAAAAACATTAGAAACAGCTTCATAAAATAAATAAGAAATACCATGAGAAGATTATATATATCGTTCCTGTTTGTTATCATTGCGGCTTTTACATCAAACAACTCTTTTGCTCAGTGTAAGGGGTTTGCAAAAAAAATATGTAAACTAGAATTAATTCCTTACATCCATGATGGAAACTATCATGCTGCAATACTAACTGAAGGTGAAGAAGCTGAACTGTATAAAACCTTTTATAGTGGTCAAGATTACAGGATTGCAATATGTGGTTCAGATGCCTTACCTGATATAGAATTTCAAGTAATAGATGCGTATAAAAATGTTCTATATGATAATCGCGAAGATAATTTATCGCGAGTCTGGGACTTTAAATTAGAAGCATCACAGCAATTAAAAATAGCTGTAAAAGTTCCTGTCTCAGCAGAAGAAAGTGAATATCCGGCAAGTGCATGTGTCGCTATTATGTTTGGTTTTAAGGAAAAGAAATAAAATTTCTAAAAAAAAATATAAAAAAGCCTGCTCTGATCTCAAAGCAGGCTTTTTTTTACTTTACTTTTCTGATGAAGTAAATATAAAGTTTTCAAAAGCAAAACAATAGAAACTCGTAAGACCCAACAGACACCGAAATTTCGTAAAAGCTCTCCTGAGGCAAAGGGTCTCAAACGTCATTTTGTAAACACCTAATAATCTACCGATTAAACTTACCGCGTCAATTTTAATTTATAAACTGAGCTCAATAAAATTGAACTGTAAAAAAAATGGAATGAAAATTGATAACCAATTGCCATGTTTTACGTTAACCTATTTATACTAATTAAAACAATAATATTATGAAACGGGTTCTTATTACAATAATTGGTGTTGCTTTTTTACTGGGAAGTTGCGAATGGTTTGATGAAAATGACGTTGGATTATCAGATGATGAATTAATTGAAGGATTAAAAACAGCGCTTATAGTTGGTACTGACTCTTCATCAACAGCACTCTCTATTGCAAACGGTTATTATGGCGATGCTTTAGTGAAAATTCCTCTGCCTGAAGAAGCTGAGCTTTTGAGATCGATTATTAATGGTAATAGTGTGCTAAAAGGAGTAAGCTCCACAATTGGACTAGATAATAAATTTGAAGATGTGATAAAAGCTGTTAACCATGCTGCCGAAGACGCTGCAAATGATGCTGCACCTATTTTCAAAGATGCTATTACTAATTTGAATATTAGCCAAGGATTAGAAATTTTAAACGGACAAGTACCTTCAGATGCAGGAGGTATGAAAAGCTCTGATTTTGACTCAACGGCAGCAACTCAATATTTAAAGGGACAGACTTTCAATCTTCTTTCTGACGCATACTCACCGAAAGTAAATGCTTCGCTAGGAAAGGATATTGTTGGGAATGTTTCTGCTGTAGAGGCATGGGAAGCTCTAACAACTACTTACAATAGCTTTTTAAGCTATAAAATTGACATTGGATTTATTTCTTATAGTGTTCAACAATATAGTCAAACCTTTATGGACAATCCATTACCAGCTGCAATAAACACAGACTTAGGTGAATTCTCAACCCAACTTGCCCTTGATGGCTTATTCCTTAAAGTTGGTGTTTCAGAGAAAAAAATTCGTCGTGACCCATGGCAATGGATTTCTTCAACCGTTGGAAGTATTCTGACAAAAGTGTTTGGATAAAAGCTAAAACACAAAGATATTTAAGGTGCAATGCTCAATGCCATTGCACTTTTTTTATTTCATTTTTTCTGATAAGAATTTACCTGTATACGATTTTTTAACCTTTACAATATCTTCTGGAATACCCTCAAAAACTACCTCTCCTCCTTTATCTCCACCTTCCGGACCTAAATCAATAATCCAATCGGCGCATTTAATAACTTCCTGGTTGTGTTCTATAATTACAATAGAATGGCCCTTTTCTACCAAGGCATTAAAGGCTTTTAGCAATTTTCGTATATCATGAAAATGCAATCCTGTTGTTGGTTCATCAAAGATGAATAGGGTTGATGGGGTTTTATCGTGTGCTAAAAATGAAGCTAACTTAACCCGTTGACTTTCTCCTCCACTAAGAGTACTTGATGACTGCCCGAGTTTCACATACCCTAACCCAACATCGGATAAAGGTTTCAGCTTATCTGCTATTTTCTTTTCTGTACCAGTATTCTTTTCTGCAAAAAATTCGATTGCTTCATTAATAGTCATTTCAAGAACATCGTGAATACTCTTTCCTTTGTATTTTACTTCAAGAACATCTTCTTTGAAACGTTTGCCATCGCAATGTTCACACTTAAGAACAATATCAGCCATAAATTGCATTTCAACCTTAATAGATCCTTCACCCTGACACTCTTCACAACGACCTCCCTCAACATTAAAAGAGAAATGGGAAGGCTTATAGCCATTAAACTTTGCGTATTGTTGTGAAGCATATAATTTCCTAATCTCATCGTAAACCTTTAAATAGGTAACCGGATTTGAACGACTTGATTTCCCTATCGGATTTTGATCCACAAACTCTACAACAGAAACAGATTTTACATCGCCACTAATATGACTATACTTACCGCTCTGCTCGCCATATCCATTAATAATCTTACTAACTGAAGGATAAAGAATTCCTCGGACGAGCGAGGACTTACCAGAACCACTAACTCCAGTAACAACCGTAACAACATTCAATGGAATTTTTACATCAATTCCTTTAAGGTTATTCTCATATGCACCCTTAATTTCTATGAAATTATTCCATTTGCGCCTTAAATCAGGAATTTCAATCTTTTCTTCACCTGTCAGATATTTGCCTGTTAAACCTGTTTTTGTCTTTATCAAATCTTCATACGTTCCCGTATAAATAACTTCTCCTCCAAGTCTTCCAGCACCTGGTCCTATGTCAATAACTTCGTCGGCAGCACGAATAATTTCTTCTTCATGCTCAACAACCAATACGGTGTTCCCAGTTTCCTGAAGTTGTTTTAACACTTTAATTAATCGGTGAGTATCTCTGGGATGAAGACCAATACTAGGCTCGTCCAGAACATATAATGAACCTACAAGACTACTGCCCAGAATAGTAGCCAAATTTATTCGTTGCGACTCTCCTCCAGATAATGTCGACGATAGTCTGTTTAAAGTCAGGTACCCTAAACCTACATCGCACAAATAGTCTAATCTATTATCAATTTCAACAATTAGTCGTTTAGCAACCTTCTTCTCATACTCGCTAAATTTAAGTGAAGTGAAAACATCTTTCAGTTTTTCAATAGCAATATCAACTAGTTGAGAAAGTGAATAACCCGAGATTTTAACATAGTCAGCTTCTTTCTTTAATCTTCTACCATTACATTCGCTACAAACTGTTCTTCCCCGATAACGTGAAAGCATCACTCTGTATTGAATTTTATACTTGTTCTCTTCAAGCATTTTGAAAAAGTTGTTAAGCCCATGAAAGTATTTATTCCCGGTCCACAACAATTTTCTTTGTTTTTCAGTTAGTTCAAATATTGGCTTATGAATTGGAAAATCAAACTTATCAGCATTATACACCAATTCGTTTTTCCATTCCTGCATTTTTTCACCTTTCCAGCACACTATAGCTTCCTCATAAACCGATAAGCTTTTATCAGGAATAACTAAATCCTCATCAATACCAATAACTTTACCATAGCCTTCGCAAACCGGACAAGCACCTAGAGGATTGTTAAAACTAAATGTATGAACGGTAGGCTCTTCAAATATTATTCCATCGCGTTCAAATCGATTCGAGAACTCCACTGAATCTACTTTACCATCATCCTTAATAACTTGTATTATGCAATTACCATCACCCAGTCTGAATGCATCCTGAATAGAGTCTGAAAACCTGCTAACGGAGTCGTCGTCGTTCTGAACCGAAATACGGTCAACAACAACATAAAACTCTTTGGCTTTAGCTATTTGTTTTTCTTCCAGCTCCTTTGTTTTATATACCTCACCATCGATTTCTACCCTACCGATACCCAAATGATTTAAATCCATTAACAGCTGATGGGCATCTAAGTTCTTAAAATCATAATAGGGTGAAAGAATTATCATTCTTGTATTTTCAGGATGCTTTAAAATAAAATCGACAGCATCGCTTACAGTATCTTTTTTTACTTCCTCTCCCGAAATTGGCGAAAATGTATGACCTACACGGGCAAAAAGCAGTTTAAGATAGTCGTATATTTCTGTTGATGTACCTACAGTAGAACGAGGATTTCGAGTATTTACTTTTTGCTCAATTGCTATTGCCGGGGGTAATCCATTAATATAATCAACCTCTGGTTTGTTCATTCTGCCTAAAAACTGACGTGCATAGGATGAGAGACTTTCAACATAACGCCTTTGTCCTTCGGCATAAATTGTATCGAATGCAAGAGATGATTTACCTGAACCGGACAGACCTGTTATTACAACAAAACTATTTCGAGATATTTTTACATCAATATCTTTCAGATTATGAACCCTAGCTCTTTTAACTTCGATATATTTTGTAACCTCAAGCATAAATATTGAGTATAATTATATGATTTAACATTTTTTTTTGAAAAATTACTTGCAAAGGTATTTGATTAAAGGAAAAAAAATACTTAATTGCAGTCAATTAATTAACCACAAAAGAAAGGATTGCTTATAGATAATACATCTACTTTACCAAACAAAGAATAACAGGAGGTATAAAGATGTATAAGAATCAAACTGATTTTGAACTTGTTCAGGGGTTCATAGAAGGCAATCGCACAGATCTCAACACTCTTATTAGCAGACACCGTGAAAAAGTTTATACTTACATTCTATACAATGTAAGAGATCCGCATTTATCTGAAGATATATTTCAGGATACTTTTATCAAGGTAATTAAATCGCTTCGCCGAGGAAAATACAAAGATAATGGAAGGTTTATATCATGGGTTCTTCGAATTGCCCATAACCTTATTATAGACCATTACAGAAAAGAAAAACAATTGCAAACAGTTTCTAACGATAACTATGAAACTGATATCTTTAATTCACAAAAATTTTCTGACAAAACTATTGAAGACAAGATTATTAATAATCAGGTTTCAAGAGATGTTCGCAAATTAATTCAGGAATTACCTCAAGACCAAAAAGAGGTTGTTATTCTTCGACACTATTGCGAATTAAGTTTTAAAGAAATTGCTGATCATACCGAAGTAAGTATAAATACAGCCCTCGGAAGAATGCGTTACGCGTTGATTAACCTAAGGCGTTTAATTGAAGAAAAAGAACTAAATCTGGTTATCGCCTGATTTTATTCCTCAGCAAACAATAATCACTTAAGAAGTAGCGTTTATCAATTAAATGAAAAACAATAACGCTAATTCTTAAGTGCCTATGACTGAAAACTCTACTCTTTATTATTCAATACACAATTTGGCTTCGCAAATGAAACATGAAATAATTTCGTGCGATGATTTTGCAATTGAGAAACAATATCAAGATGTATTTGATATTCTTTCTTCAGCCCAAACTTTTGACGTTAGACAGGAAATTGTAGACAACATTCTAGATTTCGCTGAACACTATTCAAAATAACTAAATGATTGTGTAGAAAAAATCCTGGTGCATGCATCAGGATTTTTTTTTAGAATGAATCTGAATTAACACTAATATTCTGATTTTATAATCATTATGACAATTGCCATGTTTAATTTTGGTATTATTTTTTAGATTCGACATCTTTAAAGAAATATCTTAGTTTATTTTATCTATAATATCCTAAATCCAATTCATTCTTGCTAAGAAACAGGAATAAATTAGTTATTTAAATAATAAAATCACTGTATGAAAAAACTTGCAATATTACTTATGACTTCTAGTATCTTATTTAGCTCTTGTAAACAAAAAACTATTTGCGAGAATGATAATCCATTCTTCTGCCCATGGGAAACACCATTCGAAGTTCCTCCTTTTGAAGAAATTAAAAACGAACATTATCTTCCAGCTTTTGAAGAAGGAATTAAAAGGCAAACCGCAGAAATAGATGCTATTATTGCTTCTGAAGAAGAACCTACCTTTGAAAATACAATTCTCCCACTTGATAAGTCAGGCGAATTTTTAACTCGTGTAGCAGGAGTATTTTACAACCTGAATAGTGCAAACACAAATGATACAATACAGGAATTAGCTCAAACGATATCTCCTATGCTATCAAAGCATAGAGATAATATCTCTATGAATCCTGAATTATTCAAACGTGTTAAGGCTGTTTACGATAATAAAGATAATGCGGGCTTAGATGCTTCACAACTTAGAGCACTTGAAATTCATTATCGTGGCTTCGATAGAAATGGTGCAAACCTTAATAAAGAAGACCAACAAAAGCTTCGTGAATATAACGAGAAACTTACTAAACTAACCCTGGATTTTGCTCAAAACCTTCTAGCTGAAACTAACAAAACTTTCAAGCTAGTTATAGACAACAAAGCTGATCTAACAGGGCTTTCTGATGCAATTATTTCAGGTGCTGCTGAAACAGCTAAAGCTTCTGGTATGGAAGGCAAATGGGTGTTTACTTTACAGAAGCCTAGTCTTATTCCATTTCTACAATATGCAGAAAATCGCGACTTAAGGGAAAAGATTTACCGTGGTTATTTTATGCGCGGTAACAACAACAACAAATTTGACAACAAAGATATACTTGAGCAAATTGCAGCAATTCGGGCAGAAAAAGCAAAACTATTTGGCTTTAACAACTATGCTGAATATGTAATTGATATTAACATGGCTAAAACGCCAGCAAACGTAAATAATTTCTTAAACAAACTTTGGGAACCTGCTCTTGAAATTTCAAAGAAAGAGGTTAAAGAAATGCAAGCAATTATTGATGCTGAGGGTGGAAGTTTTAAGCTTGCTTCATGGGACTGGTGGTATTATGCTGAAAAGCTTAGAAAGCAAAAGTATGATCTTGACGAGTCACAAATCACTCCTTATTTCAAGCTTGAAAATGTGCGTGATGGTATGTTTTGGGTAGCTAACCAACTTTATGGCATCACATTAACGAAAGTTGAGAATGCGCCTAAATATCATAAAGATGTAGAATTATACGAAGTAAACGAAGCTAATGGCGACCATATTGGAGTGCTTTATCTCGACTTCCATCCGCGCAATAGTAAAGAACCGGGTGCATGGTGTACTGATTTTCGTGCTGCCACTTATAAAGATGGTAAAAAAGTTGATCCTGTAATGTCAATTGTATGTAATTTCACAAAACCGACGGATGACCTTCCTGCCCTTCTAACATGGGATGAAGTAACAACTATGTTCCATGAATTTGGACATGCACTACACTTCTTGTTTGTTGATGGAAAATATAATGCAACAGCAGGTTTGGTTGCACGTGATTATGTTGAGCTTCCATCGCAAATTATGGAAAACTTTGCTTCAGAACCACAAGTTCTTAAACATTTTGCAAAACATTATGAAACTGGTAAAGTAATTCCTGATGAGTTAATTGAGAAAATAGTAAAAAGTGGTCACTTTAATCAAGGGTTTATGACTGTTGAATACCTTGCAGCATCGTTGCTTGATATAGATTATCATATGCTTACTCCTGGTGAAACAATCGATGATGCATTGAAATTTGAGAAAGAATCGATGAATAAAATTGGTCTTATTAAAGAAATTCTTCCTCGTTACCGTTCTACATATTTTGGACATATTTTTAGTGGAAGTAGTTATTCAGCCGGATACTATGTGTATATTTGGGCAGCACAATTAGATGCAGATGCCTTTGACGCATTTAAGCAATCGGGCGATATCTTTAATAAAGATTTAGCTGCTAAATTCAGAAAATATTGCTTAGAAGAATGTGGTGAAGATGAAGGTATGGTTCAATATATAAAATTCAGAGGACAAGAACCATCGATAGAGCCTTTACTAGAACGTAGAGGATTAAAATAGCCTGACGAAAACATAAAAACATATCATTCCATTCTTCAATATTTATGATTTGTATAGGCTTTGAAAGAAAGATAGTTAGCAATTTTTAACTATAAACCCAAATGAAGCGCCGGATTAGCCTCCGGCGTTTTTTATTTACATCCGTGAAAGTGAATAATAAAAGCTATGGAAAAAGACTTAGCTTTTGTATTTAGGACTGACCAAACAACTAAAGTCACTTTCAGAAAGTATTAGTTTCCAAGTCTTTTTCAATTTTTAGGATTGAATATCCTAATCTATCACCGACTGATTGCATATTCCAAAAGAGCTGAATGAATATGGCATAAACTATTTTATATAAAGGTATTTTCTAACAAACGAGAAGCCATTCTCACATATTTACGGAAGGCTTCTTCCAACCAATATATGTGAATCTACCTCTACAAACATAATTAGTTAATACCACCAAAAATGGGATATTCCATAAATGAAATATCCCATTTTTTTTTAGGAAAGCTATAATATACTTCTTCTACCAGAAAATAGCATAAAGCACTATCAAAATAGCAATAATTATTAATGATAGAATATTAAATAACTTGCTAGTTTTGAATGTCTCCCCTGTAATCAAAAGACACTTGGAATCATCTTTGCCGCCATTTTGGATATAACTAAGAAGCATAATTATTGCCATAGTAAGAAGTGCTGTTAATCCCATCTGATGCATCCATGGAAGATCAGGAAATAGACCTTCTATGGAACTACCTTCAAGCCAACCTTTAGGTGCCACTTTAAAATAAAGTGCAATAGGAACAGAACTAATTGCACCCCAAATAGCAGCCTTATTGGTTGTCTTTTTCCAGAATAAGCCAAGCACAAACACAGCCAATATACCAGGACTCACAATACCTGTATATTCTTGAATATATTGAAAAGCCTGATCCAGATTCGCAAGCATTGGGGCAATAGAACAAGCTATTAATAAAGCTGCAGCAGCTGATAATCTACCAACATTTACAGTTTGTTTATTAGTAGCCTTCTTATTTATATATGGAAGATAGATATCCATTGTGAAGATGGTTGAAGTGGAATTCAACATTGATGCTAGTGATGAAACAATTGCCGCAGCTAAAGCAGCAAATGCCAATCCTTTCAGACCTACAGGTAAAAATTGCAGTAACCATGGATAAGCCTTATCTGCCTGATCCATACTTGGAAGATTATGCTGTCCTATTTCACCCAGTCCTGTCATTATAGAACTATCATTAACCATTACATATGCAGCAATCCCTGGAACAACAACAACTAAAGGAATTAATAGCTTTAGAAATCCAGCGAACATAATACCTTTCTGAGATTCTTTTAGAGACTTTGCTGCTAGGGTTCTTTGAATAATATATTGGTTAAAACCCCAGTAATATATATTAGCTACCCATAATCCACCAACCAAGACACCAATGCCAGGTAAATTAATGTATTGAGGATTTGACTTATCTAGAATCATCTTAAAATGGTCGGGAGCTACTTCTGCAATGTGTTTTGCTCCAGCAAAAATTCCTTCTCCATCTGAAACATAACTTAAAGCTAAATAAGTAGTTACTAATCCTCCTAACACTAAAAATATTACTTGAATAACATCTGTCCATGCAACAGCAGATAAACCACCATAGAGTGAATATGCTGCAGCAAAAAAAGCAAGTCCGAGAACTCCATAAATCATAGGAATGCCCATAATTGTTTTTAGCGCCAAGGCTCCTAAATATAAAACTGATGTTAGATTAATGAAAATATAAAGTGATATCCAGAAAACAGCTAGGATTGTTTTAAGATTTGTTCCAAAGCGTTTTTCAACAAATTCGGGTATTGTATATATCCCTTGCTTAATAAAAATCGGAAGAAAATATTTCCCAACAATTATTAAAGTAAATGCAGCCATCCACTCGTAGGAAGCTATAGCTAATCCGATGGCAAAGCCAGAACCAGACATTCCGATAAATTGCTCAGCTGAAATATTAGCAGCAATTAAAGATGCTCCAATAGCCCACCATGGCAATGATTTACTAGCCAGAAAGTAATCTTCTGCTGTTTTTTCTTGCCCCTTGTTTCGGGAAACCCAAAGACCTACGCCAAGTATTATAAAGGCATATAATCCGAAAATTAGATAGTCTAAAAAATGAAAACTTGCGTTCATGTTTGTATTGTATTAATGTATATTTAGTGTGAATATAATAAACCTGTATAATTAATCTTACTTTGGAAACTACTTTTAACTACTAATCAAGAAAAGTAAGACACAACAATATAAAACACCTTAATCTATTTCCCTTCAAGGTAATGCATGCTTGGCAATGATCGCAATTTCTCAGCACTTTGTTCTGCAGTAATATCTCTTTGAGGATTTGCCAACATTTCGTAGCCAACCATAAACTTTTTAACTGTTGCTGAACGAAGCAAGGGAGGGAAAAAATGCATATGCAAATGCCACTCAGGATGCTCCTGTCCATCGGTTGGGGCTTGATGCAAACCTGCCGAATAAGGAAATGATATTTCAAACAAGTTATCATACATTACTGTAAGCTTCTTATAAGCATCTGCTAATGATGTTCTTTCCTCTTCAGTCAATTCAAGAATGCTTGATACAGGTCGTTTACTAATAATCATTGTTTCATAGGGCCAAACAGCCCAAAATGGAACCAGTGCAACAAAAGCATCATTCTCGAGAAGAATTCTTTCTTTAGTCGATAATTCTTCGCCAAGGTAATCTCCTAATAATGTTTTCCCGTGTTTTTTATAATAAGCATTTTGCATTAATGATTCTTTCGCAGGTTCATCAGGAATAGAGGCTTGCCCCCAAACTTGTCCGTGAGGGTGCGGATTACTGCATCCCATTATATCACCCTTATTCTCAAATATCTGAACATAGTTAATATAATCAAGCTCTCCTATCTCTTTGTATTCCTTACACCAAAGGTCTACAACTTTCCTTATCTCACTTACTTCCATTTGTGGAATAGTAAGGTCATGGCGAGGTGAAAAACAAATTACCTTGCATAGTCCCCTTTCACTTTTCGCTTTAAAAAGCTCGCCGTTCTCAAATTCACCTACTGGTACATCAGGAATAAGGGCACTAAAATCATTTTGAAACGAAAATACATTTGAATAATCAGGATTCTTAAATCCTCCAGCTCTTTCATTTCCCGGACACAAATAGCACTTTTCATCGTACTGAGGACGAGTTGCTGCATTTATCTTCTCAACCTTCCCCTGCCATGGTCTTTTGGTTCTATGTGGAGAAACTAAAATCCAATCACCTGTTAATGGATTATATCTTCGATGAGAATGTTCTGTAAATTCAAATTGTTCCATCTTGTATGCCTGATTAATTTAGAATACTTGTTCCGTTTTCAATGCTAACACGGTAGACTTTTAATTCTTTACCTGCTTTCTCAGCATATGTATCTGTGGCTTTTTTAATAAAAGTTTCAACACCATCCTTTTCAATAATATTGATTGTACAGCCACCAAAGCCTCCCCCCATCATTCTCGCACCAACAACATCTTCAGATTCCCGGGCTATTTGTACCAGAACATCTAGTTCAACACAACTCACTTCATATTCATTTTTCAGACCATCGTGCGTCTGGAACATTAAATCGCCAAATGCCTTAACATTTTTATTAGAAAGCTCATTGCAGGCATCTAATAGACGTTGGTTCTCTTCAACAACATATTTACAACGATTATATACAACTGGTCTAAACTCCGATTTATGCTCTTTTAATTGTTGAATATTTATGTCTCTTAAGCTTTTAACTTTATTATAATGCTTGTTAAGGATTCCCACACCCTCCTCGCATTCTTCTCTCCTGGTGTTATATTCTGATGAGGCAAGTGAGTGTTTAACTTGTGTATCGCACAGAATAACCTCATAATTATCTAGTTCCAGTGGAAAGTAATGGTACTCCAAACTTTGACAATCGAGTTGGATAACCTGATTCTTTTTACCAAACATACTTGCAAACTGGTCCATTATTCCGCATTTAACACCTGCATATTCATGTTCAGCCATTTGAGCCATTTTCACCATTTCAATTGTTTGCAATTGAGTATTAAACAAATTGTTTAATGCAAATGCAAATCCTGTTTCAAGAGCAGCTGAAGAAGATAAACCTGCTCCCAGAGGAATATCGCCTCCAAACACACAGTTTACAGAACCAACTTCCTTCCCAGCGCTTTTAAATTGAGCAAGTACTCCTAACAAATAATTTGCCCACTGCTTTTCTACCTTTTTAATATTATTAATCGGTACTTCAATACTTTCTTCTAGGTCGTAGGCATAAAAATTATGTTTTTCTCCATCACTTATTGAAATCGCAAAAACAATTTTCTTATCAATAGCAGCAGGTAAGACAAAACCATTATTGTAATCGGTATGTTCACCAATTAGGTTAATTCGACCCGGCGCGCCAATTAATATAGGCTCTGATTTAAATAATTCTACGAATTTCTCTTTAATTTCTCGTTCCATAATGATTTAATTCCATTTTAATATTTTACTAGCCTTTCAGTACTAAAATCTTTAACATCTTCCTTAAACTGAAAATAGTAAGCTCCTTTTTTAGATTCTGTTGTATTTTTAATATCGAGTTTATTTAATAGTTTGGTTGATAAGACTTTCTTTCGAAAGTTTCCTGGATCAAATTCCCTCTGATATATCGCATTGTATAGATTTCTAAGCTCCAATAAAGTAAAACTATTAGGCAATAGTTGCTTCCCTATTAATTCATGACTTGCCTTTAACCTAAGTTTATTTAGTGCTTTTTCTACCATTTCTCCGTGGTCAAATATTAGAGAAGGTAAATTGTTTACGGGATGCCATTGAGCTCCAAAATCTTTAATTAGCTCTTGGTTTTGAATATCTTTCCTTATAAGTGAATAATACACAAGACTAATTACTCGGCCTCCTGGATCGCGGCGAGGAGAAGAAAACATTTCAACTTGTTCCTGAAAAATATCTTTGAGACCTGTGATTTTATATAAAACATTTCTTGCAGCACAGTCAGAGGACTCATCGGGGTCAACCCACCCTCCAACAAGCGACCACATTCCCTTTGAGGGTTCTATTTGTCGTTTAAATAAAAGAAGCTGTAATTCTGATTCATCGTAACCAAAAATCACACAATCAACAGCAAATAAGAATTTGTGGGGTCGTTTATACCTTTCCATAAATTTTTAAAAGTAATTCTAACTTTTATAATTGCAAATATAAAAGTATTTTTCACTTTTAAAACCATAAATTAAAAAAAACTGCACAAAGTATGGTGCAGTTTAATAATATTTTAATGTTTCTTTAATCTACAATTTCAATCATCTTAAAAGGCACGCGTATGATAGATTCATAGTCTTCACCTGCTTCGAGCATATCTTCATCATCTTCCTCGTAATACCAATTAATTTGCACATCGTTATTACTTTTATGAATCGACTCTAGTTTTTTGAAGACATCTAAAATACACTTAGAGGAACTAGTATTAAAGTATTCCAAGTGAACATTCACAATGGTTTGTCCGAAAGGTTCACTTGAATATTCTTCTAACCAATCCACAAGTGGTTTATAGAACTCAATAGAGTTTTCAGGGATTGAGCGCCCTTTAATTTCCAAAACTCCCTTCGCTGGTTCAAATTCAACAGTTGGAGTCTTCTGTGTACCTTCTATCAACAATGCTTCCATATCAATATATCTTGATAATATTTTAAACTTCTATTGTTAGATTAAAAAAAGAATAATCCTCGTTATAAGGATAAAATTCATATGTAATATCTTTACCTGTTTTACGTGCTATATCAACTAAACCAAGACCTCCACCCCCTTTGGCTGAAATTTTCTGATGATTAAGAATAAACTTATACATATCCTTTAATTCATCCTTGGTCATTGAATTTATTTTATCAATTTTTTCTTTCAGAAATCCTATTTTCTTATTGTTAATAAAATTTCCTGTTATCACATTATATTGGTCGTTATTTTTTTCAATAACTAATACTCCAAATTTAGGATCTAAATTCTCTTCAACACCTTGATGGCTTTCTTCAATATGGTGATAAAGATTTTGCATGCTCTCTACAAGAACATTGTATAGTTTTTTGCGTGTCTTTCCGGCTTCGTTAACCTTTTCTAACTTCTCCTCAACAGCTTCTAATATTTCATTTATTAGTTCTGATGTTATGCTTCCCTTGTATGCAAGAAGTACATCGCCCTGACTTAATTTGGAATAATATTCGTTGATACTGAAGCTCATAAAAGGCTCTTTAATCATGCAATTTTAATGTAGGCAAAACAAATATAGAAAAAAACTTTTAAGTTCAGCCTAATCAGATTAATCACTAAAACAATTTTATACTAAAGTTAATAAAATAAAACTTTTATAATGCTTATTATTATAAACAAGAGACATTTTTTTACTTATCCTGATTTAGTTTTGTTTTATGCTCTTTCATCGAGCCTGTAAACATCTCGAAACCAGCATATACACACTCTAGATTACCGTTAAATACTTTCTTCTTACTAGAAGGTTTCAGAGCAATATATTTCATGGCATCCATGTTACTACTAATTATCCATGCTGTAAATCCCTGAAATCTTTCTTTCAAAGTGTCTCCAATATCCTCATAGAACTCCTGAATTTCATCTTTCTCAAGTCTTTCGCCGTAGGGAGGATTCATAATTATTGTTCCCTCTTTTACGCGTGGTTTATATATCTCAAAGGCTTTATTATTAAACCTTATAACACTTGCTAAATTTGCCTTTGCAGCATTCTGACGAGCAATCTCTATCATTCCCTCATCAATATCGTTGGCAATTATTGTGGGACG
Organism: Bacteroidales bacterium; assembly: GCA_050287785.1. Classification (GTDB taxonomy): domain Bacteria; phylum Bacteroidota; class Bacteroidia; order Bacteroidales; family UBA10428; genus UBA10428. The sequence goes on from JBNKCO010000024.1 coordinate 251,105, forward strand.
AAAATCATTTAATTCAATTTCTTCAAGAATCTTTCTATATAACTTTCTATCATAATCTGGCCAATTCTGAAAGCAGAAATCCTTCCTTATCATTCCCGGAGGCATATTCCGGGCAATCATAGCTGCTTCAATGGCAAATGTTCCAGATCCTGTCATGGGATCAATAAACGGAGTATTAATATCCCACCCACTAAGTTTTATTAGTGCTGCAGCCAACACCTGATTTATTGGAGCTGGTCCTTCTGCTACTCTGTATCCTCTACGATTTAAAGGCAGGCCAGAGCTATCCAGTGCAACATCAACTCTTTTATCTGAAATATGAATATTTATTAAAACATCTGGGTTTTGAGTATCAACAAGAGGGCGTTTATGGTATTTTGCTCTAAAGCAATCAACAATTGCATCCTTTGCTCTTTGAGCAGCAAATAATGAATTTGAAAATATTTCTGAGTGCACAACAGAATCAATTGCAAATGTATGATGCAAACCTAAAACATTCTCCCACTCAATATTTCTAAGAAACTTATAGTAATCGTCCTGATTATTAATTTTGAAGCTATGTAAAGTTTTCAATACACGCAACCCAGTGCGGAGATAAATATTTGCCTTATAAAGAATTTCTTTGTCTCCTTTAAAGCTTACCATCCTTCGTCCTATCTCAACATCTTTGGCTCCAATTTCCCTTATTTCATCTGCCAAGAGTTCTTCTAATCCGAAAAAGGTTTTAGCTACCAGATTATAATCCTGATTCTCCTGTTCTTTTTTCACAACAAATTTGTTTTTATAAATAAAACACTTCCCCTAAAATTCACAAAGGTAACGATGATATTAAATAAACTGTTCAATTAAAACGAATATATTCATTAACATATGAAATAGCCATTTGAAATCTTTCTTCACCAATACCTTTTACAATTTTATAGTTTAATTTAAATTTCTCAAGTTCCCTTTTATATTCATCGAATAACCTTTCTCTTGCCTCTCCTCCATTCTCGCGAACATTGTCTTCCTGCCATTCAATATCAGGCGAACATAATAAGTATAATGCATCTGATGTTTTAGCTATTTCGGGGTCCAGCCATTCAGGGTATCTTCCGGCGTGCCATAAAAACCAAATTTTGGTTATTATAAGATAGGTATCTAAAAATATTGTTTGGGATGAGGCTTCTTTTCTAGCTTTTGCTAATTCACTAACCTGCCTGCGAGCAATAATTTCAATATCGTTGTAATTATATTGTCGATTTAGACCACCAATATAATCGCGCGCAAATTCTGGCAATGCTATTCTATCCGGCTCCTTGGAAAGATGTGTTACCAGAGAGGTCTTACCAACAGACTCAGGGCCTGTAATAATTATAAGAGTTGTGTTTGAATCTGACATTTTCTTTTCCATTCAAAATAACCAATAACTGAAAATATGGTGTATACTAAGTATAATCCTGAAGTTGGGTACAAGCCTTTATACATATATAATCCAATCGATATACCATTGATTACTATCCACATTAACCAGTGTTCCAGCCTTTTTCTAGTAAGCATCCATGTTGCTGTTATGGCTCCAGAAGTTGTTAAAGAATCTAAATAGGGAATAGAACTATCAGTATACTTATTTAGAATAATGGATATTATGAAAAATAAACTAATAGTAATTGCACCTAAAAATATTGCTTCGACTCTATTAGTACTCGTTATTAATAATTCTTTTTCTTGCTTAACATCTTTTCCAGACCAATGTACCCACCCATAAACACCAACAACAACATAGTAGATATAAATACTCATATCAGCATAAATCTTGCTTACTAGAGTTATGTACACATAAATTCCTGAAGATATAATACCAAATAGCCAAAGAATATTTTGGGCTCGAATACTATAATAAAGATATAATAAACCCGTAATTGTTGCTATAACTTCGATATAACTTTGAGATAGCCATATAAAAATCTTTTGGAACCAATCTTGAGAGAAAAAATCGAGAAGACAGTTCATTCTATAAAACTTCAGCTGTATATCCTTCCCAATCCTTTAAAACCTCAAGAGCCTTCTGATAGGAGTCATTTGTGATATTGAATATTTTATAAAACTCACTATTCCCATATAGGTCACGAGCTATAAGAGCTTTTATCATTACTTCAATCTGAGATCCTGATATCTTTATTCCTTCTTCATTCTTTACAACACCTTCCTTTTCGGCAAAATCGAAAAATCGGCTTAATAACTTCTCCCCTACAATAAAACTTTCTTCATAAGAAATAAACTTAGGGTAAGTTTTATTTAGTTTTGCGCGATTATCATCAACATATTCCAGTACAAATCTGTTAAGAATTCCTTTTCGAACAACATCACGATAATAATCACTATAAAAATTTGTATCCAACGGAACAAAGACATCCGGCATAATACCTCCACCTCCATAAACTGTCCTCTTTTTTACAAGAGTTTGATACTTTAATGAATCTGGAAAAGTAACGCTGTCTGCCGACAATAGCTCTCCAGATATATATCGCTCTAAAATTTCATGATGGTAGTCATCAATTCCATTCTCAAATGACTTTTGAATAAGCCGACCTGAAGGTGTATAATATTTAGCTATTGTAATTCGTAATGCTGACTCATCAGGCAACACCATTTCACGCTGAACCAGACCTTTACCGAACGAGCGCCTACCAATTACAATACCTTTGTCCCAATCCTGAATTGCTCCTGTTAAAATTTCGCTTGCTGAAGCAGAACCTTCATCGATAAGAATAATAACTTTCCCTTCTTCAAAATTTCCATATGCTGTGGCCAAGTATTCATGTCGTGGACTATGTAATCCTTCTGTATATACAACCAAACTTCCCGATGAAAGAAATTCATCTGCAAGCTTAACCGATGCATCGAGATAACCGCCCCCATTGTTGGTTAAGTCGAGAACTAGGTCTTGTGCATTTTTCTGTTTAAGTTCAGCAACAGCCTTTCTGAACTCATCGACTGTTGTAGCAGAAAACCTGTTTATCTTTATATATCCGGTTGTATTATCAATCATATAGGAAGCATCTATACTAAAAATGGGGATTTTATCACGAATTATAGTAAACTTAAGTATTTGAGATTCGCCCTTTCTAAGTATCCCCAGGTCTACCTGAGTTCCCTTTTTCCCTCGTAATAAACCAAAAACATCCTCATTAGTAAGACCAATTCCTGCAATATTTTTTTCATCAACAGTTACAATTTTATCTCCTGCATGAATCCCGACTCTTTCAGAAGGCCCACCAGAAATTGGAGAAATAACATACAAAGTGTCTTTCAAAATATTAAATGAAATACCAATACCTTCAAAGTTACCTTTCAACGGCTCTCTCATTTTTTTCAGCTGCTCTGCAGGAATATAGGTAGAATGCGGATCAAGCTCGCTTAAGGTTTTAACTATTGCTTGTTCCACAATATCATCGGAATTAACAGAATCTACATAATAGTCTTCCAGGTAATCGAGGAATTTTGCAAACTTAAATCCATGTTTATAGCTATTCTGGCTATATGCGTTTTGCCCTGCGATAAGAATTATCACGGCAATTAAATGAAACACTCTTTTGAAACTCACTGTAAAATGTTTTGATTTTAATTATTACTCTTCTATATAATTAAAAGGTATACCTGAAACTTCTGATAATTCTTGTCCAACTTCACGTAGGTAATCGTCATCTGTATTGATATACCAATCAATTAAAACTCTCAAACCTGCCTCATGCATTCTACCTATAATTTGAAATATCTGTGAAATATAAACCCATGAAGCAGAATTATAATGCTTCAATTTCACATCAACACTCAAGGGAATTGAAGTAGCAGGTAACTGAGTTGAATAGCTTTCAAGCCATTTAATTAATGGCTTATAGAAACTTTCAGTATTCTTCGGTACCGAAGCCCCCTGAATTGTAATTTGTAGATCTTCAGGATCGAAAATTACTCTTGGTGTTAATTCCGTAGGTTCAAGATGTAAGATTTCCATTACAATTTTTTTATGAAATTATAAAAATCTCACGAAAAATCAACATGCATTAATTCTGAAAAGAGATCACTCCCATTCAATTGTTGCTGGTGGCTTCGAACTTATATCGTAAACAACCCTGTTTACGCCTTTAACATTATTAATAATTCGGTTCGAAATTGTTGCCAGAAACTTATATGGTAAATGAGACCAATCTGCAGTCATACCATCGGTAGAACCAACAGCACGAAGAGCTACTACGCTTTCGTATGTTCTTTCGTCGCCCATTACTCCAACAGATTGAACGGGTAGCAGAATTGCAGCAGCTTGCCACACTTCATTATACAATTCAAATTCTTTTAAACCCTCAATGTAAATATCATCTACATCCTGAAGAATCTTCACTCTCTCTTTAGTTATTTCTCCAAGAATTCTTATTGCTAACCCCGGACCAGGGAATGGATGACGATTTAATATATTTGGATCGATTTCCAAAGCCAAACCTACCCGGCGTACTTCATCTTTAAATAAAAGGTTTAATGGTTCAACAATTTTAAGATTCATTCTATCAGGCAATCCACCAACATTATGGTGCGATTTAATTGTTGCGGATGGTCCATTTACAGATATTGATTCAATTACATCTGGATATATAGTTCCTTGTCCAAGCCATTTTGCATCTTTAATTTTATTAGCTTCTTTCTCGAATACTTCAATAAAGTTTTTACCTATACTCTTTCTTTTTGCTTCAGGCTCGGAAATGCCTTCGAGATCATCTAAAAAGATATCAGTTGCATTAACCCCAATTACATTAAGTCCCATATGCTTGTATGAATCAAGCACTTTTTCAAACTCGTTTTTTCTAAGTAAACCATTATCAACAAATATACAGGTGAGATTTTCTCCTATCGCTTTATGCAATAAAACTCCAGCTACTGTAGAATCAACCCCACCAGAAAGACCAAGAATAACTCTATCATTACCAATTTTATGTTTTAGCTCACTTACAGTAGAATCAATAAATGATGCTGGCGTCCAATTCTGCTTACATCCACAAATTTCAACAACGAAATTTTTAATCAGTTTTAAACCTTCAGTACTATGATATACTTCAGGATGAAACTGTATCCCATAAGTCTGTTCTCCCTCAATATGGTAAGCTCCAACTTTTACATCTTTGGTGCTTCCGATAATATGGTAATTTTCAGGAAGTTTAACTATGGTATCGCCATGTGACATCCAAACTTGTGAATTTTTGTTCAGTCCTTTAAAAAGCTGCGTTTCAGTATTAATAAATTCTAAATTTGCACGACCGTACTCACGATGCTTTGAAGGCATAACCTCTCCACCAAACGCATTTGCAAGAAACTGAGCTCCATAACATATGCCTAAAAGAGGTAGTTTTCCCTTAATATTTGAAAGATTTGGTACAGGATGGTTTTCATCTCTTACAGAACACGGACTTCCGGAAAGTATAACTCCTTTTATAGATTCATCAGGCTGTATGTCTTTATTAAATGGAACAATTTCACAATATACATTTAACTCGCGAACTCTTCGAGCTATTAATTGGGTATATTGCGACCCAAAGTCGAGAATAAGTATTTTTTCCTGCACGTTGAATTGATTTTTAGGCCACAAATATAGTACTTTTCTATGGCAATTTTAATACTTATTTCTATTCCGGTATTGGTATTTTGTATACATCTAAATCTTCTGCCAAATATGTTTCCGGGAAAATTGTTCTAGCTTCTATCAACAAGGGGGTTAAATCTTTATAACGGTTCGAGAAATGTCCTATTATTAATTTGCCAACGTTGGCTTTCTTTGCTATTGAAGCCGCTTGAGAGGCTGTGGAATGCGCTGTTTGCTTGGCTATTTTTCTTTCGGCATCGGCAAATGTTGCCTCATGATAAAGTAAGTCGACTCCATTAATCCATTTTGCAATTCGCTCAAAATATGCGGTATCAGAACAGAATGCATATGATCTGGGTGCAGGAGGTTTTTTGGTTAGTTCTTTATTTGGAATGGTTAATCCTTCTTCTGTGATAAAATCTTTGCCAGCTTTTATTTGAACAATATCTTTTACACCAAGATTATAAAGTTCAATAATATCCTTTTTAATGTTTAGCTCTTTTTCTTTTTCGCGAAAAAGAAACCCCCAAGAGGTTACTCTGTGCTTTAAGGGTATTGCATATACATCAACTGCTTTATCTTCATGAATTAAATGAAAACTTCTGGAATTTATTGGGCTTATTTCTACTTTATATTGCAGTTCTTCGGCAAATTGTTGGTAGAAAAACTCTATAATTTTTTTTAATTCAGGGTGACCATGGATAGTAAGTTTATTTTTTCTACCCAAAAGATTATAGGTCGAAAGAAGACCAAAAAGGCCAAACACGTGATCACCATGTAGGTGTGAGATAAAAATATGGTTTATTTTACTCATACTAACCTTAGCATTTCTAAGCTGAAGCTGAGTACCTTCACCACAATCAATCAAAAAAAACCGCTCAAGCACATTAAGTGCCTGAGCGGTAGGGTATCTTCGTGACGTGGGTAATGCAGAACCACTACCCAAAATCGTCAATTCGAATGTCATTTAGTATAAGAACTTAATTACTGGTTTCTGCAATTAAACCAACACCTTCATCTATTGTTTTGGTAATATTCAACACAGTATCTAATTGAGATATTGTTATTAATCTCTCAACTGCATCGTTCAAACCTGTAAGAACAAATGTACCATTTGCATTTTTACACAGCCTGTTAGCTACCAATATCGCACTAAGTCCTGAAGAATCACAATATCTACACTTACTTAAATCAAGTATAATATTCTTTTCTCCGTTACCCGAAACTAAAACTAGTTCAGATTTCAAGGTCGGCGCAATGTGCGTATCAAGTTTTTCTTCTAAAACTTGAATTAGAGTGTGGCTTTCCTGCTTTTCAATTTTAAATTCCATATTATTGAAAAGTTTTATTTTAATTGTTACTTCTCTTCAGATTCACCAGTTTTCTTACTCTTCTTCTCCATCTCTTCTTTTAAAGCAGCTAAGTCTGAAATATCGCCAAGCGTTGTTTTTTCAAGATTGGCTTTAATCTTTCTTGTTGCCTTTTTAGCAGCAGTTGCATTAGCTTTTTTCTCAGCTGTTTCAACTGCTTTTTTCTCTTCTTCGAAAACTCTTGTATGTGAAAGTACAATTTTCTTAGCAGATTTCGAAAATTCTAACACTTTAAATTCAAGTTTTTCATCAACTTTTGCTGAAGTACCATCTTGTTTGTTTAAGTGTCTTGATGTAACAAAACCTTCTACACCGTATTGTAGAGCTACTAGAGCGCCCTTTTCATTTAGTTCTGTAATTGTACCTTCATGAATTGAGTCTACAGCGAAAATAGTTTCAAAAACATCCCAAGGATTTTCTTCAAGTTGTTTATGACCTAGACTTAGTCTACGATTTTCTTTGTCTATTTCAAGAACAACAACCTCTATCTCATCACCAATATTTGTGAATTCTGCTGGATGCTTAATCTTTTTAGTCCATGAAAGATCAGAGATGTGAATTAGTCCATCAACACCTTCTTCAATTTCTACAAATACACCAAAGTTGGTAAAATTACGAACTTTAGCAGTATGCTTAGAGTTTAAAGCATATCTATCATCGATGGTTCCCCATGGATCTTCTTTAAGTTGCTTGATACCAAGCGACATTTTGCGCTCTTCTCTATCTAATGTAAGGATTACAGCTTCTACTTCATCGCCAACATTCATAAATTCTTGAGCGCTACGTAAGTGCTGTGACCAAGACATTTCAGAAACGTGAATAAGTCCTTCAACACCCGCTGCTATTTCAACAAATGCGCCATAGTCAGCCATTACAACAACTTTACCTTTTACCGAATCTCCAATTTTAAGAGCCTCATCAAGAGAATCCCAAGGATGTGGAGTAAGTTGCTTAAGACCAAGTGCGATACGTTTTTTATCGTCATCAAAGTCCAAGATAACAACTTGTAATTTTTGATCAAGCTGAACAATTTCTTCAGGATGATTAACGCGCCCCCAAGAAAGGTCTGTAATATGGATAAGTCCATCAACACCACCAAGGTCAATAAATACACCATAAGAAGTAATGTTCTTAACTGTACCTTCAAGAATTTGACCTTTTTCAAGTTTAGCAATAATCTCTTTCTTCTGCTGTTCAAGTTCAGCTTCAATAAGTGCTTTGTGAGAAACAACTACATTTTTAAATTCCTGGTTAATCTTAACAACCTTGAATTCCATAGTTTTTCCTACATAAATATCGTAGTCACGAATTGGTTTAACATCAATTTGCGAACCTGGTAAGAATGCTTCAATACCGAACACATCTACAATCATACCACCTTTAGTACGACATTTAATATAACCAGTAATGATTTCATCATTCTCAAGAGCAGCATTAACGCGATCCCATGATTTAAGAGCACGTGCTTTCTTGTGGGATAATATCAACTGACCCTTTTTGTCTTCTTGGTTTTCTACAAATACTTCTACTACATCTCCAGATTTTAATTCAGGATTGTAGCGAAATTCATTCAGACTAATTACTCCTTCGGATTTGTAACCAATATTAATTACAACTTCACGTTTGTTCATCGAAATAACAGTACCCTCAACTACTTCATTTTCTGCAATAGTTGAAAGTGTATCGTCATACAATTTTTCAAAATCGGCACGTTGACCTCCTGGATACATGTCTGTTGTATCTCCGTATGAGTCCCAATCAAAGTTCGCATCAGATTCCAAAACCTCATCATCTTTAGCTTTGCTTTCTGTTGCAACCTCAGCTTTTACTTCAGTAGCTTCAACCTGTGGTTCAGCATTAACTGATTCATTCATCTGAGGTTCTTGTTCTACATTTTTGTTTTCCTCGCTCATTTAACAATCAAATAATTAATAAGTTAGACAATATTTTGCTTGAAAATTTGAGCTGCAAAGCTATAATAATATATCATAAAATACTAAAAATCCTTTAAAAATTCCACATTCACCCTTTATTTCTTTACGATTAACAGTAAATAATAGTGTTTAATCGAATAAGTGAAATATTCTATGCGAAAATCATTTTATAATAGGAATACAAAATATATTTTTGGCACATGTTAAACCAATTAACCCAAAGTTTATGAAAATTGCTATTGTAGGTACTGGATATGTTGGATTAGTAACAGGTACTTGTTTCGCGGAAACCGGTGTAGATGTTGTTTGTGTTGATATTGACAAGAAAAAAATAGATAACCTTGAAAAAAGTATTATTCCCATTTATGAACCTGGCCTTGAACCAATGGTTGTAAGAAACCATGAAAAGGGAAGACTCAAATTTTCAACAAATCTCAAAGATTGTTTAAATGACTGTCAGGCAGTATTTATCGCTGTTGGAACTCCTCCTGATGAAGATGGTAGTGCTGATTTGCAATATGTAATTGCAGTTGCCAGAGAAATCGGGAAATATATGAACGACTACCTTGTAGCTGTTACAAAAAGTACTGTACCAATATCCACATCAAAGAAAGTAAAAGCTGCTATCCAGAATGAACTTGATAAAAGAAATTCTGATTTAACATTTGACATTGCTTCAAATCCTGAATTTCTTAAAGAAGGCTCAGCTGTGGATGATTTCTTAAAACCTGACAGAATTGTTGTTGGTGTTGAATCTGAGAAAGCAGAAAAAACTATGAAGCGTTTATATAAACCTTTTATATTAAATGGTCATCCATTAATTTTTATGGATGTACCTTCTGCTGAAATGACAAAATATGCTGCAAACTCAATGCTTGCAACAAAAATTAGTTTTATGAATGATATTGCTAATTTATGCGAGATTGTTGGTGCAGATATAACAAATGTCAGACGAGGTATTGGCAGCGACCCTAGAATTGGCCAAAAATTCATATATGCGGGTGCTGGTTATGGAGGCTCTTGTTTCCCTAAAGATGTAAAAGCACTGATAAAAACAGGAAATGAAAATGGGTATAATTTAAGAATACTACAATCTGTTGAAGATGTAAATGATGATCAGAAAGTTGTACTTTACACTAAAATAAACGGACATTTTGCAGGTCAGTTAAAAGGTAAGAAGATAGCTCTATGGGGGTTATCTTTTAAACCTAACACCGACGATATGCGTGAAGCTCCTGCCCTTGTCTTAGTCGACATGCTTACTGCAGCTGGAGCTGAAGTTAAAGCATATGATCCTGTTGCCATTAAAGAATCTAAGCGAATAATAGGAGACAAAATTGAATACGCTGAGGAAATGTACGAAGCGACCATTGATGCCGATGCTCTTGTTCTAATGACTGAGTGGTCTGAATTTAGAATTCCTAATTATAAGGTTCTTGCCAAATTATTAAAAAACAAAGTGATTTTTGACGGAAGAAATATATATGATCCACAAGAAATGGAAGAAAATGGGTTCAAATATTACGGCATCGGAAGAAATTTCGCTTAATTTGTGCCTTAAATAAAAATCCAAAGATAATACATGAAGAAAATACTAGTTACAGGAGGAGCTGGATTCATAGGATCTCACCTGTGTGAACGACTCCTTCAAGATGGAAATGAGGTAATTTGTTTAGATAATTATTTTACTGGCTCGAAAGAAAACGTACTTCATCTATTAGATAATCCTTTTTTTGAATTAGTGCGTCATGATATTACATCTCCGTATTTTATAGAGGTAGATGAGATTTACAATCTTGCATGTCCAGCTTCTCCAATTCATTACCAATACAACCCCATTAAAACTATTAAAACTTCTGTAATGGGAGCAATAAATATGCTTGGACTGGCTAAGCGTATAAAAGCAAAAGTATTGCAGGCTTCAACAAGTGAGGTCTATGGAGATCCGGTTGTTCACCCACAAACTGAAGACTATTGGGGGAATGTTAATCCTATCGGAAGTCGTTCATGTTATGATGAAGGAAAACGTTGTGCCGAAACCCTATTCATAGATTACCACATCCAAAATCAGGTAAGAATTAAAATTGCCCGTATATTCAATACATATGGCCCTCGCATGCATCCTAACGATGGACGTGTAGTTTCAAACTTTATCGTTCAGGCACTTCAAAATCAAGATATAACAATTTATGGTGATGGAAGTCAAACCAGAAGTTTCCAATATGTTGATGATCTTTTAGAAGGTTTTATTCGTTTAATGAATACGCCTGAAGATTTTACCGGTCCAATAAATATAGGTAATCCAGGAGAGTTTAAAATTATCGAACTTGCTGAAAAAGTAATTAAACTAACAAAATCAAAGTCGAAAATTACCTTCAATTCTTTACCCTCAGATGATCCTACCCAAAGGCAACCAAATATTTCGCTTGCCAAAGAAAAACTAAATGGCTGGGAACCAAAAATACCTCTTGAAGAAGGACTTGAAAAAACAATTTCATATTTTAAAACTATAATTTGTTAAGAAAATGAAAGGAATAATTCTTGCCGGAGGAAGCGGCACCAGACTTTACCCTCTTACAGAAACAATTTCAAAACAAATATTGCCTGTATATGATAAGCCAATGATTTTCTATCCATTGTCAGTGTTAATGCTGGCGGGTATTAAAGAAATCTTGATAATAAGCACTCCTCAAGATTTACCTTTATTCAGAAAATTATTAAAAGATGGAAGTCAGTGGGGCTTGGAAATATCATATGCAGAACAACCCTCACCAGATGGATTAGCCCAGGCTTTTATTATTGGAGAAAAATTTATTGGTAACGACAGTGTTTGTCTTGTTCTGGGTGATAATATATTCTATGGTCATGGTTTTGGCAAAACACTATTACGAACTTCAAAAATAGAAGATGGCGCAGTTGTTTTTGGGTATTATGTAAACGATCCTGAAAGATACGGCGTAGTTGAATTTGATAAGAACGGAAATGTTATTAGTCTCGAAGAAAAACCAGATAAACCAAAATCAAACTATGCTGTTACAGGCCTATACTTCTATAGTAACGATGTAGTTGAAAAAGCCAAAAACCTCAAGCCTTCTGCAAGAGGAGAATTGGAAATTACCGATTTGAATCGTTTATACTTAAATGAAAATCGATTAAAGATTGAAATCCTAGGTCGTGGGACAGCATGGCTAGATACAGGTACGCACGATAGTTTATTACAAGCTGGAAATTATATTCACACCATTGAGACTCGGCAAGGTTTGAAAATTTCTTGTGTTGAAGAGATTGCTTTCAAAAGAGGTTTTATTTCCCGGGAACAATTAGTAGAACTTGCTCAACCACTAATTAAAAATCAATATGGACAATATTTATTAAAAATTGCCGACGATACTCATATAACATTCGATTAGAAATGAAAGCTATTAAAACACCTATTAGCGACCTATATATTATTGAACCAACCGTTTTTGAAGATGACAGAGGTTATTTTTTTGAGGCATATAATAAACTGAAACTTTCTGAATATAAAGTTGCTATTGACTTTGTTCAAGATAATCAGTCGAAATCTTCATTCGGGGTTATTAGAGGACTACATTACCAATTAAATCCTAGAGCTCAGACTAAACTTATAAGAGTTCTAGAGGGTACAATATATGATGTTGCTGTTGATATTAGAAAAAATTCCCCAACTTATGGCCAATGGTTTGGAATAGAATTATCCGCAGAAAATAAAATGCAACTACTGATACCACAGGGATTTGCTCATGGTTTTTCTGTTTTAAGCAAAAATGCCATTGTATTTTATAAATGTGATGAGTTTTATTCACCCGAAAATGATACCGGCATAATCTATAACGATCCAAAGCTAAACATTGATTGGCAAATTCCGGCTGATCAGATAATATTATCTGATAAAGACAAACTACATCCAAACTTCGATTCTGCTAAAAATAATTTCGTTTACTAATAATGAAGATACTTGTTACTGGTGCCAATGGCCAACTGGGAAGTGAACTAAAAGAGTTATCTAAAACCAAAAATACTCAACAGTTTATTTTTACAGATATTGATGAACTTGATCTTACCAATTTTAAAAGTACTGAAAAATTTATAAGTGAAACTAAACCTGATTACCTTATAAACTGTGCTGCATATACTGGTGTAGATAAAGCAGAATCAGAATTAGAATTTGCAAAACTCCTGAATGCTGAAGTACCCAAAGAACTAGCCAGGATATCAAAGCTTAATAACATTAAACTTATTCATATTTCAACCGACTATGTATTTTCAGGAATTTCTCATACTCCACTAAATGAATTTGATGAGACAAATCCTCCATCAGTTTACGGGCAGACAAAGCTTGAAGGAGAAAAGCTGGTAATGGCTGAAACCGATGCTATTATTATAAGAACTTCATGGTTGTATTCTAAATTCGGCAATAACTTTGTTAAAAGTATGCTGAAGTTTGGAAATGAAAGAGAACAATTAGGTGTTGTTTTTGATCAAATAGGAACCCCAACCAGCGCCACTAACCTGGCCAGTGCTATTCTTTCAATTATTGATTATTGCGAAGAAAATTCAAGTTGGAAGAATGGAATATATCACTATTCTAATGAAGGAGTTTGTTCATGGTATGACTTTGCGATTGAGATTATGAAATTTGGCAAAATTGATTGTCGGGTAAATCCTATTGAATCAATCGAATACCCTTTACCAGCCCCTCGCCCCTCGTATAGTGTTATGAATAAGAAAAAAATAAGGACTACCTTTGATCTAAGTATACCATTTTGGCGAGATTCTCTCGAAAAAGTTGTATTCGACATTTCAAACCAAGGATAATTAATTAATTTATGTTTTAAAATGAGCAATCAAGAACTACTCGATCAAGTAAAAATAAAAGCCAATGCCTGGCTTGAAGGAAACTATGATGAAGAAACAAAAAAACAAGTTAAATATTTGTTAGAAAACGATGAGACAGAACTTATTGAATCTTTTTATCGTGAGCTTGAATTCGGTACTGGTGGATTAAGAGGGATTATGGGCGTTGGCTCAAACAGAATGAACATTTATACCGTTGGAATGGCAACTCAGGGCTTGTCAAATTACATTAATAAAAATTTCAAAGACCTTAAAGAAATTAAAGTAGCTGTTGGCCACGATTGTAGAAATAACAGTCGATTATTTGCTGAAACTGTTGCTAACATTTTCACTGCAAATGGCTTCAAAGTATACTTATTCGAAGACCTACGCCCCACACCAGAACTATCGTATGCTATCAGACATTTTGGATGTCAAAGTGGTGTTGTAATTACAGCCTCGCATAATCCAAAAGAATACAATGGCTATAAAGCTTACTGGGACGATGGCGCACAAGTAATTGGTCCGCATGATAAAAATATTATAGCTGAAGTAGAAAATATAACATCCATTGACGATATTAAATTCTCAGGAAAAAAAGAAAACATTCAAATTCTAGGGAAAGAATTTGATGATATCTATATTAATATGATCAAGGGGCTATCTCTGCACCCTGATGTAATTCAGAGACAAAAGGATCTTAAAATAGTTTATACACCTATTCATGGTACCGGTGTTAAACTGGTTCCAATGGGACTCAAAGCTATTGGCTTCACTAATATTTATAATGTACCAGAACAGGATGTTGTTTCGGGTGACTTTCCAACAGTACTTTCTCCCAATCCTGAAGAAACTGCTGCTCTAAAAATGGCAATGGATAAAGGCAGAGAAGTAGATGCTGATTTAGTAATGGCATCTGACCCCGATGCTGACAGAGTTGGAGTAGCATGCAAAGACAATACTGGCGAATTCATTATCCTAAATGGAAACCAAACCGCGGCTCTACTTACCTACTATTTGGTTAGTCAGTGGCACGAAAAAAATAAACTTACCGGGAAAGAATTTGTTGTTAAGACTGTTGTTTCTAGCGAGTTAATATCGGACATTCCGACAAAATATAATGTTGAGTATTTCGATTGCCTGACTGGATTTAAATGGATCGCTGATGTAATTAGAAGAAACGAAGGAAAAAAGACATTTATCGGTGGTGGAGAAGAAAGTTATGGCTATATGGTTGGTGATGCTGTCCGTGATAAGGATGCAATATCAGCTTGTGCCATGGTAGCCGAAATTGCTGCCTGGGCAAAAGACCAGGGAAAATCTTTATTTGATTTACTCATTGATATCTATAAAGAATTTGGTTTCTACCTCGAAGATTTAGTATCGGTTGTAAGAAAAGGTAAAGAAGGTGCTGAAGAAATTCAAAAAATGATGGCCGGTTTTAGAAGCACTCCACCAGTACAAATAAATAACTCGAAAGTCATTCAAATAATTGATTATCTAAAATCAGAAATATTTGAACCTGCTACTGGCAAAACATCTAAAATAGATATGCCAGAATCAAACGTTCTTCAATTTATTACTGATGATGGATCAAAAATATCAGTAAGACCTTCTGGTACAGAACCAAAAATCAAATTCTATTTTAGCGTTAAAGAAGAACTTAAATCGGATAGTGAATTTAATGCTATAAAAACAAAACTTGAAAATAAAATCGCTTCTATTAAGAAGGATTTAGGAATATAATTTATTGGGGAACTGTTTTAAAATTACAGTTCCCCTTTTTTTAACTTGATTATCTGCTTAAATAAGAACTCTCAGCTGCTGCAAAGTATTTTTTAGGTTGTGCTGGAATGAATATTTAGTAGTATTATTAAACTTTATTAATATGCGTAAAATTCTAGCGGCACTTTATTTAATTACTATTATTAGCTTTCCTCAAACAGTAATTGCATCTGCATCAAACGATTCTATAAAACTTGTTAACTGGCAAAACAAAGATCCTAAAGCTGATAAAGCATGGGGTATTAGTACTGAGAAAGCTTACTCTGAGCTACTTCAAGGAAAAGAATCCAAAACAGTTATTGTTGCTGTGATTGATAATGGAATTGATATAAATCACGAAGATTTAAAAGATGTTATTTGGGTGAATGAAGATGAAATTCCTGGAAATGGTATTGATGATGATAACAATGGATATATTGACGACATCCATGGATGGAATTTCTTAGGCAACTCATCTGGTGAAAACATTGATGGAGCACCTTTGGAAGTAACAAGGTTATACAAGAAATATAATACTATATACGAGAATTTACCTGCTGATTCACTTATGGATGCTGATCCTGAGAACTACCAAAAATATTTAAAAGTTAAAACCACCTACTTGAAGGAACTTACAGAGATTGAGCAGGGAAAGGCATACTTTGATGGCATCACAGCTTCTTACTCTCGCTATGATTCCATATTGACAAATATTTTCAATAAAGACAATTACAGTCTGAATGAACTAAAAAAACTGAAAGTTGAGAAGAAAAGTATTGTTGATACAGCAAAGTCATATATGATACTTCTTAGATCAAACGGGATCTCTAAATCAAGTTTAAAAGAAGTTGAAGATTATTTTAATTCAAGATTAAACTACCACTATAATCTTGAATATAATTCAAGAGGGATTATTGGTGACGATGAATGGATTTGGAATACAGAAATATATGGCAATAACGATGTTGCAGGTAAAAATCCAGATCATGGAACAAGTGTAGCTGGTATTATTGCAGCCAATCGCAAAAACCAGATAGGCATGAAAGGTGTTGCCGACAATGTCAAAATCATGTGTATTAGAGCTGTGCCTGATGGTGATGAATGGGATAAAGATGTTGCAAACTCAATAAAATACGCAATTGATAATGGCGCTGATATTATAAATATGAGTTTTGGCAAAGCATTCTCACCACAACAGGAAATGGTTGAAAATGTGCTCAAACAAGCTGCCGAAAAAGATATTCTACTAGTACATGCAGCTGGAAACGATGCTGAAAATAACGATGTTGTATTTAATTTTCCAAGAAAATATTCTTCCACAGGAGATGTAATTATGAACAACTGGCTATCGGTTGGTGCTAGTTCTATAAAAAAATCTAAAAAAGATTTTGTTGCCAGTTTCTCAAATTATGGAAAAACAACAGTTGATATTTTTGCACCTGGAGTAAATATTCTTTCCTGTACACCTAATAATGGTTATGATTTTGCTGACGGCACTAGTTTTTCCGCGCCTATGGTTACCGGCGCAGCAGCCTTGATTAAATCATATTATCCTTCACTAACTTCTAGTGAAATTAAAGAACTTATTTTGGAGGCAAGTGGAACAAATGATATTAAGGTAAAACTTCCTGGTACAAAAAGAAAAGATAAGGTGTTTATTCCATTCAAAAACTTATCGGTTACTGGTGGTCTGCTAAATGTTTATAAGGCATTAGAATTAGCTGAGCAGAAGTAATATTCTTTCGACTATTAATTATTGGAACTTTACGAAATCTTTCGGGAAGTTTACAAGATATACTTTGTTCGTAGCTCTTGTAATTGCTGTATATAACCATCTGAGGTAATCGGTATCAATCATATCTTCTACCAAATATCCGGCATCTATATACACTTCTTTCCATTGTCCGCCCTGAGCTTTGTGACATGTAACAGCGTAAGCGTATTTTACCTGTAATGCATTAAAAAATTCATTATTCTTTACCGCTTCATATTGTTTTCGTTTTGGTTTTAAATCAATATAATCTTCTAATACATTGTAGTATAATCTTTTGTTTTCTTCCTGTGTTAAAGAAGCAGCTTCAGAATGTAATGCATCTAGCAACAGCTTTACTTCAAGTTCTATTCCATAATCAACCAGATTGATTGTACAAATAGCAAATTTAAAGCCATACAGCTCTTTATAGCCATGTACTTTAATTACTTCAACTATATCGCCATTCGCAATAAAATCAGCTTCCTCATACTCATTAAGCCAATAGTAATTATTTTTCACCACCATTAATAAGTCACCTGCTGCAATTTCTTCTTCTCTCCAAAGAATTTGGTTTCGAATTCCCTGATTGTACTTGTTTGCTCTTTTATTAGAACGGCAAATAATAAGAGTTTCCTCAATCCCAACCCTGGAATAAGAATCGGAAATAGCTTCAATCAGCTCACTCCCATGTAAGTGCACAAAATCTTTATAAAGCTTTGAATTAATAATAGGAAGCAAAGCATGTCCCTCATCTATTCTTAGCCTTAAATCTGTAGCATTTTTCAAAATACCGGAGTCAACTTCTTGACGAACCACTTCAGTCAACTCGTTTTCAATCACATTTGAGGAAAGCACTTGCAATTCACTTCTATCCAAAGCTGGACTAATAGATAATCCAACTGGTGGTAACTGGGCTTTATCACCAACAAGTATCAGATTGCAGTTATTGTTGTTATTCACATATGAAAACAAATCATTTAAAAGGTACCCACTCCCAAATGCATTTCCTTCCATTCCTTGGTTGGAAATCATTGAAGCCTCATCAACAATAAAAAAGGTTCGTGTATGTAGGTTATTATCTAAAACAAATTTCCCAAAACCATCCTTTGAAGATTTTTGACGATATATTTTTTTATGAATTGTATATGCTTTTGACTTAGCATAAGATGAAAACACTTTTGCTGCCCGACCAGTTGGAGCAAGAAGTACTACCTTATAACCCAATTCTTTCAACACTTTAACATAAGCACTTAAAGTTGTTGTTTTACCTGTTCCTGCATATCCCTTTACCAATAACACCCTTTCGCCTCTGCCTTCTATTGTGAAATTGGCAAGATTTTTGATGAGTTTCTCCTGTGATGAAGTTGGTTCAAAACCAATTGCATCTTTTAATTTAGATATAATCTGATTTATTAACATTATAAGTATCTTATAGCAATAATCAATAGTGAATCAGAATTTTTTTTTTAAATTCGCAGCTATTCAAAGTAAGTATAAACAGAACTAAAAATACAATTTATGATCTCTTATGTTATTATCCTGATTGCTGTAATAGCCTTAGCTATTCCTAGCATTATCCTTGTTAATAAGTTTCCGAAATCAAGAGTTCCATTTCAAATAGCATTTACTATACTAATTGTTGTTTTAGGATATCTTCTTTTCCATAACATTAATAAGCCTATAAAATTTGAAAGAGAACTTAAGAAAAGAACTAAAGCTACTGTTGAAAAATTAGTAGATATTAGAACTATACAAGTTGCTTTTAAAGATAAATACGGTAAATATACTGGAGATTTTGACTCTCTTATTACTTTTGTGAAAACTGATTCTTTTGAGATTTCAAGTTTTGTTACAGTTGGCGAGTGGAATACTGATGATATGACACGTAAAGAAGCTCTGGATGCTGGAATAATTGTTAAGACTTCTTCCTATGCATCTGTTCTAGATTCAGTGTGGAACGATTCAGAATATCCAATTGAAGAAATAAAAATTATACCTTACACAAATGGTAAAGAATTTACATTGGGCGCTGGTGAGTTAGTCACTGGATCAAAAGTAAAAGTGCAGGTATTTGAATGTTACACTACCTATGTAGACCTATTTGAAAATCTTGATAAACAACTTCTTTCAAATTATATTGACAAAAAAACCAAATTTGGTGGGTTTGCAGGAATTAAAGTTGGTTCTTTAACTGAAGCAACAAATAATGCTGGGAACTGGGAGCAAGAAACAGCTTTTTAATATATGCCAGATATTAATTACGTAAATCCTCAAATAAACAATATTGATAAACAAGAAATATCCATTCAGATTAGTTTGAATGGATTTTCTTATCTTATTAGGGCCAAAGAGACTCATCAATGCCTTCTTTTCAAGCATTTTGAATTTAAAAATACTATTCTGATAGATGAGCTTATCAGAAAAGTTGAAAGCCTGGTAGCAAAAGAATCCATATTTTCAAATAGTTTCACAAAAGCCAGCCTGGTATTTATTAGCCAGAAGGCTACCCTTGTTCCAGAAGAATTTTTTAATCCTGAACACCTAAAAAAATACTTTGAGTTTTCACACAGCATGGATGAACTCGACGAGCTTCATTATTTCTATATTGATACTTTACAAACCTATAATGTCTTTAGTTTCCCTAATTACCTAACAAGCATTTTTTATAGCCTTCTACCAAATATTAAGTTTAATCATCAAAGTTCAACTTTAATTAACTTTGGTCTTAGTAAATTTGGTCAAAAGAAGTGTGGCGCAATTATTGGAATAAACAAATTGTTTTTTGACATTGAGGTTTTCGAAAATGGCAAGTTAATCCTCTCAAATTCCTTTCAGTATGCTAATACTATGGACTTCATATATTTCGTGCTATATACCTGTAAGCAGCTAAAAATTGATTTATACGATATTGAATTAATCACTCTAGGAGAAACAATAAATAATAAAGCAATTATTAGCGAACTACAAAAACACTTCCCTAATTTAATTATCCCTAAACTTGAAGTGCCACTTCTTTGCAAGAACCTAGGTAATGCTGATGCTATTAGATTCTATAATCTCTTTTTATCTGATTAAATATGAGAATCATTAGCGGAAAACATAAAGGAAGACGTATTCCTGTTGTTAAAAATTTCTCTGCTCGCCCTACTACCGATTTTGCTAAAGAAAATATATTCAATATTCTAAACAACCAATTTGATTTTGAAGAACTAGAAGTTTTAGACCTTTTTTCAGGAACTGGAAGTATCAGTTATGAATTCTCTTCTAGAGAATGCTTAAAGATTATTTCTGTTGAAAATGATTTTCGCTCGTTTAACTTTATTAAGAAAACCATTGCAGACATGAAATTTGATGCAATTAAGGCGATTAAAGCTGACGTATTCAAGTTTATTCATAAATGCAATGATACTTTCGATATTGTATTTGCTGACCCCCCATACGAACTAAATACTTTAGACACAATTCCAGAGGAAGTATTCAATGCTAAAATATTAAAGCCGGGAGGTTGGTTAATTCTTGAACATGGAAAAAAACATCAATTTAATGATAACCAACATCTTATTGATGTAAGATCATATGGAAGTGTTCAATTCAGTATATTTCAGGAAAAATAATTGCAAAAAACGGAGTTTTTTTTGCCAGAATATTTGCAGGTTAAAAAACAATAGCTATTTTTGCATCGCTTTACTGATAAAGCAAACAGATTATTGGAATGCTCAAACTGTTGTTTGAGATTGCAATAGCAGAAAATAATCTGGTCTGGTAGTTCAGTTGGTTAGAATATCGGCCTGTCACGCCGAGGGTCGCGGGTTCGAGTCCCGTCCAGACCGCTTTAAGCCTCGTAAGTCATTGATTTACGAGGCTTTTGCTTTTGAAATGATCAGGGATCAGGGAAAAATAGGGATCAATCCGAAAAGTTGTGTCTTTTTATTTTCACGCATAGATTTATAGGACTCTGAGCAATATTCGATGTTTAATAAATCATTAGCATTCTACCTTAAGTTGTATTTTATTTCACTATCAACCGGATATAAGAAGGTTGTAAATCAAATAAGTAAACTTTAAATATGGAGCCTGCGGAAAAACATGGATGAAAATGATAAAGACTTTAAAAGAAAATCACGAATAGATCAATGTTCTATTCGTAATTTCTAAATTTAATTCTATTTTACTAAATGCCCCTTCCACCCATAAAAAGCAATATAAACATAGCATAAAACAGGAAGAATAAAGGAATGATGCAAACCTATTGATGAATCGGCCATTAAGCCTTGCAGGAATGGTATAAAAGCACCCCCTACAATAGCCATACATAATATACCGGATCCCTTTGGAGTATGTATTCCCAGCTTATTTATAGCCAATGAAAAAATGGTTGGAAACATTATACTATTAAAAAATCCGACTGCAATAATGGAGTACATAGCAACTTTACCTGTTACAAGCATTGTGAATATTACCAAAATAGAAGCAATTAG
Source organism: Bacteroidales bacterium (assembly GCA_050287785.1). Lineage (GTDB taxonomy): Bacteria > Bacteroidota > Bacteroidia > Bacteroidales > UBA10428 > UBA10428. The sequence continues at coordinate 272,869 of JBNKCO010000024.1, forward strand.
AGCACTAAAGGTTAATATTTTTCCTGGTTTAACTTTTTGCATTATCGCAGCACCAATGAATCGGCCAACCATGGCTCCTCCCCAATAATAGGCAATTTTATTACCTGCAGCGGATTCGCTTAAACCGGCAATTTCCGGTAAGGCAAAAAACTTAACCAGAAAACTTCCGATAGATACTTCAGCTCCTACATACACAAATATGCCAACAGCTCCTAAAACCAGGTGTTTAAAACCCCAGGCACTTTTATGAATTTTTTCGACTTCGCTTTTTGAAGCTTCAGGTTTATTTTCCTCATCACTATTTAAAATGACTGGTAACTTAACCAGCGCAATAACAGCAGCCAATATGAATAAAACAGCCATTAAACCAAGGTATAGATTTTGAACAACTGCTGCCTCTTCTGCTGCACTAACTCCTTGTTCTACAACTGCCAATATTAGAGCAGAACCTATAAATGGAGCTATGGTTGTTCCCAATGAATTAAACGCCTGTGTGAGGTTTAGTCTGCTTGATGAAGTTTCAGGACTTCCAAGGATCGACACATATGGATTAGCTGATACCTGTAACAAAGTAATCCCTGTTGCTAATACAAAAAAAGCGAGTAAAAAGAAGGGATAAGAATGTACTTCAGCAGCCGGGTAAAACAGTAATGCTCCAATGGCTGCAATGACCAACCCGGTTACAATACCTTTTTTATACCCTATTCTTGCAACAAGTGAACCTGAAGGTAGTGACATTAAAGCATAAGCTGTAAAAAAGACAAACTGAACCAACATGCCTTCTGCATATCCTAGCTCAAATACATTCATTAAATGAGGTATCAATATATCATTCATACATGTGATAAACCCCCATATAAAAAATAATGATGTTAATACTACTAAAGGGAAAGTGTAATTCCCTGAAGATGCTGATTTTACTCCAGAAGTAGGAGTTGATATAGTTCCTGCCATTTTTATTTTTATTTATATATAAAACATTTGTATTATTCTTTACTAAATTTTGATTATGCTATACTAAAAAATAGAAATCCACATAAAAAAAGTACAAGTCTTTACCAATATCTAGTTTTATCCCAAAATTGAGTCAGTTGTAGTTTAACCTGCATTATTCATTTGAATATAAATGAATACTTTGACGAAAGTAAAATCAGAGAGTTGCAAGGGTATTAATAATACCTGTTTGGTGATTTTATTTGTCAGGGCTAAACCTCGAAAGGTCATGGTAAACAGGACTTTTCGTCGGCTCGTAGAGTTAAATATACCTGTTTAATGCATAATTGAGGTTTAATTGAATATTAAAATTATATCTTCCGACCTGGCTCAACATCTATATGCCCTATTGTTTTACTCTCTTCAAACCAGAACATTTAAATCGTAGCCATTTGGTTCCTTTATTCGTAGCTATTTATTTATATTTTTCTACCCGATAGTCTTCAATTTTACCTTTCCAGTTTAATCCAAAAGCAAAATCATAGTCATTACCCTCTGAATCAATATAGGGTATCATATCACGCGGAACATCCTCCATTTGTTCCTCAACAGTTTTCATATTTCTTGGCATTTGGAAAGGTAACAGACCTGTTGGTTCAGCAACTCCCGTTATCAGTTCCATTAATGCTTGATCCTGCACCCCCATATGTATAAGTAAAACAGAAGCTGCAGGTTCAATTTCACTAATCACCATAGGTCTGTCAACTTTCACTATTACCATAAGCGGTTTGTTCCCCATCTTTTTTCCGGTTTCCAGCACAAGATTCATATCGCTGATATTGTCAGTCGAAACCGTTTTGTTCTTATAACTTCTGTTCCTAAATTCCTCAAAAGGACTGCCTCCGGCAATACTGACATCTCTGGCATGAGTTGATGTATAATTTTTATACTGCAAACTTATGGGGACATAACCATTTCCACCTTCTTTAATATCTTCTTTATCGTAGCCTTGTCCAGCCCTGGGACTTCTAATCCCTACAAGTGCAAAATCAGCTTCATTCGGAGTCTGAACAATTTCAAAATATTTACTTACTACTTCAGGATTAAATGCATCATCCCAACTTTCCTGAATAGGCATGCCAATCCAGTTCTTTCCAGGCGCTGTATATCGTTTTGGCATATAGACCTTTTTTTTTCGTTCTATAGGTAAGACATTGTCTTTGTTTTTAAGCATAACTACCGACTTTATTTGCGCCATATAACCCTCCTCCATAAATTCAGGTTTACCCACTGTTGCTTCTGTTTCTTCAATATCGAGATATGGATTTTCGAACAAACCAACTCTAAAAATATTTCTCAAAAGTCGCACTGCTGATATTTCAAATCGATGCCTCATGAATTCTTCACCGTGTTCTTCTACTCCAAGATTATAAGCCTCAAGAACAGGTTTAACCTCATTATTTCCACCAAACTGGTCCACACCAGCCATTAATGCTTTATAGTGCCTTTCAGCTTCAGATATACTTTCGACTCCCCAGCATTTTCCACTAAATATCTCTACTCCCAGAGCATCTTTTGTTATTGCCCAATCGGTGCAGACAACTCCATCGTATCCATATTTTTCACGTAACAAATCAGTAATTATAAATTGATTATAAGAATTCCCAACATTTTCGCCAGACGGATCCTGATTATAAGATATGGTATAATAGGGCATAACAGCGCTAGCTGCTTGCGTTGGACCGCTAAGATTAAATGCCCCTTCGGTAAAAGGTTTAAGGTGATCGGCTATATTATTACCAGGATAAACCGCATATTTACCAAATCCGTAATGAGCATCGCGTCCTCCCTCTTCCGGACCTCCACCTGGCCAGTGTTTAACCATAGCATTTACACTATTGTAACCCCAACCATTTGCAATAACATCATTGCAATATGAAGTTTGAAAACCATCAACATAGGCTCTGGCCATATCGGTTGCTAAATCAGGATCTTCCCCCATCGTTCCGTCAAATCGACTCCATCGTGGTTCAGTAGCAAGGTCAATTTGTGGTGATAATGCGGTTGTTATACCTAAGCTCCGGTATTCTCTTGCTGCGATTTCTCCAAAAAGTTTCATAATAGATGGATCAAAAGTTGCTGCCAATCCAAGAGTACTAGGCCACATAGAAATTTTGCCCCCTGCTCCAGCATTGTATTCTGCATAGGAGTCACTCCCATGTCGGGGATCGGAGCTTGTATTTATAGGTATTCCAAAACTTTTGCTTTCAACCAATGCTTGTGCTTTATTGTTCCATATAGCAGCAACTGCAGGACTTTCGACTGTTGTAATTAGCACATGTCTAAGATTATCCTGCAATAAAAGTTGTTTTTGCTGATCAGATAAGTCACTTGATTCTGCACCACTTTCTTCAAATGGCTTTCCAGCGTAGGTACCTTTAATCCAACCCCTGCTCGAAACAGGTATTGATTGATGTCCGCTATAGAGCATTAAGCCGGCAATTTGTTCGATACTCATACGTGAAGCAAGGTCTATTGCTCTTTCATCAACTGACAAACGCCAATCTTCATATGGATCTATCTGACCATTTTTGTTGAGATCCTTAAATACTTTCTTGTTTATTGTTATCAATTCAACCCCTGAAGAAGCATTGTAACCTAAATCTGGTCCATTAAGCTGATTTACGAGGAAATAACCATTTTTTTCTTCAACTGAATAATTTATTGAACAACTGCAGACAACAAAGGTCATCAAAAGTAAAAGGGTAAATCTTCCTGTTTTCATAAAACTAATTATTATTGGATTTTAGTAACTTTTTTTCAAAGAAATAGTGCGAAAATTTGAAAAGACAGATATAAAAATACTCCCTGCCATAAAACCAGGAAAAATGCACTCAGCCCTGAATATATGGCTGAGTGCTTGCTGTTCTCCAACCAACGAAAAAAACTAAATCTACTTATTTAGACAACCTATTTATTTCCCGATCTGGCACCAATGCTTTACTAACATTGTCTAAAATAATATCTTTTGCAACACTAAATTTTTTGTTTGCTTTAATGTCTTGTGATGAAGCACCGACTTTAATGGAATACTTTCCAGCTTCAATAAGCCATGAAGATGAAAATTCATCAAAAGATGCCAATTTATCAGCAGTTACATCAAAATTGAAAGTTTGAGATTCGCCCGGAGCCAGTATTCTTGTTTTTGCAAAAGCAACAAGTACAATAGCCGGTTTCTCAAGTTTTTTATCGGGGGCACTGGCATATACTTGCACAACCTCTTTTCCGGGAACTTTTCCGATATTTTTAACAGTTGCAGAGACAGTCAGTTTATCTTTAAATTCACTTCCACTTATTTTTATATCGCTGTATTCAAAAGTAGTATACGAAAGTCCATAACCAAATTCATAGGACACTGGCACATTAAACGTTGAATAATAGCGATATCCAACATAGATATCTTCTTCATAAATAACTTCCCATGGTACTCTTTTCATGAATGAAAATCCTGAAAGGTCATTTGAATTATCAACCTTATCAGATTTTACCGCAACACCAGGAAAATTTTTTGCTGTTGGACTGTCTTCATATTTAATTGGCCATGTGACAGCCATTTTACCTGAAGGATTAGCTTTTCCTGTTAAAACATCAACCACAGAATTACCAGCTTCTTGTCCTGGTTGCCAAGCACAAAGAACTGCATCAGGAATCTCACACCAGCTTTTGGTTTCGATAACACCTCCTACATTTAGCACTACAACCACTTTTTTACCTTTTGCATGAAAAGCATCTGAAACAGACTTGATTAATTCCTGTTCAACATCGGTAAGATAAAAATCTCCCTGTAAGGCATTACGATCACCACCTTCACCTGAATTTCTGCCTATAGTTAATAAAGCTATTTGAGCCTCTTCTGCCATTTTATTAACTAAATCAACAGAAACAGCCATTTCCGGTACAGGTTCTTTTGCTCCCATAATAGCAGCAAGCCAATTTTTGGGCTTTCCAGCTTTAGCTCTTGCATCTTTAATATACTTAGCGTATATATTGCTTAGCTCCTCATTTACATGAAGACCTCCGTTTTCCAGTCCGTCCATTAAAGAAATTGTGTATGCTTCGTTAACATCTCCACTGCCTGTACCTCCAGAAATAAATTCATAAGAAGTTGTGCCAAATACAGCTAATTTTTTAACACTTGATGCTATTGGAAGAGCTTGATTTCTGTTTTCAAGAAGCACCATACCTTCTGTTGCTGCTTTACGGGTTACCTGGGCATGAGCTTTTAAATCAGGTGTATTTGATGCTTTAAAAGCTTTTTGCTTAGGGGTTTTAAGCATGATTGATAGAATTCTGGACAGATTCAGGTCAATTATTCTTTCGTCAATTTCACCATCTTTCACAGCTTTTATTAATACAGCGATTTGCTCAGGTGTTCCTGGCATAATCAAGTCATTTCCAGCTTTCATTTGAGCAACAACATCGCTTCCTGCGCCCCAGTCAGTCATTACATAGCCTTTGAATCCCCAATCATCGCGTAAAATCTTTGTAAGCAAATCATAACTTTCTGAGGCATAAACACCATTTACCATATTATATGCTGACATAACAGTCCATGGTTCAGCTTCTTTTACAGCTATTTCGAACCCTTTCAGGTACAACTCACGTAAAGCCCTTTCACTAACGATTGTATTAACTGAAAGCCTGTTTGTCTCTTGATTATTAACAGCATAATGTTTGATTGATGTACCTACACCGTTCGATTGAACCCCTTTAACCATAGCAGATGCCATTTTTCCAGTAACCAGCGGATCTTCTGAATAGTATTCAAAGTTTCTTCCGCATAGGGGATCCCGTTGCAAATTCATACCAGGAGCTAATAACACATCAGCATTGTATTCCAATACTTCTTTGCCCATGCTTTTCCCAACTTCATTTACTAATTCGGTATCCCATGTTGAAGCCAATACTGTAGCTATTGGGAAAGCTGTACAATAATATGTTTTATTTTCGCCTTTTCGTTTTGGAGAGATACGTAACCCGGCTGGTCCATCAGCCAGTACCTGGGTAGTTACATTTAAATTAGGATATTCAACAGTAAAGCCAGCAGCCCCAGGTAGGTTTTTTCGAATATGAGTAACCATTTCATGATATGCTTTATCTTTAATTTCAGGTTTAGGAAACATATGTGCTAATGAGTCCGGAAGTTCAAAAAACATTCCTGTACCAATCAACAATTCTACCTTTTGTTCCAAGGTCATTTGGTTTATTGTCTCCTTTATTCTTTTCTTATCTGGGTCTCCCTTTCCAGGGGTAGCACCTGAAACAATAAGTGGAAAGCAAATTGCAATTGCTGCTATAATTGTATTAAATCTTCTAAAAGTTCTCATCTTTATATGTTTTTATAGTAATACTCTTCCTTCCCTGTCAGGGTCATTTTTCACTACACAATCATCATTTAATATCATTGTTTCACCTTTATCTTCAGTATATGCAGGCCATTCTGGTAATGATGCTGTATTGGGGTTTCCAGTTCTCATGAAGTTTAATAATGCATCAGACATTTTATCTGATAATGCATGTGGACGAGCTCCACCTCCGGTGTGTGTCAACATTAAGTCGGTATTATAAAACCAGAAACTAATATCAAGGCAATGAAAAGCCCGCATTCGCTTATCAAACAAAGGCGGCTCCCAACCAAACCAAGCAAGATATACCGGTGCTACTTGTTTTGCTTTAGCATTTACAGTTTCTATTGCTCCTTTTCGGTTACTCGAAATAAGAGTCATTATTTCTATTGGCTGTGCTTCAGGGAAAGTTTTGGAATAAGCATCATAAACCTTAGCGGCTTTCTCACCTAAACCTCCACTAAAACCAACTCGCAGAGCAAGACTATCAATAGCTTTTTCTTTCGAAATATTTTCAAGTTCTGGCATAAACCTCGACATAGACCATTCATGAAAAGTAGTACTCAACAACATAGGAACATTGGCTGATAGGTCGTTGGAATAAAACTCGTCTTTTGGTAAAATAATACCATCTGCAACCGGACCAAACCCCCTTCGAAAAAAGTCGGTAATACCCTGCTCTTTTGCATATCTTGCTGAAGCTTTGTTGGCAATAAGTATGTAATCTTTCCATGGCATTTCCTGAAGTTTATCAACTTCTCCAGGTTTGAGACCAGCTTCTTCCAGGATGTACTCACCAACTTTACGAGAATCCTCCTGATTCTTAGCCCTTATTGTTGAACCACTTAATGGAACAGCTTTGTGAAACAAGCCTTTGGCGTCTGGCATTGCTGTTAGTACACACACTTTTGCACCACCACCACTCTGTCCCATAATAGTAACATTTTGAGGATTGCCTCCAAAGTTTTCAATATTTTCATTTACCCACTTTAAAGCAGCAACCATATCTAAGGTTCCAACATTACCAGAATTGGCATATTTTTGACCGCCAACACCAGATAAATCAGAGAAGCCGATTGGACCTAAGCGATGATTGATAGATACAAACACTACATCACCTTTACGACTCAAATTTTCTCCATTATATCCATCTTGTTCGATACCGTTCCCGTTTGTATAGCCACCACCATGCAACCAAACTAAAACAGGACGCTTTTTGCTATCAGAAAGTGATGGAGTCCAAACATTTAGCTTTAAGCAATCTTCACTAACATCATCGTAATTCCAATGATCGGTAAAAGAAGCAATAGCATTGGCATAGCGGTTGTCCATTATTTGTGGTGCCGAATTTCCCCACCAAAAAGCCTTGTAAACATTATCCCATGGTTCTGGTTCCTGGGGCGGCATAAAACGATTTTTACCTGCAGTACTGGCCCCATAAGGAATTCCTCTGAAATTATAAATATTTCGAAGAAGGAATCCTTGAACTTTGCCATATTTAGTTTGAGCAATTGCAATAGAATCTCCAATAAATAACTGTTGTTCATTCTGTAGATTTGCAAGAGATTTCTCATTTCTTTGATTACAGGAAGTTCCTATAATTATTATTGCTGCGAAAAATAAAAACTTTATTGAATTCTTCATAATATTTGTTGTAGGTTATATTTTCACAATAATGATTTTATCTTATTGAAATGGTTTTAGTAAGCTTAATATCTGAAACAGATGCACCCACTAACACTTCAATATTGCAAGGATCATTTTCCCAGCTTTGTGTCGATTCATTCCAATACCGCATTTTATCTACTGGAATAGTAAGATGAATGTCCTCAGATTTCCCTGGTTTTAATGTAACCCGCTTAAATGCTTTTAATTCTTTATCGGGCCATTCTACTGAAGGATTTACACGATGCACATATACTTGCACAACCTCATCAGCAGCAACAGAACCTGAATTTTTAAGTTTAAAATTAAGTTCAATCTGATCATTCTCTTTATACTTTTCTTTATCAGTTGATAAAGATGAATATTCAAACGAAGTATAAGTTAAACCATATCCAAAAGGATACATAACCGGAATATTTTTTGTTTCGAACCAACGGTATCCGACTAAAGATTCTTCAGTATAATAAGCCATGTTTGGATCATTGTTTTGCACAGACTTCGAATTCTTATTGTCAGTTTCGGTATCCTCAACTAAATCAACAAATACATCTTTTTTCTTTTCTCCTTGAGGATAATTCCCCAGAGCGTAAGCAGGTGAATCTTGCAATTTAAATGGCAAGGTAAAGGGCAGTCTGCCACCAGGAGAAATATTACCGATTAAAACATCTGCCAAAGCATTACCTCCTTCGGTACCATTAAACCATGACATCACCAATGCTTTTGAATTTGGCTGGACAATGTTAAGATCGTTTGGAGCTCCACTCACCAAAACTGTTACAATATTCGGGTTGACTTCTGCTAGTTTTAACATTAGTTCATCTTGTCCGGAAGGAAGCATAATATCTTTTCTATCACTAGCCTCGGTTTCTACAGCACGGTTATTTCCAGCAAAGTAGATTACTAAATCAGCTTTAGCAGCAATAGCCACTGCTTCCTTATTTAATTCCTTATTTCGTTCTGCCTTCTCTCGATCTTCTTTTTCGATTTGTTCTTTTGTTTTTCCGCCAAATATCTTTGCCCAATCAATCACTTCAGGTTCATATGCCTGCGAATAAATTAGTTCTGCTTTATCACCAATCTTACTTTTTAAACCTTCCAGTGGAGAAACTTCATACAATGCTTTAACACCTGCACCAACTCCACCGTTTGCCATTTTTCTAACAGCATTATCACCAATTATTGCTATTACAATCTTTTTGCTTAGATCGATTGGAAGAATATCATCATTTTTTAATAAAACAATTGACTTGCTCGCTACATTATATGCTATTTTTTGAGATACAGGATTAGATGTCATTTCCTGGTTCGCTTCTGATTCTGGTATAGGTTTAATGGCTAATCTAACTCTCAGAATCTCCCTTACACGTTGGTCAATAATTTTTTCTGATACAATTTCTGCTTTCACTGAATCGAGTAACGCTTGTCCTAAAAACTTTTTGGTCGGCATTTCCACATTTAATCCATTTTGAATTGAATTAACCGTTGAATGTGTACCGTTCCAATCTGAAATTACCAAACCACTAAATCCCCATTCGTCACGTAAAATCTGATTGAGAAGCATATCGTTTTCTGCACACCACCAACCATCAACCTTATTGTAAGCAGCCATTACACCATAAGCATCGGCCTCCTTAACTGCTGCCTCAAATGGAGGCAGATAAATTTCACGCATAGCTCTTTCGCCAATAATTACATTAACTATTCCGCGATTATTTTCCTGGTTATTTAATGCGTAATGTTTAAGGCAAGCCGCAACACCATTATCTTGTACTCCTTTTGTGTATCCAACTGCCAATTCTGCGCTTAATACAGGATCTTCGCTCATGTATTCGTATGTGCGTCCTCCGGTAGGTATTCTTTGTATATTAATTGCTGGACCCAGAATCATATCCTTGCCTCGAAGACGTGCTTCAAGAGCCATTCCTGTTCCATATTCATAGGCCAATTCCGGGCTCCATGTAGCTGCCAAAGCTGATCCGGTTGGAAAGAAAGTTGCTTTATCTTTTTCCCAGCCCAATGGCATCCAGCTATTAGGCTGCAATTCTTCCCTTATACCAAAAGGACCATCGGCATATTTCATGTCGGCAATGCCCAATCTTTCTACACCTGCCGAGACAAAAAGATACTTGCCATGTAACATGTTTATCTTTTCCTCAAGTGTCATTTGTTGAATTAAGTTGTCAATCTGAACATCGTATTGTAATAATGATGACTGTGAAACAGACTCCTTTGAACAACTGAGACACGCTATCAAAATCGTAAATAAAAATAGTATTTTGTTTTTCATTTTATTATATGGGTTTATTATTTTAATTTCTAAAGTCTATTGGATTTCAGTTACTTCCCGCCACATTTTTATTTCTTCAATAAAACGGTTATATATAATTTCACATTGATAATCGATGCGCATTGTTGGTCTGTTCTCCATATTATAAGCTTGCCATTTCGGAATATCATCGCCACCAGGTATTCCTTTTTTAGCAAAGGACGTCCATAGTTTTGCCATATTGTTTGCTGCCTGGAAACGCTCAGGACGGTTCCCTGCCATTCCGGTACTTTCAAATCCATTTTTATCCTTCATTGGAGCAACATTATAAAATTTAAAAGGTATATCAAGTGCGTGCATAGCTCCGAACTCATAATTGGTTCCGGGAACTTTTAATTCAGATTTGTACCCAAAATTGTACAAATAAGCAGGAGCACCGCCTTGAGCTGTTTTTTTCTCCGCAATTTGAATTGAACCCAACCCCATAAACAAGATCGAACGAATAGCAATATAAAGTTCGGTAGGCGAAGCTTTAGGGTTGGCATCTTGATACACACTTAACACCTTATTTGCCTGCTCTCCAAACTCCTGTTTTAGTTTCTCTGAAAGTTGTTCTTTGTTAAGATTAAACACTGATTTATCACCACTAATCATGGCAAAGAAGATATATTCGTCCTCATTCCAACCCACCATTAGAGGTTTGTCTTTTGAAATGGATGGAGCCTCTGGTTCGAATGGATGATAAGGAAGAACCACTCCGTCAACCACGGCACCAAAACCATTAGTTCCTGTGCCTCCAATACCCATAAAACCTCTACGAACTTTAGCTTTATTGGGCAAACTCTGAAGTTTTAATTGAGCCTCTAGCAGTTCATGTGGAGATAATGTAAGAAGTTTCCTCCAGTTATTTTTTGAAATACTCAATTCCTTTAACAAGATTTCAGTTGTAATTGCAGCATCTTCAGCTGTCTTCATTATTACACCCGGACCACTTTCGATAGATGCTTTATTGAAGTATGGTGCAGCTTCTGGCATTGTATAAAGACATGAGGTTTTCATGCCTCCACCAGATTCGCCAAAAATCATAACATTTTCGGGATCACCGCCAAATTCTGCTATGTTTTCATTCACCCATTTAAGAGCAATGGCTATATCCTGAATACCTCTATTCCCTGACCCTCTGTATTCATCACCTGCAATTTCATCAAGATAAAGATATCCCAGTAGACCAAGACGATGATTTGTTTCAACCACAACAACATTATAACGCTGAGCCAGGTTAGCTCCATCCTGAGCAACGCTGCCTCCGGAACCGCTGGTAAATCCACCTCCATGATTATAAACCATTACCGGCCTTTTTCGATTATCAGTCGCCGGTGTCCAAATGTTAAGAACCAGGCAATCTTCAGCAGGTTTAGGTTCGTTAATTCCATATGTTTGATTTGGAGATTGAATAGAGGGCGCTCCAAGTTGAGTTGCATCCTTAATACCTGCCCAGGGTTTCAAAATATCCGGAGATAAAAATCTCCTTTCTCCAGAAACTTTTCCAGCATAAGGAACACCCTTAAAAACTGAAACACCATTTAAACGATAACCTTTTATTTTTCCATATGCTGTATTTGCCCTTACTTCAACAGCAGATTTTATAATATTTGCAAACAAAGAATTAGGCAACAATGTTGAAGCTGCCAGTCCTGCTGAAGAAAGCCGGATAAATTGTCGTCGGTTAAATGGTGCCATAGTTTACTATTATTTAAATAAAAGAGGAGCAAATGTGTTTAAATACGTCCTCCAGTTAGACCAGGTATGTCCTCCTTCCGTAACAAAAAAAGTATGTTCTAATCCGTTATCGGAAAGTTTTGCATCTAGTTTTTTAGCATTTTCCCAAACGAAATCTTCCTTACCACATGCCAGCCAGTATAATTTATATCCGGCCTTTTTCAAACCTTGAAGTTTCTCATCAATATCTGGCTGTTCGCCCCACAACCCCATGCTTAAAGGACAAATATACTGGAAAATACCAGGATATTCATTAGCAGCAGCAATAGTATGGCCACCTCCCATTGATAATCCGGCGATAGCTCTGTAATCTGGGTCAGCAATAACCCTGTAATTCTTTTCGATATATGGAATTATATCATTTATAATACTATTTACATACAAGTTTGCTTTAGTTGGGTCTCTAAAATCAAACTCTTCTTCGGGAAGTTGAGTTGTTTTTGCTGCCATTTGATTTGGATTACCATTAGGCATAACAACTATCATTGGTTTTGCTAATCCTTTTTCGATAAGGTTATCTAAAATCTGACGAGTACGCCCCATTGTGCTCCATGCATCTTCATCACCACCAGCTCCGTGAAGCAGATATAAAACCGGGTAACTATTATTACTTGTTTCATATCCATAAGGAGTATAGACATACAACCGACGATTAAGATTAAGGGTTGGAGAATTATACCAAACCTGATGAAGGTTTCCACGTTTTTCAGCTTCGAAATAATTTTTAGTTTTTTTGCCTGGTACCAGAAGTACACTTAAATATCGGGTTCCATCGCGTTGTAACAATATATTATTTGGGTCATTAACGGTTACACCATCTATAATAAAATTATATGTATATAATTCTGCTTCGGGTAAAGGCAGAGTGATTGACCAAAGACCATTTTCATCTTTCGTAAGTTCAACCTTTCCGGGTATTGCCATTTCCCCATAAGGAGTTTTAATTTTCACTTTAGGTGTAAATCCACCCATAATTTGCACTGAATCGGCTGCAGGAGCCATAAATCTAAAGGTAACCTCAGTGTCTTTTATCTCTGGAGAAATTATTGGTTTACGATTCCAGAAATTGGAAAGTTCCTGAGCATAAGTTCCTGTAAAAACAAGCAGAAAAATTAGTGATAATAGCAACTTATTTAGTTTCATTTGCTTAAGATTTTAGTATATAAAATTGGAATCGTAAACAATACTGACTCCATCAAGAGTAGTAATCATTGGATTATCGGTACCAATTCCTGGAATTTTTATTGGATATGGTTTAGGCTCAGGTTCTGTTTTATTATTAATTGAATTTGCTAGTTTTTCCATTGCAAAAATGTATTCCATGCCAAGTGCTTTTTTTACATATGGATAATGTCCACAATATATTTTTGTGGTTACAAGGTTCATTAACTCAAGTATTTTATGACATGAATAGTTAGAATTATGTCTACATAATTAATATCCAGACATAATTCTTTAACATAAAACAATTTGAAACTATTAAAAAAGTTTTGGAACAAAAGTGCTTAAATATACTCTCCAGTTAGTCCATACATGCCCACCTTCACTTTCTAAATATTCATAAGGCATACCTATTTTATCGAGTTTTTCACGATACTCAACGCCTGCTTTGTATAGAAAATCTTTTTCTCCAATACCAATCCAATATAATTTATAACCATTATCCATTTGCTTTTTCAGAGTTTCATCAAAGTTTTCATAAACTTTTGAAGAAACCTTAGCATCTGGCATTATAGCTGCTGAGAATAATCCAACATAATCGAAGGTATTTGGATAATAGCGTGAAATATGCAATGAATGAAAACCTCCCATTGAAAGACCGGCAATAGCACGATTGGATTTATCGGCTTTTACACGATAATTGCCTTCAATAAAATTAATTACATCAATAAATGTTTCTTCCATTTGACCATCCATGGTGTGCGGAAGTTGCATTGAAGGTTTATACAGACCTTTTTTCGATTCTCCCGGAGCCGCCTGCTGTGCAACATTCCCATTAGGCATAACTACTATCATTGGTTTTGCTTTACCCTGAGCTATCAAATTATCCATTATCTGAGCTGTGCGACCTAGTGCAATCCATGCTTCTTCATCGCCTCCCATGCCATGTAACAAATATAAAACAGGATACTTTTCTTTGCTGCTTTCGTACCCTGGAGGTGTATAAATAGTCAAACGACGTTCTACACCATTTCCCGGAGAATTGTACCACCTTCGGGCAACTGTACCATGAGGTAAATCCTGAACACTATAAAGGTCACCTTTACCATCACCAATTATAAATACATCGAATACTGAGGCAACATCGCGAATTTTATATACATTATTCGGATCGGTAATAGAAAGTCCGTCAACAATAAATGAATAACTGAACAAATCAGATTTTAATGGTTGAGAAGTGAAACTCCATACACCTTTTTCGTCTTTTGTTAACAGAGCTTTACCCGGAAAATCAAATTCTCCGTAAGGAGTATTTGTTTTTACTGTAGGTAAAAAATCACCTGTAATTTTAACTGTATCGGCATTAGGAGCATTTAACCTAAAAGTTACAGAATTATCTTCGTGAATTTCGGGAGAGATAATATTGGCCCCTCCCCATAATGCTTGTTGAGCATAGGTACTGATAGTTAAAAACAGTACAGAAAATGTTAGAATTGATAACTTTAATTTCATGTTTTTATAATTTTAGTTTTCTTCTTATGGAATTGAAATATTTTAGTTGTTTAACTAATCATCATATTTTAGTTCTGGCTTCAGCAAATATTAGCAAATGAAACTTCTGGTGTATGTCAACACAATTCTATCTTTTTAGTGTGATTACACTTCCTGAAGGTATATAATCTGATATGACAATTATATAATAACAACCTTCATGCAATTTTACTGTTTGTCCATATCTGGATATATCAAAATAGGAACCATTATTTTAATTATCAACAGACTTGTTTGCAGTTGCTCCTTCAGGTAAAGAGTAATCACTATATATACCTATGGAACAATTACTTCAGTAGCTTCCTGGATATTAATAACGCCTGGTTTTGCAAGAGTAGTCCATGTTTGACCACCCGAATTAATAAGAGCTTCTACATCTAAAATACTCAGGTTTTCCCCACTAAGCGTTAAAATACCTTCATTGTCAACTATAACAATATCTCCATCACCCTCACGAATAAACATTTTTTCATCATCTTTCATATAGAAAGAACCACCTTCTATAACCCCGGAGGCTCCCATCCAGGCTAAATCAAAATAAAAACCATTAGCAATCTGTCCGGCTGCATCTAATCCATCCTTTATTGTATAAGAACCTGAAAGAGAAGTTGCAGTTTCACCTGTAACAATATCAAAATAAGCATAAAACTCATCATCGGCAAAAAAAGTAACTTTATGCTTTGTAGTTCCAGGTATTGGTGTTGAACTTTGTGCTCCGCCTAAAGCCGGCGTTTCAGTTTCGACACTATACGTATAAGTTGGAACGTAAATATCAGGCTCGAATGCAATTGAAAACGAAGCTGTCATTTTAACTACAGTTCCATCTGCAAGGTAAAGTATCCCTTTCATTGTGTAGTCAGTATCCTGAAGCGAAACACTTACTGTGCTACCTGAAATTTCCTGATCATTACAAGTAGAACCTTCACTACCTATTAAATAAGTGCTATTGACAGCAGTCTCACTTGGTGTGTAATCAGAAGCAGGCAACGTATCGTTGGATGAAAAGAACTTCATATTTATTGTATTAGATTCACTATCTGTCAGATTAATTGAAAATATATAAAGCGAACCTTCTCTTTCTCTTATCTGCGAATTGAGAACAGTATAAGCATACACTTCTGGTGGCGTATATTTATCGCTTAGAGGATCAA
Source organism: Bacteroidales bacterium (assembly GCA_050287785.1). Lineage (GTDB taxonomy): Bacteria > Bacteroidota > Bacteroidia > Bacteroidales > UBA10428 > UBA10428. The sequence goes on from JBNKCO010000024.1 coordinate 288,780, forward strand.
TTCCATCATTCTCGCATGATACCAGCATAATAGCTGTAAGCATGAGCCATATAAATGAATTCAATATTGTTTTCATACTATTATTTTTATATTTTAAAATTGAATGGAACAACCTTAAAGAATTAATCATTATTGTTTGCATAAACGATGATGAATTATTTAATACTTGTTTCATATCTTAATGTTTGATGTTTTAAGTTCTGTTTAGTTAATGTATTGTCCGATGCGTTCTAATGCCATTTCCAGTGATTTCCTCCAAAACACCCAATCATGAGTACCATCACGAGCAATATACTCGTGATCAAATTCTAATGATTCTAAAGCTTCGTGTACTGTTTGATTTGATTGGTATACCAAAAAATCAGACGTTCCACAGTCTATTGTATAATCCGGTAACTCATCAAAAGAACTACAACCAGCAATAATAGAGGAAATCGAGGGTGTTATTGTTAAACCAATACCCTGAATGGCTCCACTCATCGAATAACAATACATAAATTTATCGGGATGGGTAAATGCGTAATAAGAAGCCCCAAAACCGCCCATTGACAGTCCAGCAATAAAACGCATTTCACGTGATGCATTTACACGATAGGTTTCTTCAATATAAGGCAAAAATTCATTCCAAAAATAGGTTTCGTATTTTAACCCTTCTTGATAACCGTCCACATAAAAAGTGTTAAAAGCATCAGGCATAACCACAATCATTGGGTCCACAACATCATTTTTAATTGCGTCTTGTACAATCTGCCTGACATCGCCATCTTCTGCCCAGGAATTATGATTGCCATCCATTCCGTGTAAAAGATATAATACAGGATAAACACAGTCGGTATTGAGATAATAATCATTAGGTAAAATAATGTTATATTTCATTGTTTGGTTAAGCACCAAACTTGATATATTCCTTTCGGTCAACAGATTAACATTATCTGTCATTACAATTTGACCTTCATTGTTGTCGTCGCCGCACCCAGATAAAAAGAGGAAGAAACCTGCGACAATTAATAATGTATTTCTGCTTATTATCATCATACCAACGGAATGTTTAATATCCTGAATAAAATTTAATTTTTACCAACCTTTATTCTGCGTGATACTATTGTTTAACTGAATCTCGGTGGAAGGAAACGGAAACAAATAATTCCTCTCCTTAAAGCCATATTTTCCCTCAGTGTTTCCTGTCGGTTTGTAGGTAACAGTACCATTGGTAGCCAGAACAGGATATTCTTTACCCTGGTTTGCTAATATTGTCGAAGCATCTCCCCATCGAACCAAATCCTGGTAACGTACATCCTCAAAACACAATTCCAGTCTGCGTTCTAGCTTGATAGCATCAATGGTTGCGGTTATATTACCAAGTTGTGCACGTCCACGCACCAAATTAAGGTAAGTGTCAGCCTTGCCTTGGGTTCCGGCTAAAAGATTAGCTTCTGCTGCCATTAATAATACATCAGCGTATCTCATCATTATAAAATTCGCGTCCCATGCAAAACCACCACTAGCTGCAGGAATTTCCTCTTGAGTAATTCTGTTTTTCCAATAGAAATATCCTTCATTTAAAATTGTTTTTCCAGCATCCATATTAACACCTTCAGCCTGAATCTGTGCATAAGTCTTTATTGAGTTGTTCAAACGATAGCCATCTTCACCCTCTGCAGCAACAAAAGCATCGTATAATCCTTTCTGAGGAACACAAAAACCCCATCCTGTATTTGCTAAACCCAATAATGAAACCGGGGTTGTTGTAAAACGATCGGTACGCCAATGAATCATTAACTGATATTGATTGAAGTTATTCCAAACATTGTTTCCATCCACAACACGATTCAGTTCAAACATTGATTCTCTGTTATTCTTATTATTGAATGAAAATATCTGATCATAATCTCCTTCATACAAACCATATAATTGAGAGCCTATAACATCCTCAAAAGCTGCTGCTGATTCAGCATATCTTTTTTGATATAAATATGCTTTACCTAGTAATGCCTGTGCAAATTGCTTTGTTACACGATAAATAGACCTGTCATCGATGTTAGATTTTTCTATCAACCTACCAGATTCAATTGCTTCAGTCAAATCACTCTCCACTAATGCCCATAAGGCTTTAACATCACCATTAGGTAATTGATATTCTGAAGGTTGCAACAGATGGTCTACTAAAGGTGGAGTTCCCCACATAGAAATTAAATCGATATAGGCTAAAGCACGAAATACTTTAGCTTCGGCAATCATTTGCTCTTTAAGTTCAGTGTCAGGAGTTATGTATTGTAAAACAATATTAGAGTTATAAATAACTTTATAGTACCCTTGAAAACATCCTGAAAGAAAAGAGTGCTCTGCACTAAATGTAAATTCATTCATTTTTTCCAGGTCCGAGTTGTCGCCCCGGTCAGCTCCTCCTGCCCAAACATCATCAGAACAAATGTTTTTTAGAAATTTATAATTGAACTGCATACCACGCAATTCTAAATATATTGCTGCTACTGCACCTTCAGCACTCTCATTGGAACCATAGTATTCCTCTAAGCTAATAGCCCCCTTTTGTTCTATGTCCAATTCTTTCTCGCACGAGAGCATAACTAACGCAATCGTTGCAATTGTTATATAATTGAATATTCTTTTCATGTCCTTAAAAATTTAAAGTTTGTTGATTAGAATGACACATTAATTCCAAATATCACCTTCTTGGATGTAGGATAGCTTCCCTTATCAACTCCAATGGTTTTGCCTTCGAATACTCCAGATGTATTTTTATAACCTGTAATTTCAGGATCAAAACCTACATATTTGGTAAATGTGAAGAAATCTTCAAGGGAGACATATACCCTAAACTTACTTACATTAATCTTACTGAGTAGTGATTTTGAGATTGAATAACCCAATTGAATTTGTTTAATTTTGAAATAAGAACCATCGAAAACAGCAGCTGACGAGGTGTAATATTTGTCTAAATCGTTAGCACCTGCACGAGGTCTTGTGCCTGTTGGGTTACTAGTTTTCCAGCGATCCTCTGTAAAATGTGTAAGACTATTAATCGCATAATCGGTACGGTTTAAGCAACTGAAAATATCGTTACCGTAGGAACCTTGACCAAACACAATCATGTCGAATCCTCTGGAGGCTACATTAAAAGTAATACCATAAGTAACACTGGGAATACCTTTACCTAATTCTACCTTATCGTCATCGTTAATAATATTATCCTCATTTTGATCAACAAAAACAGGATCTCCAGTGGCAGCATCTACTCCTAGAAAATCGTATCCATAGAAATACCATGCTGGTTTTCCAACTTCAAAACGAGTAATACCACTTGTTGTATGGAAATCTGCTCCTGAAATAAAATCTAATGATTGGTGAATATTGGTAACTTCGTTCTTGATAGAGGAAACATTACCACTTACTCCATAAAAAAATTCACCCTTAGTTTCTTTCCATCCAAGTTCTATTTCTATCCCTTCGTTCTTTATATTACCTGCATTAATAGGTGAAGCTGTGTTACCAACTACGGTGGAAGGAACTATTCCTGTTACTATTAAGTCTTTGGTCTTTTTGTTAAAATATTCCAGAGTAAGGTTTAAACGGTTGTTTAGGAACCTGGCGTCTACACCAATATTTGTTTGTTCCTGGGTTTCCCATTTCAATTCATCATTACCAGTTGTAGATGGTTTGTAACCAATGGTATAAATTGGATTTAAAGAATATGGGTAACTACCTGTGCTTTCAACCGATGTTAAATATCTATAGGAACCTAGTCCGGCCAAAGAACCGTTTTGTCCCCAACTCGCGCGAAATTTAAGATGATTTATCATATCTGATGTAGCTCCCATGAATGGCTCTTTTGAGATAACCCAACCAACAGAACCTCCCGGGAAATACCCCCATCGGTTTTTCTTAGGTAAATATGCAGCATCGAATGCATCGGCACGTAAAACAAATTCTGCCAGGTATTTTTCGTTATAATTGTAACTTAATCTGCCAAAATATGCATTTTGAGTTTGTATATCTGCCTTCCCACCTGAAATGGTCTGTACTGCCTCATCAGTAGCATACTCAAAATAGTAGTATTGTGGGTCGTCTCTTTGCACACCGAAAATAGTATCATTCCCATTTTTATCACCAGAAACACCATAAGAACGGATTTCTGTATACGATGTACCAAACATAGTTGTAAGATTATGTTTACCTATGGAACGAGTGTAATTAGCAAAATTTTCCCATTGGATGCGGTTATTTGTAGAAGTACCTGCACTTAGTCCCATATAATTTTGGTGTGCATTTGAGTTAGCATAATAGTCGTGAGAGTAACCATAACTTTCAGATGCTGACAATAAATAAGAAAAACGAGATGTTATTACCAAGCCTTTAATGGGTTTCAGGTTTAAATATGATGTTCCGTTAATATTAAAGCCAGAGCTCTCTGAATAGCTCCTGTCCCTCATAATTAATGGATTGATATTTTCGCTTGTTAAAAAAGGAGACACACTGTAATAGTTACCGTTACCATCACTTAAAACCTCACCTATTCCTGTTTCTCGATAATTAGCCAGGTGAGGCGTCATATTATCAGGCATATTATCTTCTGTATATGTCACTGGTGTCAATGGATCAAGCTGCAATGTGCTCAAGATAAGCGAACCATATTCTGAACCTTCAGACACAGACCTTCTCTTATAATATTCTATTTGATTGTTTGTTCCAACTTCGAGCCATGGATTAATATTGTAGCTGGCATTTATCATAGCAGTATAGCGCTTATATATATCCGCATCACCTACTACCATACCGTTATTATCTAATGAACTGGCTGACAAATAATAGTTCCCTTTATCGTTACCTCCTTGAAATCTAAGGCTATGGCGCTTCATTGCCGAAGGTTCAAAAATTTCGTCTACCCAATTGGTATTTTGCTCAAAATTCCAGTATTGATAGACCCTGTCCATATTAAATTTACCAGCCTCTACCCAATAGTCAATAAACTGTTCAGAGTTCATAACCTTAGGAGTTTTTCCCATACTCTGTAAGACATATTGGTAATCGTAAGAAATTGTTCCTGTACCAGCTTTTCCTTTTTTTGTGGTAATAAGTATTACACCATTACCCGCTTGCGCACCATAAATTGCAGCAGAAGCAGCATCTTTCAGAATTTCCATACGCTCAATATCACCAGGTTCAATGCCAGCAATAGAAGATGCAATACGACCATCAACTACATAAAGAGGATCTCCACCATTATTAGAATTTACCCCCCTGATACGTATCATAGGTGCGCTTCCTGGCGATGCTGAAGATGAATAAACCTGAGCACCGGATGTTTTTCCTGCAAGAGCCTGAAGAGGGTTAGTAATGGTACGGTTTTCCATATCTTCAGATTTTAACTGAGAAATGGCTCCAGTAACGTTACTTTTCTTTTGAATTCCATAACCAATTACAATAATTTCTTCAAGCCCCAGAATATCTTCTTCAAGTATTACATTAATAAAATCTTTATCGGCAACAGCTATCTCTTCGCTAATATACCCAACATACGAAATTAAAATAACCGTGTCTTGCAACACATCTGGTAATTCGAACAAGCCATCTAAATCTGTAACTGTTCCAACTGTTGTTCCTTTTATAACTACAGTAGCCCCAATAATAGGATTACCATGTTCGTCAACAACCTTACCTTTTATAACTTTCTGTTGTTGAAGATTTTCGACAACAATCATGTTTTCTGCTTTAACTTTTCCATCCGGTGATGTAGAAGCTTTTACATCCTGTGAAGCTATTTTCATACTGTTATCAGGAGTTTCAGCGATAACAGTTGAGAAGCAGGTAGCAACAAATAACATTGTAAGAGTTATTTGCCATCTTAGAAAAATCCCCTTAAAACCTGGAAGGAGTATCCAACAATACCTCTTTTTTTTCATAGTTTTAAAATTAGTTAGTGATATATTACTTTCCTTTTAGTTAGGCTATATTAAAATCCCGGGAATGGGAAGGAATAAACAATTTCAAGTAATTCCTTATCATGATTATATTTCATTTCACATTGGTTATTGAAAACCATCGTTGCTTGATTTTGAGGAGTAAATGGTTCCCATGTTTCGAGCCCAGATGTATTAGGATCTCCATTTTTTGCAAAACTTATCCAAGCACTACTAATCTTATCTGCAAGTTCAAATGCTTCTTCACTTCCACCAGTCATTTTATTGCAGCGCTTAATATTGTTAAACACAAAAGGCAGATCCATACAATGAGTTGATCTTAAAGCTCCATCTAAAACAGGTGATTCCCACGCAAACAAATAGTTGTATACCGGAGCGCCGTGTTGATTATATTTTAATATGGCATGTTTGATTGCCGCGGGACGGAAGATTTGATCTACATCGAATAAATCCTTAGGCTGATAATTTGGGTAGGCTTTCTTAAAAGCTTCCAGAAATTCATCGGTTGTATCACCAAATTTTTTCCTCAGTTCAGTAATAGCTGATTTTTCATCAATATTTCTTAATTCTTGCCTGTATGTACTAGAGGTAAATTCATGTAATGTTGTGCCAATAATTACAGGAATATCTATAGATTGCTTAATTCCTTTAATATCATTGGGTTGATAAGGTAATATGTTTCCATCAACTGTTGGAGCCCAACCAAATATAAATGCACTGAATCCATCCTTCCGGGCTTCTTCTTTTACCTTGGCAACAGCCTTGTTTCCTGCTGCAAGTAGTTGCTCATAGGGAAGACTACTTAACTTGTCAACCTGTGAGGGTTTCAGATTAAGTTCTTCCATTATCCTGTAACCAATTTTTCGCGAATAATTGGATTCCATGGTATTTAATAATGAACCACTTTGAACAATAGCCTTCTTAAACAGACCTTTTGCAGATGGGGTAGCCATTAGAGTTGAAACCTTTCCACCACCTCCTGACTGTCCAAATATTGTTACATTCTCAGGATCTCCGCCGAAGTTTGAGATATTGTTTTGAACCCATTTCAACGCTTCAACTATGTCGAGAAGACCAACATTACCCGATTTTGCATATTTTTCTCCAAAGGCCGATAGATCTAAAAAACCAAGTACATTTAATCTATGATTAAGGGTTACAATTACAACATCTCCTTTTTTACATAACTGGGCTCCATCATACGAAGGGAGCTCTTGCCCCGATCCTGCTGAATAACCTCCTCCATGCAACCATACCATTACCGGACGTTTTCCCTGATCATTTATTCCCTGAGTCCATATGTTCAATCTTAGGCAATCTTCATCTGGAAACCCATCGTCCCAATCAAATGCAAAAGCTTGCTCATCCGAATACCATCCTAGTCTTTTGCTTTGCGGACATGTTGGGCCAAATGCTCTTGTGCTCTTTACACCCTTCCATGCTTTAGGCTTTTGTGGTGGCATAAAGCGCTCTGCTTCAGCATAGGGTACACCTTTATAAATACAAACTCCTTTTTCAATATAGCCGGCCACATCTCCGAATTCAGTTCCTGCTACTACATCTTCCAGAGAAGTGTTTATCTCAGAATTATTATAAATTATAGCTTTTTTTACATCTTTTTCTGCACATGACAACAAAAGAGTTGTTGCAAAAGAAATCAGAATAATATTCCTTAATCTCATCATAACTTTAACAGGTCAATTTTTTCTTTACAATAATATCTATTGAATAGGGAGAAGTATTTCTGCTTTGTTCAATAAAGTTTTTTGTTTGTTTAAATCGACTTTTCTATTTGTTCAATTATCTTTCTATTTGTTCAAAAGGCTTGAAAACAAGCTCTATTAAAGCTTTAAAACATTATATTTATAGAGAGAAAATATTTGGGGATTAATGAGAGAAGTAATTTTACTTTTATTGACTTTTCAGTTTGCACTATTGTCTTATGGCAAAACAAATGCAAAGAAAGTTTCAGATCTTAATCAAAGCTTCAGAGTAGCCAACAGTATTTCAAACCAGCAAGTAACATCTTTTGCAGAAGATTCTATGGGACACATCTGGATTGCAACTATCAGAGGTTTGAACAAGTTCAATATTTTCGAATATCAACAATACTTTACGACCAGTGATTCGCTTACCATAAGTGACAACCGAATACAACATATCTATAAAGACTCAAAGAACCAATTGTGGGTAGCAACTGTAAACGGAATCTGCAAGTATACCGATCAGGATAATTTTGAAAGAGTACCTATAAACGGACCAAGTAAAAATGCCATCTACCTTTTTGAAAATAATAATGGTAGATTATTTCTTAACATGAATTTTGCTATTTACGCTTACAATGTTGAAACAAATTCATTTGATGAAGAAATTAACGATATTGACCACAATGATTATACTACTCGTAGTTATATTGATAAATCTAATAATCTTTGGATTGTTCAGGCCCACCAAATACGATGTTACAATAGCAATACCAATGAATTAAAGGAAGTTTACAAAATCGATCAACAATTAACATTCTCATTTCTTGACGAAAATGGTAAACTGTGGTTAAGCTCTTTTTCTGAAGTAATAATTTTTGACACAAAGACTCGACAGTATTTACCTGTTCCCAGCATATTTACTGAGCATCCACAAATGAAGGGGGCTATTATTACTCAGATATACCCGTATAACAAATCAACAACTATAATTCAAACCCAGAATGATGGATTATTTGTATATAATTTTATCGAGAATAAATTAATTCATCAATCTGAAAATGGATTTCCTTTTAACGTCCCTGATTTTGAGATAACAACTTTTTTTACTGACTCTCATAAGAACCTTTGGATAGGCTCCATTGATCAGGGCTATTCGGTTCAATATTATTACAAAAAAAGATTCAATAACAATCACTTTCTATTATCGAAACTCGAAAACCAGTCTGTAACCTCTATTGCAACTGATAAAGCAAACAATATCTGGATGGTTACCAACTCAAATGGTTTGGCGGTTTATAATAATGAAGAACAAGATTTTAAAGTTTTTTCAAATGAAAGCTTGTTTGGTTTTTTAAATTCAGATTTTCATTATAAAGCAAAAAAAGTATTTATAGATGTCGATAATAATATCTGGATTTTGTCGAACTGGATACTTTTAAAAACAAGATACGAAAATAAGCAGGTAAAGGTTAAAAAATGGTTTTTCTTCCCAAATAGAATTTTGTCGATAACTCAAGATGTTCGTGGAACCATCTGGTTAGGTGGAATGCAGGAAAATATTTACAATAAACGTAAAGGAGAATCAGAATTTAGAAATTTTCATCTATATGGTAAAGGATTTAATTTTACCCCTACAATGACAAGTCTCTCGACTAATCATGTAATAATTGGTTCATTTAATCAGGACCTACAACTTATAGATCCCGACACATGGGAAATATCAACTATTCCTATCAAAAATTTGATAACATATTCTAAGTTCGTACCAACATATTTATTTGAAGATTCAGAAAAAGATATTTGGATTGGAACGATGACAAATGGATTGTACAGATATTCGACAAAAGAAAAAACAATTAAGCATTATACCGACTTAGCTTGTACCGACATAACCAGCATTACAGAAGATTTATTAGGAAACATATGGGTTGGAACACTTTATGGCTTGAGCAAGTTTGATCGTACAACGGAGAAATTCTTTAACTATTTTAAAACAGATGGCATAGGTGGTAACCAGTTCAATGAACAAAGTGTTTGTGAAATGCCGGATAATTCCTTAATATTCGGGGGAACACATGGTATTACATATTTTAACCCTATTGATGTAAGCTACAAAAGGAGTGTAAATGTAATTTTTGAAAACCTTAAAATTCATAATAAGCTACAAATGCCCTCTGAAAGTTACAGTATAGAAAAACATCTTTCTTATAATCCCGAAATAATTCTTGATTCCAAAGAGAACAGTTTTACAATTTCTTACACAGCAATTGATTATAGCGAATTTGAACGCGTAAAGTATGCTTACAAACTTGACGGATTTGATGATATCTGGATTGAGGCAAATAAAAACCACGAAGCCTATTATTCAAATATTCCTTCAGGAAAATATACTTTCAGAGTAAAAATTTATAACGAAGAAAATACTGTTGTAGCAACTGAAAATACGCTTTCTGTAAAAATTAAAGCTACGCCCTATCTTAGTTGGTATGCTATATCAATTTATTTTCTTATTCTTTATATTATAGTTTCATATATTCTAAGAATTCTTAAAAGGATAAAAATAAATAAAGAAAAAGCCTTGCGTGCTGAAAGAGAGAAAGAGCAAGAACATTTGGTTAATAAAATGAATATGAGCTTTTTCTCCAACCTGTCTCACGAATTTCGAACACCGTTAACGATGATATCAGGACCAGTATCAATGCTGTCAAAAGATGAATCGATTAAAGGTGAATCCAAAAAATACTTCTATATAATTCAAAGAAATGTGAACCGGATGTTACGACTGGTAAACCAGTTGATGGATTTTAATAAACTTGAAAACGACACTTTAAAACTCAAGGTAAAACTTACAGACATAATAGCTGAAATTGATCAACTGGTTGATGTGTTTACCCTTAATATCAAAGAAAAAGGTGTTGAACTAATAACACTGGGTCTGGAAGATAACTTAATTATGTGGCTTGATAGTGATAAGCTTGACAAGATATTGACTAACCTAATATCCAATGCATTAAAGTTCAGTGTGCCAGGAGGTAAAATTGGAGTTAATTTTGATGTTATAAGTCGCGAGGTTGCCTCAAAATCATTTAAATTGACAATGAATGACAAAGGAACTCAATTTGCGAAAATATCTGTTACCGATACCGGACACGGTATACCCGATGATAAACTTGAAAAGGTTTTCGAACGATACTATCAGCTTGATAACCAAACAAAGGAATATTATAACTGGGGTACAGGTATTGGTCTTTATTATGCCCGTTGTCTTGTTGAACTACACCACGGAAAAATTATAGTTACTAACAGGCAGGAGGGCGGAGCTGCATTTAGCTTTATCCTCCCTATGGATGATATTGTATACTCAGAAAAGGAACGAGTACAAGATGATGAAAAAAAACAAAATAAAGATATTCCTCCCTTGCCAAAAGAAACTGTTCAGCTTGAAAAAGCAGATAAATTGACAACAAAAACTAAAATATTGATTATCGATGATGATACAGAAATAGTGCACTATTTAAGGACTTTGCTTTCGCCTCACTTTGATGTTTCGTATAAATTTGATGCCAATACTGCTTATAAAGCACTAAAAGAAATAGAACCGGAACTAATACTTTGCGACGTAGTGATGCCAGGTACAGATGGCTTTGCCTTTAGTCAAATGGTAAAGGAAAATCCTTCTTTCTGTCATATCCCCATTATTTTAGTAACTGCGAAAGCAACTGTTGATAACCAGGTGGAAGGCTTAAACTCCGGTGCTGATGCATATGTAACAAAACCATTTGATCCGGCATATCTAATTGCTTTAATCAATTCACAGCTCAAAAACAGAAAAAAAATTCAGAGTCTTCTTGGAAGTACAACAAAAACAGAAAAAATCGACAGTGATGTACTTTCACCTCACGACAATATGTTTATGACAAACCTTTACGATTTGATGGAAAAAGAACTTTCCAATACTGAATTAAACATAAACATGATTACAGAGGTTCTTAAAATTTCGCGCACTAAATTCTATTATAAAGTAAAGGGTCTTACAGGTGAAAATCCAAATGTGTTCTTTAAAACCTATAAATTAAACCGAGCAGCAGAATTTTTACTGGAAGGCAACCATAACATTTCTGAAATAGCTGACATTACAGGGTTTAGTACTCCATCTCACTTTTCTGTAAGCTTCAAAAAACAGTTTGGTATATCGCCAAGTTCGTATAATAAATTGACCTAGCTGAAGATAAATTGAAATTTTGCTGATTGTGGAAAACATACTTTCCCTTAATTCATTTCTACAGGAATAGAATAATCTTCTTTGTCATAAGAAATTCTTTTGGACATAATCCTGAAATTGAACCTTATACTGTTCACTAACCTGAATGTAGGTTTCACCTATAACAATACGTCCACGTTGAATGGTTTTAATTTTATCCAGGTTTACAATATACGACCTATGTACTCGCATAAATCGATTAACAGGTAATTTCTCCATCAACGATTTCATGGTTAATAAGGTCAATATGGGTTTCTTTGTATCATCGAGATAAACTTTCACATAATCTTTCAAACCTTCAACATAGGAAATCCGGTTAAAATCTATGCGATGAAGATTGTATTCTGATTTTAGAAATATGAAGTTATTTTCCTCGTCTTTAGATTTATCTGCTTTTAATTCAAGCTCAATCTGTTTAATAGCTTTTCGGGTTGCCATTAAAAACTCAGGATAGTTAAATGGCTTAAGTAAATAATCAATGGCATTTAGTTTATACCCCTCTATTGCATACTTATCAAATGCAGTAGTGAAAACAAGTTTAGGTGGTTTATCCAATGTTTTAGCAAACTCAATTCCTGTAAGATCTGGCATCTGTATATCTAAAAAAATCAAGTCAACAGATTGTTCATAAATGAAGTCCATAGCATCAATCGGATTATCAAATTCACCTATAAGATTTAAAGAGGGAGTTTTAGATATATAATCAACCAAAAGCTTTAATGCAAATGGTTCATCATCAATTGCTATGGTTTTAATTTTATTCACAATTATCCATTATTTCGCAAATCTAAAGTCAAAGCTATACTAAATTCTTTATCGGTTTCTTTAATCTTGAGATGATGATGATTTGGATAAAGCAATTGTAAGCGTTTTTTCACATTCGGCAAACCTATTCCTGAATGTATACCATCCTTTTCAATAGCATGAGAAACCCTGCTGTTTATAACCAATAAATTTATTGTAGAATCGACAACTACCAGTTTTATTTTCACAAAGGATGGCTCCCGGTAACTAATACCGTGTTTAAATGCATTTTCAATAAAAGGAACAAATAATAATGGCGGAACTTTTAAATCCGGGTGTTCAGAAGGAAACTCAATACTCAATTTTACTTTTTCATTCAGTCTCAATTTCATTAAATCAATGTAATGCTCCATAAAGGCTATTTCATCGCTTAAACTGCACTTACCCTGTTCCGATTCATAGAGTAAATATCTCATTAACTTCGACAGCTTATGCACAGATTCCTGGGCTTTTGCAGAATCCAGATTAATCAATGAATAAATATTGTTAAGCGTATTGAAGAAAAAGTGAGGACTTACCTGGTTTTTTAACATCGCCAGTTCAGAGTTCAGCTTTTCCTTTTCCAATTCTTTCTGAATCTTTTCATTTTGGCGAAACCTGTTAAAAACAGCCAACCCAAGAGAAAAACCCCAAATAAAAAAAGATTTATAAAAATAACCGTAGATCCTAAATTGTCTGAAAGGAGGCTTTATAACTTCTTTACCCTTATTTATTTCTTCCATCACCTTTTCAAATTCGCGGGCACGGTCAGGATCGAAAAATACATTATCGTTCAACCAGTTCATTAGTTTAATGAGCACAAGTATTATTACTATTGCTAATATGAAATATAATATTCTTTTCTTTTCAAGAAAGAATCTGGGTACCAGCCATAGGTAATTCAGGTAAAACAGTAAACCTAAAATAATTGTCTCAGCATAGAATTGATGCAAGAAATCAACATTTCCATCTCCATAAACATTAAGGATATAGCGTGGCAGAGCCCAAATGATGAGCCACACAGTCAGGTGTAAAAGAATGGTAATTCGCTTATTAGAAAGAATTCTTGAATCCATAAATTAAGAGCTTATTCCTTAAATATAACTAAACATTGTTTTCCAGGGAAAATAATTATTTTATTCAAAATAAAATTCACCGGCAATGTTTGAAAAGTTTATTGGATTGTAATATTAAAACAACTACAATATTTTATGTAGCTGCTTCTTTATAATAAATTCTCCTCAACTACTCATACCTTAAAGCATCTATGGGATTAAGCTTTGAGGCCTTTCGTGCCGGATACCAGCCAAAAAATATACCTATTGCCGAGCAAACCATGAATGATATAAATATTGCCATAGGCATAATAACTACTGGCCAACTCATTATTGCAGTAATCAACTTTGAAATCAGGAGCCCAAATAAAACTCCGATAAGTCCACCTGTTACACTAAGTAAAATAGATTCAACCAAAAACTGTAACATGATATCATTCCCGCGCCCACCAACAGAAAGACGTAACCCAATTTCTTTCGTCCTTTCTGTAACCGACACATACATAATATTCATAATTCCAATGCCACCAACCAGTAGAGAAATTCCTGCAATAGCTCCTAAAAGTCCTGTCATCATATCACTAATTGAGGTAAATGTTGAAACCAGCTCTGATTGGGACATCACTCTAAAATCATCCACCTCTCCGGGTTTAAGTTTGTGAGTTGTTCGAAGAGATTCTGTTAGCTGATCAATCGCTAGATCATTAAGTTCCTCACTTTTTGCTGAGGCAAAAATACTTTGAAAATGAGTTATTGAAAGAATCCTTTTCTGAACTGTTGTATAGGGCGTGATAATTAGATCGTCCTGGTCCTGCCCCATCCCATTTTGACCTTTTGCTTCGAGAACCCCGATAACTTTAAAGGGAATACTGTTAAAACGAATAGTTTTTCCAATGGGTTCTTCACCATTATTAAATAAATTCTTAATAATAGTTTGTCCGACAACACAAACTTTGGCAAATGTTTTTACCTCGCGCTCACTAAATACCCTACCCGAATTAAGCTTATATTTTCGAATATCCATGTAATATTGATTCACTCCGTAAACAGTACTTGGCCAGTTCTTATTCCCATATACCAATTGCCCGGTTGCCTGCACTTGAGGTGAAACTGCACTTATTGCCGGGCAGCTTATTTCCAGTGCTTCGATATCTTGCAATGAAAGAGATTTCACATTACTGTTTCCAACCTGAACACCTCCACGACGCATGGAGTTTGGCATCGCGAAAATCAGGTTTGTGCCCATCTGGGACATTTCATCCTGAATACTCTTTTTCGAACCCTGACCTATGGCCAACATTGCTATAACAGAAGCTACTCCTATTATTATGCCTAACATAGTAAGAAATGCACGAAACTTATTTCGCTTCAAAGCATTTAATGCAATTTTTAATGTATTTAAGATGTTCATAAGTGTATTTTAGTATTGTTCTTCCTCAACTGGCAGAGACTTTATCAGCTCTGTAGCCGAAAACCTGTCAGTTACATCAGTTTGTTTTAAAATATGCCCATCCCTGAACACAATATTTTTTTTCATAAACCGGGCAATATCTGCTTCGTGTGTAACAAAGACTATGGTCTTTCCTTCATCGTTTAACTTTTGAAACAGTTCCATGATTTCATAAGATGTTCGGGTATCAAGGTTCCCTGTAGCTTCATCGGCCAGAATCATAACCGGATCGTTGACCAATGACCGTGCAATAGCAACCCGTTGTTGCTGACCTCCCGAAAGCTGGTTAGGCATGTGGTGCATCCTATCTACCAAACCCACAGCTTCCAACGCACTCTTTGCCCGTTCAATTCGTTCTCGCGATTTCACTTTTGAATTATAAAATAGTGGCAATTCAACGTTCTCTAGCGCTGATGTCCGTGGCAGCAAGTTATAGCTTTGAAACACAAACCCTAACTTACTATTTCGTAATGCTGCAAGTTGATTTTTATCCAGTCCACCAATATCAACCCCATCCAGATGATATGTACCTGCTGTAGGTATATCCAGGCAACCAATAATATTCAACATGGTAGACTTTCCTGAACCACTTGTTCCCATTATTGCAGTAAAATCACCTTCATGAATATCCAAATCGATACCTTTTAATGCATGCACAGTAATTTCACCTACATAAAAATCTTTTTTCAGGTTTTTAACCTCTATTATCTTCTTGAACATAATTATCTCTTTCTATTTCTTCCCGGAGGTTTAGGCATAAATGGACTACTTGGACCATGCGAAGGAAATCCTGCGAAAGGATTCTTACTCTGAAGAGCAGTTACTACCTCATCTCCTTCATTTAATCCCTTAACAACCTCATAATTAATCTCATCTGTCTCTCCTAACTTCACTGTTTCAGGCTTAATTGTATTTCCGGTTTTGACCCACACAACTTTCATATTTTCCGGTAAAGTTGGCTTTTTGGCATTATTGGACATTTCAGGCATATTACCTTTACCCATTGGCATTGTTCCATCACCTTTACCCATTTTAGGTGGTTCTGGCATTTCAACTATCAATTCCGGATTATTTTCCTTGAGTAAAGCCCATAAATCAGGTGTCGCATTTAGGTATACAGCTTTTGCCGGCACTACAACAATGTTTATTTTTTCCGTAACATAAAACGAAACATTAGCAGTCATTCCGGGCATTAGTTGTTTATCCGGATTTGGAGCATTGATAATAACAGTATAAGTTATCACATTTGATGTTTCAACCGGCTGGAGTCTAATCTGAGTAACCGTGCCCCCAAAAGTTCTATCAGGAAATGCATCAACTGTAAACTCAACTCGTTGTCCTTCCCTAACCTTACCTATATCAGCCTCATCAATATTAGCTTCAACCTGCATATGTGTTAAGTCATTTACAATGGTAAATAAAGTTGGAGTATTGAAACTGGCAGCAACTGTTTGGCCTTCTTCCATTGCTCGGTCAAGTATTATACCATCAATTGGAGAAGTGATTGATGCATAGCCAAGGTTAATTTTGTTTCTGTCATATACATATTTAGCATTTTTGAGTGTTGCTAAAGCTTTTTTGTAATTATAGTTGGCTAAATCGTATTCGGTTTCAGCAATAAGTTGCTTATCGTATAAAACTTTGGTTCGATTGTAATTAGCTTCCTGATAGTCAAGTTCAGCCTGTGCATTATCCACAGAGGCCTGACTTTGCTCAAGTGTAGCAACTAAAGGTGTTTCATCAATTTTTGCCAATAATTGTCCTTTATGCACTATCGAATTAAAATCAACAAAAATATTATCGACAACCCCGGATACCTGTGTACCTACTTCTACAGTTTCTAATGCTTCGAGAGTTCCTGTAGCGGTAATAATATCATTGATATTTCCCCTTGTTACTTTACCTGTATCCAATGTAATTGTTGAAGCTTCAGTTTTCTTGGGCTTCAAGACCATAACCACTATTACAATTACAATAACTGCAATAGTACCATATATCAATTTCTTCTTCATTCTTCAATATTTTATGATTCGAGATTTAAAGTGTTATTGGTAAACCTTTGTAATAATCAAGTATTTTATAGTTGAAAATCAACTTAAACTTATTTTGAAGTAAGGTGCTTTCAGACATTATATATGCAGTTTTCTCAAAGAGAAAATCGACAGAATTAATCATCCCCAAATCAAATTTTTCGTTCGCTATTTTAACCGACTCTTTAGCTACATCAAAATTTTCCACACTGGCCTCAAACTGTTGTTGAGCTATTACCACATTAGCTGCTGCCTGCTCTACTTCCTTTCGTAATGTGTTTTTAGTATTAACAGTATTCAATTGTGCTTGCTGTGCTCCTATCCGTGAAAGTCCTATATTAGTTTTTACTTGTTTCCGCTGGTAAATAGGTATAGAAAGTGACAACCCAACATAAGGATTCACTTGATTGGAAAGTAACTCTATATAAGTAAAATTTGGATTTGAAACAGTATAATTTGTTCCTACGCCTGCATTTAGGGACAAACTTGGATAAAGGTCGGCTTTTGCAATTTTTTCATCCAGTAATGCACTTTGTTCATTCAATTCAGCCTGACTGATTTCAGGTTTAGTATTTAATGCTGAACTATAAATATAACTTACATCAGGAATGCGGTTTTCATTGAGAATAGTATCTATATTAGGCAATGCAATAGTAAAAGCTGAATCTGCAGGAAGTTCCATTAATTGCATCAGGTTAACCTTGGTAAGAATCAGCTGGCTTTCAGCATCAGCCAGGGTTAACTTCTCACTTGCCAGCTCCGATTTAATTTGCAGATAATCTGCCCTTGAAATTGCTCTTAGTGACAGTCGCTCATCTGCTAAGGCCATTTGTTCTTTGGTAAGTTCGATTTGATCACGACTATTATCAACATTTTCCTTCGCATAAAGAACCTGCAAAAATGCATTTAGGATACTTAGTTCAACTGATTCTTTTACCACCTGCGTATAGTATGCATTACTTTGTAAATCAAATTCAGATTGCTTAACCTTGTTTTGAAGTTTCGACGCATTAAAAAGCGTAATGTTTGAACTAAGTGAAATATTTGTCTGATTATTTGATTTAAAACTGCCGTACTCCCCATTCTCATTCAACGGTTTACTCCAGCCTAAATTTTGGCTGATAGCTGCTTTTGCTGAAGGATGTTTGGATGCCCTAGTTAACTCGTAATTCAACTGAGCCTGTTCGTTGCCCAACTCAGCTTGTTTAACCTGTATATTTTCCTTCAGTGCGAAGTTTATGCAGTCTTCCAGCGTCCACACCTTCTCCTGAGCCCAAACTGCAAAAACAAAGAACAGC
This sequence comes from Bacteroidales bacterium, assembly GCA_050287785.1. GTDB lineage: Bacteria > Bacteroidota > Bacteroidia > Bacteroidales > UBA10428 > UBA10428. The sequence goes on from JBNKCO010000024.1 coordinate 307,299, forward strand.
ATCCCAAGTATAAACACATATTTCTTTATGTTAACCATAGCAAGTTTTTTTCTCAAAATTAGATTTCACATGTGTCATTGAGAAAAAGAATAGACAGACCGGCATATTTTATCGACGTATACAATTATACTTTATCCGTGTCTGGATAAATTAATTATTCTAATACTACTATATTGAGCTGTATTCTATGTAGGTAAGGCTGTTAGAAAATGTTTTCCACTAATGAACTTGTACAGATGATTACTCTTTTAATTTGTGTTGCTTGAAGATTTATAGGACTACATTTTGCTAATAATCTTGAGCATTCTTCAGGTGTATTATGTACACTGGCATACAAAACAATCTCTTCTACATCTGGCATCATCATGTCTCTTTCAATTCCCAGCAGACAATCTTTTTATCTCCTTTATAAATGATGAACCCAGGTTAAAATATAATGTACTTTAATTTTCCTTTTCACAAATTGACAACATCTTTTGTATAATTTCGTCAATGGATGAATTTATGATTGTTTCTAAATTTGTCTTATACTCCTGCATAATGTTAATTTTGAGTCGTTCCTTTATTAACACTTGTGGGTAAGGCAAAAAGGTGCAAAATGGATAAGTTGGTGCTAAATATTATATTGATTTTTTCAATTAGTGGTTTATATGCTCAAACTGATGAGCAACTTGATAAGCTGATTGATAACTTTTCTGATATACAAGATATTCCATATATCTGCAGACAATATAGCGATAAACTAACAGTTGAATGTGGAGATTCGATTTTTTGGAATGCTGTTGCTCATGGAGAAAAGCTAATTCCATATTTGATAAATAGATTAGATGATACTTTAAAATCTAAAGCATATGTACCTAATTTTGGAGGTGATAATTTGATTGGTGATATATCTTTGATTGTTCTTCAAGTTTTGATTTGGGACATACCGGTACTTGATTTTGCTGAGGATAAAGAAAATCCTGAACTTAGAGATGGATTCTGGGGATATTGGAATTATACTAGACCTGACTTTAATAATCGACAAAAGTTTAAAATCAGAGTTAATGATTGGTATTTAAAAAATCAAGATAATTTAGTCTGGATTAAAAGTGATAAAGTTAAGATTTGTGATTGTGATATTCTTATCAATCCAGCTAAGGGCCATTTCGAATTAATTGAATAAAATGAAAGTAAAACGAAAAAGGATTTTGATTTATGGAGTCATTGCTTTGTTGCTATTAAACATTATAAGAGTAGGGTATATTAGCAAGTACAATACTTTCATAAATATTGCAAATCATTTGGAAGATAAAACTCCTTATGACATTGAAGTTATTGTTGACAACAAGGTTCTTATAAAAGACACTGTTGATACAATAAATTACGGATATTTCGGGAAACTACATCATGTTCAGGTAAATCCTGGGCGACATAAGATAGTTGTAAGATCTGATAAACTAGATATGGCTGATAGTACAATATTTTATTCAATTCTTTTTAGCCATTTTTATATTGAGATTTGGGAGGATGAGTATGAAGCACGAAAAGGTATAGGGATTGATAAAAGGTTTGGAAGAAAAATTATTTACGAATAAACATGCCCAACCCACAACAAAATGTAAACTTAATGGCCGGGATGATGCTGTTGCAAAACAATATACAATTACTCAAACAAACTGCTAGTTGCTTGCTACGCAAGCAAACGGATACGAATGGCGCTTTGAATTCGGCCACTAATGTTTACACAAGCCGCAAAAGTTTTTTTTGATCATTTCTGCGTAATGCCGGATCCGTGCCTATAACTACTAACATTATAACTTAGGTTTGCAATAATATACGCTATTAATGCTGCTCCAATTCCAAAAATATTCGCATCTCCTGTTTTGAGCACCACATCGACGACCTAAAATCGCACTGTTGATTATCAATATGTTATTGATTTAAAATTTGCTTTTTGGGTCATGCGGAGCTATTTTTAAGGTATGTTTGTTAGAAAAAACAAGAATCGAAGTGGATCTGTCAGTATCCAAATTGCTCAAAAAATTAACAGATTAAATAAGATAATTAAAACTGTTGGTGTTGCAAATAATAAGAAAGAAGAAGACTTGCTTATTGTTATAGCTAAGCAAGAGATAGCAAGGCTTCAAGGAATGGAATCTCTTTTTGTTGAGCATGATGATTTGATTGTTGAGAGCTTCGTAAATAGTATTGCAAATGACCATTTACAAATAGTTGGCTCTGAATTAATTTTAGGCAAAATATATCGGCTCTTTAATTTTCCAGATGATGGGTCATGCAATTATTTTCGCAATTTAGTTTTATGTCGACTAGTTTATCCAGGAAGCAAGTTAAAGACTGTTGATTATTTCAGGCAACACTTAAATACAGACGTAAGTGTGCATACGATTTATAGATATCTTGATGAACTCAACTCTAAACTAAAGCCTGAGATAGAACGACTTACTTTTGAATACACTAATCGCCTTTTAAAAGGCAATATCGGAGTTGTATTCTATGATATGACCACATTGTATTTTGAAGCGTCCGAAGAAGATGATTTTAGAATACCTGGATTTAATAAAGATGGAAAGCATCAACAACCGCAAATTATGATTGGACTGCTGGTTAGCCATCATGGCTATCCGATCGGTTACCAAATATTTGAAGGAAATACATCTGAAACAAAAACATTAATACCAGTTCTTGAAGCTTTTCAACAGAAGTTTAATATTGGGAAACCTATCATTATTGCTGATGCGGCTCTATTATCTCAAAAAAATATTAATGCGTTAAAAGAACACCAATATGAATTTATTCTTGGTGGTCGAATTAAAAATGAAACGGAAGAAATTAAGGCTAAAGTTATTGCTTTAGACGTAAAAGAAGATAACCCTAAAGAACTGAAAAGTAAAAATGGACGATTGATAATTAGCTACTCTTCTAAAAGAGCTCATAATGATAAAAAGAATCGAGACAAAGGCTTGAAAAGACTTGAAAAAAGAGTTGCCTCTGGTAAATTAAATAAGGATCATATTAATAATCGTGGATATAATAAGTACCTAACGCTCACTGGAGAAATTAAAGTCACAATTGATTACGAAAAATACCATGCAGATAGCGTATGGGATGGTTTAAAAGGCTATGTAACCAATACTCATCTGTCAAGAAAAAATATTATTGGAAATTACAGTCAATTATGGCAAGTAGAAAAGGCATTTAGAATATCCAAAACTGATCTACGGATACGGCCAATATATCATCGGATTAAAGAAAGAATAGAAGCTCATATATGCATCTGCTTTACTGCATACGCACTATACAAAGAGCTTGAAAGATTGCTTAAACTAAACAATGTCAAACTATCGCCCGAGAAAGCCCTTGAACAAATTAAAGAAATCAGGCAACTACGTTACACTCTTCCAAAATCCAGACAAATAAAAACTAAAATCTTACAACCATCTGAAATCCAAAATCAACTGCTAAATATGAAAATTTAATTCTGGGTCATGCAATGCACAAAACAGGAAAAATATTCGCATCTAAACCTAAAGGCAAACTAACATCTATTTTTGTTTTTATAAATATTATTGTTAACGTGGTGCATCCACCCACAATCATAGAGACAAATGCCGCAATAGAATTAGGTTTCTTAAGAAATAATGCTGCCAGTACTGGAACAATCATTCCTGATACCATAAATGAGTATGAATGCAGCATCAATTCTAATACGCTAGTCTTTATTACAGCAATTAGCAAAGCTAAAATCCCTATAACCAGAGTAAGTATCTGAGAATATCGCAAACCGTTCTTTGAATCATGTTTTTTTAGAACATCCGTTAAAATATTTCCAGATGCAGCCATTAAACAGCTATCTGCGGTTGACATAATAGCAGAAAAATAAGCTGACAATACAATGCCTAAAAAACCTACCGGCAGTATGGTTCTTAACAGTATTGGTAACCCCATTTCAGCATCAAGGTTTGCTAGAGAATAACCGGACAGCAAACCATTTTCCATTGCTACACGGGCAAACATACCTAAAAGTACACCTACAAATGCCATAAGTGGATATTCAAACAAGCCTGCAATAAACCATCCTCTCTGAGCTGTTTTAGTATCTTTTGCTGCATATATTCTTTGGTATAATGTCATGCCAATAAACCAGATCGGAATAATGGTAAACATCCAGTTTACAAGCATTTGCCATGTAATTGAACTAAGGCTTAAAAATGAAGGAGCTAATGTTGCTTTAATAACCTCTATGCCACCAATTTTCACATAAGCAAAAGGTAAGCCAACAAATATTAAGCCTGCCAATAAAACTATCCATTGAATAGTATCGGTATAGATTACAGCTTTTAAACCACCTAATACAGTATAGATAACAGCCACAATCCCCATTATCAATAAGGCTTGATTTAGTGTTAAATCTGAAAATGTTGATGATGCCAATTTTGCCCCTGCAAGAAATTGTGAACTGGTAAAGCCTATGTATCCTATTGCAGAAATCAAGCCAGCTAGTAGAGCTACTCTTTTGTCAAACACAAATTCAAGAAATTGGGGGAATGATAAAAAGCCATTTTTACGCGCTAAATCAGACACCTTTGGTATTAACAACACTCCACTCAGCCAGGCTCCAATTAATCCAGTAAAAAGCAGCCAACTACCTGAAATACCCATTGCGAAACCTAAGCCGCCCAAGCCTATTGAAAAGCCACCTCCAACATCGGTTGCAACCACTGAAAGTCCAATATGTAAACTACTAAGTTTCCTTCCTCCTACATAATAATCATCTGTAGAAGTATTCTTTTTCATGAAATAGAATCCAACACCTAACATAGCAATCAGGTATAAGACAAAAATGCTTATATCAATGAAGTGCATTCAATTAAAATTTGTTATTTACCCAGAAAATGATTCCTGACATAATTAATTCTATAGATACTGTGCCCAACAGTAAAGCGATTACCCTACCTGAAATATCAATATATTGCTCTATTAACTCTTCTTTTTTTCCGTGTATCTTATCATGTAGTTTCTTTAAAAGCATGATAATAGAAATACATATTATTAAAGTTAAAGCAATGGCCAATATTGCATTCGTTTTACTTAACCGTTCTCCAATTAAAACACTGTAACTTATTGTTCCTGGACCAATAAAAATTGGCATAGCTATGGCTCCGACAATATGTTTTGATTCTCCTCTTAAAGTTTCAATTGAGGCACTCCCCTTAAAAACGAATTGTATTCCTGTTAAAAGAAACACAATACCTCCAAATATCTGAAAGGAAGCAAAACTAGCATTAAACACATGATTGAAAATGGTATCTCCCAATATGGCAAATGAAGTAAATACAATAAAACTTATAAGACCAGCTCGCAATAATATTCTAGAAAACTCTTTGATGTTTTTCTTTTTTACTATATCTATAAGATAAACAATAAGTAAAAAGGGGTTAAGTAAAACCAAAAGCAAAACTATCGAATGTATTATATCTTTCATCCTAGATTAGCAGTTTTTATAGGTTGATTGCAAGCTGATAATATAAAGACTGTTCTGCATTTTATATTTCAATTATTCGTTAAAGACAATATGATTTGCTATTACCAATATAACCTGCGACCTTTCAAAGAGCTTCAACTTTAAATTCTAAGTACTGTTTGCAATTACTCCAACCTCTAATCCCCCTGCGACAGAATACATTTTTGTAAACCGTTAATGAAGTTCCATTTGTTGCTACTACCCCATTAAACACAGAGCATTTTTTTACATATTGACATATATTCGACATACTAAATGTATTTGTGATAAACGTTCATACTCTCGATTTTCCCGGCAATATTGGTGTTTTTTATAAGAGTTCCTGAATATTGGTAGCCGTTTTGAATAAAAGTTTTGTTCATTGGGAAAGAATTTAGCCGTGCAATTGTATAAAGCACTGTTATTCCTTGTTCTTTCATTTCTTGTTCCATCGTTCTTAATAACATTTTAGATAAATTATTCCCAGTGTGAGAGAAGTGGGTTGCAAAATCGGTCATTTCTGCATTTCCTCCTTTAAAATCAATTTCTGCCGATGAAAGCGCTGCTAATTCCCCATCTTTTTCTGCTCCAAAATATTGAACATTTTCTTCCATCGTTTTTAATATGTATTCTGGATTGTGAATCGGAAATGGATAAGTCTCAAACACCTGCTTGTAAATATCTGTTATTTGATCAATATCTGATTTGAGAAGTTTTCTAGCAGAATATGCTGATGTTTTCCTTTTTAGGTTTTTATTTTCAACCGGTTTAACAGAAAGTTGCTTATATAGACCTAATAATTGTTCTTTCTCAATATTTAGCAACCTATCAGAATTTAGAAATTTAGAAACGAAGAAAACATCGTTAAGATTATTGTAAAACTTTGGAATATAAGCTTCCAGCAGGTAACCATTAGCAAAAAATATAGGCGCAATGTATTTAGGTATCTTACAGAATATTTTTGAATATTTGTTATTATTTGCAAGCATAGATATTTCAGATAAAACAATGTCAATATCTCGCTCATCAAGTTTCATTAAATAAATCCTGTCATTAAGTTTTCCATGCTGTATTATTGACCCCTTTCCAACAACTTCTATTATATCATTCATTCTCATCTCTCCTCTGAAGTCTTTCATTATCCTCGGGTATTAAGGAGATAGTATCACAAGAATCAGATAGAAGCTTTTCAATTCCAATAGCCTCAGATTCATCTATTTCACTCAAGTTCAAATCTAAGTTACAATTATCACAGTCACGGTCACACATTCTCGGTTCATAGCTATCGGGTTCTTTGTATGTTGTAATCACACCTTCGTAGTTTCTTAATATTACTTTATTAGTTGACCATGATATGATATAATTTGGCATAACAGGTATTTTACCCCCTCCGCCCGGAGCATCAATCACATATGTTGGACGTGCAAATCCGCTAGTGTGTCCAATAAGACTTTCCATTATTTCAATTCCTTTACCAATAGGGGTTCTGAAATGAGATAAACCCTCTGATAAATCACATTGATATAAGTAATATGGACGCACCCTGCTTTGAACTAGTTTGTGTAGCAACGATTTCATAATTCTTGGACAATCATTCACATCGGCCAACAGAACCGATTGATTTCCCAAAGGAAAACCTCCATCAGCTAATTTAGCTAAAGCCTCTTTTGCCGAAGCTGTTATTTCGTTCGGGTGGTTAAAATGTGTGTTTATCCAAAGAGGCTGATACTTCTTTAAAATTGAAATTAGGTTATCAGTAATTCTGTAAGGAAGCACAACCGGCATTCTTGTTCCTATACGAATTATTTCAACGTGTGGAATTTGGCTGATTTCAGAAAGCAACCAATCTATTTTGTCATCCGGAAGCATAAAAGGATCGCCTCCAGAAAGTAGAACATCTCTTACTTGTGGGGTGTTTTTTATGTATTCAATTCCTGCAGACAACTGGTTTTTAGATGGCACAAAATCAATATCACCTACTTTACGTTTTCTTGTACAGTGCCTGCAATACATAGAGCAAATATTGCTTACTTGAAATAATACTCTATCTGGGTATCTGTGAGTAATACCTTCTACCGGACTATCCTTATCCTCTGACAAGGGATCAACGTGTTCTGATTGAAGGGTTGTTAACTCCTCAACACCGCCAAAAGCTTGTTTAAAAACAGGATCGTTAATATAATTCTTTTTATCTATTACCGATAAATAATAGGGTGTTATAGATAAAGGAAACTTTTCAAAAGTTCTTTTTAATTCAGTCTTTTCTTTGTCTTTAAATTTTATACCTGTTAAATACTCAAACTCTTCTATTGATCTTATAGAATGCTTTATCTGCCACTTCCAATCTCTCCAATTAGATAACTTTGGGCTACCATCAAGTTTGTTTGCAATCTCTTTTTGTACATTATTGTATATCATAAATGTAATTTTGTTTCTACACGAACAAAATTACAAAAAGGATATAAGAATACTAATATTATTCTGTTAATATTAGTATTCTTATATCCTTTTTATGTAGTTTCGAACTTATTCCGAATTCAACTCACTCTCATCAACACTCTCTAAATCACTATCTAATGTAATAAGTGGTGATGCTTCAACCTGTTCAATATCCAGTAGTTGAATAAGAGTTTCTAAGCTTTCTTCTACTTTTGCAATCTCAGAAGCTTCAAGTTTTTGAAGTTTTTCTGACAATTGTTCGTGTAGAAGTGATGGTATGGTACTTAATAGATTATCTCCAGAGGATGTCAAAGCAATATTAACAACCCTTTTATCTCCTGATTTTGGTAATCGAGCCAGAAGTCCTTTTCTCTCTAAACGATTAATAATTCCACTAACTGTACTGGAATTTAAATTCAGAAACTTACGTATTTCACCCTGTGTTGCCTGATAATTAGAAGATTCGTGCAAAAAACTTAAGCATAAAACTTGTGGAATACTTACACCATATTCTTTTTGAATTTTCTTTGATTCTATATCAATTGAGCGAACAATTTTTCTGATATTTATTAAAATCTCTGTGGTATCCATTTCAAATTCTTTGAAGCAAAAGTAAAAAATGTTTTTATAGAAACTATTCTTCTTTGGGGTGTTTACGAAAACATCTGAACCCCGTATACTTTATGATGCGCAGATAGCAACCATATTTTTATTATCGTAATGTACTTAATCCATAAATTATTTCGATAACATCTCAGGTTTTATTTTTCACCTTTTAATTTCAGGTTTCGAACCATCTAGATATCTTTTCCATGCCAGCTATGTTATTCAATTATACTTACAATAATCCTCCCAGCATCTGTGCAAGGAGTACAATAGTTTTTTACAAATCGCAAATCGAATGTACAATTATTGATGTAATTAATAATGTTTGCAGCATATCGCCAATAGCAATGTTTTTAGCCAAATTACTACTGAAAGCTCGATTAAATTCTTAAAAGAGTTTGAAAAGGAGGTCCTAATTAAACTCGAAAAAAAAATATTGACATAATCAATTCTATGTTTCGAAAGGAGATTAGTAAGAAAGGGGAATTTAAATTAACTTAATGCCCCCATTTTAGATACAGCATAGTTATCAAACCTAAACAGACGCATTAGTAATAGAAGAAAAAAGAAAGCTTTGAAATAAAATAATGAATAATAATGTAAGTAATATATCAGATTTTACAGCTGACTTTATGGTCGAAATTCCAAAAGGAGAAATCACATTGCGCGATGATAGATTGAAAAAACAATGGACAGAAAAGGTTCGACCATTTTTCCTTTCAAGGTATTTGATTTCGCAGGAATTATATGAAGCAATAACCAAAAAGAATCCCAGCGAATTTTTAGGAAAGATGAGACCTGTTGAATCTGTTTCATGGATGGATTCTATTGAGTTTTGTAATTTACTTTCAGAAAAATTTAGCTTAAATCCATCCTACATAATTGATAATAAGAAAGAGAAAATAAAATTCGATAGCAAAGCAAATGGATTTCGATTACCTACCGAAGCTGAATGGGAATTTGCTTGTAAAGCTGGCAATAACGAGGTTAGATATGGTGATATAAATTTGATTTCCTGGTACAAAGAAAATTCTAACGGAGAAACCCACCCAATAGGAACAAAGGAACCTAACAAAATGGGGTTGTATGATATGTTAGGAAATGTTTGGGAATGGTGTTCTGACATATATGATGAAACTGTTTATGGTTCATATAGAATATTTCGAGGTGGAGGTTGGAACGATGAAGAAAGAGGTTGTTTAGCCACAAATCGCAGAAGAAGTCATCCAGTTGCTTTTAAAATTGATGACCTTGGATTTCGAATTGCCAGAAATAAAGATTAAAAGATGAATTTATATTTTCTTTAAAGCAATCGGGAAGCTTTTATATTTATCTATCTTTGTTCAATAATATATCAGCTCCCATCTAAATATGTCCCATAACTGTCCTCTTTGCAATGGAAATGGAAAAGTCTTTTATCAGTCAAAAAAGAGGCTGTATCACCAATGCACAATATGCTTTGGAATATATGTTGATAAGAGTTTGATACCAGATTCTGAAACTGAAAAACAGCGGTATCAGAAACATAATAACGATATTGAAAATCAAGGCTATCAAAAATTTGTCTCCCCTATTACTTCTGCGATACTTCAAAATTTCACCCCTAAAGATGTTGGACTTGATTTTGGCGCAGGTACAGGTCCGGTAATTGCTAAGATTCTCGTCGACCATAATTATTCAATTAAGCTTTATGACCCTTTCTTTCATAATTTCCCGGAATTATTAAAAAAACATTACAACTACATTGCTTGTTGTGAGGTAATTGAGCATTTCCACTACCCAAAGAAAGAATTTCAGCTTCTAAAAAAGCTTTTGAAACCAAAAGGGAAACTTTATTGTATGACCAGTATTTATAATGAAAGTATTGATTTTCATAAATGGTTTTATAAAAATGACATAACCCATGTTTTCATTTATCATGAAAAGACAATTCAATGGATTCAAAAAGAAATTGGTTTTTCAGATGTTGTTATCCAGGATAATCTTTTGGAATTCAGTTTGTAGCTTAATTCTAAAATCCCAACAATCTTCTCTTTATTACTAAAGAATTAATTGGATCAAATATTTTTTTAAAATAAGTATTTACACCTATAACCTTTTTGTAAATACTCACGTACAATCCATATAAGTTACAGAATAAAAATTACTCATAGAATAAATAAAAAAAGTTTTTCATAGATTTTTTAGGTTAGTTAGGGTAAACAGGACATTCGAAACGATTGTCCTGTTTTTTTTTGCGCAATTCACTTCCTAAAATCCCATTTACTATCTTCGCATTCTATTTTTTTTAGCATGACAAGAAAAGAAGTACAAGAAGAATTAAAGAAACTAATCGGATTATTAAAACTTGAAAAAGAGGAAGATTTAAATCAGTACAAACAGAAAATACGAAATACTTCTTTCGAAGAACGACGTAAAAGTGGAGTATGCTGGTATCCGGTAAGAATTGAAAAATCTAGCTATAGCTCTGCCGAACGTTTAATGGTAAGAGTTTCAAGAAAACAGGAGCACCGCGATTCACACGCATTTCAATCAGGTAAACTAGTCAACTTCTTTTCAAATGCCCATGATAATAATGAAGAAACTGAATCGATTAGTGGTGTAGTAAATCAGGTACGCGATCACGAAATGCTCATAACCTTAAACGCCGATGACGAACCCGATTGGATATATGATGGTAAGCTTGGCATACAGCTGCTGTTTGATGAGAATGCTTATCGTGAAATGGAAAAGGGTCTTATACAGTTAATAGCCTCTGAAGACAATAGAATTGATGAACTAAAACAGATTATACTAGGAAATCAGAAAGCAAGGACTGAAGAACAAAGCTCAATTCAATTATCGGAGCTTAACGATAGCCAAAATTTAGCATTATCAAATGTTCTAAACGCCAAAGATGTAGCAATAATCCATGGTCCCCCGGGAACCGGAAAAACAACTACACTCATACAGTCTATTATTCAAACTTTAAAAAGAGAGACACAAATACTTGTCTGTGCTCCAAGTAATGCAGCAGTAGATTTAATTGTCGAAAAACTTGGCGAATACAAAGTAGATGTCGTTCGAATTGGGCATCCTGCCAGAGTAACAAACGAAATACTAAGCAAAACTCTGGATGCAAAAATTACCAGCCACAAACAATATAAAGAACTTAAATCGCTACGGAAAAGTGCTGATGAATATCGAAAGCTTGCCCATAAATATAAAAGGAACTTCGGACCAGAAGAACGCGAACAACGCAGATTACTTTTTTCTGAAGCAAAAAGATTTAAAGCAGAAGCTAACCTCCTTTCCGATTATATTAAGGAAGATATTATTGGAAAAACACGGGTTGTTGCCACAACTCTAGTAGGTGCAAATAATCAGTCAATTAAAAACTTGCATTTTTCCACTGTATTTATTGATGAAGCAGCTCAAGGATTAGAACCAGCAACCTGGCTTCCAATAATAAAATCTGACCGGGTTATATTAGCAGGAGATCATTGCCAGTTGCCCCCTACTATTAAATCGTTCGAAGCTGCAAAAAACGGACTCTCCACTACACTGTTTGAAAAAACTATACTCAATAACAAAGTAGATACAATGTTGGTTGAACAGTATAGGATGAACTCTCAAATAATGGGTTTTTCTAATCGTTTTTTCTATAAAAATGAACTTATCGCAAATAAAAATGTGGCAGATTGGTTAATACTACCCGAAGACCTACCCGTAGAATTTATTGATACAGCCGGCACTGGCTATTTTGAGCAAACAAATTCTGAAAGCAAAAGCTCTTTCAATACTGAAGAAATGAACCTACTTTTCAAACACTTGGCTCAATACCTTGAAAGCATTGATACACTTAACATGCTGGACAACATTGATAAAATAGGAATTATTTCTCCGTATAAAGCTCAGGTGAGCCTAATGCAAGAAAGCTTTGAAGATCGAAAACCTGTAGACGATACAATTGCTAAAAAGATTTCAATAAATACTATTGATTCTTTTCAGGGACAAGAACGGGATATTATCTATATTAGTCTTGTTCGCTCCAACGAGAAAAGTGAAATTGGATTCCTAAGTGATGTTCGAAGAATGAATGTAGCCATGACCCGGGCACGCAAAAAGCTCGTAATTATTGGAGATAGTGCTACAATTGGCAAACACCCATTTTACAGTGAGTTTTTAGATTACATAAATGAAATTGGTGCTTATAAAAGTGCCTTTGAATACCTTTATTGATTTACATGAAAGCATCAACAATAAGTAACCTTAAAAAAGAACTCAAACTTCGCCATCCGGATCAGATAATTGAATTTTGTATTAGGATTGCAAAACATAAAAAAGAAAACAAAGAATTACTCACCTATTTATTGTTTGAGTTTGATAATGAAAATGGCTATATCGAGAGTGTGAAAAGCGAGATAGATGATCAATTCTCGACTTTAAACAACAGTAACATCTATCTAATAAAAAAAACGGTTAGAAAGGTGCTTAATATGACCAATAAATACATACGGTATTCAGCAAATAAACAAACAGAAGTTGAACTTCTCATCTATTTCTGTAAAAGCTTAAAAGACCGACATATTCCTATTAAGAGAAGTAGAATACTTGGAAATATCTACGACAGACAAATAGTAAAAATTAGCAAAACTCTAAGCTCTTTGCATGAAGATCTTCAATTCGATTACGCTGATGATCTTGAAGAAATCCTTTTATAAAAAAAAACAGTTTTGCAAAAAATAATTAAAGCAACTACAATTAACATTTTAATATCAGAATCTGAAATTTTACATTGAATCTATTTCAATCTTGTAGGCACCTCCAAATTAATTCTATATGATTTTCAATAATTAAAGTAGCGCTACTGTAATTATTTGTGCTCCATTCTGCAAAGTCATCTCAGCTTTCAGATAAAACCATTTACGGCGGCCTCAGTTTCTTCCAAAATGATGCCAGGAGTAGAATCAGTATCTATTTTCAATAGTATTTTGTTATTGAACCACCCCACAACAATCGGACGATATATCATCAAAGAAACTATCATTAATCTCAACACAAAGACCGAAGAATCGAATTTAAAAGCAATTTAATTTATATAATTTGTGCCTGTAAGAAAACTACTCTGAGCGCCGTTGTTCAAGAACAGCTCAACTTAATGTGAATAGTTCATCCCGGTCAAATAAGGTTTATATAATTTCTGTCTCACTTCTTTTTAGTTAAGTAGTTATTTGAAAAATATAGCTCAGTTTACTAACTTGTGGGTGTATAAATTATGTGTAACTAAATCCAACAAGTTATGTTTACTTTCGGACAAGGCTCAAAAGCAAGAATTGCAGAAGTTCATGAACTACTGCAAAAGTTAGCAAACGATACAATTGCAAAATCTCCTTTCGACTTCGGTATTCTTAAAACTGGTGGTTTACGAACTGCTGAAATGCAAAAAGAGTTATTCGACAAAGGTTATTCTCAATGCGATGGAACTATAAAAAAGAGTTTCCACCAAACAGGCAAAGCAATTGATTTTGTTCCCTACATTAATGGAAACTATACGTGGGAAAACAAGCAAGCATTTCTGGCAATAGCAAAAACAGCCTTCGAAGTTTGGGAAGAATTTGAAGATAAACAAGGATTTCATCTTCACTGGGGTGGTTTCTGGTCAGCTAAAGACCTTGATGGAAATGGCTTACTTGAACCTGATGATAAATTAGGCTGGGATGCTCCCCACTTCGAGTTACGAACCAATGAACAAGTAAAGGGTAAAATGCCAATAGATTGGGCATAGGATTCTGCAATTTACTTTTTCACTTGCATGGCAACTCATATAAAAACTTTTTCCGACACTAGCTATATAGAATTTGGGAAAGGAAAATTTGATGATTGGTGTATCTATATGATCGAACCAGATGGTAAAAGAACTGCCCCGCGAGATGTAGACTATTTCAATTCCATAACCAATTTAGGAAATAAATATGGCAAGGGAACAGTTTATATTGATTTCTTGGAAATTTACTTTGTGACTACAAATAGTATCCAAAAATTGATTTTAGATACTGTAACAAACCTGTCTAAAAAGTACGCAGAAGATTCCCTTTTATTCGATAAAGTTTTAAGCATTATATATGCTGGAATGGTTGCTGAAGAAAATAAAACAAAAGCCATTCTTAAGAAAAGAATAAAGCATTTGGGAATCTATCAATTATTAATCGAAAACAAAACCGCTGAGTTTGCTGCTAATTTTAGCCGAGGAAAAACATGGCAAGAAATTGACAAGTTATGTAACGAACATGGCATTTAACAAGTAAAATATTTCGCGCTTTTTGTGGATAAAAAAGACACTAAGATCCACTAAGAAGGCACTAGGTTCACTAAGAAAAGATAACTTATAATTTAACTACTTTGTGAAAACTTCTTCGTGTTCTTTGTGGTAAAAATTAACACAAAGATCCACTAAGAAGACACTAAGTTCACTAAGAAATGAGAAACTTTATCTTCGTGTTCTTTGTGAAAATTACTTTGTGTACTTTGTGATAAAAATTAACACAAAGATCCACCAAGAAGGCACTAAGTTCACTAAGAAAAGATAACTTATAATTCAATTACTCTGTAAAAACTTCTTCGTGTTCTTCGTGGTAAAAAAAACTAAGATCCACCAAGAAGGCACTAAGTTCACTAAGAAAAGATAACTTATAATTCAATTACTCTGTAAAAACTTCTTCGTGTTCTTCGTGGTAAAAATTAACACAAAGATCCACTAAGAAGACACTAAGCTCACTAAGAAAAGATAACTTATAATTTAACTACTTTGTGAAAACTTCTTCGTGGTCTTCGTGGTAAAAATAAACACAAAGATCCACTAAGAAGACACTAAGTTCACTAAGAAAAATAACAGAAAATTCGCATACTCTGTAAAATCTTCTTCGTGTACTTTGTGATAAAAACACAAAGCTCTAATAATAAGATACTCTGCTCACTAAGAGATAAATTTAAACTTTTCGATACTTTTTTTGATGAAATATTTTTTATTACGACAATTGTCGTATATATTTGTACGACAAACATCGTAGATAAGAAACTATGGAACAAAAAAAGATAACTCCCACCACAGCAGAGCTCGAAATATTAAGTATTCTTTGGAAAGAAGAACCACTTACAGTAAAAGAAATCCACGAACAACTTTCAGAGAAAAAAGATATTGGTTACACAACCGCATTAAAGATAATGCAGAATATGACAAGCAAGGGACTCCTTAAACGTGAGCTAAAAGGAAAAAGTCATCTCTATTTTGCCGTGTTCAGAAAAGAAGAAACACAAAACTCACTGCTTAATCGTTTCGTCGACACAACCTTTGGTGGATCAGCCTCCAGTCTGGTAATGCAACTTCTCGGAAACAAGAAAACTTCGCGCGAAGAATTAGATGAAATTAAGGAAATCATCAAGCAACTAGAAAACGAAAAATAGCCATGAACTTCATACAATCTCTATTCCCCGAAGAACTTATAGAAACCATTGGATGGACTTTGTTTCATTCCTTATGGCAGGCAACCGTTGTACTTTTAATTCTGGTATTTGTTCTATTTCTTATGAAAAAATACTCCCCAAGGGTTCGTTATTTAATTGCCTTTTCCGGATTAATAATATGCCTTATTATTTCAGCATTTACAGCCCATAAATCGTACACCTTTGCAAAAGAAAAAGTAGCAATAAGAGAGACTCTCATTAACAACCCATTAGAATTAAAGGAATTACTAAAGAGCAAACTTTCAATTGAAAATGGTTCGGGTTCAAGCCCCATATTTTCATCAATAAATACAATTAAGTTCAGGGCATTCATGCAAAGAAACTTTCCTATTGTATTTGCTTTATGGATTCTGGGAATGTTTTATTTCCTTTTCCGAATGGTAGGAGGAGTAATTCACTTGCAGCAATTAAGAACCAGACAAATTACTATACCCGAAGAATTCTGGCTCAACAAGTTTAATGAAATCAGCGACAAACTAGGAATAACAAAAAGTGTTGAGTTGCTTCAATCAGCAGTGGTAAAAATTCCTATGCTTCTGGGATATTTCAAACCCGTAGTAATTCTACCTATAAGCTTAATGACTGGACTAAGCAATAAAGAAATCGAAGCCGTAATAGCGCATGAACTAGCACATTTAAAACGACACGATTATTTATTCAATATTATTCAATCGGTAATTGAGGCTGTATTCTTTTACCATCCGGCAGTTTGGCTAATTAGCCGAATAATTCGAAATGAGCGCGAACATAGTTGCGATGATCTTGCTATTCAATGCACTGGAGATAAACTAAATTATATTAAAGCACTTGCTACAGCCCAGGAACTAAACACAAAAAGTTCGCCAAACTATGCCATGGCATTTTCAATAAACAAAGGCGGATTATTAGACAGAGTTAAACGAATTAAAAACCAGAATACCATGAAAAACAATGTAACCGAAGGATTTATAGCTGCATCAATAATTTTCTTTAGTCTTATTCTTCTATCTTTTACAATTGATGGAGAAAATTTAAAGCGCGAACTAGACACAATACCAAGACCACAAAGTTTGGAATCTGGTCCATCTAAACCAGCCAAAGTTGATCCTCCTCCTAAAGTTAACACCGACAGTATTAATCGTGTAATTGAAGATAAGGTTCTCGAAGCTCCTGAAGTACCTGAAGAGATGGAACAATTGATGGAAATTGCTTATACTCAAAATAACGAAGAGCTATCCCAGTTAATAAATGAAAGCCTGGAACTTGCATTTAAAGAAATTGAAATGACTGATATAATGGAAACAGCAATGGAAGCAGCCAATTCAGCACTTTCAGAAATTGATATAAATCAAATAATTAGTGAAGCAATGGAAGAAGCAAAAACGGAAATTGCAATGGAAGTTGATGTACCTGAAATTGCCTTAGATGCACTTGAAATTGCTAGAACTACCATGGAGGCAGTTGATTTAGGAGGTATAATCGAAATGGCAATGCAACAAGCATCAATAGCTATTCAAGCAATCGACATGGAAGATATAATGCAAGATGCGATGATTGAGTCGCAGGAAGCAATAATGGAATCGCAAGAAGCCATGTTCGAAGCTCAGGAAGCAATGAAAGAATCACAGGAGGCCATGTTTGAAGCTCAGGAAACAATGAAGCAAACAGAGCAGCTAAAGCATAAAGCACAAAAAGCAATTACTGAAGAGGAAAAAGCAAGAATTAAGGAAGAAATAAAAGAAGCCCAAAAAGAGATTCAAAAAGCCCAACTTGAATTAGAGAAAATGGCTAAAGAAATGCAGAAACAAGAATCTGAGATGCACCTGAGAGAAAGAGAAAAAAATCAAGATAGAACCAGAGAAAGATCAAGAACCAACGAAGACTCAAAAAGTGATAATGACAAAACAACAGATATGAAAAACCAACTTATTGAGTTAGAAGACGAAAAATAGAACGATATCCTTAATTAGAGTCCTGCTCGAAAAGCATCATTTCATATGTATCGCCCAAATAAAGCAACAGAGCTTAAAAGTTCTGTTGCTTTATTCTCTTTCAACCACAAACTATACATTTAAACTCGAATCAGGGTTATTAATAATTCTAATGTTTTATCCGAGTTAAACTAAGATATTGAAAACACCAATTTCAACAAAAAACATTTTTGCAAGTAACTGTCAAACAAAGACTTACCTTTTAAAGTTAAAAAACTCCTACTTTTATGCAATAATATATATAATATTGCGTTACCTAACTAATTTGTAACAATGCTAACTAGAAAACTCTTCTTTTCGGCATTCTCTCCCAATAGAAAATAAAGTTTAATTGGGAATTTACATCTCTCTTTTGTGAAGATGATGAGAAACGGATTTATGAGTTTTTGACAACTACTAACAAACCACACAAACATGAAACTATTCAGGGTATCTCCTGCAATAATAGTAATATTGCTATTATGCAGCACTTTAAACGCAACAGATTCCACTCCGCTCGACACTGGAAGAATCAAAGAACAATTTAATTATCTAATTAAAAAATCGACCCAATATAACGACTACAGGGTTGTAAAATCGACATCTTTATTTGCCTTAAAGAATCACATTTCTGACACTATTGACGGCTTGACATCCGAACTCTACAACTCTAAAACTCAAATAACTCAGAAAGCAAAAAAACTTGATTCATTAAACCTTGTTTTGGCATCAACTCAGAATGAGCTTGCACAAGCAATAGAATTACGAGACAACATAAACATAATAGGTATTTCAACAAGTAAAGCAGCATATAACTCTATTATGTGGACCACTGCAATTGGACTTCTATTCTTAGCTTCTCTTTTATTTATTCTATTTAAAAGAAGTAATAAAATAACAAGAAAATCGAAGCGGGAAATAGAAGAACTCAAAAATGAGCTTCATGAAAACCGGCGCAGAGCACGTGAAAGAGAAGAACAAGTAGTACGAAAACTACACGATGAGATTAACCGATATAAAAAGCGCGTGTATCAGCTTGAAAAAAGCACACAAACACCAAGTTAATATAGGAATGGTCGGGCGCTAAAAGAATAGCGCTTGACCAAACTGGCTCTTATTCTCATTTCTTGAATCATTTCCAGACTATTGCCAACTTCGACCAATTCCTTTAATGGTCCAATTACCGACTTTTGTTCTTTAGAGTTTATTACTTTCTGTTTCTTACAAAGCAGATCTAGCAGTATGCTAGGCTTTTCTGGTATTGTTGATTCAATTGGGCCTAGTAGTTCAAAATATGTATCAGCTAAAACAGGAGCCCCTGTTACAATTGCTAATTGGGCAATAATTGCTCTGTAAATTTGAGATTCACCGTTAGTGCCTACTAGTCGATTAAGAGTTTCACTCGACAAACCTGCCCTTAGAAGCTTATAAACATTGATAAATCTTTTAATTGTTCTGGGTGAATCTCCTGCAAATGGAGATAGTAGCTCTATAAAATCTCTTTCATATGAAGATATTTTAAGACTTTCGGGATTAGGATCAATATTAATTACTTTTATGCTAAGCTCATTTTCAGATGTATTTTCTTTTACTGCACTAACATTTTCATCTAACTCTTTTACTGGCTCCTCTGGCACACTATCACCTTTTAAATCATTTTGCGAAACAATTGTTCCATCTACTTCAACTTTTTCTGGTTCCGGTTCCGGTGAAACTCTTTCTTTTATTTCTTCACTATCCATTTGAGACGATAGTTCTTCAACAGTTCCAATTAGTTCTACAGCATATTTTTTTGTTGCATCGCCATGCATCCTGCGAACCCAATAAGGAATCTGAAATATCTTTTCCAGATAATCGCGAGGAGAAGCTGAATTTTCATCTGTATTATCACTTCCAAGCAATCCTTTATATTCCTCGACTAAAGCATGTGAAACCCACCTGGCATCAACAGCAACAACCACAACAAATAGCGGAAAATAAAGCAATAAATGGCAAGCTTGTAAAACCTCAATAACCTTTTGAGGTGGACAACGATCCAGATCATCGATATATAAAACTATGCGCTGAAAGAATTCCATTTTACTTTCGTCAGATGGTGCAATAGGCTCTCTTAACTTTAATAATTTTTCAACTATATCTTTGTCTTCGTGAATTGATTTATCAGCTAAAATGGAATCAACACGATCATAAAATTCATTTCGTTGATTTTTAACTTCCTGCATAATATCCTGATCCTTATCCAGGTCCATCATAATAGCTGTAAGCTCTTCAAAGTCTTTTCGAATACTTGCAATTATTCCCAGATGCTTTGCATAATTGCCCTCTGTTATTTTATTTCTTATAAACCGATTTAAGCGGGATGAAGCTTTTTGCTCATTTAAATCACTTCTTGCTAGCTCACTTTCTGCTGAAACTTTCTGAAAATGTTCTTCAGCAAGGGCTACCTCATTTACTTGATGTTCATAAATTTGCTTGTATCGAAGAATTTCCATTACATCTTTGTCTTCCTTCTCCGATTGTTCCTTTTTCTTTTCTAATTCCAGATTTAAATTGTTATTGAAATTATTTAAAATATTTATTGATTTCGAACCTAAATTTAATACCCTTCCTACCCACCCTGTAATACCAGCAAGTGTTGTTGAAATTGCAATAACTAAGGTGTAGATATCGGAAACATTCTCATATAATTTCGAAAGAATAAATCGAATCCCAAAAGGCAATCCAACAAGAATTACTATAAGTGGTATTAGCCAAAGTGGATTTTTGAATTTATTAACTAATGAACGATATAATAGCTTCCCTTGTTTTGCTTGATCCTTAACAGACTCAAGTGCTTCTTGTAAACCTTTTGCAGAATCATTTAATTCAAGTAAACCCAGATCTTGTGCAGCTTTTTGTATTTTCTCCTGTTCTATTTTCTTATCAACAAATAATCTTCCTACAGCATTCCAATAATTTTTAAGTGTTAAACTCTCTCGGGCCGCTTCTGTTTTATCAAGCTTTATTCGCGCCGTCAGTAGCCTTTCATCGGCCTCCTTTAGTCTTTTTCTCGAAGCAACCAGTTCCATAATTGATTCTAGCTGAAGCATCCTGGCTGTAGCTAACTGTTCATATAATTCATCAATCTGATTATTGGTTTTCTGCTCTCGAATTAACCACTTATCCATTTCCTTGAAAATATGGTCGACTAGACTAGCCCACAAATTAGACTCCATGTAATGCCATGCATTGAATCTTATTTGAACAATTTTTTTATGATAAGCTGACTCTTTAACAGAATTTGCAGCAACTTGTAATTCTTCAATATGCTCACGAATTTTCTCCATGAAGAATGTTTTCCCCGAGCCCCATTCGCCAAATATGCCTATTGCCAATGGCGGACGAATCATTCTACTTGCAGCTACCCGTGCAAAAGCCTGGGCTTCATTTTCAACATTTAAATGATCAGTAGCTCCTGAACGAATATTATCAGCAAGAATAGGTGCTACACCTCCATGATCAGCAGTGAAAATCAATTGCGCCGAAGAATCCTTATTCTCAGATATTTCATTAAGCTTTTCCTTACATATCAATAAGAGCTTAGCTCCAAATTCTATTGGAATCTTTAAAACATCTTCCTTCTCATGCCATATGGAATCTTCAGTCAGTTGTATGCTTAGGTCACTTTCTTTAACTAAGGGATTTGTTCCATAATATTGCCATGAAATACCTAATTCTCCACTATCTCCTTTTAAACGAAGTGCTGAATTTTCACTATCCTTTTTAACAAAAAAACCAAACGCTACAATGCTTTTTTCTCCTTTATCGGTGCTCCTTATAAATATTGTGTCATTCTCCTTTAATTCAGAATATAAATTTTCAATTTCTTTTTCGATAATCTTCTTAAGATAATCTTCTTTATTTACCAGAGAAGCTGATGGAATTGAATATAAAAAATAGTTAGTTTCTTCGTTGACTAATGAATTTTGAGAATTAGGGATATTAATTCCTGTCAATTTCCACCACTCATTCCAATCTCTGTGCTTTTTTGTTTTTCTATCGGTCAAATAGCGATACCAATCTTCCTGAAGCTTTTTTAGGTCTGTTCCAGCTTCTTTTGCCAAATAATTTAACGATTCATCTTCAGATAAGAGGACAATGGTAATTAAATCGCGGCCCCAAACTTTTGTTTTTTTTATTGTAGAAGAAGCGCTTAAGAAGGATTCTTGTAGTGCTTTTGTAACAAGCGTTGATTTTAACTTAAAAGATACAGGCTCCTTTAGTGCTTCATACTGTTTTACGCTTATAAGTAAGTCAGAAAGTTTCTTAAATGCATCAGAAGATATTTTCCTAGTTCGAACATATGTAATTATAATTTTAATAAATGTAGCTGCATCAATTATTTGATTCGGAAAGTTTAAATACGCGTATCCAAATACTTCTTCAACGTGATGCTCTAAATTAAACTCATCAATATTGACATAATATTCAGTGCTACCAGGTGTTTTAGATGCTTTCATATTATTTGGTTTGGTTTACCCGGAGTTTGCGACTAACACATTAGTCTCTCTTTTTTTCTACTCACCAGGCAAATGCAAATTACAATAACCTTGATTTCTTATCAAATATACTATTAACCATTAAAAACAAAACAACCCCAAACATTGCCCGGGCTTATAATAACGTTGTAGTAACAAGACTTATGAGTTCTTTTTAATAGTGCGAATATTACACAATAAAATCCATGTTTTGCTGTGCAGCCGCTAACAATGGTCTTGTTTCAACACCGTGTGGACAAGCTTTTTCGCAATAGCCTTCGCAATTAGCACAAACCTCTGATGGCTTTTTAGATTGAAGTCTAGCAAATTTCGTCATCGCTCTTTTCTCTTGTTGTTTAACCGAGAAGTAATAATTATAACGCATTATTTTGTTTATTGGCATCTGATGCGGACAGGCTGATTCGCATTCATTACAACCTATTTTACAAGTCAGGTGACCAAAGTGCTCTTGGTATTTCCTTAATACCAAATCATCTTTCTTTGTCAAAGATTGCCCTGAAAGACTTAACATTTGCTGCACATCGTTGAAATTTCTGAAATCCCAAATGGTTGTATGCGCCTTCTTATTTGACAACACAAACTTAGAAGCTGCAGCCTGAAGGTCTGTATCGCCCTCAATTATATATTTACTAAAAAATTCTTGAGCCTGACCATGCATTATCTTATACTTCTCGTAGAAAGCATTGGTATAATCATCAATCTCTTTACCTTCTTCTTTGAGTTTTGCTACCTTATCTTCCATCAAACCATAAATCTGTACCGGGTTCGACTTCATAATAATTGTTGCAATATCTTTCTGATCGCAAACATCTAACACCTTTTCAGCAATATCGGAATTTACAAAACTATAGGCTAATAAGATAACATCGAAACGACCATCGTCAACTGCAGTAAGCAATATTTTCTCAAGGTTCTCTTCTAAATCGTAGGCCCAACTATTTCCATGACAGGAAACACCAACATGCCTTACTTTACCTTCCTTCTTCAATTGTTCCATTCCGGCATGAAATGCCTCATCTTTTATTATTTGTGAGTTTCCAGCTGAATGTATCATCATGCAATCAACATAGTCTGTCTGAAGTCTTTCAAGACATTTGTTTGTCCGCTCGATAACATCTTCTTTCGAAGTAAATTCTTTTTCTGTTAATAGTTTTGTATTAATAAATAGTTTGCTTCTATCGAAATCCTGAATTACTTTCCCAATTAACTTTTCGCTGTTTCCGTTTCCATAAACCTCACCAGTATCAATGAGGTTTACACCGTTTTTAATGAGGGCTTTCAATACGGCCTCATTTGAAGGATTACCACTACTAATATCAGATACTTTGAATCCAGTACGACCAAACTTTCTGTATTCTTTTATTTTGATATTAGCAACTTCGTTTGTTTTATCATCATTTCCAATTACTACTTTCGAAGCTATTCCTGCACCTAAAGCGGTTATTGATGATTTTCTAAGAAAATTTCTTCGGTTAATTTTATCAGATGACATGGTTAAGGGTTTTTGTTGAATGGTCAAGTTAAGGAATATTTTTTATGATGTAAAAAGATTTTATTTAATGCCAACTAAGCATCCCATAAGTCTTAGTTAGAATATTAACTCGGTTTATCATTGTCGTATAGTTAGAAAAAATGAAGCTTTAGATCGGTGAAAGCCAAATACGAGCAAAAAAGATACATAATAAACCGAAGGATAAAATTCAAACAGCAAGATTAAACCTTTTATGTTTTTGGTTATCAAACAAAGCAATAACAAACTAATCTCAAAATATTATGATACGAAAAGGAATAATAGTAATTATCGCTGTATGTTTAATAAGTTCGTTTGGAAACAGCAATGTATACTCACAAGTAGTTGTAAAGGTAAAACCTGTAAGAACAAAAACTGTAATCGTAAAATCGAATAAGCCTGGGGGAAATTATGTTTGGATTGAAGGACAATGGAAATGGAATAAAAAGAGACAGAGTTATGTTTGGGTAGATGGCAGATGGGCAAAAAGACCACGAAACAGTAGTGTTTGGGTAGCAGGTAAATGGAAGAAAGTAGCAGGTGGATACAAATATATACCTGGCCATTGGGCATAATAACAACAATAACTCGTCATTGCGAATCCATATTGGTCAAGCTAGAAGAACCAGCAAGCGTAATTGGTTTTGCTCTTTGAATACGCAACGACGATGTTAATTAAATAACTGCTACAAATAGGAAATCGCATAATTTGAAACAGTCGGTCTAACAAGATTTACAAAATCCTTGTATGTCATTTCAATTAGCTCTGTGTGTAAACCTGCATTAAAAATAATGTTATCATTAAAACTAAGCCTTTCAGAAACATAAACATCCATGTTCCAAAGATTTCCAAATGGGGGCATTGCTCCAACTTCACATTCTGGAAACCTGAACTGGAATTCCTGTTCATTTGCAAGTTCTACATTCTTTGTGCCTACAATATCGCTTAGCACTCTGAAGTTAACTTTGTACGATGCAGGCAAAACAGCCATAGCCAATCTGCCATCAACTTTAACAATTACAGTTTTAGCCATCTCATGTCCGGAAATATGCACTGATGCTGCAATTTCCTGTGCGGTAAAAGCCATATTATGGGAAATCACCATATATTTGACTTTATGACTGTCGAGATACTCCTTAATCCTACGAACTGGCATATCGCACCTCCTTTAAATTAGTTTTCATGTATGAGCGTTTTATGCTCAAGTCTGAAGTTTTATCAGTATTGCCTAAAGGTAATACCACGAGAGCTTTCGAGGAGAGAATGTATAATAATGTTATACCTTAATAAGGTATGAGCTATAATTTCTTTTTTATTATTCGTTAACACTCATGATGCTAAAGATTCCCAATTAATCTTGATATCTATTGGGTAAGAGTGAAAGACTAAAAAGTTCATTATTAAACTTTTAATAATACGGGGAATTTGGAAATATCTTTTTAAAGATAAGAAAAAATAGAATGAAAATCAAGAGGTAAGTTGGAAGAAGGAAGGAAAACTGAAAAAATAAGCTGGAAGTTATAAGTTAGAAATCGGAAGATATTGTTAATTACTTCCGATTTCTAACTTCAGCCTTTGAATTAATTCTTTATTTCTTAAGACTAGATTTTGTAAATATATAGTCTGGAATGGTGGCATTAAATTCAATTTCATCAATTAAAAACTCAGTGCCGCTGCTTTCTTTCAGCATATCTTTAAAAACTACTTTTCTAGGAAACCATCTGCCTTGAACTTGAACAACATCTGAAAGCTCGGTTTTCTTTAACAACTTTCCGCTTTTAGCAAATAGTTCTTCTTTTAAAGGAACGTATCTTTCAGTATCAACCCACAATTTCCTTTTCTGATAGGCTATCTCTGCCTTTTTTGCAATTAAGTCCAGCACATAGCATTTGCGATCGGCTATGAACTCTTCGCCAATAACAGTGGCCGAATAATTTTCCTGAAGAGTTGCATCTTCAAGCATATCTTCATATGATAAGTCGGATCCCATAACTGATTGACGGAGCATATGACCAGCTATTTGAATAGTACGATCGGTTGAAGGTGTGTAAATCCACAACTGTTTTTCCAGCTTAAGCATTTTAGTGCCTTTCTCGCGTACAGGACTGAGATATTCTGTAAAGGACTTCTCCACTCCTACAGACCATGATTTCGATTCAATAGTACGACTACTTCTTCGGCCATGAATAATCATTTTCGAAGTGAACACTCTATTTTCAGAGGACATATTTGCATCAACTTTATCAAGTATGGTTTTTGCATTGGGTTGTTGTGCAAAGGTGGTGATTGTTGCCAGGAATGCTATGATTATTGTTGTTTTCATTTTTCAGCTTTTTAAGGTTATTAAACTCTTTTAATATTCAAGGTATTTTTTAAGTTGGCTCTTTTGTTTTCCCATGGGCTTCACCTATGGTTATTAATATTTAAGGCCTTTAGGCCTTTAAAACCGATTTAATAATAATTATAAAACATTCATTGCTTTGCTTAAGCTTCTAATTCTTTAAACAATCTTGCTGTTTGGCGTTTGTAAATACCAATTCCTGCTAGCATTGTACCAATAACAGTTGAAATTACTCCTGGAATAAAACCAATGTAGAAATCGACCTGTGTAATATGAGCACGAATTGTAGAGGGCATCATAATAGATGCACCTTGCATCATTGAGCTAATATCTATGCCTCTTGTTTCAAGAATCCAGGCAAAACCCAATCCGAAAACTGTTCCAATTATTGAGCCTATTATGCCAATAATAACAGATTCAACAATAAGCGAACGATAAATATGGCCTTTCTCCTCTCCTATTGCTAATCGGATGCCTACTTCGCCGTATCGGCGTATTGCTCCAAGAAGACCAGCATTCCATAACACAATAGACATAGCAATCATGAAAATAAGGGTAACAATTGCTGTCATTGATTCTGCCATATCAACAAACATTGCCATGTCTCCCTCGTCGCTTAGGCTTTGCATTATTGAAGTAAACTCATCTTCTTTATCAACAAAGTTGTCTTGAAAATCTTTTTTTAAGTTTTCAGCATTTCCTTTATCAAAATAACCTGTTTCGAAAAAACCTAAAATCTCACCGGCTGCATCAGTCATATCAAGAGCCAGTTTTATATCCTGTAAATCTGCAATTATGGTTCCTCTATCGAGAGCTGCTGTACCAAAATTAACAGTTCCTGATACTACAAAGTTATAGTTTGCCATACCCAGATTCATTGTAGAACCCAACAGAGTAACTGTATCTCCCGGATTAACCTTGAGTTTTTGCGAAAACTCTTCGCTTAATAAGGCTTCGCCAGACTTTGATGGCAATTTACCCCGAACCAGGCTTTCAGAAAGCTTCATCCTTTCAATTTCCTTTGTTGTTGCTGACAACAAATCTAATCCAAAGCCGGCAGCCGGTCCTTGTATTCGCGTTTCACCATTTTTATCAGGCACATCAACAAGTCCACCAAATTTTATTCTTTGTACCCATTCTATTTCCGGATAGGCAGAAGTATATACCTCCATTAATGAGTCGACACCAATCAGGGCTAAATCATTGGGCGCTTGATTTATATTTTCGGCATAGGGTTTAGTCATAATTTTGACGTGACCAGTTGAGAACTTCGCGCTCATTTCAATGCTATCGCCCATAACACCGGTTACGTAGGCGTGCATAAGTACCGATAAGGTTACTCCAATGGCTACAACCATAATAGGAATCCTGCTTCGGCCTTTATCTCGTAATAATCCTTTTAATAGAAATCGTATCATTGTAATTTCCCCCTTAAAGCATCTGTTGGTTTCATTTTTGCAATTCTTCTTGATGGCCAGTAGCTTACAAATGCTGTTGTGAGCATCACGAGCAGTACTGTTGAAATTACCAAACCAATACTAAATACCGGATAAAGTGTTTGGGCCACGGACATTCCAAAATCGCTTGATTCTACCGGCATTGTCCACCCCGTTTTTGATTGCCAAAAGAGAAACGGGATACCATATAAAGCAGCTACAAATACAGCCAAAACTGAATGCATTGCCCCTTCAACTGTAAATAGCCAAACAACTTGTTGTCGCATATATCCAAGTGCAACATAAGTTCCAATTTCTTTTTGTCGGCGAAAAATTGAAAGAACTTGTGTATCGAAAATTGCCAACATTGCCAGCATTAGTAAGATTAGGTAAAATATTGATTGCCCCTTATTTTTCATGGCAATCATTTTATCCACTTCTTCTGTTAATTCAGAAAAGGTTTTTATTTTCCAACCATCGATTTCAACAAATTCATCTTCAAGGTTTCTTTTGATGAAAATTGTTGCCTCATTGGGTGTCAGCATCATTGACTGAAGCTTTTCGAGAGAAATCCATACCTGACCAACATCTACTGTTGGCACGGTACAGCTGAATATATCAACAATAACCAACTCAATTGCATCAGAAGTACCGTTTTTGTCTCTCCATTGCAAAATTACGTTGCTACCTATTTCAAGTTTTGTAGCTTTTGCCATTGAAGAACCAATTATTGCAGGAACGGCATTAGTAATAGTGTCAAGCTTACGGGTGGGAAGCTTCAAAATAGTTTGTCCCGTGTCAATTCCCTTCAGTAGAATTGATTTAAGCCTTCCTTGCGGATAAATTGTTGCTTGAGTTACAAGTACAGGCTCAATATCACCTTTTTCGACATCTTCTCTAATTTCATCAGGAATTGGAGCATAACTTTCTTCCAAAGTAAAAGGATCAAAAGGATCGTAATTGTCGTTCCAGTATTGTCCACCTCCAATTTCCCATGCTACCATATCAGTTTTTGCCTGCCTGTCCCAACCTGCCAATATTCCTTTCATCCAGATAATAACAACAAAGGAAAAGGACAATACAATCACATTAAGCCAGGTACGAAGTCCAGCTCCAATGAGATTTCTATATGCTAATTTAATCGCTAGTTTCATAGCATTAGTTTTTAGCAGTTATAATTTCATCCTTATCCACCTTGCCATCAACAAGAAAGATTTTTCTCCTTAAATAGCCTATTACTTTCTCATCGTGTGTAGCAAACAAGAATGTTGTTTTTAGATCCTGATTCAGCTTCTCCATAGTTTGCAGAATATGATGTGAGTTGGCTGCATCGAGATTAGCTGTTGGCTCATCGGCCAAAACCAGCTTTGGTTTTTTCACCATGGCCCTTGCTATAGCAACACGCTGACATTCTCCGCCAGATAATTGAGCTGGTCTTGATTTAACCTTATCAGTTAATCCGACCCATTCTAGCGCATCCATAACCATTTTTTTTCTTTCAGTAGAAGTGTAATTCAGAAGAAGTAAAGGAAACTCCACATTTTCAAACACACTATGAACAGGCAACAGATTATAGCTTTGAAAAATGAACCCTAATTGTGTTTTCCGAAGTTTAGCAGCTTCTTTTGCTCCTATTCCCAGTATAGAATTTCCAAGTACAATAGCATCGCCTTCCGATGGATTATCGAGCGAGCCAATTATATTTAGAAGAGTAGTTTTTCCAGAACCACTGGGACCAATTATTCCTGTAAATTCACCTTCACCAAATCCAAGGTCAATTCCATTAAGAGCAGTAAATCGGCCACTTCCCATAGGGAAATGCTTTTTAAGTCCGTTGATTGTAATAATTTTTTCAGTATCCATTGTTGTATTATTAAATGGTTGATCTTTGAAAATTCTATTTATTTGCAGTTTCGAGTTTGTACCTGTTATTGCCTTTGCTTTCATTTTTGAAAAGAAATCCAAATGTGCATATGTACACAATAGTATAGACCATTAAAAGCATCAATATTCTTATTAGTTTTGCAAGCATCGTTGTTTTTTATTAAAAATTCCAGACAGCCAATATTTGTATTCCTTTGCCAGCATATAAAGTACGTTCAGTACTTAGATTATAGAGATTATAGTTATCTGGATTCCAGAACGCCATAAAATTTAGAGTGAGGTTATCGTAGGTTTGTTGAAAATTAATAAACCGGTACCATTCAAAATTATCCCAGTTCATAAACATAATAATGTTTAAATGACCTATCATTCCAGTTGGATAACTAGCTGAAACAGCAGAAAAATGTGCCCTCTTTCCTTTCCCAAATAGAATTCCTGATGAATTCAGGCGAAAAAATTCACCTATTACATTTAATCCGTTTCCTAGTCCAAATGTATAATCGATGCCAATATTGATATAATCTTCCCAGGTGTTCGTATATTCATTATTCAAACCGTTATTTTTCAGAACTATTTCATACCAAATACCAACACCTATATCCCACTTTCCATCTAATGCTATTTTATCTTCGGCTTTAGGAATACTACCAATAAATGTTGTATCAGGATTAAGCATAGAATAATCTGCTGTTCTGTGATGAAAACTAAATGCTGCCTCTCCAGCCGAAATAGGTAATTGAATTCTACCGCCATATTCGGGCTTATCAACCATTGATGGAAGAAGATCCCAACCTTTCGGATTATCATTTCCTATTAAGAACCATAACCATAGATTTGCATTATTCTTGAAATAATATTTACCAAGCAGGGCGTAAACACCATCGGTAAGTTGTAGTGGATCTCTTGGATCAATCTGGTCAAACCACATTAGCGGACGCAATAAGGATGCCGAACCAAAGTTAATTTTTTGCAGCCCAGCGCGAATCTCCAGTTTATTGTTTGAATAGCGCACCCATGCTCTATAAGGATTAATTTTTGCAGAGGTATTCAAATGATTCCATCCCTGAAAATCAAAAGAGGTATATGCATTTGCAGAGATTTCGACATCGAACAATTGTTCTTTCTTGAAAGGTTTTCCAATAGAAAGCTCAGGTATATATCTGCCACCAAATTGATAGAATAAAGGATTTTGAAAATTAACCGTGCTCCAGGTATTTACCTGATTTTTTAGAATAAGCTCAACATCCTGGCCAACAAGGAACCTAGAATACCCTAAAAGTATTCCGACAACCAATAATATTTTGAATATTATTTTACTCATCGCTAGCTTTATTTATTGGCATTATACCATAAAATAAAAAATTCATGGCCTCTATAATAAAGTCTTCCGTTTTATCATAAACAGCCATTAATTGTGGATCATCCATCATTTTGCTTATGTTAGCCTGATAGGCAAGAATAAATTCAATTTTCACATCTTCACGAATCAATCCTTTGGCTTTGGAATCATTTAGAAAGCTCATAAAAATTCGCATTGATTCTTGTCCCATTTCTTCCAGAATTTTATGTAAACCTAAATCAGGATTTTTATAGAAATCGGCTATAAATTCCGGACTAATATCTTTTGTAGCTTCATGCTTGATTACAAACATTTCATGAATTTTTTGGGTAAAAGATTTTTTACTTGATATCAGTGTTTTAAAATCATTTAAAGATTTCCCGACTACATTTCTAAGTATTGTTTCAGCTAATTCTATTTTATTAGGAAAGAATTTATAGAAAGTCATTTTGCTAACATTAGCCTCACGACAAATCTCTTCAATGGATACCCTTTTCACTCCAAATTTCCAAAACAACTCTTTGCCAGTTGCCACTATTTGCTGATATTTCAGACTTACTTCAATCATAATATTATACTTTTACAATACAATTATACGTTTTTTATACTTTTATGTCTATTTCGTATACTTATTTTTTGCAATATCATGATATAAATCATATTTCGGCTTTACAAAAAATAGCTTTCCGAAAGCTCAATAAACCTCTGGGACAAATGTTTGATCGCTTAAAGGTGGGCGCATATAGCTTTCTTCTGATTGTTTATCTGGAAGAACAATTTTCTCATATTTAACTTCTTTATAAGGAATAATAGAAAGTAAATGGTGGATACAATTCAATCTAGCACGTTTTTTATCATCAGCCTCAACTACGTACCAAGGAGCTTGTTTAATGTCAGTATATTGAAACATGGTATCTTTGGCTTTAGAATAATCTGCCCAACGGGTTCTGCTTTCAATATCCATTGGACTAATTTTCCATCTCTTTGCCGGATTTTTAATTCTATCCTGAAATCGTTTTTCCTGTTCTTCGTCACTAACCGAAAACCAGTATTTTATAAGAATAATACCAGAACGAACAAGCATACGTTCAAATTCAGGGCAGGTTCTTAGGAATTCTTCATACTGAGTTTTAGTACAAAACTCCATTACATGCTCAACTCCTGCCCTATTATACCAACTCCTATCAAATAAAACTAACTCACCCCCAGCAGGCAAATTAGGAACATATCGCTGAAAATACCATTGACTCTTCTCTCTTTCGGTTGGCACCCCCAAAGCAACTACTTTACAGTATCTGGGATTTAAGCTCTGTGTAATCCGTTTTATAACACCTCCCTTGCCAGCAGCATCACGTCCCTCAAATAATACTACAACTCTGAGATTTTTATGTTTAATCCATTCCTGAAGCTTTACTAATTCTATTTGTAATTTTTGAAGTTCTTTTTCGTAGAATTTTTTATCAAGACTACCTTTAGCTTTCTTTTGCGATTTAGATTTAGATTTGTTTTTGCTTTTATTTCCCATGATGAATCGAGGTTATTTCTCCAAGTTAACGAATTATTCCCATTTTCTGTAATTCAACTATTAGCAGTGATGAATGCTATTGGAATGATGCACAGATTTGATTATGTTTACCTGTCCAAAATACTTCTAGTATGAAAGACAACAAGATTGAAAACCTCAAGCATTTGGCTAAAGAAGCCTCAAAACAATCATATGCCGTTTATAGCAATTTCCCCGTTGGTGCAGCGCTAATTACAAAAGAAGGAAAAATATTTACCGGATGTAATGTTGAAAACATATCGTTTGGATTGACGAATTGTGCAGAAAGAACAGCCATTTTTAAAGCCGTTTCAGAAGGCTACAAAACAATTGATACAATTGTTGTTTACACTAAAACAGATGTCCCAACCGGACCATGTGGAGCATGCAGACAAGTAATTGCAGAATTTAGCAACGATGCTAGAATAATCTGTACTTGCGATACTGATAAAATAGTGGATACATCTATTAGTGAATTACTTCCTTTCTCAGGAATTCCTGTTGATTTGAAGAAAGAATAAGACATTGTGCTAATATCTTAAGTAGTTCCTTGAGTTTATCAAAGGGACCGAACTAAAATGTGCCAGCAAAAACCGTTTACAAACAACCGAGTTTATAAACAACCAAGTTTACGAGCTCACCGGACCGAACGTAGTGAGCTCGACGACCAGAGGGAGTAACACAGGTAATTTAATTTATATAATAGGGTTTTGCAAAACACAAAGTGTGACATAGAAGCTAATTCACAAAAAGAAACGCACCTGTTGAATTGGTGCATTTTAAGGAGTTCTTAAGGATTGATGATTAATTTACGTGAAAAGTTATTAACATGATACACCACAAACCACCCATAGGATAGAACTCTGCTTATAAAAAAACATTTTTCAAAGAACTGCTATATTTAAGCAAACAAGAGGTATTTCTGCCACTTATATTAAGCTTAAAACTTCTTTCCGAATGGCCCTAAACACAGTATAGTGAATTAATTAATTTCACTAACCACATAGTTAACTCCATATTTTCTGCTAATTTGGTATTGTATTCACTAATCTATTTTTTTACTATGAAAAGAATTTCCTTGTTTATTTTGGGGCTATCTTTATCCTCGATGTTGCTTGCAGGCGGTATAATTACCAATACAAACCAGAGTGCCATGTTTACCAGACTTCAGGCTAGAGATGCAACATTAGGAATAGATGCAGTTTATTATAATCCTGCAGGTTTAACATTACTTCCCAACGACGGCTTTTTCCTTTCTATCAACAACCAAACCATAGGTCAGACCCGTAAAATCAACAGTAACTACGGTCCTTTAAATAACGATGAATATATCGGCAAGGTTTCCGCCCCATTATTCCCGGGTGTTTATGCAGCCTACAAAACTGGCAACCTGGCTTTTTCTTTTGGATTTAATCCCATCGGTGGTGGTGGTGGTGGAACTTATGATACAGGTCTTCCATCCTTTGAATATTCAGTTTCTGATCTTGCCCCTGCCTTAGCTTTGAAAGGACAAGATGTAAGAGGTTATCAATTAGATGCTTATTTCGAGGGTTCTTCTGTGTTCTTCGGATACCAGGGTAACATATCATATCAAATAAATGATATGATTTCTGTTGCAGTAGGTGGACGATTTGTTACAGCTAAGGAAGCTTACAATGGTTATCTTCGTAGTGTAAATCTTGATATGGCTGGAACATTAACTCCTGCGCATATGGTAATGACAGGAATTGCTGACCAATTCAGACCTGGTTTGGCAGGTACTTCTGACATAGTAACTGCTGGCTATGGCGGGCTGACATTTGCTGAGGCAGAAGGAGGAGGAGTTATAGATGCTCCAACACGTGCGGCACTTGAAGGAGGAATTACTGCAATGGGTCTTGACCCTTCTACAATGACCATAGCTGATGCTAATGCGGCTTTTGCGGGCACTGTTGCTAACTATGATGGCACTGCAGCTATTTTACAAGATCAAGCAGCCGATTACGAAAAAACTGCTACTGGTTTTGCTCCAATTATAAGTGTTAACATTAAGGCTTCAGATAAAATAAACCTGGCTTTTAAATACGAACATCTAACAAAACTTGAGTTCACAAATAAAACATCTAAGGATTTCACAACTGGGTTTAATCCTACTACTGGTGCTCCAGAAACGATGTTCCCAGATGGAGCAAAAACTAACCTGGATATTCCATCTCAATTTGTAGTTGGTGGTACTTTTAAGCCAATCGATGAATTAATGATTTCTACTGGCTTCCACTACTACCTTGATAAAAATGCTAATTGGGACGGTAGAGAAGAAAAACTTGATGCCAATTCATGGGAATTTGCAATAGGTGCAGAATATAATTTATCAGAAAAATTCTTAGTTAGTGCAGGATGGTTAAGAACATCAGGCTCTCCAGAGGATTACCAAAATGATTTAAGCTTTGATTTAGGTAGCAACTCTGTTGGTGGTGGTTTTGCATATCGCGTCTCTCCTATGCTTGAACTAAACCTAGCAGGTTCTTATACTAAGTATATTGATGATACAAGAACTTTTAGTCATGATTTTGCAAAATCAGGACTTCTTACCAATATAACTGAATCATATGCTAAAGATGCCTGGGTTGTTGCTATAGGCTTAAACTTCAACTTTAGTGCAGGAAAATAAAATATAATAAAATAAAAAAACAAAGGCCGCTCCTTAATAGAAGCGGCCTTTGTTTTTAAATATTTTTGTTAATTAGCACTTAACTTAAGAAGAATTCGGATGGCTGAAACCCCGTATAACAGCCATCTTTTTAATACTACGAATTCTTCATTCTCCCTAAAACATATTTTTAAACTTTATCGCGATAAAGTAAATCCTCCCAGGCTACAATTTACTTTCGTTTACGGAAATAAAAAAACCTGGTTTAAATTTTGTTGACTGTCGGTTCTCCGCCAGTTTTTTGGCGTAGCATCTCATATTACTGATTCTCTGCACATTACAAGGTTAAACCAGCAATATTTTCGTCTTAAAAAAATTTTATTTTATGAATTGCTTTGATGAAAGTTAATTTTTTTGTGATAAATGACGGTTACCATATGTATCTCATGGCATTGGAATACTAAACCAAAAGTCAACACCAAACTCTCCACTTGAATTCACTCCTATTTTACCTCCGTGAGCTTCAATAGCAAGTTTACAAAATGTAAGACCTAAACCTGTTGATTTACCTGTAACCTTATTGAGTTGTCCAACCTGAACATACTTTTTAAATATCGTCTGGTGATGTTTACTTGGAATTGATGGTCCTTCATTAGTTATATGAACTACAGTGCTTGTTTCTTGCTCCAAGTCGAGGTTAATTGTAATTTTCCCTTTTAAGGGCGAATATTTAATTGCATTATCCAGTAAATTAACAAATACCCTTTTAATTAAATCTTTGTCGACCGAAACTATTACATTATCGGGAATTTCACACACCACCAAAATCTTTTTCTCTTTCAGAAAATATTCAAATTCTTCAAATACTTCACTATAAATGCTAAAAAGATTTTCTGTTGAAAGTACAGGCTCTAATGCAGCTTTCTCGTAACGATTAATATCCAAGATATTATTCACTAGATTCAGCATTTGTCTGGCTGATTGTGAAAGAAGTGGCAAAATTTCCGCACCAACGGCAAATTTAGATAAATTAATCATTGTACTAAGTGGAGTTTTTAAATCATGCACAACCATGTTCATCATACTTTCTTTAAATTGCCCCAGTTCAATTAATTTTTCATTCTGCAATTTCAACTCTGTAGCTTGCTGCTTAATTTGTTCCTTTTGCTTAACAAGTAATTTATTTTGTTTTATTATTTTTTCTTCGGACCGATATTTTAGAATATAAAAGTTAAACATTATCAGAATTATAATTGCCAAGCTAATAACCACCACAACAAACACTTTTCTTTTTTGCTTTGCTTTTGACAGCATTTTTGTTTGTTCCTTTATTAGAATTTCTTGTTGACCTAAATTATAATCAGCATATAACCTTTGTAACCGGGCTTCACCTATTCGCTCAAACAAATCATTTCTGAGAATTTTCGCCACGTGCTCAAACTTATAAGCCTCCTCCCATTCTTTGCTCGTAGCATAATATGTTGCCAGAAAATTTGCCGTGTTAGATTTCTGTGAAAGAACTCCGGTATTCGTCGCACACTTATATGCTTCTAATCCATAGAACAATACAGAGTCGGAATTTTCTAATTTAAGATGGGTAAGCATTATATTGAACAAAACATTAGTTTTTGCTATCGTATCATTAAGATTTTCACAAATCTCGATAGCTTTGTTAAAGGCATCAAATGCCTTTGCAAATTCACCATTATTTCTGTGGATAGCTCCAATTAATTCATAATTACTAGCTATTAATGCCTTATCTTCAATCTGTTGCGCTAGAATTTGTGAATTATTACAGGCTTCAATTGCCTTTATAGTTTCATTCTGTTCGTAATATATTGCCGCAAGTCTGTTTAAACAACTTGCTTTTCCCTCTGCCGATTCTATATCATCAAAAACTACTAATGCGTTCTTTGCAAGCGCTATTGCAGAACTGAATTGCAAAGAAGCCCTACAAACCTCACTCAGAGCTAATTCACACCATGCGCGATTAACCTGGTCCTTTTTACCCGCAATATTATTTAATGTCTCTAGAAGAATTAATGAAGCCTGATAGTAACACCCACTATTTTTTAAAGAGTTAGCCTCTTCAATTATTTGTTCTATTGTTGATTCTAACAAATTATTTTCTTCGGCATAAGCTATTGAATTCTTTATTTTAGTAATTATTGAATCTGAGATACTTATCTGTGATAATCCGTCAGCAAATGGGTTCTTGTGAGTTAGTTCAGATTTAGGGGTATCTTGAGGAAAAACACTAGAAATGAATGAAAAACCAAAGGCTAATAAGAATAAAATAATATAAATCTGGCGTTTAGTTTTGTTCACAAGGAATTTCATTATAATTTAAGCTTGGTATAAAAAGCAGCTCTAAAAATATGAATTGTTTGTTACCATATTATCATACAACACTTATTTTGTTTTATTATAAATAATGTGCTTTTTTAATTTTCTTTGATTACAAAATCATTACTTAGGCAATAAATAGGTAAAACAACCTACAAGTACAAAACAATGGTGATAACTCGTGACAAAATTCACCAAAAGCTACCAAATAAAACAGGAGGTATCTATCTGTCTGTTAAAGCAAACCGCTGACATCCCTTATTACAAGGGTTAATTAGTAACTATTGAATGACTTAATTATGGAGTGGAATAATAACTATCTGAATAAATTCAAGTTCAACAGCTATACATCTTGGTTTCTAATCTATGACTTTACCGAATTTAAAGATGATTGCGGAGTATTCGTATTTGCAAACTCTGCACATCAAGTAAAATATATAGACTATGCCAAAAGGGGGGTGCTTATTGATAGCATTGCAAATTCTATAGTCGATGGTAAAGATCAATATTCTAATCTTGTGATGGCTATTTACACGAAAACAGTTGAGGAAGCTATAATTTTGTCTAATTACTTAATTGAAAGATATAAGCCAGTAAACAATCTGGAAAATAGAGAAAAA
Organism: Bacteroidales bacterium; assembly: GCA_050287785.1. Classification (GTDB taxonomy): domain Bacteria; phylum Bacteroidota; class Bacteroidia; order Bacteroidales; family UBA10428; genus UBA10428. The sequence continues at coordinate 345,486 of JBNKCO010000024.1, forward strand.
ATTAGAATTCAAGAGCCACCACAATACATTTAATTCGATTTATGCATTAGGTTTATATTTTATCTATTTACTCCATAATATAAACAATTCCTCATGGGTAACAATAAAGAAATTCATTTTTAAAATGCTAGCAAATATTGCTTAATGAATTAAAGCAAAACATTAAATAGTATTTCAACTATTAAGTAATAGATGAGTTGCCAATTTTTTTTTTGCAAAAAAGATGAACCTGAGTTCATTTTTTTTGTTTTGTTAAACGCATATGTATTGTTACATGCTTTCAGTTAAGAAATCAAATTTTAGTCTAGCTGAAACTAGAGGAATCCGTTTTATGAATAACTTACTTTCTGTAAACTCAAGTTCAGATATACCCTTAAAATATTCGAACACCCCAATTGGATTTCTCTTGGAATACCACAACCTGAAACGTCCTTACGAAGAATATTCATCGGCACAACTATTAGTTGGTATGTGCATGGATAATAGGAATAATTTAAATATTCCGGATAATTTTTCATTTATAATGAGAGCTGGTGGTGCAAATTTTCAAACTAACGAATTTCATATTTCCTATGCTCTTGGAGTTGGTAATTTAAAGTACTATGTTCTGATTGGACACAGTGATTGTGGTATGGTTAATCTCGAAGCTCGAAAATCAGTTTTCGTAGATGGGCTCATAAGAAACGCAGGTTGGACCAAGGAACAAGCTCAAAAATATTTCGTTAAGTTTGCTCCTCAATTCGAAGTGCATAATGGCATTGAATTTACTTTAAGCGAAGTAATAAGATTGCGTAAAGTTTATCCTGAAATTACAATTGCTCCAATGTTTTATAAAGTAGAAGATAGAAGACTTTATATGATTAAAGAATAGAGGTGTTAAACTTTGTATTGACAATCCACATATTGACTTAGTTTTAATGAATATCAAAATACCTAAGTAAATGGTCAAGATGCCGCTAAGAAAATAAAAAACACATCCCGAAAATAGTTATTATTAGACAAACTGCTTTTACACGAAAACATGAAAGAAAGAAATATTACGATAAAAATTTTAATGACTATATCGGAAAACCTATTGATACTATTCTTCTTTTTGAAAAACTTAATAAATTTTCAACCTGAAAATGTAAGTTATATTTTATGTTTTACTTCTCAATTTTAGCATTTCCTCGCTATATTTTTTTTAGTTTTCTATAAATAGCTTACCAACGCCGGAAACATTTTTGTCAATATAATTTGGGTTCCCCTTACAATGGACATCGCCTACTCCGGAAATATCTACCTCAAGAGAATCGGACACATAAATCTCAATCTCGCCAGTACCACCATGTGAGAGATACATATCATCGGTTTTAAATCCATAAGCAAATATATCTCCGACCATTTGGTTTCTGATTTTGGTAGTGATTGCTTTACCATGCAATTCCATATCTCCAATATCATATGTTTCAATGGTGAGTTGAGATAAGATAGCTCTAAATTCCATGAAACCTGTATTGGTTTTTTCAATATCTACATTGTTTAAAGAAAGTGTATCGCGACAATACATAGCAGTAACTCCATCAAGCCTAATTGCACTTATATCAGGGGTAGAAATATAAACATCCATTCTGGTTGCCTGAAAATCGACATCGTCGTTTGTTCGAATATAAAGAATGCCATTAACTGATTCAACATTCACAATATACTGTAGATTTTCATCAGTTACCACCTCAACTTTGTGATTGTCTGATTGCTGTAGATACACGGTTAACACTCCATTTATATCAAGCTCATCAAAGTCTTGCACACTTCTGCGTTGGGTAGTAACATTGCCGCTTCCTTTGGGATCACTTTCAACCTCACAACTTGAAAACAAAGCCATTGCAAGGAAAATGAATCCTATTGTTTTGTATAAAATATATCTTTTCATAGTTCCCAGTTTTACATTAATGACACACAAGCCCTAAAAAGGTTGCATCACCAAAAATGAAAAAAACAGAAAACAAGCCTTAAGTTCAGGTCTTTACTCTGAAATGCCAAGTTCACCAATTAATGCAATTAAGTTTTTAAAAGCAATTTTAGTTTGCCCTTCTGTATTGTATGTTACCTGTGCAAAAGTTTTATTAGGGAGAACATGTTTATAATGCATCGGACGAACAGTTTTTAAATATTGTGCTACAATAGAATCAACTGAACGGGAACGTTGATGAACATCTCTTTCTAATCTACGAATAAACCGAATATCATCTGGCGCATCTACAAAAATCTTTAGATTATAAGTTCTTTCAGGCATTCCTATATTAAAAAGGAAAAGACCTTCAACAATTATTAAAGGATGCACTTTAATAGGAATGGTTTTTTCAAGCCTGCTGTGCGTACAAAAGTTATAATCCGGGATATCAACCGCCTCTCCTCTTTTAAGTTGAGTTAAATGCTCAATAAAAAGTTTCACATCAAGACTACCGGGTTGATCATAGTTTATAGTTGACTTATCTATACTTGGGTCGCTGTAGTCTTTGTAATAATTATCAAGTGAAATAATAATACTATTATTGGGGTAAACATTTGCAATTTTTTTTGCCAATGTTGTTTTACCACTTGCTGACCCTCCCGAAATACCTATAATTACTGGTTGCACAAAGTTTTGTTTTTCAAATTCGCAACAAAAATAAAAAATGTACTAAGACTGAAGAGCCAAAACTAAGATTAATTCAAATCATCGTCGATCCATTTAAGTGCAACAGGATCAATTTTATTCGTCTCAGACTTATGAAAGTATTCGTTAATATTCTCGTTGTATAAATAGTCTTTCGATAATTCCTCAAAGTTTTCGCTAATATATTTTATTGAATCCATTATATATTGCACCTCGTAGTTAGTCATTATCGGATGAATCGACATTCTAATCCAACCAGGCTTCATTGTTAAATCTCCATGTGCAATTTTATTGGTAATAACTCTGGAAGTATCAATATCAACATGCAACAAGAAATGACCATAGGTTCCGGCACACGAACAACCACCACGTGTTTGAATTCCAAACATATCGTTGAGTATGCGCACAGCCAAATTGTAGTGCAAACCTTCGATATAAAATGAAAACACTCCAAGTCGATCTTTAATATTTGGTGCAAGTACTCTCACATTATCCATCTTATCAAACTCAGACCAAATTATTTCAAACAACTCTTGCTCGCGTTCAAGCATTTTTTCAACGCCCATTTTTTCTTTCAAACGAATTGCCAGGGCAACTTTTATTGTTTGAAGAAAAGCCGGAGTTCCTCCGTCTTCTCTTACTTCAATATCATCAACATATTGATGATCTCCCCACGGATTTGTCCATTCCACAGTTCCACCACCCGGACAATCAGGTATTTTGTTATTGTACAAACCACTATTAAAAACTAAAATCCCGGTTGTGCCTGGTCCACCCAAGAATTTGTGTGGAGAAAAATATATAGCATCAAGTTTTCTGCCTTTATCCGCAGGATTCATATTAATATTAATATATGGAGCTGAACATGCAAAGTCAACAAAGCATACCCCACCATTTTCATGCATAATTGCAGCAATATCATGATATGGAGTTCCAACACCAGTAACATTTGAATACGAAGTAACGGCTGCTATTTTGGTTCGTCTCTTTTCGTATTTTTTAAGTATCCTTCGTAGTCCCTCCAAATCAACCAAGCCTTTATCATCAGATGGCATAATAACTACATCGGCAAGAGTTTCTATCCAGGAAGTTTGGTTTGAATGATGCTCCATATGAGTAACCAAAACTAATGCTCTCTCATTCTCTTCGAATTTAATAAGCCTTTGGTATTTCTCATGAACCTTTAACCCAAGAATACGCTGAAACTTGTTTACAACACCTGTCATGCCGGAATTGGAAGATATAATAAAATCTTCAGCACAGGCATTTACATGCATTTTTATATATTTCTTGGCATACTGGTAGGCATCTGTCATACGCTTACCAGTTAGTGTTGTTCCTGTGTGCGTGTTACCTACAAAAGGCCCGATTTCATTCAGAATTTTCTCCTCTATTGATTTGTATAAACGTCCACTTGCTGTCCAATCAGCATATACAATTTTCTTTCTACCATAGGGTGTATCAAACTCTTGATCTATCCCTATTACTTTCTCTCTGAATTGTGAAAAATACTTTTCTAACATGGTGGAAAATTATGCTCTATGTTCTTATCTAAAAATGATTTTTAGCACTTTCACATGAAAAGTATTTTATCCCTACACTTAATAAGAAAACTCCTGGATTCCTTGTCTTTTCCATAAAGGAAGCAACCAATCCACCAACTGGCTGAGAGCTCTGTAGAAGCTGCTATATACAACCTACTGCATTAGTGATTATTTCTTTGTTTTAATCTGTCCTTTTGCATCCCCAAGCTTGATTTCTTTTATCTTGTCAGTGCTTAATTGAAATACAAATTTCTTAAAAGTATGTTTTTCATTTAGACTTGAATCCTCTGAATCTAATTTATATACTTCCATGACACCTTCATCTCCACTTATGATTTTTTTATCTAAATCATGATATGCTAATGGTGATTTCAGAATCCTGTACTTATCACCTTCATTGAAAATAAATAGAGCATCTGTTAAAGTAACGATTCCATTCTCTAATGAATTAGTAGTTCCAATTTCAAAGATGTTCTCGAAATTATTAAAAGCAGTTAGTTTAATGTTATGTTTTTGCAATATGGGATACCACCAATTATTGGCATAATTCGTTAAATTGTCTTTTGGCAAATTTTCCTGGCTAAAGGATAATGTAATAGCCAGAATTAATACTAAGGGTACAATGGCGATTTTTCTGACTACTGCAGTCACCGAAGAATTATTTTTGTCATCATAATTAGTCAAATGTTTTTATATTTTTTTGTGATGCAGGATATTTAATCTACCTGTGCCCAACTTCAAGGTAAATAAACAAGGGTATCTCTGGCTGAAATTTGAACCGGACAGTCATTTGACTCTTTGTTTATTTCAATAATATAGTTCTTCACCTGATTTTCGCCAATAGTCTGGCAACCAACTTTTATGTTTGTAAATTTTAATCCGGAATAACATTTAGGCTGAAATTCGAACATCCCATTCAAGCCACCCTCTCCCACTCTAATTCTATAGAAATCATTCCAATCCTTTCCTACATAAGCATAAATGTCATAATCTTTACCTTCTCCTTTATATTGAGGTTGAAATTCAAGCATTTTCAAATCTCCTGAATAAACATAACTATGTGCTGCTACTTTACTACCATCACGAACAAAAAATATTACAACATCATAATCGCAATTATTCTCAATCTTAACAAATTTTTGAAGATCTTGAAAAACATTATTTGTATCAATAAATTCATCATCACCGAGTAATCTACGATATGGTTTTGAGCGTTTTACATTTCTACGTATTATTTGATCTTCAGGAGTCTGCTCAATTAAATCGTTATATCTCTGAGCATAATAGTACCTTACCAAGTTAGATTCGGGATAGGGTTTGTAATATTCTTTCAATGATTTGCTCAGATTTACAACACTAATAAAATTTGATTGACGTCCTGAATTAATTTCAAAATCTGAATTTCCTTTAAATTGCACTTGCTTAGGTTTAAGCGCAAAAATTAATATAACCGTTATAATTACTAGCGAAGGAATAAGATAAAGTAGTATTCTGTTATTCTTTGTTTCAGCAACCAGAACTTCTTTCTTATTTAGCTCCGGGGTCACCACAGACAAGGACTCGGGCAACTCTAATTGGCAACCTGTACTAATCAGATTTTTTGCTATCTCTTTTGCTGTTGAATCGTTGCCTATTGTATTAAGAAAAGCAGCAAACTTAACTAGTTCTTCTTGGTATTCCTTCTTTTTGGGTTGGAAGTATTCAGATAAAGTATCGAAACATAACAAGATGTTTTTTGAGATATACGTCTCTACTTCTTTGTACGAAAAATCGTTACCATCACTATTCCGAATTGATTTTAGTTTCTCTATTAAATCGTCAAATGCAGTAGCAATTTTAATATTTGATTTATTTAAGTATTCTGGCGTAAGAAATGTTTCAAAATCAATATACCTCATTAATGCACTTAAGTCAGCTCGTTGAATGGCATCCTTAATAAACAGTTGATAGCTCAAAGAAAAAAACGGCAAAACAAACTCCTTTAATCCTGCATTCATTGAACCCCAGCGAAGCGCTGAAAGTAACCTGGAATAGTCTCCTTGTTTGTTTTCGAGAAAATTCAGCAGTTCCTTATTCAGGTATATTGCCCGATGATATTCATATTCCTTCTTGTCACTCAAAGAAATAAATGAAGATTCTATAGTGTCCAGATTATATTCTGCACCCTCAATTATCAAAAATAATTCACTACTATTTTTAAGTTTTGCTATTAACTTCTCCTTTTCTTGTACAAGATCCGGATTATATACATTGCCCAATAACCTGTACGGCGAAAGATAAATTTCCATTAGTTTCTTTTCTATAATATAAATCTCTTTAACATAAATTCAACCTATATACCATTACTCCTTTTAGTCGTGAGACTTCATTTTTCAAAATTTTATTTGTTCAATTTTAAACTGCAAATAAACTGTCCGAAATTTAATAATTGATGAAAGATATGCTATGACAAGCTACAACTCCAGCAGTCTCTGTACGCAACCTACTTTCACCCAGAGTAATTGGTTTAAATCCGCTTCCTATTGCAATACCAACCTCTTCAGGTGAAAAATCGCCTTCGGGACCTATCATAACAACTGCCTTGTTGCCTGATTGATAAACCTCTTTTAAGCCAGACTTTTGTCCTGCATTGCAATGTGCAATATATCCATGACTTTCGCCTTGATTCTGTGAAACAAAATCAGCAAAACTTACTAACTCATTTAATTTAGGCTTGAAGGCCTTAATTGACTGCTTCATAGCAGATACAATTATTCGTTCAAGTCTTTCGTTTTTAATCTGCTTCCGCTCCGAGTGCTCACAAAGCAACGGAGTGATTTCATCTACACCAATTTCTGTAGCCTTTTCTAAAAACCATTCAAACCTATCAATATTTTTTGTTGGAGCAATAACCATGTGCAAGTAATACGACCGCCTTTCGTAATCCGGAAATGTATCAATAATTTGGAGTTTACATGCTTTCGAACTTGCACTTATTATTTCGGCCTTAAATAAGGTGCCAGTTCCGTTTGTTAAATGAAGATGACTGCCCTCTTTTAAACGTAGTACACGTACACAGTGCTTTGACTCCTGCTCGTTAAGGGTATATTCCGAGCCTTTTATATCTGGTGTGTAAAATAATTGCATTATTTAATAAGTTTGATTTCTAATTAAATATATCAACTCAAATAGAAACATAAGGGATTTTTAGAAACTTAACTATCACGCTTGTACTGAATCAAATCGCAGAATTGGCTAGGCTGATAAACACACAAACCTTTCGTAAACAATAGGACTCCTAATGTTTTATTATGCATTATTGTAGGGTTTTATTCCTTTATTTTCTAAATTCAACTCCTGAAACCCGCCCCTTCAACTTGTGTTTATTAAAAATCAAGTTTTTAGATGAGTTATTTTTCTTTGCAAATACCATTGATATCAAAGTTACAAACAAGGAAATAACAACAGCACCCGCAATTCCAACAGCAATAAATCCTAATACTATAGTGATAATGAAAATTATTGTAAAAATAATCAATCTATTTTTCACAATCTCCCCAAATGAATAATCAACAGCTTTTATATCATCAACATGATATTCGCCGGTCATGTTACAAGATTTACATCTCAATGAAAAATTATCGCCATACTCTTTTGCATAATCTATCCTGTTATTAACATGATGTGGTGCTTTGTTTTCATGTTTACATTTTGTACACTTAACAATAAGTTTCATAATCTATCTTGTTTAGTCGTTTATTTTGCTTTCTCATTAAAATCTTCAATACGTTTATTTTTGTACGCCAGTTTTTTGCTAAATCACCATATCGGGATAAACAACACTAGTATTTGCTCATAATTATCGAATTGTATATAATTCAATAAGTGAATCTTTGCTCAAAACACCACTTCATTTTTTGGGCTTACTAGTCAAGGCCAATATTTAACAACAATTATACAATACTGCTCAAAGTATAATTTTAGCATTACTGATCTCGAAAGTACAAAAATATTGCTTTGATGGAAATTGTAATCATTGAGTAAAAATAAATAGTTTTGCGACTTAATTTCTCATAATAATGAAACGAATAGGAATTCTTTCTGACACCCACGGATATATAGACGAAAATATCTTAAAATATTTTGAGAAATGTGATGAAATATGGCATGCTGGTGATATTGGAACAATGGAAGTGGTTGAACAGCTTGAAGCTTTTAAACCACTAAAAGCCGTTTATGGCAATATCGACAATCATAAGATACGAGCATCGTTTCCTGAGGTAAATGCCTTTAAATGCGAAGAGGCAACTGTTTTAATGAAGCACATTGTTGGTTATCCTGGCCGATATGACCGAAGTATGCAAGAAGTATTTGAGTCGTACTCACCAAAACTTCTAGTGGCTGGTCACTCACATATTTTAAAGGTTATGCACGACAAAAAACGAAACTTACTTTTTATAAATCCCGGAGCTGCTGGTAAAAATGGGTTCCACAAAGTAAGAACCCTTATTCGTCTGACAATTGATGATTCTGATTTTAAGGATTTGGAGGTTGTGGAGTTGGGATTAAGAGGTTAAAGGTTATTTTTAGTTTGATAATATTATATCTCTATCATTTTTGAAATTACATTCTCGCTGATTTATAAACCTTCAGGCTCGTCTTCCTGCAGGTCGCCTTCATTTAAAAAATCCTGCCACCTGCGATAGAAATTGTTTTTCTTACGATCTGTAGAAATTAAGAAATTGTAAGGTGTTTGTCCACGAGAAGTTTTCATCTTTCTATCCTTGGTCTTCATATTCATAATAGTCTCTACATATACACGATTGCTTGAAAGAGTTTGCATTACTCCTCGGGTATAGCCGAAATAGTAATAATTTCTTCTATCCAGCTGAAGATATAAGTCCATTATATCGCCGCTTCGTTTTATCCTCAATTCAAAAAAGCCATCGACTTTCTTATTAATCTGAATTCCATTAATACTGGCAATACCAATTTGTCCAACAGAATGGTAGGAATTTGTAACATCGCTCCAAACAAGATTTATTTCATTCAACAGAATTGTGGGTTTAAGGGCAGCCGGAACTTCCTTCACTGTTCCAAAAAGTTTCAACTCTTCATCGAATTTTTTATAAGCTTCCTCACCTACCCAGCTATTCATGGCTTTCGTATAAATCGAACGAGTTAAATTAGCAGGCTTTAGCCCTGGGAAACTATCTATTTCATTTCCTGCCAAATTTAACAAGTCTTGAGTCATGTAAAAGTTTATTGCCATTACTAGATCAAGCTCTGTGGTATTTGCCTCTACTTTATGGGTTACTGTTCCATAATTTTTTAATGTAATTAAACCTAGTTCTTGTCCAAGGTCAATATTTCCCTCACCATTTAACTGACAATCTTCACGGTGGAAACTCACATAATCTTCTGACAATCGGAAGTCATTAATCTTCTCTTTTGAACCTATTTTATATAATTGTGAAGCCCTGTCGTAGTGTAAATATCCGCTAGGGGTTATCATTTGCCTGTCGCTATAGTTTTTCCGTTTGCTGAACAGTGCCGGATAAACATGTACAGAATCGAAATAAGTAAACATACCCGTAAATATCTTTTGCTCAATCAAACTTTTAGATTCTGCCTGTACAGGAATATAAATATCATCAGGATCGATGCGTGTTTCAAAATCTAACCATTCAGAACTGAGATTATCACAATTATGCTCAATCTTTGTTGAACCATTAAATGTTAATAATGAATCATCGGCAAAAAGTGAGACTCTACCTTGGTACTTATAAACCGGGCTCAAAGTAAAATCAGCTGTTTCATATATTTCACCTTTAGCAACTGTATGGCCACCGGTATCTACCGAAACATTTTTAAAGTGTATTAACTGAATATCATCATTCTCGTCAACATAATCGTAATTTGCCAAACCTGAATAATCATTCTTGCTGATTATATTAATTGTAGCGCTATGCAAAGTATGGAACTTCGATATTTTATTGGCTCTAACCCATGAGTTAACCAGTGTTTTTATTTTATAATTAGGTTGAACAGTTAATAGCCCTTCGTTAGGATAGATTCGCGCATCTGCAACTTCAATAAATTTTACTCCTGTAGCATTTATATAGTTGTTTACATAATCGTAATATGCCAAAGGAGAAACAAAACTAAGCGAGTCTTGATTTCTGTCAGTTGAGATAAAACGTGGGCCTTCTGGTTCTATATCTTCGTTTGTATAGTCAGGCAATTGAGGCTCAGATTGTGAACCCATAGCCAGTGTTTTCTTATTCATGTCCCACATAAAAACGTCGATATAACTAAGGTATTTGTTCTCTGGGAAAGTAACTAATGAATACCCCTCGTTTGACTTAAACCACCCCTTACGCTGCGTGTAACTAATATGGCTGTTTACGTTCTCAGTTAAAACTGTGAATCCCTCTTCGCGCAACGACTTCAAATAAAAATCAGAGGTATCGGCATAAATATCGTCAGCTTTATACTTAAAGGTTTCCGAATAAAGGTCGGAGTTTTTAAGATCCATTCTACCCCTGCCAGTTAAACCCTCTGGTTTTAGCTTCAGGGTTCCGTTCAAGGTTGTTGAGTCGTTAAACATAGTAAACAGCGCATCGGTACGATATGCCCACATAATATCGTTATAAGGCTCCCAATGAATTCTGTTATTCTCTGAACGAACGCTTGGGTATTGTGTTTCGGTTGTTTGTTTTCTTATAACATATTTTTGCGATTTAGTATTCATTGAATCAGGGTAGAACTGAAAATCGTCGGACCATGTGGTAGAAGTAAGATAGTTTAATGTTCCTTTACCTCTTAAGCCATTGTTGGAGAGGGAAATTTCATCATTAAAAGTGCCCTTTCCACCAAATAAGGGTATTCCTTCTTTTGGCGACTTGTGCTTAAATCCGAGCGAATTATCGTCTTGTATGCTTAGTTCTTTTCTGAATTCAGGGAATATGCCTGCAGATACAAAAGAACCTTTAAATTCCAAGGCATAGGCATTAAAATTATCCAGACTATCCATCTCGAATGTATCTACAGCAAAATAAAAGTCGTTTGCTCCATAAACTCCATCTTGAATTTCCGGACTTTGATAATATACATAAGAAGATTCTTTACTTCTGAAAATCGGGTATTCCGGATAGCTAATCCTTCCTGATTTATTGTCAGGTTTATCAATTAATATTTCACCAGTTACATTTTGGAGCAGGTTTGTAACATTGTTAATTTGTGGCAGCCCAAAATTATCAAGTTCCCCTGTCATAAAGTCGATATTAACCGACTCAACATTTTGCAGATTTATTTTAAAAGAATCGTAATGAAAAAACAAGTTACTCCCATGAAAAGTAAGTAGTCCGGCAATTACAGTACCATCGAACTGAAAGTTCCTGTTTTGTTTCAGAATAATTCTGGCATTTTTGGGAACTATAGCAACATTTTGTGAATCACTAACAAATATTTTAGGTATTCCGTTAATTATTAAGTCATAGTTTTTTAGATTAAAAACAGCGTTTTCTGAAGGAGCTTCAACAGCTGACTGGAATCCCATAACATCGTAGTCTATTTTATTAACGCTAGCCGCAATAAAATCGTGCAAACGAGGTTTTATAGTCACCATCTCTGTATTATCATCATAAAACACAAAACCTCCAAAAGCCATACGCATTACCTGATGTTTCACCTGGGTAAGTGACATTTTCATATAGTCGGCATAAGTTTGAATGGGAAATTCTTCGAGACCATATCGTTTGGCAAAACTTCTGAGAGATATTAGTGGATGCTTTACATCCATCATTTGCATGTTAATAAACTTATTGTAGTTGAAGTAATTCTCCGATTCAAAATAAGCATTCCCAACGGTTGATCCTGTTGGAGCTGTAAATCGCATATAATCCTCATCAATTTTCCAGATAAGCTGATCAAAGTTCATATCAATTTTATGATAAGAATTATAGTATGGTCCAAGAGAGGTGAAGCTTTCTGTTTTAAGCAAGGTAAGTTCACGATTAGCTATACGAAATGTAAAAAACAAATCGGGGTGATAAATTGAATCTTGCTTAAGCTTAATCGAAATAGATGTTTTTTCGCTTGAAACTCTATCTGCCTTAAATCCAAAATAAAGTGATGTTGCTTCTAAGACTAAAGTATCTCTTCTGAATAATTGTATTTTTGCTGGATTTTCCTTTGTACCCTTACCAACAAGCTTTGCACCCTGCATTGATAGTCCGCCTGAATAATTTACATCTTTATAAAGGTCTTCAATTTCAAATGTCTCTTCATAAGAATAAAATTTTGGAAATGTTGCACTTTCCGGTCCACTTATATGTTTCACTTTATCGTGCAAATCGCCGAGTAAGGGCTCGTTGAAATATTTTTTATTGGTAAAAACCACATTACTTGCTTTATATTCCGATTTACTCAATTCAATTGTATAATCTTTCAATTGTGCATTAACTTCATCCTTGCTATAGCCTCCTCTTTCCCAGGTAACCAAACCTCCTTCACCACTCCATTTGTTTTCAGAAGGTTCTATATATCCTTTAGTTTGATATAGATTAATACTATCGTTTCGCGTATAGCAAACCAACCCGGTATTTTCAAACTCAACCAATAAGCCTTTCTTAGAATTAATTTTGTAATTGAGTGAAGTCACTCTCCACCTTGTCGATGCTGATTCATATAGAACACCTTCCTTAAAAAACCCGACTGAAAATTTTAGAATCTGATTTAATTCATTTGTATTTGCTCTGTTCCTGGCCAAGTAAAACTCAAATCCCTCAATCCAGTCGTTATAGTTCTTATCACTAATATCTAATTCTCTGAAAATCATCATTAACTCCAGAAAGCTAATGAAATGAGGATATGGCTTTGCATTTTTCTTGTCCAGCTTTTGACTTAGTTGAATAATATCTGCCTGTTGTTTTTCATTGAAAAGACTATCTTCTTCCCACGCTTTAATAAAACGATCAACCTTATCTTCATGCATATCAGATACATTCTTCATATACTCTTTTAACTCACTAGTGTAAGTTTGAGGATCGCCAGTAAATTTTGATTTTTTAAAAGATATGAACGTAAAGTTGAGACTTAGAAAGCCTAAAAGTATTATCAGATAAATTCTCATGCCTAAGTAGCTTAAATACGTAAGGTGAAATTAATCATTATAAAGAGATTAAAAAAACGATGATTAACAGTAGTGAAAAAAGGTTCTAGAGATCCACCTTTGGAAAAGTTTGTTAGGTAAAGAGTAACAACAATAAATGTATTGAAAGACAATAATTACTTTACGAATTCAACTAATTGCCAATTACCCATGGATGTATGATTAACTGGTGTTAATCCTAAGTCTTTAAATGTTTCCTCAAGCAATACTATGTCATCGGCAAGAAAACCACTAACCAATAACTTTCCGCAGAAACTTAGGGCTTGATTATACTCTGATGCTTGCTCAATAAGAATATTACGGTTAATATTTGCAAGGATAACATCGAATTCAATATTAGGAATTTTATCGGCACCTCCATGAAGCACAGTCATTTCAACCTTATTCAGTTTAATATTGTCTATGGTATTTTCGTAGGCCCACTTGTCGTTATCAATTGCCACAACCTCTTTTGCTCCTTTTATTGCAGCAAATATTCCTAGTACACCGGTGCCACATCCCATGTCTAAAACTGTTTTATTTGAAAAATCCATTCCAAGCATGCTAGAAATCATTAAGCTTGTTGTTTCGTGATGCCCAGTACCAAAGGACATTTTAGGTTCAATATCAATGACGTATTCCATTGATGGAAATTTCTTATGGAAAGGAGCCCGAATAACACATCGATTATCTACTATTACTGGATCGAAATTCTTTTCCCACTCTTCATTCCAGTTTACATTCTTGACTTTTTCTTCCTTTGTTATTTCTGCCTGAATTCCATCGCGCATTTCATCCAATGTTGAAAGGAGTTCCTTTCTATCGTATATATCCGTTTCAATATACCCAATTACATGATCCTTTAACTCTGTGATACCTTCAAAACTAAGAGAATCCATCAGTGCTATAAGCATATCAATTTTCTCAGGGTCTGCTTCAGGAAGTTTAATAGTTACCGCTGTATATTGCATGTTTTTAATTTTAAAGTTAAGAAACGAAAAGGTAATTTATAGTAACATTTCAAAAAAAATCACAGTGTAATTGCAAGATTTCTTTTAAACAAGCATTCTTAAAAAAAAATTATAATATTCTCGGAGTTAATATTGCCTTTAGGACATATATTAAAACAAATTAAGCTTCATCAGCTTGCTTTTTCTCTGCGACCTTTTTCTTAAAATTATCAATAGCCACATGATAATCGAACTCATGAAGAATGTTCACATCACATATCTTCTCAGCCTTTTTTATTAGTTGGATACAATCTTTGCTCAGATGATGTAACATTATTGTTTTATTAACTTTGAAATATCTTTCTGTAACTTTATTAATAGCCTCAATAGCTGATTGGTCCATTACCTTTGATTCCTTAAATGAAATTATTACTTCTTTGGGATCATTAGCTACATCGAACTTATCTTCAAAAGCCTTTACAGATCCGAAAAACAATGGACCAAAGATTTCATAATGCTTAATACCTTTCTCATCAACAGATTTACGCGCTCTAATACGTATTGCACTTTCCCATGCAAATACCAAAGCTGATACAATTACACCGACCAGAACAGCAATAGCCAAATCTGCAAAAACAGTAATCACTGTTACAAGCGCTAATACAATAGCATCGGATATGGGAATTTTATTCAAAACATTAAATGTACTCCATGCAAAGGTTCCGAAAACAACCATAACCATCACTCCTATTAAAGCTGCAATAGGAACCATCTCTATATAATCTGAACCAAATAAAATGAAAGTTAGTAATGCAAGTGCAGCCACAATACCGGAAAGTCTGCCACGCCCACCAGATTTAATGTTAATGATACTTTGTCCTATCATTGCACAACCACCCATACCTCCAAAAAAGCCATTAACGATATTTGCAGCACCCTGGGCAACTGATTCCCGATTACCACTTCCCCTTGTTTCTGTCAGTTCATCAATTAGAGTAAGTGTCATTAGAGATTCAATAAGTCCAATAGCTGCCAAAATAAGTGAATAAGGAAGGATTATTTTAAGCGTTTCAAGGTTTATTGGAATGTTTGGCAAATTGAATTTTGGCAAACCAGCTTTGATACCGGTTCCTCCACCATTAATAACAAATGACTTGACAGTTGGAGTATCTATATTTCCTAAAATTACTATAAGAGAAACTACAACAATACCTATTAAAGCAGCTGGCACCTTTTTGGTGAGTTTAGGAAAACCTATTAAAATAGCCATTGTAAGAGCTACTAAACCCAACATAAAAAACAATGGCTCTCCTGAAATCCATTCCCCCTTAACCTTAAACATTTTTATTTGCGAAATGAATATGACGATAGCTAATCCATTCACAAAACCCATCATAACAGAATGAGGAATAAGACGGATGAATTTACCGAGTCTTAAAAATCCTACTGTTGCCTGAATTATTCCTGCAAGAATTATTGTTGCAAAAAGATATTGCAGGCCAAGGTTTTCTCCGGCAAGCCCCATATCATTTCCTTCTTTCACAAGACTCACCATCACAACTGCCATAGCACCTGTAGCACCCGATATCATTCCGGGTCTGCCTCCAAAAATAGAAGTTATTATGCCCATAATGAAGGCTCCGTACAACCCCACTATTGGCGAAACCCCTGCTACAAAAGCAAAAGCTACAGCCTCTGGCACCAATGCTAAGGCCACAGTTAAACCAGAAAACACATCATCTTTTATACTCCCCTGATGCTTATCAATGAAAGTGAACCCTTTAGACATTTTCATACCCCTATTTTTTTGAGGGCGCGAAGGTAGTGTTTTTTAATGGGCTAAAAAAGACTACAAGTAGAATGCTCTATTTATAAGGTTCATAACCATGATTTAAAACGAATAAAACGACAAGACTTAAGCTTAACTTTTTATATCTCAACAACAAAAAAAACGGCCACAAAAATTTGTGACCGTTTAATTTCATATTTTAATATCTTCTTAAAATGCATTGATAATTCCCATGAAATCATCGGCATTAAGTGCTGCTCCACCAATAAGTCCACCATCAACATCAGGCTTTGAAAAAATCTCTTTTGCATTCGATGGCTTACAGCTTCCACCATAAAGTATTGAAGTACCTTCGGCAACCTCAGCACCAAACTTATCAGCAATTGCATCACGTATTGCTTTGTGCATATCCTGAGCTTGATCCGAACTAGCTGTTTTTCCAGTGCCTATTGCCCAAATTGGTTCGTATGCAATAATTAACTTTTTAAAATCGTCGGCCGAAAGTTGAAATATTGTTTCTTTAAGCTGATTTACAACATAGTTGTTTTGTGTTCCAGCCTCTCTTATGTCAAGAGCCTCGCCACAACAGAATATCGGAGTAAGATCCTCTTCAAGAGCAAGAGCTAATTTCTTGTTTAAAATTTCACTTGTTTCTCCATAATACTCACGACGCTCTGAATGACCAAGAATAACATATTGAGCACCTGTTGATTTAACCATTTCAGCTGACACCTCACCGGTAAATGCTCCTTTTGCTTCTGCAGCACAATTTTGAGCAGAAACACCAACATTTTTAGCAACTTTTACAGCTTCTGTAATGTGGGTAAAAGGCACACCTAAAACAACGGTAACATCTTTATCGCCATTGGCGGTGTATGCTTTTTCAACTTCGGTTGCTAAAGTAATACCTTCTTGTAAAGTGGTATTACATTTCCAGTTTCCAGCAACTACTTTTTTTCTCATGATTGTATAGTGTATTGTATTAATAATTCCAAGCCTGCAAAACTACGCCTGATTGATGAATAAAACAAATTAATCCAATTATAGCCTATAATTAATTAGACTGTAATTGATAATTCAAAATTATTTTAAATAACCAACTATTTTGAATATCTATCTTTTTAACTGAAAGAAACAAAGCT
Organism: Bacteroidales bacterium; assembly: GCA_050287785.1. Lineage (GTDB taxonomy): Bacteria > Bacteroidota > Bacteroidia > Bacteroidales > UBA10428 > UBA10428. Next base: position 362,682 of record JBNKCO010000024.1, read on the forward strand.
TCTTATTTGAACAGAAATGTTAATCCCTTTGAACCAGCAATATCAACAACAACATTAGAACACCTAATCCAAGCAAGAAAAAACCATTCACCCATTTTTTCTTATTATTCTCTCGCTCGTGCAAAGCCATCGATAATAATTGCTCCTCGCCCACTTCGACCTTAGGTAAATTATTATAATGCCATTTGCCAACAATAGTACCATTCTTAAGAAGAAGTAGCCCTGGGTTAGATCTAATTATTGTTTTAAGAGTAATTTCATCGGTGATGTGATATGTATAGTTGAATTCATGATTGTATCCAACCTCATTAATAACCGAATTTGTTGAGGCTGTCATTCCATATACTTTAGCAGGAATATCTTCCAAAGTAGCAACAAACTCATTAATTCTTTTCAATCCTCTATTACTTGCTTTTCCGAGATTATAGCTGACTACTAAAAAGGAAAAACCTGGATCACTAAGAATAGAATCGGTAATATCATATCCATCAAGTGTACTTACTGAGAAGTCATGAATTGGAGGTTCATACCCCTCCTCAACAAGAATTGTTCTTCGATCTACATACTTCCATGCGGAATCATCGTAAGGAATATCAGTTGCTGCAAATTCCTTTTGTTCTCCATTCTTTTCATATATAAAAAAGGCATCGTATTCGTCAACAGGTGCTCCTTCTGGTATTTCCATTGCTGAAGGAATATGAGTTCCTACATTATAAGGGCGAAAATCAATAAAAGGAAGGTTCGTATAAGTTATAACTGAAATTCCAGCACTTATTAATGCAAATAAAGTCACTATTCCCCATTCGATGCTAAAAGAAGCAATGGGTCTAAACATCCTACGGTTAAAAAAAACTATAAGTGTAGGAATCATGAAAACAATATTTTTCCAGAAGGTCTGCCAATTTGTAAGAATAATTGCATCGCCAAAGCATCCACAATCTGTTACCGGATTAGTAATTGCGATAAAAAATGTAAGTACAGTAAAGAAACACATAAATACCATCAAAGCCCAAGAAGTAACTTTCATTCGCACACCAAGTAACAAAGACAAACCAATCACTAGCTCAGCACTACTTGCCAAAACAGCTAACACAAATGAAGCTGGCATCATAAAATCCATACCAAAAGCTTCAAAATAGTCTGATATCTTATAGGTAAAGCCAAGAGGATCAATTGCTTTTACAAATCCTGAAAATATAAATACCGGAGCAATTAAGATGCGTGCAAAATTTCTAATAGTTCTCATATTGGTACTAAAGCTTTAAAATATCATTAATTCTTATTTTAATTTTTTCAAATATCTGTTCTGGAGCAAGCATTTGATTGTTTTGATTTCCACAATCGACCTCTTCAAAATCGGTATTTTCTTTAACTTGCCACAAATAAATATTTCTTACCTCCTGCTGAAAATCCAGATCGGCTTCATGAATATCATCGTTACCTTGCAGATAATCGCGATCGGCTCCTGCTCTTCGCTTTCTCAAACTATTTTGAGTAAACTCATAAGGTACTTTTAGAAACAAATTTAAATCAGGTTTCGGAATTCCATGGTACTCGTATTCAAGTTTCTTAATCCATTTTGCCAACTTCTCTTTTTCTTCATTTGATTTTAATTTCGCACATTGAAACCCAATATTAGAGTATAGATAGCGATCTGCAATTACTGCATAGCCATCATTGAGCCATTCACGAATCATACTTCCAGCATCATTTCTATCACCGGCATAAAGCATAGCAACTAAATATGGATCAACAGAGTCGATATCCCCCAACTCTCCACGCAAAAAACGCGATATCATTTCTCCAAAAAATGGAGCTTCTGGTCTGGGAAAATGTAAGAACTTACTTTTAATATTTTGCTCCTTCAAATACTTCTCAACTAAATCAATCTGAGTAGATTTCCCCGAGCCATCTAATCCTTCAATAACTATAAACTTCATAAAATCTCTAAAACTCTATCATATATAAACAAAGAATGCACTTGAATTACTATTTTTACAAGTGCAAAGCTAATTTCCGCATGGATAAAGATACATTATTTTATAAAAAACACACAATCAAGTGTGGAACGAAATTGCTTAATATTTCGACTCCGAAGGTGATGGGTATTTTGAATATTACACCAGACTCGTTTTTTGATGGAGGAAAATACACTGAGGCTGAAGCTATAAAAACCAGAGTTAGCACAATGATTAGCGAAGGTGTGGATATTATTGATGTAGGAGCTTATTCAAGTAGGCCCGGAGCCAAACATATTTCAGAAACAGAAGAATTAAATAGATTATCAAATACCCTGGAAATTATACGTAGTGAATTTCCTGAAACTATAATTTCAATTGATACATTCAGAGCAAAAGTTGCTCAAAAGGCTATAGAAGATTATAAAGCAGACATTATAAATGACATCTCTAGTGGTAGGCTTGAGCCAGAGATTATCGACATTGTTGCAAACTTCCAAGTTCCATATATCACTATGCATATGCAGGGAACACCTCAAAACATGCAGAAAAACCCGATATACAAACATGTAATTAAAGATTTACTTTCTTATTTCGCTGAGCATATTTCATCTTTGAGAGATAAAGGCATTAATGATATTATAATAGATCCCGGATTTGGATTTGGAAAAACTCTGGAACATAATTACCAACTACTGAGCGGCATGGATGTTTTCCAAATGCTTGAAGTCCCTATATTAGTTGGATTATCGCGAAAATCAATGATATATAAACTTCTGCACTCCTCCCCTAAAGAATCGCTACCCGGTACAATAGCTCTAAACATGATTGCTCTGCAAAAAGGGGCTTCAATACTTCGTGTACACGACATTAAAGAGGCAAAAGAGCTGATAACTATTTATGAAAAGCTAATAAATGAATCGGAAAAAAGCATTAATTTGCTGAAACAACAAGAAATCTAACACCAGGAAATCAATCTAATATGATCCTTGCATTTGTTAACATTAGAATAATAGATTTTATTGATATTTTGCTTGTTGCATTTTTAATGTATCAGGTTTATTACTTAATTAAGGGAACAGTAGCATTCAATATTTTCCTGGGTATTAGTCTGATCATTATGCTTTATCTTTTTGTTAATATGCTACAAATGAAGCTTCTGAGCTCCATTCTCGGTGCATTAATTGGTGGAGGTGCAATTGCTTTAATTATTTTGTTTCAACAAGAAATTCGAAGATTCCTGGTTTTTCTTGGCACCAGATATTTTCCTAATAAAACTTTTAATCTTGAAAATTTGCTAAGAAGAAATGCACCGGAAAATCAAAAATTAAGAATTGCTTCAATTCACAAAGCCTGTATAAACATGGCAAAGACTAAGACCGGGGCTTTAATAGTTATTTGCGGAGATTCATCACTTGACTTATATATTGAAACCGGAGATGTATTGAATGCGAACATCTCAAGCAGAATGATAGAAAGTATTTTCATGAAAAATGGTCCGCTTCATGATGGAGCAATTATTATTGATGATAACAAGATAGCAGGTGCTCGTTGCGTTTTACCGTTTACAAACAGTACTGAGCTGCCCCCCTATTTCGGGATGAGACACCGTGCCGGCCTGGGTATTAGTGAGAATACTGATGCCTTTGTAATTCTAATTTCTGAAGAGCGTGGGGAAATCTCCATTGCTGAAAAATCGGAACTTACTCAAGGTCTTTCGGAAGACGAATTATGGCATATCCTAAAAAAGAAGTTCGACGAAAATTAAAACATATTTACGATGTCGTTTAAAGATATCTTAGAGTTTAATCTGGTAGAAACAGGAAATTTTTCACTCAGTGTTTACCATATTATTATTACGGTATTTATCCTACTAGTTGCAAAGTTAATACTTGCGATAATAAAAAGATTATTTAAAAGGCAAGAAGCAACAAACAAGCTTGAGATAGGTAAATCCAGAGCTATTTTTCAGATTATTAAATACATTATCTGGATTATCACTATTCTGCTCATCCTTGAGTCTATAGGTATTAAGATAACCTTCCTGCTAGCCAGTTCTGCAGCTTTATTGGTTGGTTTAGGTCTTGGCTTACAACAGTTGTTTCAGGATTTTATTTCGGGGATTACCTTATTAATTGAAGGCACTCTTAAAGTTGGTGACATTGTTGAAACAACAGATGGTAGGATTGGGAAAGTAAAAGAAATTAATTTAAGAACTTCAAAACTTGAAACCCGAGATAATATAATTGTAATTGTTCCTAATTCAATATTAATAAACGATTCTGTAATTAATTGGAGTCACATAGATAAAACAACCCGGTTTGGAGTAAAAGTTGGGATTGCATACGGTTCTGATGTTCAAAAAGCAACCAATCTCCTACTTAAATGTGCCTCGGAGCATAAAGAAATTGTAAAGAAGCCTGAACCTTATGTGTTTTTTAGAGATTTTGGCAGTTCATCACTTGATTTCGAACTTATGTTTTATTCGAGAAATACCTTTAGGATTGAGCGTACGAAAAGTGATTTAAGATATAATATCGATAGGCTATTTAGAGAAAATAATGTAACGATACCATTTCCTCAGCGAGATGTCTATTTGAAAAAAGGTGTTGATTAGAAAAAATAAATCAATAATTATAAGATCTGAAGTAGGAAGATATGCTGTTAACCCTTCTGACTATTAATAAAAGTCAGTTATTTTCACTAAAAAACTTCCTGAAATTTTATCTCCGATGCTTTTTCTTAATAATCTTTGCTCGTGATTCTTCCTTCTTAATTAAACGTTCGATATTTTTCTGATGTGTTAACAATAAAAGAATAGAAACAATCATTGAGAATATTATCAGAGAAACTGTTGTTGTATGGAAAACAAACAAATTAAGAACTGGAAATGCCATACCAGCAATCATCGAGCTAAGAGACACATACCTTGTTGTAAGAAAAACAACTAAGAAAATTCCTAAGCATAGCAAGGTGACCTGAGGAACAATTGCTAGTAATAATCCGAGTAAGGTTGCAACACCTTTTCCTCCTTTAAAACCAACATACAATGGAAATATGTGACCTAAAACTGCTCCTGCACCTAAAAGCATCTGAAGATTAATGAATGTTGTTGTTCCGGGAATTAAACCAGGAAGTAAACGCACTAAACTAACGGAAAGATAGCCTTTTAGAATATCGATAAGAAATACGGGTAATCCAGCTCTCCAACCAAGTACACGAACTGTATTAGTAAAACCTGCATTACCACTTCCATGTTCTCTGACATCTATACCATAGAAACTTCTGCCTATCCAGACAGAGGAGGGTATAGAGCCTAAAAGATACGCTACCAATACTAGTAACAGTCTAATTATCAAATACATATATTACACACTCCTATTGTTGGCGGCTACAAAGTTAAACAAAAATGCCAAAAATAAAAACCACCCCCAATTACCTCGAAGTTATGTAAATTTGTACTACAGGATTCTTTTCTATGCTAATCTGTTGTATGCCATATTCTTTAATCTATTCTACTTAGCTAACTGTTTGATATTGTTATGTCTCAATAAATGTGTATACTAAAATTCAAGTTAGCGATACTTATAACTATGAATTATCGAATGAAAGAGCTGAATTAAACATCCCCCACTATCAAGCTCTCAATGTCTTTTAGTTAAGCATTTTTAAAGTCTGCTGGTTGTAATACTAACTCTTCGACTTTGCTCAGAGTGACTGTCAAGCTGAGCGGAGTTGAAGCCTTTTTCTCTAACAAAATGACATTGATCTAGCTCTACTTGGTTCTGCATTAATCTTATTCTTAAGGTTACTATTCACAAATTGGATGAAAAAAAAGCCTCAATCGTTAGACAGAGGCTTTTCACTTAAAATTTTATTTCAATTAGATTTGCGGCCCAGCTTTAATCAGTGCCTTACCTTCTTCATTATCGGTAAAACTCGCAAAATTCTTAATAAACCTTCCTGCTAAATCAGTAGCTTTTGAAGTCCACTCCTCAGCATTAGCGTATGTATCTTTTGGATCTAATATTCCTGAATCAACACCTTCTAAGGCTATTGGTACTTCTAAATTAAAGATTGGTATCATTTTGGTTTCAGCTCGTTCAATAGAACCATCAAGAATTCTATCAATTATTGCTCGAGTATCTTTAATTGATATTCGTTTTCCAGTTCCGTTCCAACCAGTATTTACAAGATAAGCTGTGGCATTATGCGCCTCCATTTTTTTTACAAGTTCTTCTCCATATTTTGTCGGATGAAGCGAAAGAAATGCTTCGCCAAAACAAGAAGAAAAAGTAGGTACTGGTTCGGTAACACCCCGTTCAGTTCCAGCAAGCTTTGCTGTAAAACCACAAAGAAAATGATATTTAGTTTGCTCCGGTGTAAGCTTAGATACAGGAGGTAGAACTCCAAATGCATCAGCTGTTAAAAATATGACCTTAGAAGCATGTCCTGCTTTTGAAACAGGCTTGACAATATTATCGATATGATAAATTGGATAAGAAACCCGCGTATTTTGTGTAACAGAGCCATCAGTAAAATCAATACTACCATCACCATTTACAGTAACGTTCTCAAGTAATGCATCTCTACGAATTGCGTTATAAATATCAGGTTCACTTTCTTTATCAAGATTAATGGTTTTTGCATAACAGCCACCTTCAAAGTTGAAGATACCATCATTGTCCCAACCATGCTCATCGTCGCCAATAAGTTCACGCTTAGGATCTGTAGAAAGTGTTGTTTTTCCTGTACCAGAAAGTCCAAAGAATATGGCCACATCTCCATCTTTTCCCTTATTTGCAGAACAATGCATTGCTGCCATACCTTTCAGTGGAAGATAATAGTTCATCATAGCAAAGATTCCCTTCTTCATCTCACCACCATACCATGAACCACCAATAACCTGCATTTTTTCTGTTAGATTAAAAACAGTAAATACCTCCGAGTTCATTCCTTGTTCTTTCCAATTCGGGTTAGAAGTTTTTGAACCATTAAGTACAACAAAATCAGGCTCTCCATAATTCTTGAGCTCCTCTTCAGTTGGACGAATAAACATATTCTTTACGAAGTGAGCCTGCCAGGCAACTTCTACAATAAATCTAACTTTCAGACGAGAATCTTCATTTGCACCACAGAAAGTATCCATTACATACAACTTCTTATTTGAAAGTTGTTTTACAACAATCTTTTTCAAGTCATTCCATGTTTCTGGAGAAACAGGTTTGTTGTCGTTTGGAGATTCTGGTGAAGTCCACCAAATAGTATCCTTTGTGGTATCATCTAAAACAAGATACTTGTCCTTGGGAGAACGTCCTGTAAAAACACCTGTCATCACATTAATTGCGCCCAGTTCAGTCTGAGTGCCTTTTTCATAACCTTCTAATCCAGGTTTAGATTCCTCCTCATAGAGATAATCATAGGAAGGATTGTGGACAACTTCATCTACATTCTTAATTCCATATTTCTCTAATTCATTTGGTCTAAGCATTTTTGAAAATTTTTTAATTATAATTGGTTAATCTATTCTTTTAAACTTTGAATTGGCAGTTTCTTAAAGAACTACCTGCCCCTATAAAACTCAGCAGATATTGCACTCTTCAAAACCTTCAATACCTCAACTCCTTGCGATTTTCAAAATTTCAACCCTGAAAACTTACAGATTATAATCAAACAGAATAATTATAAACACCTAGGTTTTAATTTGAAACCTTCTTTTAATTCGAACAATTCCATTACCAACATCTGACACGAATTATTCGTGGAAATATACAAATATATCTTTAAACAAAAAAAGCCGTCTACATGTCGACGGCTTACCAAATATATAATATTAATCTATTGAATGAATTACCAAACCACTGCGCAACTTTGGTTCAAACCATGTTGTTTTTGGTGGCATGATATTTCCTGTATCAGCAATATCAATTAATTGTTTCATGCTTACCGGATAAAGTGCAAAAGCTACTTTCATATTACCTTTATCTACTCGTTTTTTTAATTCATCCAACCCACGAATTCCTCCAACAAAATCGACCCGTTTAGTTGTTCTCAGATCCTCAATTCCTAATAGGTTACTTAAAACATGCTCGGAAAGAATTGTTACATCTAATACACCAATTGGGTCTTCATCATTATAAGTTCCCGCTTTTGCATTTAGTTTATACCAGCTTCCTTCAAGGTACATGCTAAATTCATGAAGTTGAGCAGGTCTATAGGTAGCTACGCCCATTTTTTCAACTTCAAAAACATCTCCCAGCTTTGCTAAAAACTCAACAGTTGATAACCCATTCAGATCTTTAACGACACGATTATAATCAATAATTTTCAATTGGTTATCAGGAAAATGCACTGCCATGAAGTAATTGTATTCCTCATCTCCTGTATGATTCGGATTCTGGCCTTTTCTCTCGAGACCAATACGTGCTGCAGCAGCTGTGCGATGGTGACCATCAGCTACATATGTATAAGGAACCTTTGTAGAAAACAATTCTTCTAAACGAGCATTAGTTGCTGCATCGTTTACTGGCCAAAAATGATGTCCAAATCCATCCTCAGCAATAAAATCATACTCAGCTGTTTCATTTTTTACAATACTCTCTACAATCATATCGATTTCTGGAACAGCTCTATATGAAAAGAATACAGGCTCAATATTAGCATTAAGATAACGCGTAAGAATCATGCGATCTTCCTCTTTATCGGGTCGAGTTAATTCATGCTTTTTTATTATACCATTGTTATAATCGTCACAACAGGCGTTTGCAACAATTCCATATTGTGTTCTACCCTCCATTGTTTGTGCATAAATGTAGTATTTTGCCTCAGAATCTTGTACTAACCACCCCTTTTCTCTAAAAAGATTAAAATTATTTACTGCTTTGTTATAAACAGTTTCAGAATGTATATCTGTACCAGCCGGACAATCAATCTCTGCTCTTGTTATATGCAAAAGTGAGTTATCCTTACCTTCAGCCATTTTTGCAGCTTCCTTGCTATTCATTACATCATAAGGTAGACAAGAAAGATCTCTTACTATATTCTTTGGAGGACGAAGCCCCTTGAATGGTTTTATAATTGCCATAGTTCTTTTATTTGTTCAAAAAACAGATAATAATAAATGCGATTAATACTTTCTATTAATCAATTCCTTACAATTAGTAAAGAATTTTTTGAGAACGAAAAATAAATATTTTTTCTACTTGGAGTGCTGATATTTTTCAGATTTATAAAATTTACACCTGAACTTTATCAATAGAGTCAAAAATATCACTAAAAATACAGGCGGTATATGGAGAGTTCAAAAAAAAGCGGTGATTATGATAAAACCACCGCTTTTTTATTATTTAGTTTACCTTAAAGGTAGTGTTATCATCTTTAATATAACTAACAATTTGACTTGCAGCAGCCAGCCCTGCATTGATATTTGCCTCAGCAGTCTGTGCGCCCATTTTCTTGGGCGTAAAGAAATATCTGCCTTCATATTTAGCGGCAATATCATCTTTGCAATCTGGAGCTATGTCAGATAAATAGCGAAAATCATCACGCTCAGCAAAAGTTTTCATTAGTTCAGCTTCATTAATAATCTCTTTTCTTGCAGTATTTACAAGTGTGCCTCCTTTTGGCATTGATGATAATAATTCGAAATTAATTGAACCCTTGGTTTTATCATTTGCCGGAATATTCACAGAAACAAAATGAGATTTAGCATATAATTCCTTCACATCTTCAATGCAAGTAACTCCAGTTTTCTCAATAGCCGATTTTTCAAGAAATGGATCGTACGCAAAAACATTCATTCCAAACCCTTTGGCTATGTTAGCAAGTAATTTACCAATATGTCCATAACCATGAATTCCGAGATTTTTACCTTTAAGCTCAGTTCCTGAAGTTCCATTATAACCATTACGGCTAATGAATACCATCATACCTGCTGCTAATTCGGCAACTGCATTTGAGTTCTGGCCGGGCGTATTCATAACTACAACGCCTTTTGCTGTAGCTGCTTCAAGGTCTACATTATCGTATCCGGCACCCGCACGAACAACTATTTTAAGATTGTTGGCTGCTTCAATAATATCTTTATCAATTTTATCGCTTCGAATAATAATAGCCTCAACATCGGCAACAGCAATTTTGAGTTCTTCTTTACTGCTATATTTTTCGAGTTTTACTAACTCAAAACCAGCTTTATCAACTATTTCATTGATGCCTTCCACCGCTGCACCTGCAAATGGTTTTTCGGTTGCTAATAATACTTTTGTCATTTTAGTCAAGAGATTAGGAGGTGATTAAAATTTTGCTTCAAAATCTTTCATTGTATCAACAAGCACCTGAACACTCTCGATTGGCATTGCGTTGTATATTGATGCTCTATACCCACCTACTGAGCGGTGACCTTTAATACCACTTATTCCTTTTTCGGTAGCAAGGGTAATAAACTCTGCTTCGTGTTCTTTATACTCATCATTCAACACGAAAGTCACATTCATAATTGAGCGATCTTTTTCTTTTATTACAGGACTTTTGAAAAGTTTGTTTCTTTCAATTTCGCCATAAAGAAGTTCTGACTTAGCCATGTTTCTTTTGAAAGCAGCTTCTACTCCACCTTCGTTCTTCAGCCATCTCAGGTTAAGCATTGCTGTATAAATTGAGATGCAAGGAGGTGTATTAAACATAGAGCCCTGAGCAATATGTGTGCGATAATCTAATATAGTAGGAATCTGTCGATCTACTTTTCCAAGAATTTCATCTTTTACAATTACAAATGCTACTCCGGCAGGACCAACATTCTTTTGAGCTCCACCATAGATCAAACCATATTTTGAAACATCTATCGGGCGACTGAAAATATCGGAAGACATATCTGCAACAAGAGGTACAGGACTATCTAAATCCTCTTTTATTTCCGTTCCATAAATTGTATTGTTAGTGGTAATATGGAAATAATCGGCATCGGTTGGTATTGTAAAATCAGGAATATGATTGTATGTCGACTCTTTTGAAGACGCAACAACTTCAACATCGCCAAAAAGTTTTGCTTCTTTAATAGCTTTATTAGCCCATGCGCCTGTATCGATATAAGCAGCTTTTTTGTTTAAAAGGTTATAAGGAATCATGCAGAACTGCATGCTAGCTCCACCTTGAAGGAAAACAACTGAATATCCCTTAGGAATATCAAGTAGCTCGTGCATTAGCGAAACAGCTTCATCCATTATTGCTTGAAAATCCTTCGAACGGTGAGAAATTTCCATTACAGATAAACCTATTCCATTTAAGTCTAATACTCCTTTAGCAGTTTCCTCAATAGCATATTGAGAAAGAATTGATGGTCCTGCAGAAAAATTGTGTTTTTTCATACTTAATTAATTTTAATTTTCAGTGAATATGTGGAACTCACACAGAACTTTATTTATGCTGATTTGAGACTCTAGCATTTTAAAATTCACGCCTATTTTATAAATATTTATAACTACTGACAAATAGAACGATAAAAATACAAATTAAATATTTCTTTTCGTTATTCGAATAACAATATTTTAATGGATTCTCAAAAACAGTAACAACCTATTGATTTTCGAAGTTACTAATTTCAATCAGATAGTTTTCCTTTAATACTGGTATCAGGTTGGTTTTATTAAAGGTATGGCAATACTCAATAACATCGTCGAGACCATTTTTCGCTAAACGGTGTCGTTGAGCGACCTTATCTATATAAGCTATTAAATCAGAATTTGCAGCGTCCCACAAATCGATTGATGCTAGTGCAGAATCACATTGAGTTGCAAAACCCCAGTGATCAAGCAGCGATTCGGCAAGAGAACCAGCAAAAAGACTATCCTCAAGGTTAAATTTATTCTTCCATCCTGCACAGAAGATTATTACATCTCTATCTTGCTTAACAATATAATCAACTAAGGCCTGATGGTTAAGGTATGCACCTATCAATACCCGATGACTTCCTTTCGACATCATAATTGATTGGGTTCCGTTTGTCGTGCTATATACTATATCGCTACCTCCTACATTTTTAGGAGAAAAGTTGTAGGGTGAGTTTCCAAAATCGGCAAAATCTCGCACAATACCATCTCGTTCTGCGGCAACCTTGAAGCCTTTTGCTTTATAGGCCTGAGCTTCTTCTAATGTTCCAACCGGAATTATTTTATTTACACCGTTCATGAAAGCAGTTACAATAGCCGATGTTGCTCGCAAAATATCAACAACAACAACAATTGCCTCCTTCTTTTCGAAATACGGATAAGTAGCGGGTGTAAAACAAACTTCTACCTGATTTTTTTTTGACATCCTCTTAAAAATGATTGTTTTATATAAATGGAAGTTTAATTACGACAGCTTCCAATAGTTTATGCCTTACTTTCACATAAAACCTTGAACCCATTTTAGAATACTCACTTTGAACATACGCCATTCCAATACCTTTTTGTAAAATTGGTGACATAGTTCCTGATGTAACATGACCAATCACATTTCTATCATCATCCAATAACTCATACCCATGTCTTGGGATTCCCCTGTTGACTAGCTCAAAACCCACCAGTTTTCTGGAAACACCTTCGGTTTTTTGCTTTTCAATTAATTCGCGATCAATAAAGTCTTTACCTTCAGCGAACTTAACTATCCAACCTAATCCTGCTTCTATTGGTGAGGTAGTGTCATCTATATCGTTTCCATATAAGCAATATCCCATTTCAAGCCTTAGTGTATCTCTTGCAGCCAGACCTGCCGGAATAAGCCCCTCGGGTGTGCCAACCTCCATCAATGCTTCCCAGATTGCAGGTGCAGCATTGTTATAGCAGTACAATTCAAAACCTCCTGCTCCAGTATAGCCTGTAGCTGAAATAATAACATCTTTTTGACCTGCAACTGCATCGGTTGCGAAATAAAAATTCTTAATAGAATCTAAATCATAGCTTGTTAACTTCTGAAGCAAACTCTTTGCCATTGGCCCCTGAATAGCTATAAGGGACATTTTGTCTGATGCATCTTCAAGTTCGGCATTGAATGTATTATTACTAACAAACCAATCCCAATCTTTCTTCATGTTTGAAGCATTAACAACTGCCATATATTTTTGATCTTCGAATCGATATATAATAAGATCATCGACAATTCCACCCTTACCATTTGGCATACAGGTATATTGAGCTTGACCAACTTCAAGTACTGAAACATTGTTGGTTGTTATTTTCTGTAAAAGAGGTAAGGCACCTTCACCTTTCACCCAAAATTCCCCCATATGAGAAACATCAAATATTCCTGCTTTATCGCGAACAGCCATGTGTTCATTTATTACACCTGAATATTCCAAAGGCATAAAATATCCTGCAAAGGGAGTCATTTTTGCTCCAAGCTTCTCATGTAAATGAGTTAATGCTGTATTTTTCGTCATGCTTAAAACATTTATTTATTCATTCTTTAAATAGTATTATTTCACCATTTTCGAGCAAATTTAGTTATTAAGAGAAAACATGAAACAGTTTTATGACTTCTGTTGAAGAGGTATGATAAAACTCATCTCTCAATCAACTTGTTTAAAACTTATAAATTGTTGTTATTTTTTCTTACGTTTCCATCTATTATGGCTCCATAGCCACATCTCTGGTGATACTTTGATGGATTCTTCAAGTAAGGATGCATATTTTTTAACTATTGTTTCACCATCAAGGTCTTTCGCATTGTCGGATATAAGCATAAACTCAACTTCATAAAATCCACGCTTTGTTTTTCTAAAAGCAGGGTACAGTAATACTTGGTTACTTTTCTTTGCTATTCGTTCAGCACCCATCAGGAATCCTGTTTCCTGATTAAGAAACTGAATCCAATGAATCGAACTATCATAACCAGGACTTTGATCGCCGAGAATCATGGTGGAAGTTAATACCCCATTTTGTTTATACTTCATAAGCTCCCTATACCCACTACTCGACTTAATACCAATAACCCCAAATCGTTCTCTAATGCTTTTTGTTATCTGATCGTAATATTTATTTGATAATGGCTGATAAAAAGCTAACTGTTTATAAGGAATTAATAATGGTAAGAATGTAAACATCTCCCAATTACCCATATGTGCCATATATAAAATCACACTTCGTTCTTCATCATAATATTTGTGCAATAACTCCGGATTAATTATTCGCAAGTGCCTAATGCCCCATGACTTTGGAACAATAAGTAATTTCCACATCTCAAAAATAATATCACAAAAATGATGATAAAAAGCCTTTTCGATTTTTAACAATTCTTTGTCTGTTTTTTCAGGAAAGGAGTTTCTTAAATTTTTCCTTACTACTTCTTTTCTATATTTTATTACAACATATAGAACAAAGAAGGTAATATCAGAAAGAAAATACAAGACAAACATAGGCAACAAAGAAAATAGATAGAAATGGATGTACTTAAGTCGATTGAAGAATACATTTCCTTTTTTCATTAGTCTATTGCTCTATAAAATGGGTTGATGAAGTAATATTTATGACTCGAAAATAAGTATAAAATATTTAATACAAATAAAGTTATTGAAAGTTTTATCTGTAGTATTCTCCTGATTTTATAATGACGACATGAATATATCGCTAATTCAATTTACACTAACTATTTCTCATTTTCTTTTTCCAGAAACTCCTCAACTTTATCGACCATTTCTTTCGAGCCTGCATAAAATGGAGCTCTTTGATGCAAGGATTTCGGATCAATATCCATTATTCTTTGAATTCCTGTTGTGGCCTTTCCTCCGGCTTGTTCAACTAAAAATGCTATGGGATTGCATTCGTAAAGCAGTCGTAACTTACCATCTACGTGAGTTTCAGTCTCGGGGTAAAGAAAAATTCCACCCTTTAAAAGATTCCTGTGAATATCGGCTACCAATGAACCAATATAGCGAGATGAATATGGCCGATTAGTTTTCTCATCACGCTCCTGACAATACTTTATAAAGCTCTTAACACCTGGCTTGAATTTCACATAGTTGCCTTCATTTATTGAATAAATTGCACCATATTCTGGCGTGCGAATATTCCTGTGCGACAAACAAAATTCACCAATAGACGGATCTAATGTAAAACCAGAAACTCCATGACCTGTTGTATAAACAAGCATAGTAGAGGAACCATACACAATGTAACCCGCTGCAACTTGCTCATCTCCTTTCTGAAGAAAATCGTAATTCTGGGCTTTCTGGCCTACAGCAGACTTTCTAATATATATTGAGAATATAGTTCCAATTGATACATTGACATCAATATTTGAAGATCCATCAAGAGGGTCCATACAAACAATGTATTTACCATCGCGCGAAAGGCTATCATCAAATATTACTGAATGTTGATTTTCTTCTGTCGCCAAGCCACAACAAACACCACTAGCTTTCAGAGCTGCTATAAATTGCTCATCGGCATAAATATCGAGTTTTTTTTGATCCTCTCCTTGCACATTTTGTTCTCCGGCATCTCCGAGTATATCAACTAGCCCAGCCTTGTTTACTTCTCTGTTAACTATTTTTGCAGCTATTCCTATATGACTCAATAAACGTGTAAAATCTCCTTTAGCATTCGGAAAAGCTGTTTGAGTTTGAATTATAAACTCGTTTAGGGTAATGGTTTGGTTGTTTTCTTTAATTGTCATAGTCTGTCAAATTTTATAATCATACTCTACTAAAATTTATAACCCCCAACGACAAGAAGTTCGAACAATGCAAGTATGAAAAAGTTCAACCTCAAATATGCAGTAAACAAGCATATTTAACTCTAGGAGCCAATGAAAAGTCATGTTTACCATGACTCTTTCGGGATTTAATCCTGACAAAGAAAATCACCAAACAGGTATTATTAATACCGTTGTATCTCTCTGATTTTCTTTCGGCAAATTATTCATTTATATTCAAATGAATAATGCGGGTTCAATTCAAAAAAGACCTGTTTCCATTAGCTGATAGATATTCCAAAAGAATATCGTAGCAAAGAATTAGGTCATGTAACTTTACAAAAATGATAGGATAAAATAAATGATAGGCCTCATGAAATAGGTAAGACAAACAAAAAAAAGCAGGCATGGAATTATGCATTCCATGCCTGCTTCTTAAATAATTCTAAGATAGCCTTTAATCAGACTACTTACTCAATATTTTAAACTCTACTCTTCTGTTCTTAGCTTTGTTTTCATCAGTATCGTTTGGTGCAATATTAAACTGGAATCCAAATCCTTTAGCTGTTAAGCGATCTTCAGTAATCCCCTGACCTTCCAAATAATGAACACAAGACTTGGCTCTCTCTAACGATAGTTTGTTGTTATATTTAGCCGAACCTACATTATCGGTATGTCCTGAAATCTCTAACCGAAGCGATGGATTATTTTGTAACAGTTTAACCACTGAATTTAAAGTAGTGAACGATTCTGGAAGAAGCGCTGATTTATTGGTTTCAAAGTAAATATTTTTCAAAATAACTTTTGCTCCAACCTCAACCCTGTCTAGTTCAAAGTTTCGTATAATTACCTCATCGTAAGTTGCCTTACTTAAATCTAATAAATCAAGATACATTAAATATCCTTTGGCATTAATATCAACACCGTATTGTTTAGCCACAGGCACATATACCGAATAGTTACCAGTTGAGTCGGAAATAGCAGTAGCTATGATCTGATTTGATTCCTGATCGATTAATTCAAATTTAGCTGTAATTGGCTCTTTGTTTTCCGAGTCGGTAATAAAACCACGCATCAACAGTCGAGTATCAATATTAAGCTTTTGTGGCTCTTCAAAATAGATATTATCGTGAGGTGGAAGAACCCCAACAATTGGTTCATTTACATAATCAAGGTACATGGATTTTTCCGAACCCAGATAAATTATCTTATATATATCAAGGCCACCAATACCCGACTCTCTGTTGGTTGAATAGTACGCCTTCTTTCCATCTTCTATTTCAACATAATAAACATCGTCGTTTGGTGTATTTACTGGATAACCTAGATTTACGGGCTTCGACCATAAGTTTACATCTTGCAATTCAGAGCGAAACACATCGTAGCCCCCAATTGAATTGTGACCTTGAGAGCTAAAATAAAGTAAACTATCATTGGCAGACAAACTCACTCCAACCTCATCCCAGAATGTATTGATAGTATTACCTATGTTTTGAGGTTTATCCCATTTATCATTAATATTTTTCTTGCTAAAGTATATATCCGTCCCCCCATAAGTATCTTTTGGGTTTGATGATATAAAATAAATTGTATTTCCGTCGTGTGAAATACACATTGAAGTTTCCCGAGCTTTTGAATTAAACTTCTTCATTGATTTCGGGGATGTCCATTTAGCTTTATCTGATTTGAATTCAGTTACGTACAAATCACCTTCATTTTCTTTGCCTTTGTATAAATAAAGCTTGGTTTTATCTGGCGACAGCCCAACTACTGCCATATGTGTTCTATTGTTTTTACCTACAAGCTTTTTACCTATCCTTTCAGCTCTTTTCCACTCGCCATTATTTGTTGAATGATATATATCTTCAAAAAACTTATCGTCAATAATACTTCTTCTACTTTTCTCACTGAGTTGACGACGAGAGGTAAAATACAGTTCGCTCTCATCTGGAGCCAGGGCAAATGAATATTCGTCATAAACTGAATTAACATTCTCTCCCAAATTATTTATAACAACACGAACAGGGTCCAATACTATATCGCGCCCATGCTTACACTGTCGAATGTATTGATTAATTCTTTCCTGGTACTTTTCTGAATATTTAGGTGTTAAAGATTTTAGAAATAAATTGTATTCCTCAATGGCATTATCGAATTCATGAATCTGGTGATAGGCCATCCCTAGTAGTAAATGAATATCGAAATTTACCTCTGGTTTTAGTTCAAATGCTTTTTTTATGTACTTGATAGACTCGAATTTATTATCTGTATACAGATAACATTTTCCAATCATATAATTTAACTCAGGATTCTCGCTATTATATTTGTAGGCATTTAAATATAAATCGCGAGCCTCGCGAATAGAACCCGGACCAGCTGTATATTGCCACTTTGCTTCTTTCGAAGCGCGCCAGGCTTCTTTGAAACCAAGCTCTTCTTTTTTGAATTCTTTCTTTTTAATTTTAAGTGGATATTGCTGACCAATAGCTGGTAAAATAACCACTAAAAGTAAAAGTATTGTGAAATGTTTTATAATACGCATATCTTGATTATTTCTATTCCTGACATTCTTTATAATACTCACCAGCCTCTTCTAGTCCTAATTCCTGTGCCAGTTTCCAATCGGCACATGCTTCTTCAAGCTTACCCTGCAATTCATAAGTAAGTCCTCTATTAAGAATTGCCGGAGCATAATTTTCATTTTTTTCAATTGCTTCATTGAACCAGTCAATAGCTGCTTCAAGGTTTCCTTTGTTATGTTCAAGGCTACCCATATTTGAAACGACCTCAATTGATTCCGGATTAAGCTCATATGCTTTTGTAAAATCTTCTGTTGCTCCTTCAAGATTACCCATGGCATATCTTGCCCCACCCCTATTATTATATGCCATAAAGTTTGTGGAGTCTATTTTAATTGCAACAGCATAGTCGCGTTCCGCGCCTTGATAATCACCTATCTGACGCTTGGCATCTCCCATGTTTATATATCCTTCAACAAGCACCGGATTATATGTTACAGCCATTCTGTAATCGTATACAGCTCCCTGAAAATCTCCAATCGAATTTTTTGCAGTACCCCTATCGTGGTATGCTTTTGAGTATTCGGAATTTAACTCAATTGCAATAGAATAATCAGCAATTGCTCCATCAACATCCCCCTCCAGGTGTTTCAATAAACCCCTATAATAATATGCATGAGGCTTCAGGTAATTCTTTTCAATTGCCACACTAAAATCATTAGAAGAAATTGTCAGACTATCATTGAATATAAAAACACTGTCTTTTGTGAAATAAGTATATGCAATATTGAAAAAAGCTTCTCCAAATAAAGGATCCAAATCCGAAGCTTTTTCGAACTCCAAAATGGCATCGTTGTATCTTTCCTTAGTAAAATAAATTTTTCCTCGCTCGTTATAAGCCAAAGCAAAATCTCGTTTTATGGCAATACAACTATCAAAATAGAATAATGCTGAATAATAATCCTGCTCAATTACTTTTGTTACCCCTTCATTATAAAGACGTTCTGCCGCCTTCTGCTTCTTAAAATCATCAGGATTAAATTCTTCCTCCTGACAAAAAACTAATAAGGAAAAGAGGGAAAACAAGAAATAGATAATATGCCTTTTGTTCATCTGCTCTATGTTTCAATTAATAAATTTAATACGATAAAGGTATATGTAAGGTTATAATAACCCATAAAATAAAAAAAATAAATATATTTAATAAAAATTAATTTGATTTAGATATTATCCACAAAATGAAAACTGATTTAACCTATTTACGAAATATGTCGGCTGGGAACAAAGATTTGGTATTGGAAATGATAAGTATTTTCAAAAACCAAGTAGATGAATTTGTTATCGACATGAACAAATTATATCAAAACCAAGAGTACGAAAATCTCGGTAAACTGGCACATAAGGCAAAATCCTCCATTTCTATTATGGGTTTAAATGAACTGGCTGTTGAATTGAAGACTTTTGAAACAATGGCTAAAGCTGGAATTGATACTGAAAAATATCCAGCTTTTATTGAAAAATTTACAGATGAAACTTTACTCGCAATATCTGAACTTGATGAAATTGCGGAGAATATTGATATCTATTTTTAAAAGAAATCGATCAGACAACTTTAAACTTTCATTTGTAAGATTAAAAAACAATAGTTTTTTGTTTTTTTTAATTTTTTCATAGTACTTTAGATTTATTAATTATTTTTAGGGATACTATTTTTAGGTTTAAATTGAAATAAATTCATTACTACTATGTTGAAAATTGAAAATATAAATAATGTAACCGTTGTAAAATTCAATAATATTGATCGCTTTAATGCTTTGATAACAGAGCCTGTAAAGGCTGAATTAAAAGGACTTTTCAATAAGCAAGATACCAAACTAGCATTAAATCTGGGTGGAATTAAATTTATTGACAGTTCTGGATTTGGAGTATTCCTATCAATTATGAAGACGGCAGCTAACAATCACAGCCAATTTAAAATATGTTGTATTTCTGATGAAGTAATGGAGCTATTCAAACTTCTTCAACTTCATAACGTATTTGAGATATTCAGCAATGAGGATGATTGTGTAAACAGCTTCAACTAGTTTAAAATACTTATGTTCATTTTCAAAGTCCACTGTTGAGTACCATTGATAATTTCTATAGATAGTTGATTCAGTATTACATGTGGTAGAACATACTTAACTACTCTTGCCCCATAGTGTAATTCGAAACCAGATTCCGAAACATGTTTTGTTGTTCATTCTGAAAATTGAACATCGTCCCCACTTTCAATAATCTCTTTCTAATATCCTCAATCTAAAGTATTACAATACTTACTAATTTTTACTTAATAGGTGTGTAAACATTGTCAATTCATCTATTCTATTAAAAAGATTCGGATTACATAGTTTGGTTTATGAACCTAATACATCAATTTTAAATCTAAAAATCAATAAATTCGATAATGCTGCAAGTTGTGGAAAAATAAAACCACAACGATATAATATACTAAAGGTTTTCTAAAAAATACTCAGAAATAAGTTCAATCAAATGTACTCTATCGTATCCTCTTACATTATGCTCATGTAATGGATAAAAGAATAAATCAGGGAAAGTCCCGGCTTTAACACAGGACTGTACAAATGATTGACTATGCTGCCAAACTACTGTAGGATCAACAGAGCCATGAATAATTTTAAGTTTCCCTTTTAAGTTGCCAGCATAATTCTTCAGATTAGTCAGTTCGTAGCCTTCAGGATTTTCTTCCGGAGTATCCATGTATCGCTCCCCATACATTATTTCATAAAATTTCCAGTCGATTACCGGCCCTCCTGCTACACCAACTTTGAAAACATCTGAATGACGAGTCATCATGGTTATTGTCATATAACCGCCATAACTCCAGCCATGAATACCAATTCGCGAGGTGTCGACATAACTCTTTTTAGCTAAAAACTCAACACCTTTCATTATGTCTTCCATCTGTGGAATACCTGATTGGCGATGGATAATATTTTCGAATTCCATTCCTCTTGCTGAAGAACCTCTTGTATCCATGACTATTCCAACAAAGCCCTGTTGAGCCATATACTGAAACCACAACTCTGTGCGATCTATCCATGAATTTGTAATCATTTGAGCATGTGGCCCACCATAAATATAAAAAATAACCGGATATTTCTTATTCGGATCGAAGTCTACAGGTTTCACCATTCGGTAGTATAGAGGCGTTTTATCATCACCCCCAAGAAAGGTTCCATTCTCTACTTCTCCAAGTTTATATTCAGCCAAAGGATTACGCGCTTCATGAAGTTCAGATATAAGTTTACCATCCACACTCCTTACCTGTATTTTATTTGGAATAGAAGTACTGGAAAACCTATCAATAAAACTAGTATAATCACTATTAAATTGCACTCTGTGCACTCCTGATTCTTTTGTAAGCCTCGTGATTTTTTGATTCTTCAAGTTAGCTTTATACAAATGTCTTTCAAGTGAACTTTCTTTAGTGGCCATGAAATAGACAAACTCTTCATTAATATCGAGACCTAAAAAATCAGTTACTTCCCAGTTGCCTTTTGTAATTTGGGTGAGCTTCCCCTTGCTGTCATCATATAAATATATATGGTTAAATCCATCGCGGGCAGATTGATAATAGAAACTATTCTCTTGTTTCTTACTAAATAATATAGGATTTAATGGCTCTACATATTTCTCGTGCTTTTCTTCAAACAATGTATCTATTACAATTCCATTATCTGCATTGTATTTAACCAAATACATATGATTTTGTGCCCTATTCAGTTGCTGAATATAAATGAATCTCTCGTTGTTTGACCATGAAATATTTGTAAGATATTGTTCTGGATCTCCTCCTGTTGCCAACTCAATATTTTTACCTGTTTCAACGTTAAAAACCATCAATTTCACTTCTTCACTTTTCATACCTGCCATCGGATAGTAGATTTCATCCACTTCAGCAACTCTTTTATCAATTCGAACTAATGGATATAGAGAAACCATTGACTCATTTTTAGAATAATAAGCCACCTTTTTGCCTAATGGCGACCAAAAGGAACCATTGGCAATACCAAATTCATTTCTATGGACAACTACACCATAAGAGTGCCCTTTCTTTAATGATTTATTAATTTCTGATTGCTCATCTTTTTCCATCAGCATGAAATTATTCTTTAATCTATACACAGCTTTTGAATAGCCATCAAAGTACTCAACATCTTCAGCCTCTTCAGGAATACTGATAACTATTTCAAGCAACTTCCCTTTTAAGTCATAACTTAAAACATGCTTTGGGGTTTGGAAAGAAATTTTATTTAGTTTTTCAACTACAAACTCACTTGGGAATTCTTTCAAAGAATCGATACCAAGGCTTGATACTTTTGAGTTTATTTCGTCCAGCGTCAACAACACGTCTTTCTTCACCGGATACTGAATATTCATTTTAAACAAAGTGTTGTTTTCGACACAGGTTATATTTTCTTTATCAAGCCATTGTAATCCTTCAATAGAAGTTGGCTTCAGATTATAATACCTCCCAATTTCTAAATCGTAATAGCTTAGTTCTTTTGTTTGATTAAAAGCTAACAAATTTGCTAATAGCAGGATTATAGTTAGAAAGTGCAATTTGTTCATCTCAATATTTTTGATAAGTTTGGGTGAAAATTATAGTAATTTATCTTACTTTCAAAGGATAATTTACGTAACAATGTAGGCTTTCTTGCGTAAAATTACGGAAATCTATCCGAAAAACTAAACTCACAATTGAATGAGTGAACAGATTCTTAAAGCATTAATGGAGCTTTTTGCCATTATTGCCAGGCCAAAAAACAACGAATCAACTGGTATGGACCGTAGGCCTGTTGTAGAATCATTTCTTCGTCGTCAACTTAACGAAGACCTTGTTGGGAATTACTTATATATTTACGATGATTTTTTTGAAAAGCACCTAAGCTTAATTAACCGCAGTGGTAAGAGAAGAATTGGCCCCGACTCTGTTAAAGTCTTGCGAATATGCGATGAAATAAATCATGAACTTACGCAAAAGCAAAAGCTTATCGTACTCATCAATCTATTTGAGTTTGTAAATAGTGATAACCTTGAAATTTCTGATCAGGAGTTTGAATTTATTGAAACTGTTTCTGATTCTTTCTACATAAACAGAGCCGAACACGATGATATACGCGACTATACAATTGCTTCCAATGAATTAATACCTGAATCGGAAAATATACTTTTTATTGGAGAAGAACTTGACGGTTTAAAGGAAACAAAATATCTGCCTTCTCAACAATTAAAAGGGCAACTTCGCATTCTGCATGTTCGTTCAGCTACCATGTATTTTCTGAGATATCTTGGAAACAATGAACTCTATCTGAATGGTCAGCTACTTCAATCTGATAAAATTTATGTATTCAATACTGGTTCTTCAATAAGGAACCATACTATAAAGCCTATTTATTATAGTGATGTTGTTAGTCTTTTTCATGCTGAAGGACGTGAAACCGAAATCATGTTCGAGGCAAAAGAGATTTCCTATAAGTTTAAAAATGGCACTATTGGTCTTCACCCAATGAATTTTTATGAACGTTCAGGTAGGTTGGTTGGTATTATGGGTGCCAGTGGAGCGGGCAAGTCTACATTACTGCATTTACTAAATGGAACAAATAAACCCGAAACAGGTAAGATTACTATAAATGGTATCAATATTCATGAAGAGAAGAAACATATTGAAGGTTTAATAGGATTTGTTTCACAAGACGATTTACTAATTGAAGAACTTTCGGTTTATCAAAACCTATACTATAACGCCAAGCTTTGTTTTAGCAATTACAGCGAGACTGAACTAGAGGAGACTGTAAAAAAAATGCTCAACAGCCTTGGTTTATATGAAATAAAAGATATTGAGGTTGGCTCTCCACTGAACAAAAAAATTAGTGGAGGTCAGAGAAAGCGCCTAAACATTGCTCTGGAACTTATCAGAGAACCTGCAGTACTATTTCTTGACGAACCGACTTCCGGATTATCTTCAAGAGATTCTGAAAACATAATGGACCTTCTTAAGGAACTATCTTTGAAAGGGAAACTTGTTTTCGTTGTTATCCACCAACCATCGTCAGACATTTTCAAAATGTTTGACAAATTACTAATACTCGACACAGGTGGATACCTAATTTATGATGGCGACCCGATTGATTCTATATTATATTTTAAGTCGCAGATACACCATGCTAATTATAACGAGAGTGAATGCAGGGTTTGTGGTAATGTAAATCCGGAACAACTTTTCAATATAGTTGAATCCAATGTTTTAGATGAATACGGCAACTTAACTAATAACAGGAAGAAATCATCGAAGCAGTGGTATAATCTTTATCTTGATGAACGAGATAAAAAAGATTCTGCACCACATACCGAAAAAGAATTACCTAAGATTTCTTTTAAAATACCAAATAAACTTAAGCAATTTTCGATATTCCTTACAAGAGATGTTCTTTCCAAACTTTCCAACTCTCAATACCTGATAATTAACCTATTGGAAGCTCCTGTATTAGCTTTTGTTCTGGCCTTTATTATCAAGTATTACAATGTTAGTGAAACCAATGAACTAGGGTACACATTTTATGGTAATAGCAATATTCCTGTATACATTTTTATGTCGGTTATTATTTCCTTTTTTATGGGACTTACAGTAAGTTCCGAAGAAATAATAAAAGACCGAAAGATACTAAAACGTGAAGCTTTTCTGAATTTAAGCTGGTCAAGTTATTTATTATCGAAAATTGGAGTTTTAATTATTTTGTCAGCAATACAAGCTTTTGCTTTTGTAATTGTTGGTAACTCAATACTAGAAATAAAAGGAATGTACCTTCACTACTGGATCATTCTATTCAGTTGTTGGGTTTCTGCAAACTTAATAGGTTTGGTTATTTCTGATAGTTTCAATACTGTAGTTACAATATACATTTTAATACCATTCCTGGTAATCCCTCAAATAATATTAAGTGGTGTAATTGTTAAATATGAAAAGCTAAATCCAAAAATATCTTCACCTAATAAGATTCCAATTTACGGTGAAATAATGACTGCCCGATGGGGATATGAAGCTCTTGCAGTGCATCAGTTTACAGCAAATGAATATATGAAGTTGTTTTACCAGGACAATAAACTAATGAGCATTTGCGATTACAAAAAATACTACTGGGTGAAGAATCTTGAAAACAAGGTTGATTATATTTCAAAATACTATGATGACCCAGAGAAATCGAAGAAGGTTGAATCATATATTTCTCTACTCTACAATGAAATAAATGAAGAACTAAAGGCAACCGAAAAGATTAAATTCAATCACATAAAAGATCTTGAAACTGGCAATATTACCGATGAGTTATTAAATGAACTTGATAATTATTTAAAAACTGTTAACCGAGCGTACATCAGGGTTTACAATCAAGTTAACGATAAGAAAGATAAGTTAATCCGTTCGTACCAATCTACGCCAGAAGATAAGAAGAAATTTAATGAGCTTAAAAGACGCTACCACAACGAGAAACTTGCTGAGTTTGTAAAGAATTCGACTGAGCAAGATAAGATAGTTGAATATAAAGGAAAACTTATACAAAAAGCTTCGCCTATATACTTGAATCCTGAATCAAGTATGATAAAAGCTCATTTTTATGCTCCGAATAAAATGATATTTGGTCGGTACATGAGTACCTTTTGGGTAAATACAATTGTAATTTGGTTGATGTCTATATTTTTTTACATAACTCTTTATTTCCGAGGCTTACGAAAGCTATTAACCTTCTTTGAGAATCTTGGAATAAAATATCAGTTTAAGTCGAGTAAACTTGCAAAGGAGAAGTAAGAGTTATTAGATACAACTAAATATATGAGAATACAACAACAGTAAGAACTTACCAAGTATATTTCTCATCATTTCATTCTATAGCATAGCTAGATAACAGTTTAAATTCTTCATTCTATTATAGTCTATTGTCATCCTCTTTTGTATGAAACATTATACAAATTGCAGCGTATAATGACGAATTAGAATATACTCCTAATCTTCCCTCCAAACCACCAAAAGAGAAAAGTAAATCTCAAAACAATTATTTTGCACCTCTTGAAAACCAGTGAGTTTCAAGTCAAAAATTTCATTTATGCAAAGCACAGTTATAAACGACAAAATTAAAATTATTCAGGGAGATGACCAGATATTCAAATATATTGCCCTACCTAAAAGCTCCCTTGATATTGATACGGTAATAAAAATGACAGAAATTGGTGATTCCTGGAATGGCAATAAACTTTGTGCAAATTTGATTGATGTACGCGAGGTATACTTCATTGACTCTAAAGCAAGAGCATATGGTGCCGACCAGTACCGCGAACATGTTGTCGGACAAGCAATACTTATTGAATCCAGCATCTCATCATATTTTGCCAATATATTCTTAAAATTTAGTAAGCCAAAGGTTCCAACAAAGTTATTTACTGTTGAAGAAGAAGCTATTAAGTGGCTTAAGATGCGAATGGCAGAACAAAATAGTTAATACCTAAATGATGCCTTTTTTAATATCACTATCTGTGCAACCGAGCTTGTGATTTCACTAAACCGAACTAAGCGAGCTCGTGACCTGAGGGGGTATCACAGGTAATGTTTTTACTATGTGTTAACTGCTGGGCTTACTTACTCTTTAATTATTTTCTTAAAATAACAGCTTTCTTCATTTTTAAATTTAATTAGATAAATTCCCGACACAAACTCATCTGTTTGAACTGAAGTCTTCCCAACAAAATTCCCTTTAAAAATTATTTGCCCGTTTGCATTTATAATCTCAAAACTATATGCGGAGTTATTTCCTCCCACTTCAATATTCATTTTATCAAACACAGGATTTGGGTAAATACTGATTATGTCACTTTTTTCCAAATCAACTATTGATGTTACTGATGCAAAGTTAGCAACAAGTGTTCTGTTTTCTGTTACTAAGAAACTGTAATTGGCATTCGTTGAAACTTCCACACCATTTTCTGTCCAGTTTACAAATTCATAACCTGTTGATGCTGTTGCCGTCATACTTGCAGTCTGATTGAAGTCATATTTATCTGCTCCGCCAACAGTTCCACCAGCAGCAAGATTTGCACTTGCAGAAACATTAAATTGAAATTTTAATATATTAAAACCATATATCCCCCAGCTATAATTTTCTGAGATTTCTCTCCATTTAAACAAATGTATTTTCCTATCCCAGGTATCATAAATTGCATAAGTAGTATCGCTCTCATCGTAACCAATTCCAGTTACAAAATGGTCTGTTTTTCCATCTCCATCAGAATCAACAAGTAATATAACAGGTCTATTGTTATCTATTTCTTTAGTAAAAACATTCCAACTTGTCGAATCTGAAAAATATTCATATGTTTCATAAGTTTCATACTCACTATTTTGCATATTAACATAATCTCTAAAAGCATTATCTATCATATTACTCCACGACCATCCCCAATAGTTTGATTCACTACTCCATGATGTTTCCATAAAATCAGCAATGCAATTTGAAGCATGAGCACCACCTAATTCAGATTTATCTTGTTCTAAATTTGGATATTCATCTAAAGGAAGAGAATAGTCACTATAATGCTCATCATTTGCAATAGCATCATCAACATCACTAGTTTGAGTTGAGGCATCTCCATCAATTAAATCAGATAATCCATGAGTATCATAATATCCTATAAGCATTCCTAAAGATGTAGGGCCACAGCCACGATGCCATAAATAAGCAGGCACACCACTAATAATAGTTGCAGCTTGATGTTTAAAATTATTCTTAATTGTTCCTTTATTAACTCCAGTTGGTCTGTTAGGACCAGATTTACTTTGTTGAGAATAAACTTGTATCGCTGATATAAAACCAATAATGATTAAAAATATATTTTTTCTCATAACTCCAATGCTGTGTTATTTTTTACTTTCATTTTTTCAACTTTTTTCTTTGCTTTTAACTAAGTTTTACCATTGCCTTGCAGTCTGTCTAAGAACTATTTTTAACTTGCTAAGACTTCAATATTTACACCAAATTACATATAGGTATTCAATTATCAAAATTGATTATTGAGATTTTGGGACAGTCTGATGCTTAGCAAAAGAATAGTAAGTGATTCGGATTTCAAACTTATTAAACCGATACAATTTAAAAGCGGACTATAACCTTTGATATTACTATGACAACTCCTATTTTGTATATAGTTGTGTGCTGCAAATCATTGTCAGAATTTAAAATCTAATTCTATCTTTGCATGAAATTCTGCAAAATAGTTATTTCCAAAGTGCAAATTAATCGGCATAATATTTATTGCGGTTCTTTTATCTATTGCATTAATCCGAAATCCTCCTCCAAAATAACCTCCAAAATGAAAATCACTAACATACTCAGAAGTCTGCCGTTCGGTATATCCCCCTATGTCTCCTCCAGTACCTTTTAATCCTCTAGAATTATTTATCAATCCTCCACAACCAAGAACTAATGAAAACGATTTAATCTTTATCAGGTCATAATAAAGATTTGTCTCAATGTTTATTGAATTAAAATATTGATCTCGTGCATCTAAAATAAATTTCGAACTATAATGTCCAATACTAAAGTTTGGGTTAAACCGTAATCTATCTTTCCAAATTTCCCTTTGGTAGCCTAATGTATAAACAAATCCACTGCCATCTGTATTATTACCCATTGAAGCTCCCAATCCAAATCCGACTTTAAAACTATTCTTCGACAATTCTTGGTTTTGTCCATAAACACAAATGCTAGTTAAAATCGACACTAAAATCAATCCTGTTCTTAATATTTTCATCATTCAATATTTTTCTAATTCAGATTAATTTATTGTCAAATTGGTTGCGTGTCTGTCTGTTTTCTTGCAAAATGGAAATACAATGAATTGCTCTTCAAATTAACTCCAAAACATAAGGTCATAATAAGAAGGTTCATTTACTTTACACATTCGAGTCATAGCATTTTTTCCTTTGATCATAATGCTATTAATTTCTTCCTACGATTATAATTCTCTATGTTTAGAATCCTTTGACTTAATAAATATTTTATCTTGCTTTAAAATATGTAGTTGTTTGTATGCCAAATAACGTTCGACAATAGTTGTAACTAGTTGATCTTTTTCTGTGTAACTTTGAATCTATTATCTAATTTTTGTGTTAAGCGGAGATAGGGAACACTTTCCTTTTTTTATGTGTCGGATTATTCAGTAGGCTTTTTACACTTTTAATTATTAGCATCTTTTATAATTACATCATGTGCACCGCCTTCAATAATACTTGTCGATGAAACCAAAGTCAATTTAGTGTCTGATTGTAACTCCTTAATTGAGGATACTCCACAACTACACATCGTTGATTTAGTTTTTCCAACAGTTTGATATAGATTGTCTTTGAGCTTTCCTGCATAAGGTACATAACTGTCTACACCTTCCTCAAATTTGAGCGCACTATTTCCTCCCATATCGTATCGTTGCCAATTTCTTGCTCTATTAGAACCCTCTCCCCAATATTCCTTAACATAGTTTCCACCGATATATAATTTTCTGGTAGGGCTTTCATCGAAACGAGCAAAGTACCTTCCCATCATCAAAAAATCTGCGCCCATTGCAAGTGCCATTGTCATATGGTAATCTTGCACAATACCTCCATCTGAACAGATTGGAATATATTCACCAGTTTCTTTGAAGTATTCATCTCTGGCAATTGCAACTTCAATAAGAGCTGTTGCTTGTCCTCTTCCTATTCCCTTTTGTTCTCTTGTAATACATATAGAACCACCTCCAACACCAACTTTAACAAAGTCAGCACCTGCTTTTGCCAAATAAAGAAATCCATCTTTATCCACTACATTACCAGCACCAACTAAAACTTTATTATCGTATTTGTCCTTTATAAAATGAATGGTTTCTTTCTGCCACTCAGAGAATCCATCAGATGAGTCGATACATAAAACATCAACTCCAGATTCTACTAGAGCAGGAACTCTTTCCTCATAATCTCTGGTGTTAATTCCTGCACCAACAATTAATCTTTTCTGTGAATCTAAGAGCTCATTAGGGTTTTCCTTATGATCATCGTAGTCTTTGCGAAACACAAAATATTTTAATTTTTGGTTTTCATCAATAATAGGCAGGGTATTTAATTTATGTTCCCAAATTGTATCGTTGGCCTGACTTAATGTAATTCCATCTTTAGCGGTAATAAGATTTGATAGCGGTGTCATGAAATCTTTCACTTTCTTTTCTAGACTATCCTTGCTAACTCTGTAATCACGACTGGTTATTAACCCAAGAAGTTTGCCAGAAGATGTTCCATCGTCTGTGACTCCTACTGTTGAGAAACTAGTCTCTTCTTTTAAAACTAATACATCCTTTAGGGTATGTTCTGGAGTTAAATTTGCTCTGCTTTCTACAAATCCGGCTTTATATTTCTTTACTTGCAAAACCATTTTTACTTGTTCCTCAATTGTCTGAGAACCAAAGATAAATGACAAGCCTCCTTCTTTTGCTAATGCAATTGCCAGTCCACTATCTGAAACTGATTGCATTATGGCTGAAACAAATGGAACATTTAGCGAAATTTTTGGGGTCTCCCCCTTTTTAAATTTAACTAGTGGTGTTTGTAAGTTTACATTGTCAGGTGTGTTAACTTTTTTTGTTAATCCTGGTAATATCAGGTACTCACTAAAAGTCCTTGAAACTTCATTTATTATTATCGCCATAATTTTTCAAGTAAAAAATTTCGCAAAGTTAAAAAATATTTAATTCCATTTCGAATCTTCAAGTTTATTCTCTTTCGTTTCTCCAATTAATTAAAGTTTTTCATTCAACTTCGATATCGGCACATTAGTTTTTGCAACTATTGTTCGTTGCTATGTTCACA
Source organism: Bacteroidales bacterium (assembly GCA_050287785.1). Taxonomy (GTDB): domain Bacteria; phylum Bacteroidota; class Bacteroidia; order Bacteroidales; family UBA10428; genus UBA10428. The sequence goes on from JBNKCO010000024.1 coordinate 393,764, forward strand.
GTAGTTAAAAGGGAGCTTAACCTTGCAGAAACTATTGATTATAAGCTATATGTTCTACTTGATATGTAAGAAATAGAACACTATTAGGTTCCTAAATGAATTCCAAATTATGTGACCTTTTTATTCTTTTAAGTCAAAATTTAAAACGAATGACAATTATCGGAAGAAAAGACAGGGTTGATTTACCTGATTTTGGGTTATCTGATATCGCAGCAAAGATTGATACGGGCGCATATGGATGCACTTTGCATTGTCACTATTTTGAAATAGTGAATAAAGAAGGAAAAGAAGTTTTAGCTTTTAAGTTACTGGACCCAATTCACCCTAAGTATATCGACAAGGTATTTTATGCTGAAAATTTCAGTGATAAGCTGGTTAAAAACTCAAGTGGAAAAGCAGAGCATAGGTACGTAATAAAAGTTAATGTAATTGTTTTTGATGAGAAAAAGTCCTTAAGTTTTTCACTTACCAATCGAAAAAAAATGAAATATCCGGTGCTTTTGGGTAGAAAATTTCTTTCGGGTCGATTTATTGTTGATGTCAAATTAAAAGATTTATCGTTTAAACTAAAAAAACGGAAGAAATGAACATAGTTGTATTATCGAGGAACCCTAATTTATATTCTACTAGAAGACTAATAGAAGCCATAGAACAACGAGGACATAAGGGACGAGTAATAGATCACCTTAAGTGTGATATTATTATGGATGATACCGGCCCATCAATATTTTATTCAGGTAAAAAACTGACTGGTATAGATGCAATTATACCGAGAATTGGTTCTTCTGTTACTTATTATGGCGCAGCCGTTGTGAGACAGTTCGAAATGATGAAAGTCTTTAGCATTCTTGATTCATTGGCTCTAACTAGATCCAGAGATAAACTTCGAAGTCTGCAAATATTATCCAGAGCTGGAATTGGAATGCCTAAAACTGCATTTACCAACTTTAGTAGGCATGACAATAATATTTTAACACACATAGGAGATGCACCTGTTGTGATAAAACTTTTGGAAGGAACTCAAGGTGTGGGTGTTGTTTTGGCCGAGACTAATAAAGCAGCTAAGTCTGTAGTTCAGGCCTTCGACAGCTTAAAAACCAGAGTTATTCTTCAGGAATTTATTGAAGAAGCAGGTGGAGCAGATATCCGGGCAATAATAGTGGACGGGAAAGTTGTAGGTTCTATGAAAAGACAGGGTAAAGAGGGTGAATTCCGATCTAATTTGCATCGCGGAGGACAAGCTACGATTATTAAATTAAGCAGAGCCGAGAAGGCTACTGCATTAAAGGCTGCCAGCAGCATGGGGTTGGCTGTTGCCGGAGTTGATATGCTTCTATCAAAAAGAGGACCTTTGGTATTAGAGGTAAATTCTTCTCCTGGCCTTGAAGGTATAGAAAAGGCCACAGGAATTGATATTGCTGGAGAAATTGTCGAATACATTGAAAAATCGGTGGCAAAGAAAAGAATACCTAAAGATAAAGTTAAGGCATAATTTATTTTAAAATGAGAATTAATAATACAGAAATACCTCTTGGTAGCATAGAAAAATTGGAAGTTAATATTGCCCGGCTTCCTTCACACTCTTCGATAGATATAGTAATTAATGTAGCACGTGCACTAAAACCAGGCCCGGTTCTATTGTTAATAGGTGGACTGCACGGTGATGAGATTAATGGAATTGAAATTGTAAGGCGAATAGTAGAAAATGGATGGAATATACCTGAATCAGGTACCATTATCTGCATTCCCATCATCAATGTATATGGTTTTATTCATTTCTCAAGATATGTTCCTGATGGAAAAGATGTTAATAGGTCTTTCCCTGGTAATAAGAATGGCTCCCTGGCAAGCAGGGTAGCTAATTATTTAATGAGAGACATTATTCCTAAAATTGATTATGGTATTGATTTTCATACAGGAGGTGCAGACCGCACGAATTACCCTCAAATAAGGTGCTATTTAAAAGATCCTAAAAACGAAGAATTAGCAAAGATATTTAATGCGCCCTTCACCTTAAACTCAAAGTATCGTCCAAAATCGCTGCGTTATGCTGCAAATAAACTAGGTAAGAAAATACTTGTTTATGAGGGAGGTGAATCTTCGCGTTTCGATGAATTTGCTATTAATGAAGGTATTCATGGAACAATGCGTTTGATAAAACATTTGGGAATGACTTCACAGGAAACAACTCCCCCCACTTATACAAACCAAATTATTAATAACTTTTCGTGGATTAGAGCTCAGGGTTCCGGAATTTTCCAGACCATGGTTGCGAGTGGAAAACAAGTTAAAAAGAATCAGTTAGTTGGTTATCTTACCGATCCATTTGGAGATTTTAAACTACCCGTTAAATCTCCTGCATCAGGCTTTGTAATTGGGTTAAATAACAATCCTATTCTTCATCAGGGCGATGCCATTATGCATATTGGACTTACTAAATAAAGCTTTAGAGATTCCCTTAATATTATTGTTTCCCATTTAAGACTTTATATGCACATCGCGTTGTGGGAAAGGTATTTGCACCCCGTACTTTCTGAATGCATTATCTATTTTATATCGAATATCGCTTTTTATAGTCTCCACTATAAAGGTTTCTGTTGTCCAGAAAAGAACTTCAAATTTAAGTGAAGATTCACCAAAATCTTTAAAACGAACAAATGGTTTGGGCGATCCTGATACTTTATCATGGCTAGTACATTCCATCAAAATATTTGTTACTTTTTCGGTGTCTGAACCATATGCTACTCCAACTTCTATAGAGAACCTGGTTTTTTTCTCTATATGACTCCAGTTGATCACGTTGTCTGTAACAAACTTTGAATTAGGTATAATCATTATTATATTGGCCCTTGTCTCTAATTTTGAAGTCCGTAACCCAACTTCTACAACCCTACCTATAATATCATTCTGTATCTCAACAATATCATCAATTTTAATAATTCCTTCAAACAAAATTGCTATACCCGACATTATGTCCTGAAATATTTGTTGAAGACCTAATCCTAAACCAACAAGCAATGCCGCTGAACCAGCCCATATAAAAGTTATTTTAATACCTATGGTCTCTAATGATACAATAATTGCAGTTATCCACAGTATGTATTTAATTATTTGAAGAATGGCATGACTTCTACCTGGGTCCAAAAATTTATTATTCACACGTTTACGAAACAAGCGCTTCAACACTCTTATAATTATTGATGTTGTTAAGAGTATAAGAAGAATTGCTAATAATTCGTATATAGTAATATTGAAATCTTTTGTTTCAATCAATGAATAACTAAAGAACTCATGCAAAGTCATATTTCTAATCTTAATTAATATTCAAGCTAAATTTGCTTATAAGGAAAAGCGTAGTCTTAAACTATAGCATTTATATTAAGCAGAGCTATAATCACTGGTTTATTCAATCTCTTTTTGATTGTGTGAATTCACAAACAAAATTGTTCCCAGATTGTCGTATCCAGTAAAAATCATCTCTCCGTCATGGGTTAACTGATCTTCACTAAACCCTAATATTGTTAATCCGGCATCAGACGATTTATCGTTAATTAGAGATTTAATATTTACTTGTTCATTTTCAGGTATTATTTCTATATTTTTTGCTGTAATAGGTAACCTACCAGTAACCAATAACTCATCCATTTGTTTCTGAGTTTCTTCTAACTTATCAGGTTTACAAGTTTCAAAGATTTTTATGTTAGCCTTGTGCCAATCAGGATGTCCAAGAATAATAAAACTTAACATAATCATCAGGTTAGCATTATCGGTATCAATACTTCTAATCCAAACATGTATACCATTCTTTAATTCAATCTGCTTTCGTGACGAACCTGCTATACAAACATCAAACTTGCCTGATTTAACCAAGGCTATATTTTCAGTTATACCCTTCAAATTGTCAGGTTCTTCTTTATCAAATTCAAAAATCACCATGTTGTTCTCCATTCCTGCTATTCCAGGAACTTGTATTGTTTGCGCTACCGCGGATGTGTAAGATGGCGAAATAAGAGTGTCTACATAAACATGATTTTCATGCTTGTCGAATTTCTCAATTAGTTTTTTTAGTTCTTCTTGTGACTGCTCGTAAGTTTTTTTAGAATAATATCCTTCAATAAGGTGAATGTATGTTCCAAATCCATATTTATAAGATATCCAGTTTAATAATTTAAATGCTGAATTTCGGTTAAAAGAATCTTCAGAAATGCATATCGCACTTGGCCTCCACTCCTTTTCCGATTTTTTGCTGCTCGTTTTTTGGAGGTAAACCTGTAAATTTCTGTTGAGTTGAAAAATTGTATTGGCAAATATGGCTTCAAGCCCCTTTCTTTTTTTATGATAATTGTTTATATAAAGATAAATCAGTGTCATTAATATAATAGCAGCTACCGCATAGCTTGAGTTTATCTTAAACATAACCCATACTGAAACCACGAAGCCTACAAGTGAAATATACCATCTTGATTTAAAGAAGGGACGATAAGATGGCGACGAGCCAAAATGATTTAAAACAGAGATTAAAGATAATGAACCATAGGAAACCATAAAAAACATAGAAATAATTTCTGCTACGGCATTAACATTTCCTATAGCAACAAATACAATTGCTAAAATTGAAGTTACAATGGAGGCATTAATAGGTTCGTTATCTTTCTTTCTTCCTTTAGATAACCAGCGGTTCAATCGGCCTGAAGGAAAGGATTGGTCTGCAGCAAGCGCTTGTAAAGTGCGTGGAGCAACCATAATTGAACCAAGCGCAGATGATATGGTAGATGCTCCCAGTCCTAATGGTATAATAAAAGCGCCTCCAATGGCAATTTTTGCCATAATAAGTTGATTGTTGGTTAAATCCTCTACGTTGGCAGATAAGGCCAACTTGTAAACGATAAAAACATAAATAATCATACCGATAATGGTTGCTGCTAAGGTACCCAGAGGAATTGATTTCGAAGGATTTTTTAAGTCGCCGGATAACCCCACACCAGCCGTCATTCCAGTAAATGCAGGAAAAACAATGGCGAACACGACAAAAAAGCTGTCCATATTTCTAAACTCTGCCGAGAATAAGGAAAAATCTGAAGTTAGGCTATGGTCCGTTTTACCAAGAAAAAATAAAGTTATCGACACAAATAGTATCCCAATAACAAAATACAAAGCTTTTACACCAAGATTTGCACCTTTTTTAACTATCAAAAAGGCGAGTCCCAACATTGCCGGTATACTAATAACTTGTCGGGGCAAGTCAATCCCAAGGTTATCCTTAACATAATCGAAAAAAAAACTGAATGCCTCAGTAAATGCAATAACATAAAAAGCAACACTAATTGCCTGAGACATATATAATGCTATTCCAATTGTTGCACCTATATTTAATCCAAAAGAGCGGGATATTATAAAATATTCACCTCCGCCTTCAACGCGTTTGTTTGTTGCTATTTCTGATATGGCCAGAGCTGTAGGAATCGTAACCAGGTGGCCTAACAGTATTATTCCAATCACACCCCAAAAGCCTAATGTGCCTACAGCGTAACCAAATCGAAGAAATAAAATGGCCCCTAGTATAGTCGATATTGCAGTAAAAAATACCGGAGCTGTTCCAAAACCTTTACTTTTTGAACTCATTGTTTTTAATTTTTATCCTTCTTGATTTATTTCTTTTATTTTAGACCTTTTTGGCGATGGAACCATAAATCCAACAATAACTCCCACAGCCACACACAAAAGGATTAACAGGGCTTTTGGGGTTTGAATTTCCCAAAACCATAATTTTATTTGAACAATTTCTGTGTTTTGAAGGGCAAAAATTACTAGCACCATTGCAATTAAGAGTGCGATTACAATTTTGAATTTCATTATGAACTTTTAATTAAGACAGATAAGTTTAAATGGGTCACATTTTGGTTAAATATCGCTAGGTGGGAATATTGAATTCAAAGTAATTACAGGTAACTAAGTTGTTTCAAGTGACCCATTTAAAATTCTAAGTCCTAACATAAACTGGTATTGCTATGAAGAAGATATTATTTCCCTTTGAAATAGGTAATCCGCTTTATAAAGAAGCTTACATATATGCTGTGAAATTTGCTAGAAACATGCAAGCAGAATTAGTAATGCTGAATGTTTTTAATTTTGAAGTAGATAACAGTATGACAAAGGATCGATATAATTTAGAAGTTCAAAACAATTGTTATAAAGCTTATAGTGAATGTGTCAGGCTCAATAACTTTTATATTGAACATCATATGAATATTGACTCAGAGTTAAATCTCCGTATTGACCATCGGTTTGTTTTTGGTAAACTGTTAGTTGAAATTAAAAAAATACTGAAAGAAGAAACTGTTGATTTGGTTGTAATACCTGTTTCTGATAAAAAGGAAATTAACAAAAAACAGCTCGAAATCATCCGAGATGATATTTTTGAAAAAAACCGAGCAGCACTTCTTATCGTGCCGCGCAACAGAGCCTTTAAACCAATTTCTAATATTGTGTTTGCAACCGATTTAAAGAAACTAAATCTTTATGAACTATACTTAAACGATGTTTTAAAATATGCTAAAGTATTTAATTCACGCATTCATTTTTTACACATTAGCCAAAAAGAGAAGGCATTTTTACCTGAAGATACCGATGCATACAGAACTATGATGCAAATAATTGAGAGCAATAAAACACATGTATTTAAAAGTCTGTATGGCAAGGATATTGTCGACTCAATTCAGCAATACATACAAAAAAATGAAGCCGACTTACTGGTAGTAGTAAAACATGAGCGATTTTTTCTTGATACGCTTTTTCATAATAGTCTGAGTGAAGAATTATCTATGAAATCTAAAATTCCGTTACTAATTATGAGAGAGAAAGAAGCATAAAAAATAGAGCCATTTTATTTACCACTATTTCTCTTTAACTATTTTCATTGGAAAAGGTTTTGTAACTTCTCCGGCATACAAAGTTACATGTGGAAAAGGTATTTCTATTCCCTCTTTAGCAAATGTTTCAGTTATTCCCTGGAATATTGAATTTCTTACTTTGGCATAATTGGATTTTTCGAACCATACTCCAAATAAAAAATCAATGCCACTCGCTCCAAATTCTTTAGTTAAGATAAGTGGTTCAGGTTCATCCAGACACAATGGATTATTTGTTGCGATTTCTTTTAAAACTTCAGCAACTCGTTTCAGGTTTTCCTTATAAGCTACACTGATAATTACATCCATTCGTCGTATAGGAAATTTAGTAATATTAATAACCTCAGTGCTAATAATCGTTTGGTTAGGAATTCGGATCAAAAGATTATCAAGTGTTCTTAGTTTTATAGACAATAGATCAATGGAATAAACGGTTCCTAGTTTATCTCCGACTCTTAATAAATCGTCCAATTCAAAAGGTTTTTCAGATATAAGAAAAAACCCACTAACAACGTTACCAATACTTGTTTGAGATGCAATACCCAATACTATGCCTAACACGCCTGCTGCTCCAAGTAGTGTTTTAAACACTCCTTCTAATTCGAGAATATAAATGATAATAAGAATGATAGTTACGACACCTGAATAAAGAATTCCTTTTGAAATTAGCATAATAGACTGCTTGCTAATATTTTTAAAAAACACTCTTCTTGCCAGAATAATTAGCGTGTGAACAAACACATATCCAATCACTATTGTGATACTTATATCCTTTATTTTATTTAATGTATCAGTTGATAAATCAATATTCATTGCTTTATTTTTTAATAATCAGTTAATGATTTAATGAAGTGAAAACTTTTTTTCAACACATTATTTTTTTCAGGGTTTCTTGGTGATGCCAAATGCTTCGGATTTTCAATAAAAGACGGAGCGCTTTGTCCGTAATTTATTTCGCTTACTACATTTTCTCCTTTAAATTTCACTTTTGTTTCGCTTGTAAATAGTAAGTTGTTTTCGCTATAAATGTTCAGAAACTCTACTAGAAGTGATAATCGCTGAAAATCAAGTGCTGTTTGGCAATCGTTAGTAATTTTTATAGGACAAACGGTTTTAAAATTTGCAAGACTGCTTTTGTCAAAACTCGTATCAATTGAATTTGTCAAAGAATAGGACAAAATCCCATTATCCGGATATCCAAACCATGTACTTGATAATTCATAAGAAGAAAATTCATAAACAAGGTTTTCTTTTTTCGCTGAACCGGAATACAATTGTATCCAAACCGGGATATGAACGTATAGCTGAACATTCATATTTGGTAACAGCTTAAATGTATTATTTGGTTTGACCACAACTGGTCGGTCAGGCAAAGCAGGAACAATATTTAATAAATTACTTTTATCTGCTATAAAACTTTTCCATTCCACATCATTTGGCTCATCAACTTCCTTTGCAATTGAGGTTTCCATTAGCGGCTCATTAAAGTTCTTACTTGCAATCTGCCATTCCTTGTTTTGTTTTTTCACCCAAAACTCGCAAGCCCCCAGTTTCCAGTAATATATTTTATTTGGTTCAATTGTATATTTTTTCCACATAAGTTGATATATTAAGTTGATGCATAGTTAAGTACCTGCTTACCTATAATTTGAAACTGAGGAGAAATCACACTTAAAAAACTGGATAAAAGCATAGCTAGTATTTACAATAATATAATCAAAGAGAGTTTGAGTGTTTCTGAAAATTGGATAAACTATTATTATTTGTTAGTTTTCTCAGAGTCCAGGGTTGTTCGGTTTTAAAATCATTTTTGCGATATGAACAATCTTTAATTTTACAATACTCACATAAAATATCGCTACATGCATCAGTATGAATAGTAAAGTCAATAGGATTTGAGTAATTCTCAGAAACTGCTTTCATTACTGCTTCACTTTCTTTATGTGCATCAGAAATATTCATATACCATGGCAGAGTTAAATCACAATCTATATGATAAGTATCTCCGTATTTCACTAATTTTAAGTTATGAATATTAATCCAGTAATCCTTTTTATTTTCTTCTAAAATAGACGTAATTTCTTCTAAAATTTTAGTGTCGGCTTCGTCCATTAAAATTGAAGTAGTTTCCTTTAAAATTTTATAACCCGTAAATATAATTATTGAACCAAATAAAATAGCAATAACACTGTCGAGCCACGCTATTTCTGTTATTAATAAAACAATTAAACCAATAACTAAACCTATTGTTGAATACGTATCAGATTGTAAGTGTTTTCCACCAGCTACTAAAGCAATAGAATTGTGCTTCTTGCCTGTTTTTATACTATAATAACCAAGTATGTAATTTACTACGCCAGCAATTGTAATAATAACTATGCCAATATCTAATTGTTTAATTTCAAGTGGAATAAATATTCTTTTTATAGCTTCAAATATAATAACCAAACCTGCCAGTATTATTAAGAAACCTTCTACCGAAGCCGAGATTGATTCGATTTTGCCATGACCAAATGGATGATTAGAATCGTTGGGTTTTAATGCAACACTTATGCTGTACAAACTAATAAAACCTGTTAAAACATTTACCGTACTTTCTAATGCATCGGTTAAAATACCAACAGAATTAGTTAAGTAGTATGCGACAAGCTTTCCTGAAAATAAAATTACTGAAACAATAACGATCCTCTTCTGAACAGTAAATTTTAGAGCAGGCGTACCAGATGTCATAGCAGTAATTTTTATTATCTGTAAGTTGTATTTCTAATCTATATGCTGTTGTAAACTTAGCCAGTCTAAAACTAGTTTTTTTGAATTGGAAGAAAGTTTTGCATTTGAATGTATTATTGTATAGGAGCGTAATGGCATTTCGTTTTTCTCTATTTCTTCCTTAATTTCTTCTAGCAAATTTGCTCTCTTTTCAATAGAATAATTTCCCCAATCCGAAAAGTTTAGGTGCTCACGTCCTTCCTGAATATGGTTCTTAAGTATCCAGGATACTGGTGCTACTTTTGAATACCATGGGTATTTTGTTTCATTAGAGTGACAATCATAACAGGAATTTCTTATAATATTACCTATTTCGTCAGGCGATTTTGCTAATACCAAATAGTCATTTCCAGGGGAAGTGGTCGGATTAGATGTGTCAATTCTTATTAGCTGAATTAATGCTAGTAAAAAAAGGACAATAAGAAGTTTCTTTTTAAAATTCATAAGTTTTATAATTTACCAGATAAATTGGGAACATCAATTTTTATACAACACTATAGAATCAGCAATTACAGACAAAAGCTAAATATCAATACAAATATAAACTATAGCCTTTAACTCACGAACATCAACAACATTAATATTAGAGTGAGTAACTATTTTAATTCTGCTTATTTCATTTTCTATGTTTTATTTTATTAAAACCGACGGAATAAATGTATGAACTACAGAAACCCGGCATAAGAGTTATAATGTGTTTAATAAGAAGGCGATAGACTTAAAATAAGTGTTTTACGTTTGTTTTTGAAGTAGGTAAATTGCGTAGATTAAAAAAGTATATAAATTGAACTGAATTATAAAATGACTAAAATGTAGAATGAATTATTTACGTTTTAGGGTAAATACTTTTTCTGTGCAACAACTGCCATCTCTGCAATCAACAATACGGCTATTAGGATGTTTTTCATATGTAATTAATTTGTACTTAGAACTTCCTCTCTGAGGATTGATTACATTGATGTTTTTTAGTGTGACTAAATTGAGCAATTAAGTCTAATTTTGCAGAAGGGTGTGATATATGAATAGAGAAATTTTGGGATGCCCAAGAAATGAATAAATGGACGTTTGTCTATTTTTAAAAGTGATTTTGCAAAAGAAAGCGCTTATAATTCCAAAAAATATTTTAAACATACAATTATGCCACTACACGCATTAGAAAACGATCCGGAATATATCAATTTGCAGACCGAAATGGTAAAAATGCAATATTGGGCACGGGAAAATAAACAACGAATCTTAATTATTTTTGAAGGTCGTGATAGTGCTGGAAAAGGTGGTGCTATCATGCGATTCATTCGCTTTATTAACCCAAGATACTATAGGGTTGTAGCACTAAATAAACCAACTGAATTGGAAAGAGGACAATGGTATTTTCAGAGGTATATTGAAAAACTTCCGAATCCGGGAGAAATTGTATTCTTCGACCGAAGTTGGTATAACAGGGCAGTTGTGGAGCCCGTAATGGGTTTCTGCTCTAAGGAAGAATATAAAATATTCCTAAAACAGGTAGTAACACTTGAAAACATGTTAATTGAAGATGGTCTGCAAATAATCAAATTTTGGTTTTCTATTGATAACGAAGAACAAAAAAAGAGACTCGAAGAAAGAAAAATAAATCCATTAATTCAATGGAAGCTTAGTACTGTGGATATGGAAGCTCAATTAAAATGGGATGATTATACACATTACAAAGATGAAATGTTTAAATATACCAGTACTGAATCTTCTCCCTGGATTAGAATTAAAGGGAATAATAAAAATAATGCCAGAAAAGAGGCTATGCGATATGTTTTAAACGCATTGCCTTACAAAGAAAAGGGCGTAACCGGAGAACGGCTTGTTCCTGATATGGATGTTGTATCTATAATAGGAACAGGAGGTAAAGTAATTACAAATTAAAATATTTATAAGATAACAAAAATGAACTTAGAAAAATTTACTGTAAAGTCACAAGAGGCTATCCAACGCAGCCAGCAGATTGCTTTAGAAAATGAAAATCAAAGCATTGAATGTGGACACCTTTTAAAAGGAATTTTTGAGATTGACGAAAATGTGGTTCCATTCCTGTTTAAGAAGCTTTCTGTAAATCATAATATAATTGTTCAGGCATTGGATAAGATAATTCAAGCCTATCCAAAGGTTACAGGTGGCCAACAATATCTTTCGCATAATGCAAATGAAGCATTGCAGAAAGCACAAACCTATTTAAAAGAATTTGGTGACGAATATGTTTCACTGGAGCATCTATTATTAGCATTATTAAATATTTCAGATAATATTTCGCAATTATTGAAGGATAGCGGCATTACCAACAAAGAACTTAAGACTGCAATTAAAGAACTGCGCAAAGGAGAACGTGTTACAAGTGCCAGCTCAGAAGAAACATATAATGCACTAAACAAATATGCCATACACCTTAATGAACAGGCCAAATCAGGTAAACTTGACCCCGTAATTGGCAGAGATGATGAAATCCGAAGGGTTTTGCAAATTCTATCTCGCCGAACAAAAAATAATCCAATACTTGTTGGTGAACCTGGGGTTGGTAAAACTGCAATTGCCGAAGGCCTGGCATACCGGATTGTAAATGGCGATGTACCCGATGATTTACTTTCAAAGCAAATCTATTCATTAGATATGGGTGCTTTAATTGCAGGAGCAAAATATAAAGGCGAATTTGAAGAACGGCTCAAAGCAGTTATTAAGGAAGTTATTAATTCAGAAGGGCAAATAATATTGTTCATCGATGAAATACACACTTTAATTGGTGCCGGAGGAAGCGAAGGAGCTATGGATGCTGCGAATATCTTAAAACCTGCTTTGGCACGTGGTAATTTAAGAGCTGTTGGGGCTACCACACTGAATGAATACCAAAAATATTTCGAGAAAGACAAAGCTTTAGAACGAAGGTTTCAAATAGTGAATATTGATGAACCAAACGAGGTTGATGCAATTTCAATTCTTAGAGGCCTAAAAGAACGATATGAAAACTACCATAAAATTCGAATTATGGATGAAGCCATTGTTGCTGCCGTTCAACTTTCCCGACGCTATTTAACAGAACGATTTCTTCCTGACAAAGCCATTGATTTAATAGACGAAGCCTCAGCTCAACTTCGATTGGAAATGAATTCGATGCCCATCGAAATCGATGCAGTGGAAAGAAAAATACGTCAACTTGAAATAGAGAAGGAAGCATTAAAACGTGAAAAAAATAAGGAAAGGCTAACGCAGGTAAATGAAGAAATTGCCAATTTGGATGATGACAGGAAACAGTTAAAATCTAAGTGGGAAGACGAAAAGGCTATTGTCTCAAAAATTCAGGACCATAAACAGCTCATTGAAAATTTAAAATTTCAAGCTGAAAAAGCAGAACGCGAAGGAGATTTAGCCAAAGTTGCCGAAATAAAGTATGGCATTCTTCCTGAAACAGAAAAGGAATTGGGTGAACTGGCTCTGGAACTTAAAACCATGGAATCTGCAGGGAATCGACTTCTAAGAGAAGAAATTACCTCAGAAGATATTGCTGAAATTGTCTCTCACTGGACAGGAATACCTGTAAACAGAATGTTATCCAGTGAAAGGGAAAAATTAATATCGCTGGAAGATGAGTTGCACAAACGTGTTGTTGGACAAGATGAAGCCATTCATGCAGTGGCCAATGCTATAAGACGCAACCGGACTGGTCTATCAGACGAAAATCGGCCTATTGGGTCATTCCTTTTTCTGGGTACTACCGGTGTTGGTAAAACAGAATTGGCCAGAACTTTGGCCGAATTACTTTTCAATGATGAAAAAATGTTGACCCGTATTGATATGAGTGAGTACCAGGAAAGGCATGCTGTTTCACGACTTATTGGTGCACCTCCAGGATACGTAGGTTATGATGAAGGAGGTCAGCTAACAGAGTCGGTGCGCAGAAAACCATATTCTGTTGTGCTGTTGGATGAGATTGAAAAAGCACATCCCGATGTGTTTAATATATTGTTACAGGTGCTTGATGAAGGCAGGCTAACTGACAATAAAGGACGAACAGCAAATTTCAGAAATACAATTGTTATCATGACATCCAATATTGGGTCTGATATTATCCAGGAGCATTTCAGCAAACTGAATGAATCAAATACTGCTGAAATAATGAAAAAAGCATCATTAGAAGTATTTGATTTATTAAAAAGAACAATGCGCCCGGAATTTCTAAACCGAATTGATGAAAGAATAATGTTTAGTCCATTGCTTAAAAAAGATATTCATCAAATTGTAAAATTGCAGTTTACTTTGCTTGAAAAACTTTTGCTAAAGCAGGAAATCACATTTACAGTAACCGATGCCGTGATAGATTTTATTGGAAATGAAGGATTTGACCCTCAGTTTGGGGCACGACCAATAAAAAGACTTGTTCAGAAAGAGGTATTAAATGCTATTTCTATGGCTATACTCGAAAATGTGATACATCCTAAGTCGCATATTGTTATTGACTATAGCGATGGAAAAATAGTATTCACAACAAAATAAAAAGTTTCATTGCAATAATAGTAATGTAATAATTAACCATATAATTTGGCAACAACACTTTGCTTTTGAATGAAATAAATAGTTTCAAAAAGGGGAATTGTTTCGTGACTGAATTACCCTCTCGTTTAATAAGTGAATTGGCTAGAGAACTAATTTGCAAATAATATACCTTACAATTAATCTCATTTTTTACAAGGCGATACTTGCAAAGCATAACTGTAGTTTCGGTCAAATACCTCAACGTAATAGAAAGAAAAAATGTCTATTCCCATATTTCTTTATTTGAGCCGATAATTACCACTTTTGTGCCAATTTTCACTTTGGCATAGAGTCTATCTATATCCTCGTTTGTTAATGCAATACTACCGTCTGTCCAATTATAACCTTTGCCTCCTGCACCGTGTATCATTAACTTTTCTTTTAATACATCCAAATTAGGAATATCTCGATTTTGATATGCACTTTCAAAACGAGCACGGTCTTCCTTGTTTGGGAAATTTAACTGTATTGTTTTATAAAAATTGGTTTTTGTTGAATCACTTTTGCTTGTTATAAAGTAGCTTCCTTCTGCAGTTGAGTTATCACCCTTCATTTGCTTATCATTCAAATAATTTACACCCATTTCGATAAGAAAATCGGATATAACAATTCCGTTTTCAATAAGCAGACAATTATGGTTAAGCTTATCGATTATTACTACTACTGTTTTCTTTTCTTTTGAATAGGTAAGGGCTTCAGAAACCCATTTATTCCATTTTGCGTAGCATGAAGTTGCTCTTTCATCAAAATTGCACATATCAAAAGGTGTCTGTTGGTCTCGAACAGGGCTGCTAATATTATTTTCCGAAGTATTATTCATATTTTTATTAGCTTCTTCTATAATTGAAATGGCCATAAGTATAATTCTTTTTGATTCTGTGTAGTCCCTATTTATAATACATTTCTCGTTCTGCTTTTTCCATTCAAGGTATGCCGCTTCCCTAAAAAACCTGGCATTTTCTAATTGCTTCTTTTTATCAGAGCTTGAATTAAAGTCCTGTGAATTAGCGATTTGACGAAACGAGTTAAATTCTTCAACCGGAGGCTTTGATATTACCGTTATAGTAAACAACAATAATAAGAGTGGAAAAACCAATAGCAAAATTACAAAGCGCATAATTATTCCGGTTAATCTTTTCTTTTTCATTTATCCGGTAATTAAAAAAGACATTAAAAGCTTGTTTTAGTCCTGAATTGTTAAGATAGTTCATCAAACTTCCATATCCGTATCAATACCTATTTCTGGTAATTCTTCAATACCCCTAGTTGTTTTTCATCTTCAATCAGATTTTTAAGCTGTTCTTTATAATCATTATATTTCCTTAAACCTAATTTTGAATTCTGGTTCTCAATACCTTCCAGCACAATATTTATTGAATCCTGAAGTACCTGAAATTCCTCAGGATTGCTTTTGTATTTGTTTTAAATATTGGCTGAATCCAATAAAGCTTTAACTTCGTCTATTTCCGTTTCTGGCGGTTTTTGACAGGCTGTTATGCATACAATCGTCAGGCCAAAAAATAGTCTTTTTTATTACTCGCATGTGTCTAAAATTTTAATTTTTGATGATCACATGGAACTCTCTATGAATCCTAGTGAGCTCAACAAAGTTTGATTTAGGCTTGCTTTTGTGTTAAAATTAGCATACTAAATACTACATGAACTCACATACTCAGTTCATTTGTTATTGTTTAAAATAATTTCTTCTATAAATATTTTTATCCTTCGTTAAGATCGAAACTTGATTCTTTCTTTTCTACCTTTAGAATTGAACCTTCCTCAGTCACATTAATAATATAATCAGCATCATTTGTATAGGTATTTACCCGGAAAAAAATTTCGCCTTTTGCATTTTCGACCAATTCGGAATAGAAAATATCGGTACCAGGATATTTTTTGTTGATAGCTTCTAAAGCTTTTTCTGACAAATCGGAATCTGAAATAATTTTCGCAGTTTCCACCCAAATTCCATTGTCGGTGTATATTACCGTATATGTTTCGGACAACTCTTCAAACTCGATTTTATAGTTATTTCCTTCTAAATTCCAAGTCTTATTTTTTGCTTCAGGGTATTTCGCATTTAAAGCATTATCAACTTTTGAAGGCAGTTCACCATCCTGAGAGAAAGCCATTGAGCTAATAAACATAGCAATTAATACAAATATTGTTTTTTTCATATTTTTTGATTTTAGTTATATTATTAAAGCATTTTAATTCTGTTAGCAATATCCTGTCCGTAATTTTTAAAACTTAGTTTGCAGTTTTTCTTCCTTGCAAGTTCAATTAATTGTTCAAGCATACCGTAGCCATTCTTATCTATAGCATTTACCTGCCTAAGGTCAACTGAAATCTCTCTATGATTCCCAATAATTTTCCCAAGCTCCTTTTTTAATTGATAGCCGGATTGTTTATCAATAACTAAAACAGAGTTTTTAATTGAGGCTTCGTACATTCCCTCATCGGTTTTTTTAATTGTTGTCATTTCGCATCTCTTTTATAAAAATCCCTGTATATTATTCAGGTTTTTTAGATTAAGTAATTGATATTTGCCGAGCCGATTTCTCCTTAACCTCTTCCATCTAAGGAATACCGAAAAAGCCCATTGTAAGAATTTGCCTTTACTATTAATGGTATTTGGCTATCTTTTCCTTTATTTGAAGACTTTTAATATTCTTCATCTTCAGAAATAGCTAAAACATTGTTGTTCAAATAAATTTTATATCTTTTTTCTCCATTTCAGGAGCCGCAGCTTCAATATTCAACTGGTTGGCATCCTCGTTGATATTAACTGATGGCATGGTTGCATTAGTCTTGGTTCCAAAAACAGGTCGCAATAGACTATTAAAAAATTTATTTGCCCAATCTGGAAAGAATGTCCTGTTTCTTATATTAGATAGCATATATCTGGCATTAATAGTTTATAATGATTATACTATCAAAACTATTACCGTAAGTTAAAAACAGAATGAAGAACAGATTAAAAAGGGATTAAATTATGCCAGAGGCAACAGCAGGGTTACTGTTGTTCCTTTTTCTATAATTGAAGAAATATTTACAGTGCCATTATGTATGGCAATTATTTTTTCGACAATAGATAATCCAATACCATGCCCCTTTTTATTGGTGGTATTTGTTGCCCTGTAAAAAGGTTGGAAAACAGATTCAATTTCTTCTTTTGGTATACCAATGCCTTTGTCTGTAAACTTAACTTCTAATGAGCTGTTATGCACTGCAAGACTTATGTTTACCTGATTGCTTGTAGAATATTTACATCCGTTGTCGATAATATTAATAAAAGTGCTTTTAAGAAGTTCCCGATTACCCAAAATCTGAAAATGATGCTCCCCGTCGATGGATTCATCAAATGCAATATCAATTAAATAATTGCTGTTTAGTTTTAAAATTTCTGCACGCGCGCTCCATAGAATATCATCAATTCTGAATAATTCAAAATCTCTATCTACCGAAGTGCTTTCCGCTCTAAGAATTATCAATAAATGGTTAGTTAACTTATTCAGGCTTTTAATATCTTCTAAAACAGAGGTTAAAACTTTTTTATATTCAGAAGTATTTCTGCCTTGCATTAAGCACACCTCTATTTGTCCTGTAATAGCTGTAAGAGGTGTACGAAGCTCATGAGAAGCATTTGCGATAAAATCTTTTTGAACCTCAAATGCTGTTTCGAGGCGTTCGAGCATGTTGTTGAAAGTACCCGCAAGGATGGCAATTTCATCTTTTCCATTTCCAGCTTTAACCCTATTGTATATGCATGAAATATCTATTTTTTTTACTTGATTAATGACATCTGAGATAGGGCTAAGTGCATTTGCAGAAAATTTGTACCCAATATAAAAGACTAGTAAAAGGCTTATAAAAAAAACAGTAAGTAAAATTATACCAAGCTTTCTTAATTTTCTGAAACCAAATACGTCATGAGCTGAACAAATAACCACCACCTTTTCTTTGGTACCTTTGTAATAAATGCCAACTGTTTCTGTTTCCTCAACTCTTTGGTAAAATAATTTTTCTTTTATGGCTCTTTGAATTAATGAATCGGAATGTATAAAAGTTGAATTTATACCAGACTTGAATATGATTTCATTCTTGCCGTTAAAAGCCAATATTCTTTCATTTGGCAGACTTGTTGGATTGTTTTTCTCAATTCTTTCCAACAATCCTGATTCGACGCTTTCTGTTTCTGCAATCAATTGTGCAATTGATTTTGTTTTATTGATTAGCCTGTCTTTAAACTCATCTTTCCGAAATACAGCAAATAAAATGTAAATAACCAACAAAGAAATCATTAACAGGATTCCAACAATACCAGTAAACCGATAGTTTATTATTTTACGTATTTCCATTATTCTGAATCAAAAATATACCCCAGCCCAATTCGAGTATGAATAAATTTTGTATCAAAACCTTTTTCAATTTTTTTTCTTAGAATATTTACATAAACATCAACCACATTGGTTCCTGTATCGAAAGATATATCCCATACTTTTTCTGAAATATCAGATCTTGATACCACTTTGCCCTTATTTCGCATAAAATATTCCAGTAACAAAAACTCTTTGGCAGTGAGTTCAACCTTTTTCCCACTTCTTATGGCTATCTTTTTGTTAAGGTCTAACTCTAGGCCAGTAACTTTTAATAAACTTGAATTATGAGTTACGCCCGAACTTCTCTTAGTAAGCGACTTAATTCTTGCTAACAATTCTTTAAATTCGAATGGCTTCACGAGGTAATCGTCTGCTCCAGCATCAAAACCTTCAACTTTATCGTCGGTTGTGCCCAATGCTGTAAGCATAAGAATTGGTATTTGATTATCCTTTTCCCTGATTCTTTTACAAAGTTCTATACCATTTATTCCTGGAATAATAACATCCAGAATTATTAAATCGTAATCCTCATTATTAATCATTTTTTCGCCTATCTGCCCATCATAGACCGCATCAACATCGTAGCCCTGTTCCTCTAATCCTTTTTTAAGAAAAGCTACAACTTTAGGTTCATCTTCAATAACCAGAATTTTCACTTTTACCATTTAATTTGAGTTATAAATGTACGTTAAAGTTGGCAGAACATTTTCTTTAAGCTGGTTTTTTTGCATATCTAAAATGAAGAATGACTATTTCCAAGGCTTTCTTAATTGATTGATTAATAGGAAAATATTCAATGGCAAGTTTTGGCTCTATACCAAAAAGTTTCATATAGTAGGAAGACATTTTAGGAGCATATTTTAATTTATTCTGCAGTTTATCAACATCTATGCTACTTTTGATACTTTTACAAGTAACCAGTGTTAGTTTATTATGCTTATTTTCCCTTGCAGAAAAACCAAAAAGTCTGCATACCAAGCCCCTTTCCATGTAATTAGAACAAGACCAGCCCTTAGAAAAAGGATTATAAAATACACAAACATCATCCTTTTTATCTTCAATATTATTTATTATGTCTTCATATTTTCCTGAAAGATAGAGAGCATACGCAGCAGGAAGAAATTCAAGAATAGTTGCATCAATATTTGGTTTTGAGCAACATAGACCGCAATTTGAGACACAACTAAGTTCCGATTTTTCTTTAAAGCCGGAAATATGAGTTTCCAATTGTCTGAAAACTTTATTTACGGCTTTAATTTTATTCATTAAATGCATGTGAAGGGAAAATTTCTGGTCTTAAGTGTTTCCTCCATATAATTAGTCATAAGACACTAATTCTGTCGACACCGCTTTGTTCACCGATGACATTATGTTAATTCGTTGTTCCGCAGCTTCCAGAATATTCTTGAGCATATCGGTATAGGATAATTGAATTAACCCGGCCATTTTGGCCATATGTCCATCCCAACACCAACCCGGGTTCGGATTTACTTCCAGTAATTTTGGCATACCCTGAGCATCCAGCCTCCAATCAAAACGTACATAATCCCTACAATTCAGCCTTTCAGATAATTTCAGACTACAAGTAATAATCTGGTTTTCGATTTCTTTATCCAACTTGGCTTCTATTGAACGCAAATGCTTAAAGTAAGGGGAATCCTGAAGCCATTTTGCTTCATATCCACAAATCTTCGGCAACCCTTCAGGAAGGTCAGAATAATCTTCCTCAATTATCGGTAAAATAGAATATGATTCTGGCGAATTCCCGATGATTCCAATAGTAAGGTCTTTTCCTGGTAAGAATTCCTCAACCAAAATAGGTTTATCATAACCAAATTTTTCTCTTGTTTTTATAATGGCATTGTTCAATTCTTCTACATTGTATGCAACACTTTTTTGTGTAATGCCAAAACTTGAATCGCCAAAGTTTGGTTTTGCTATAACAGGAAATTCTATGTTCATTTCAAAAACATTGTCTTCAGGCTTAATGTAAAATGCATCGGCCACCGGAACATCCATTTCTTTGGCTATTCCTCGAATTAATGACTTGTCATAACAATAGGCCAGACATTGAGGATTTGACCCTGTGTAAGGTATATTCAACATTTCAAGTAATGCTGGTACATGAAGCTCGTTTAAAGCGTCATTATTAAATCCTTCATCACAAAGATTAAACACATAATCTATTTGAGGCCTTAGTTTGTTAAGACTAGTAATAAGAGTATCATGATTATCTATATAAGTAAATCTGTAGTTCTGTAACGAACTTAATGCTATTTTAAGTTGGCCAATAGTATTATAATCGTCTTCGTCAAATACCATATCCGGCTTTATTATGTCTTTCTTTCTAGGGTCTCCCAGAATTACTGTAACATTTTTCATGTCTACAGCCTTTTGCTTAACAGGTGCCCATTCCTTAATAACCTGTGACGTAAGAATTATGCGCCTTTCCATCATACCTAAGTCCTGGTTGCGGTCTGACCCTGTAACATATTCATCATGAATACAGATTTTCTTATATCCATATTTTTCAAGAATCTCAGTAAGGTTTTCCTTGGTATATAGTCGCTCAGCATAAAACTGGTCTACAATTACTCCTTTCTTAATATTTGAAATAACCTCACGCGATATCAACCGTTGATTATCATTAGCCAAAGAGCGTTCACGACAAACAAAGTGGTTTTTATCAATCCATTCCCAGCTTCTTGGATTAAAGTTTTCTTTCAGGTAGCTTCCATCGGCCACATCAATCAGGAATTTACCGCCGGGCTTAAGCACTCTGAAAACTTCTTTAAGTATTTTAATATCGTCTTCAATGCTTTCGAAATAACCAAAACTATTGCCCAAAATCATCACTAAATCAAAATTATCGGTGAGATAAGGCAATTTTCTTGCATCACCCTCTTTAAAATTAGCGGAAAGACCTTCGGTAAGGTTAATTTGTTTCGCTCTATTTATGAGGTAATGAGAACGGTCGAGCCCGAATATGTTTTTATATCCCCGCCTTGCCAGTTCCAGTGTATGTCTGCCTTGTCCGCAAGCTAAGTCAAGAATAACTGCATCTTTTGGAATGTTGAGCATTTCTGTAAATAAATCGAGTTCGAACGATGTTATTTTGCTGTCTTCCACTACATCGGCATCGGTTTTTAAATACATCGAGTTGAAAATCCTCCTCCACCAATCGGGTTGCAAATAGTCTTCAAGGTTTTGAACCGGACCTAATGTTGCTAGTCTTTGCTTACCATTTTTGCCATTCTTGGTTAAGGTGTTGTTATTCTTTTTAGCCATTTTTTAATATTAAATAGTATAAAATTATTTTGATTAATTATTCAACTTTCGTTTTAATTCCTGAATCTTTTCATAAAATCTGTAATCGAACAAAGCTGGTATTATAAGCAGGCATATTAGCAGTATGAAATACAGGTTTTCACCTTTAGTATATTTTACCACCCTCTCCCGACTATTTTGGTTTTGAAATATTAAAAATACCAGAGCAGTTGTCAGCGCTATTATTAATGCTGTCTTCATCTTATACAAAATATTTACAAGGGCTTCTGTAAAAAAACAGTAACCCAATGGGTTAAATTTGATTACTAATTGTTGTTGTTATTCTCATTGGTAACGTCCTTCACGTCTAGTGTTTGTTCCTTTACAGATTTTTTGTTTTTTTGAAACGCACTACTAGAACCTAGAATTATTGTCATAGCAAAAACCATAGATAGCTCTGTTAATTTTTCATTTTAAAGAGTTCAATTATTATACAGCATCAAAAGTGTTGTTTCGAAATTAAAACTGAGTGAAAGTGAAATTAAAAAGAGATTAAAATGCTAATTGCCACCTTTTGAGATAACTTAATGGATTGTTAAAACGAAACTGAGTATCATGACCATTATCCGGAATCTATTTAATTACTTTTTAATCGGGTATTTATACTAGCTTAATTTGTGATGTATACCTTTCTGGGAAAAGTAAAAAATGAAAACTAACAATTCTCAGAAATACATTGTACACAAGAAAAGGCAAATCCTGAATATTAAAAAGCCGACAATTTATTCCAAGAGTTTAGGGAAATCTCCTCTAAAAAAAGACCTTTACAAATTATTAGGCATAAATCTGTATAAATAAAAACCATGAAAACAAAAACAACAAAATCTTCGACTATTACTAGAAAAAGCATGGGTAAAATAAAAGAAGTTCATGTTAAAGCGCATGAGATTTATTGTAATAGAATTAAAAATAATATTCCTGGAGATTCAAAATCGGACTGGTTCCAAGCGGAACAAGAACTTAATTAGAATGTAAGATAGAATATTAATAGAATTTGTTTTTGTTCTAGCTATATCAGATAGATAATTGGCAACTTCGGTTGAAAGCATAAATGATTTAATTCTACATTAACCTATTTTAACAACTAAGAAATTTACATTTATTTTATAATATGCTTGTAAAAATTATTAAAGGTAGAAATGCAATTTTTTCTTTTAAAAAAGTAAAACGTATTAATATCGAAAATGCCAATAGATTTAAATTCAAAGTATTAAGATCAATTGTAAATCCTTCAATCGATAATATTATTATTGATCTGGACAATCTTGATTTCATGGACACATATGCGGCTAAAGTTCTTGTTCTACTTCGAAGATTCGGTTGGAAAAAGAACAAAAAGTTTTATTTAAGAAATATTACCCCTGATTTCCAAGAAATTATTAATTTATTAAAACTAGAGAAAGATTTTCGCACATTAAATAGAAATGAATTACCTAATTAATAACAATATACTCCAAAACAAACCAATAAATCAAGTAATTAAGTACAAAGTTAGTTGAAAATAGTCTCTTATCTTTATGTAACTCCATAATAATCTTGACTTAATCCATTTAGAAAATAGATATCCTATTACAATTCCTAATCCACCCCAAATTATTGCAAATAAATATGGTTTAAAATAATTCTCAAATTGAATAATAGCACATACTCCAAAGAAAAGTCCAAGAATCGGTGAAATAATAAATCCGATACCTATCAGTATACTTAGTCCTTTACTTTGTTGTTTTCTCATCATTAGATAATTACTTGCACACTACATTCCATATTCGTAAACAAGACAATCTAAAGATTAACGCTCCATCCTCCAGGCTTGCTTGTAACTTGATAATATATTATAACAAAGAACAAATTTACTCTTCATGGTTTTTTATCATCTTCACTAAATACCTCTCCTGTAGGCTTCCTTCTCTTGTCTCAGGATTTAGAAAATTCGGTGTTAAACGTGTAATATGAAAGTGCTTAAATGATTCAACAACTTCATAATTAATTCCGTTTTTATCGAATCGCTCAAGATCACTCTTTTGCACGAATACCACTGTATTTTCGTCGAGGTCTTTTAACTGTTCCTGCCCTTTAATTCTTATTAAGTCCTGATTAATATAAAATTCAAATAACCCGGAATAAAAGGTAGAAGCAACTTCTGCTTCCGGAAAATGTTCATTAACATATTTGCCAGCATTTGTACCCGATTGGTAAGTATGAAGTTTTGGGTAAAAAATAATGTTCAAGAATAGTCCAATATATATCGAAACAACTACCGAAAGATAAATAAATCTGCGTACCGTATTGCTCTCTGCCTGAAAAATGTAATATACAATTGACACTGACAATACTAATATAAGCAAGAACATCCATAAAGGCCCAGGCCTAAAATAGAAAAACAACACAAAACTTATTACGGTAAATAAAGCAATATTCACTATTTGTGAAACCATAAAAAACTTTATTCCTTTTGCTTTTAGGTTAACAATATAGTCGGCAACTATTATTGCCAGGTATGGAAATAATATATTCGCATAATGAGGCAGTTGAAACTTTGAAAGAGAGAAAATAATCATCATAGTTAAGAAGCCGAAAAGATTTGCGTATTCTTTTAAGCTCTCTCTCTTAACAATCCGCTTAATACTAACAAATAATGCTGCATAAGCCAACACTGCCCAAGGAGCAAATGCCCACAAAAGCGTATGAACAAAAAAGAATGGGTCGCCAGTTCCGGTAATTGGACCTGTATTGAAGAATCTTCCAAACTGACTATCCCAAAAGAAAAATTTTAATCCTGATACATTTTCGAGCTTTGATATTTGAAGACCAGGATTAAAAACAGCGTCGCCGGGATTCATATCGAACTGATAGTAAATAGCCCAAAGTTCTGGAATAATAAAGACAAACATTAAAAGTATACTCCATACCCAACGCCATTTAAACAAGATGTGCCATTGTTTCTTAAAAGCAATTTCGCCAAATATTGCTGCGGCAATTGGTATCAGAACAAAAATTCCTTTAGTCATAATGGTAGCAGCACCAAACAAAGCAGCCAGTAAAATATCCTTAATGCTGAATTTATAAATAAGATTATAGAAATGATATGTACTAGCTATTATTAATCCAACCATGGTAGCTTCGGCACGAACATCGTTATTTGAAACTAGAATATGCATTGCTGAAGAAACTATTAGTACAGCTACCAATGCAACTTCCTTTGAATAGACTTTTAGACTAAATTTATAAGTATAAAAAAGTGATAGAATGAAAAATACAAAAGATGGAAATTTATAACCAAATGCATTAACGCCAAATATTTTCATTGAAATTGCCGACATCCAGAATGGGAAATGAGGTTTATCAAGCCAATCGTATCCATCAACAAAAATTTCCAACCAATTGCCCGATGTTGCCATTAACTTTGAAATAGCGGCATATAATGCTGAATCTGCAATAAAAATACTATTAAATACTCCCGTAAGATTTACAAGTAAAATAACAATGAAAATAAATTTGAAAAGCTTATTGTTAGTCATTTCCTAAACGATTAATATATAAACGAATTTTAGCGTTGAAGATAAGGAAATTTAAAATATACTGAATAATTCAATAACCTATTATAGAATTTTGACCTATAGATTAATTTAACCTAAAACACACTTAACTATTGCTTAAAAGCTATCCTATTTTTAATAGAGTTGAGTTGAAAAAGATAATTTACCGGGACTAAAAATAAACACCCATCAAAACGTAACCATTTTAAACACTCGAAGTATAAATACAGAAAAACTGTTGTTATGAAAAAAATACTATTTGCAGCCTTTACAATTTCCATTTTCCTTTTTTCTTGCACAAAAGACAAAGATGATGGATATGTTTATTCTTTTGTTGACCAGGATCTCCAAGGTAAAATTGGTGGAACAGCATGGAATTTTGTAGCAGGAAATGCAGATGACGCCTATGGTTCTGAAGGAGAATGGTCAGTTCATCTTTACCCAGAAAAACCCGATACTCCATGTGACTGGGTTTGGGATGTTAATTACATAATGTTTAACATACCTAAAAAGGTAGGCATTTATGAACTAAATTTGAGTTTTACCGGTGATGCTGTAAGCCATACTGCAACCCTATATGCAGATGATGAAGACATGAATTATGTTGCTACTCAGGGAGCAATAGAAATTATTAGTATAAACGATACTGCGAGCACTATTACCGGTCGAATGGATATTAGAGCTAATAGCAATAACCAGGTAAATGGAGATTTTACAATTACGTATTGTCAGGATTAAAAAGAAAAATTACAATAAACCTGCTTAATTTATTAGGCAGGTTTTTTTATTCTTGCTATTTTCATAATTAATTCAATATAAAAATCCTGGGTATGGAATCTAATAGTAACAAAGCAAAACTATTTAAGCATTTTTTGATTCTTTTAACAGTTTCAATCTTTTATGTTCCGTTAAACGCCCAAGTAAATAATTCGAATAGTAATTACACCTACCGACCCCAAACCCAAAAACAAGATACTATTAAAGAATGGCCAAGTGTTCAGGAAAAACCAGATTCAACAACAAAACAAACTGATTATAACCAGGATTCCTTAGATGCCAGAGAAGCATTTATAAGCGACTCAATTGCTATTCGCGAAGCTTTTATTCGAGATTCAATAGCTATACGTGAAGCTTTCGTTAGAGATTCTATTATTAAACGAGAAGCATTTGTTAGAGACTCAATTGCAAAAAGAAAGAGAATTATAGATTCGCTGATTTTTTTAAAAAACAGCTTGCCCGGATACATTGAGGCTTCGCTAAAAACCAGTTCTGAAGATATTATTGTTGATGCATTTCCTGTTAAAATTATTGGCGATTCCATCTTATCAGATTACATATACAACAAACTGATTTTCAATCTTTCGGATCCTTATACTCCATGGCATGAAACCTTAAACCTTTCGACCAATCCGATAAAGTTTAAAGCAGATCCCAAGGCAAAAAAGATAGTCTACATTAAGTATCCAACTTATACACATAAATACACTTTTAATGCTAAGCAAAGGATTTTACGTATTGATGAAAACAGTATTATTCTAAGTAAACAGTATGGTCAATTATATAACCTTCCCTTTGATTCTGTTTTTTATGATAGTCAGGGGCGAATCACAAAAATTAAAAAATATCATCATTACCATCAAGTTGTTGGAAACTATCAGAAAGGTGCTTCAATGTATATTTACTTGAAACAAGTAAAGCAATTTGAATATTCAGCAGGAAAAACTATTTCGAAAATAGAAATAGTAAACTTCTGCGACAGATGGCGTAAACTTGATCC
Source organism: Bacteroidales bacterium (assembly GCA_050287785.1). Taxonomy (GTDB): domain Bacteria; phylum Bacteroidota; class Bacteroidia; order Bacteroidales; family UBA10428; genus UBA10428. The sequence continues at coordinate 421,017 of JBNKCO010000024.1, forward strand.
TCAGAAAGTATGTAACATCATTACTTACACGATTGCAAAAGCAGGCAATAATTATACTCTCATCCGTCAACACGATCCGGAAAATATTTACTCCGATGGTAAGTTTACATTTGAATTTGGTTCAAATAAGGAACTAAAAAGTGTTGAATTCAAAAACAATAAAAACACCGAGGATTGGAAAACAATTGTTGAATTAAATGAAGATGGCTATGTTAGCAGGTATGTGTACATTAATAAAGATGTGGTTAATAAAACCTTACTTGTTAATTATATCGATGACCCAAAAGCAAAGCATAAGGTTGAAACCATTAGCTGCTACTTTGAGAAAGATAGAATTTCATACCAGCAGAAAAATAATACTACTGGAAAAATCAGAGTTCGCGACAGACTAACAATGGAATGGGGCCCATGGAAATAAAATTTTAAAGTTCTAAAGAGCTTAAGCCCTTCTGAATTATAGCATTCCTAGGCCACTTTCCTGTATCGCCAAATTGCGAGGAAGTTTATTATCGCCCCATAAATAAGCATTATTATAATTTCCTTGCTTATATCCACTAGGGAGGAGCCTTTTAGTAACACCATTCTAATTACCCGGCCAAAATAAGCCAGTGGATTAAACCAATTAATAATCTGCCCCCAGCGAGGCATATTTTCTAGTGGTGTAAACAGACCGCTCATTAAAACAAAAATCATTACAAAGAAGAACGACACAAACAGAACTTGTTGCTGAGTCTGAGATATTGTAGAAATAAATAACCCAATACCCAGCACTGCAATTAGGTAGACAACAGAAAAAACAAAAAGAGTTAATAAGCTTCCCTCGAATGGAATTTTATAAAGCACCCATGCCAAAAGTAAGCCAAATGCCAAATCAAGAATTCCAATAATTAAAAATGGAATTAGTTTTCCGGCAATAAAATGATGCTTCCTAATTGGGGTTACATTTAGCTGCTCTATTGTACCACTTTCCTTTTCCTTAACCAGATTCATACCTGTTAGAAACCAACCAATTGCTGTTATCAATATTACCAGGATGCCCGGAGCCATATAAATTTTATAATTTAAATATGGATTATACCAGAACCTTGATGAAATATCGATTCCGGATAAAGATGAGTTTTGAATTCCATATTCTTCAATAAGCAAATTCTTATTATAATCCATTATTGTGGCCATGCAATACGACATTGACAGCTCTCCAGCTGAACCATTAACTGCATCAATAAGCAATTGCACTTTTGGTTGCTCAATATTTTTCAGTTTATTCTCAAAGCTTGTTGGAATTATTAATGCGACATCTGCATCTCCCCTATCAATAACTTCCTTAACCTCATTATCTCTATACGACTTAACATCGACTGTAAAGAAATCTGAAGCAATAAACTTGTTTGCCAGATCAATGGAAGATGAACTCCCATCTCTATCAACAATTAGTAAATCGATGTTCTTAATTTCAAAAGAAGCTGCATAAACAAGAACTACCATTTGAAGAATTGGCATTATAATAATTGCCTTCCCCATAAATTTATCACGAGCAATCTGCTTAAATTCTTTTCTAATTATATATAGTATTGTTCTCATTTTTTTTAGTGATCAGTGAAGTGTGAACGGTGAAAAGTGAAGAGTAATTAGTTACCAGTTTACAATTATTCACTATCCACTATTCTATTATTCATTATACATTCTTTATTCCTCTTTTTATATTATAAATTAGAAATTTTCTATTACTCAAGTCTTATTTTAAATTTCCTCACACTTACCTGTACAAAGAATAGCCACATGCCTGTCATAATTAATAGATTTTGCCACACTTGCCCCAAACCTGATCCTTTAAGCATTATATCTTTTATTATCTCCAGAAACCAACGAGGAGGCATAGCCATCGAAACAAACTGAAGAACTTTTGGCATATTTTCGATTGGGAAAATAAACCCTGAAAGTAAAACTGTTGGCAGCATTAATCCTATTAAGGATATTATCATGGCCACCTGCTGAGTTTTCGCAATTGTAGAAATCATTACACCAAGTGTAAGTGCCAATAAAATGAATAATGTTCCTGTGAAAATTAATAGCACCACACTTCCTCGTACCGGCACATCAAAAACATAATGACCGATTACAATTATCATTATCATATCGATAAATGCAAGTGACATGTAGGGTACAACCTTTCCTAACACAATTTGTATTGGACGCAAAGGAGAAACCAACAAAATTTCCATAGTTCCAAGTTCCTTCTCTCGTGCAATCGAAACCGAAGTCATTAAGGCAGAAATTAGCATAAGTATCAGAGCCATTGTTCCCGGAACAAATAAATGAGCTGAGTGAAGTTCTTCATTATAAAACATTCTAAATTCGGCCTGAATAGCCATACTTTTACCCATTAGTCCACTCATTTCAACCTGATAAGATTGAATTATGTTTCTGGTATAAGCATCGAGCAAAGAGGCCATATTGGGATCGCTTGCATCTGTAATTATTTGCATGGAAGCCTTACCTTCATGAACCAAATTCTTCCCAAAACCTTGTTCAAAGACTATAACTTCTTTTATTTTTCCTTTCTTGAATTCTGCATCAACTTCATTAATATTATTAAGTCGCGAATCAAGAATAAAATACCCTGAAGCTAAAATCTTGTTGGTAATCTGCTGGGTTACTTCATCATTAGAGTAATCCAATATAGCTATGCGTGCATCTTTTATTTCAGTTGAAATTACATACCCAAACAACAACAGCTGAATAATTGGAATAGCAATAAGTACAATTATTGTTCGCGGGTCGCGCAACAGGTGACGAAATTCTTTTATTACAAAGGCTCTGAAGCGTCTCATTATCTTACAATTTTTAGAAACAAGTCAAACATATTATCCACCTTGTATTCTTTCTTTAAATTTTCTGGTTTATCCATGGCTACAATCTTACCCTTATCCATAATTGAAATTCTATCGCAATATTCGGCCTCATCCATGTAATGTGTAGTAACAAAAACTGTTATTCCATTATTTGCTGCTTCAAATATTAGCTCCCAGAACTTTCGACGAGCAACTGGATCAACACCACTGGTTGGCTCATCCAGAAACACAATTTCTGGTTTGTGTATTGTTGCTACACTGAAAGCTAATTTTTGTTTCCAGCCAAGAGGTAAATCTGCAATAAGCTTATTCTTCTGCTCAAATAAATCAACATTTGTAAGCAGCTCATTCATTCGGGGTTCAATTTGTTTTGTTGGAACATGGTAAATTCCTGCGTAAAACTTAAAATTCTCGGCAACGGTTAAATCGTCGTAAAGTGAAAATTTCTGCGACATGTAACCTATCTTCCGTTTAATCTGTTCAGTCTTTTTGTAAACATCCAGACCAGCAACTCTTATTTCACCAGAGGTCGGAGTTGACAAACCACATAGTATTTTCATTGCTGTTGTCTTGCCTGCTCCATTAGCTCCTAAAAACCCAAATATTTCTCCCTTTTCAACCTCAAAACTAAGGTTATCATTGGCAATAAAATCACCAAACTTCTTATACATTCCTTTAACAGAAATTACCCGAGGAATACTATTTTGTTCCGTTGAAATCATAATTAGCTCAGTCCTATTTCATTTTGCTTCATCAAATCAATAAATATATCCTCTATATCTGGAGTTATCTTTGACAATTCAATTGCCTGATGATCTTTTTGTTTCAAATAATCATGAAGAATACTCATGTCAACAGTTTTCGATCCGGTATAATGCACTGAACTACCAAAAGCATAGGCATGTTGGGTTTCGGGATAATTGCGCAAATCAGTAAGCAGTTTGTACATGTTCTCGGCTTTAATACTAATTACCTGTTTTTCATAAGAACTAATAATATTCTTTGGCTTATCAACACTTAACAGTTTTCCGCTTTGAATAAGACCTACCCTATCGCAGAGTTGGGCCTCATCCATATATGGGGTTGACACAATAATGGTTATGCCTTTTTGTTTTAATCCCTGAAGAAGTTCCCAAAATTCCTTTCGTGAAACTGCATCAACACCAGTTGTGGGTTCATCAAGAACTAATATTTTCGGACTATGAATTAAGGAGCATGACAATGCCAGCTTCTGCTTCATTCCTCCAGATAGCTTTCCTGCTCGTCGTTTTTTAAAAGGTTCAATCTGATTGTAAACATCTTTTATGAGGCTGTAATTTTCTTTAATGCTGGTGCCAAAAACTGTAGCGAAAAAAGCCAAATTTTCTTCAACCGACAAATCCTGATATAGAGAAAACCTTCCTGGCATATAACCGGTTATCTGACGGATTTCATGATAGTCTTTCACTACATCAAACCCAAAAACTTTTGCATAGCCTGAGCTGGGGACTAGTAATGATGTAAGAATTCTGAAAAGTGATGTTTTACCCGCTCCATCTGGTCCAATAAGTCCAAAAAGCTCACCTGTTTCTACTTCGAAAGAAATATCCTCGAGAGCCTGAACTTCGTTATACAATTTCGATATGTTGCTTATCTCTATCATTTACATTTTGGTTAGCACAACTTCGCCTGGCATATTTATCTTAATTGCACCATCATTCTTTACAAGTACTTTAATGGCATAAACCTGGCTCAAACGTTCTTCTCGTGTTTGTATGTTCTTTGGGGTAAACTCAGCCTCCGAGGCAATCCATGATATTTTTCCGGTATACTTTTTAAGGTTTTCCTTATCGCCATCAATATATACACTTACATCATCTCCAATATTTACTGAACTTAATTGATTCCCGGAAATGTATGCTTTAAGCTCCATATTAGTTAAGTCTGCTACTTTAAATAAGGCTCTACCCGGTGCAGCAATCTCTCCTTCCTGAACATACTTTTGTATGATTGTTCCTTTAACAGGCGACTTCACCTTGGTTCTTAGCTTCATATCGATTGCCTGGGCTATTGAAGCATCAATAGCAACAACTTCGGCATTTATACCTGCTAAGTTTGATTCCACAGCACTTATTTGCTTTTTTATTATACTAACTTGTCCCTCAACATCGTCGAATTGCTTTTGAGTTGCAGCACCATCCTTCAGCATGTTCTTTAGTCTCAGCTGATCCTTCTCCAGAACTTGTAACTGCTGCATATAAACATTAACCTGAGCCACAACATTAGCCTTACGTGCAATTACAGCTTGCTTTCGTGCTTTTAATTCTTTGAGTTTTAATGCGTATTGAACAGAATCTATCTTCACAACAACGCTCCCCTTTTCAAGTATATCACCTTCCGTAAAATCAAATAGTACTATTTTGCCGGAAGTTTCTGATGAGACTATTACTTCAGTGGCCTGAAAATTTCCATAGGCATCGGCTTCTGAATTGCCATTGTTACACGACCAAAATATAAAGCCTATAATTAATAATTGAAGATATCTTGTTTTCATTTTAATTTGAATTAGCTGGTTATTGAATATGAATTCCTTTTAGAACCGCAAGTTTTGCCTGGGCTTCGAATAATTTTACACGGTGAACCTCAAAATCGATTCTTGCTTTTAATTCGGCATTAAGGTCGTTAAGATAGTCGGCTGAAGTTAGTGTTCCATTATCGAGAGATGAAGCACTTGCCTTGGCAATACGTTCTTTTGAGGAAATTATCACCTTATCATTTTCAAGCAGTTCGTTCAACATTTCAATCTCCTGGTTTTGATTAACAATTGAGATAGAAAGGTTTCGGTTAAAATTTGCTTCGGCAATATCTATCTGGCTCCTCTTTAAATCTATTAGTTGCTTCTCTTTCTTTCCTTCAGACCAGTCGAATATTCTCCACGAAAGTTTAGCCCCAACCATATAATATACATCAGACTGGTTTTCGAAAAAATTCAGTCCCGGATAGCTATATCCTGCTTGTCCAAATGCATACACCTGAGGAATATATTTCCTGCCCTGGATATCTTTAAGCGACTCAAGATATTTGCGATTACTTTCATACAGATGAGTTTCGTTTCTATTTAGTGAATCGGTTGAAGCAATACTTTGAGGTAACACCCACTCTGTTGCCTTACCTTCACGACCCGTTAATATTGAAAGACTATTCTCAAGCTTAACATACCCCAAACGCAATTCAGCAATCTGTTGGTTAGTTATTGCAACCTCAGAGTTTAACCTTTCTAATTCTGTTTCCAATATAGCACCGTTTTCTACACCCGATTCCACAACCTTTCTTCGTTCTTTTAAAATTTCGTGCTTTAGATTGAGCACTTTAACCGACTCTTTAAGTCTTATAATTCCAAAGAAATATGCATTAGCAAGCTCGTTAAGTTTATATAAAGCTACCTCTGTTTCCAGTTGTCCAATATCTCCCTCAATAGTTTTAATTCTTTTTTGAATTACATTTAAGCCTCCATCGAGTAGTTTCTGATCAATATTGATTCCTGCATTGTATTGAAATTTATCTATCTCAAGACCAGACATACCAGGAATTGGCATTGTTACTGTAACAGCATCGCTCTGATACCAAGCCTTGCCATAACCTGTCACCTGAGGTAAATTCTTCGCTGATAATTTCTGATTCTCAATATCTGTCGTTTGCTGATAGATATTCAATAAACCAAGTTGTGGTGCATTTACTCTTACCAATTTATAACATTCGTATAAACTAATAGTATCTGGCACCTGACCACTTGCAGGCAGAAACAAAAGCAAACTGAGAACAACGATTAGTGTATACTTTCTATTTTCCATTATCGTCAATTTTAATCGCGTTATAAACAAAGTCATAAACCACTTTCTTCCTTTCTGCCAGAAGGTCTTCATAATTAATACCAATATGCTCTTTAAGCATTGGAGCTACCATTGGCCTTACTGCAAAAGGAAATATTAACAAGCCCATTAAGTTTACGATTAAATGAGAAGGATGAATTGGCCTTATTTTCCCGTTATTAATCTCGCTCATGAGTTGAGTAATGAATTTCATTAATTCTCCGACAATATCATTTTTCTCGAACATCTTCTGTATCCGATCTGGATTCTGGTTTATTTCATTCAAAACAAACATTGGCAGATATGGATTATCAAGAAGAACATCGGTATATGCATCAATAAGTTTCTGAAGCTTTTCAAATATTGAGCTATCCTGACTAAAAGAGTGTTCTAAGCTAAAAGAGATTTTCTCCAACGTTTCTTCAAATATTTTCTGGAAAAGCTTATCCTTTGATCTGAAGTAATAGTGCAACAAAGCTTTATTTATTCCTGCTTCATCGGCAATTTCCTGCATTCTTGCCCCTGCCATTCCTTTACGCATAAACACTTCCCTTGCCGCTTCTAGTATCTTTTTTTCTTTTCCCTGGTTTTTTGTCATTTTTTTAACTATTTGATTTAACCATTTGGTCAAATTTACGGAGCATATTTGAATTAACCAAATTATTTAACCATTTAGTTAAATTAAATTTTTAGATTGAACTATTACTGGCTACGAATCATGTATTATCATTGCATTTTGCATATAATAGATCGTAAGATTCGTTGAGATATTAGACTTGAGAAGAATGCATTTAGCTAATTACAATATAAATATCGCAGGGATGTATTACACTAACAACTTGAATAGTACAATCTTACAACAAACCATTGTTTTACAAAAACAATAATAATCCATAAAATTGAAACAATATAATCCTATGCAATTATTCTTAAATAAAATCAGAAATTTCAATTGGTTCCAGAAGATGACAGTATGGTGTCATACACAATTACAAGGCGATTTCCTATCTCCCGATAGTTATTAAGATTACACCGGCCTTTTTTACAAGCTACAAACCTTCAAGAATCTCGTAACTAAGCGCAGGGATTTAGCCCAAGGCAAATCCGCATGCACTATACCATATGTAGTCAGTTGATATGTATTACCCGTCTATGCTATTCAGGTAGTAAAATCATTCTTTTGGTTTCAAAAAACTGTTCCGTCCTAAGGGTATAAAGATAATTTCCTTCTGATAATTTACCAAGATTGACTTGTACTGTATGTTTTCCAGAATTGAATTCTTTTCCGGCAAGCTCTGCAACTTCCTCACCTTGAGTATCGAAAACTTTCAAGGAAACAAAAGTTTCATTTGGAATTGCGAAAGAAATATTTGTAATTCCAGAAAACGGATTAGGGTAGTTCTGTCTTAAATTATACCCTGTATTTTTATAAATTTCATTCAACCCAGAAGAAATTCCAGGTTCGCAAATGTTGTTTGCTTCTTCACCTATTTCAACAGGAGTAATCTGGGAATTTTTTATAGCAAGTTTATCCAGGGAGGCTCCATCTTCGCCGAAAGCAATACTAATGGTATGCTCACCTGCTATTAAATTGCAACTTCTTAACTCTAACCACTGCCAACCTGTGGTGGTCAAGTCATCGATTAACTCAAATTCCTCATCATCGATCTTTATCCAATATGAATCATCATTTTCTGTTGGATTGTTAAACCGCCCATATATATAATAGCTTGTATCAGCACTTAAAGTAAAGCTCAATTGGATAACACTTAAATCATCTGCCGGGGCTTCTGAAATGTTTTGAATACCGGGAGTAGCAGTAATATAACTTCCATTGGAAGCATCTCCATCAGTCGTTATCCTCCAGTTTTCACCTACTGTTCCACATTCAGGTTCGTAATAAGCAATTTCATAGCCCATCAACGAAAGCATTTCCATCCCATAACGTCTACCCAGTTTTCTGTATCCTTCCGAGTCAAAATGTGCGTTATCCTTGGCAGTACAGCCGTTCGCTGAAATAACATGTGCTGTAGGGATAGTATCAGGAAGCCTGTTAATTATTGGATTCATCCAAGTTGCACAGCAATTGCCCGATGCAGATAATACTTCTCCGGCAAGAATAGGCACTGAATCTGCATTCAGTGAAAGGTCAGTTAACATATCATTGTAAATCTTTTTCACATACGATAACCATTCAACTTGACCTGTGTTAGTTTCTCCCTGGTGCAAAAGAATTCCTTTAATTACACCACTTTGCTGGGCCAATTGTGCAAGGTTTATAAGATGTTGGTATGGATTCCATCCATAGGCTTCTACTTTACTGAGAAACCAGCTTTCTGGATAAGTTGAATCGTAATCCTGGTAAATATCCTTATCAAATAACCGGATATCACATCCGCCAACAGCAACATTAATAACACCTATTTTAATGCTGTCCGGAAGGTTTGCCACCATAGTTTTACCAAAATAGTCGACAGGTGAAAGACCTGAACTGCACTGACATAAAGGAGGAACAGCTGTTCTCCATTTGTTTATCGGTTTTCCTGTACAATCAAGTGATTGTAAAACTTGAAAACGACTATCAACAGTTAAATCCTGAGCTTGAATAGTTCCCTGCCCCTCCATGTTTGATTGTCCGAAACAAAGGTAAATATGGAAATTGGAATCTTGCGCGAAAAGATTTGCAGATAATAGGAATAATTCTAATAGTACTAAAATTCTCACATTCATTTATTTAATAGTTTGTTAGATTAGCTTCGTTGAGAAAATAAACATAAAATAAAACTGTAATTGCCTATTTTTTTGCTAATTACAAAATTTTATCACAAAGTTTTATTGCCTCAAAAACCTGCAACATACAAAAAAAAACGAATTGTTGTATGTAAAAAAACTAAAAGCTATTGGAGGCTTTATAGAAATTTTCGCTACGATGTCCCATAGCACTTAAATTTTTATCGCTACCATTATGTATTATTAACTACCCTTTAATACCAATAAATCAATTTTTCAGGAGAAACTTTGAACTTGAATTTAAGAGAAAATCGATATTATTAAATGGCTTTGGGATTTTATACAATCTTAGTATTGATGATTTTTGATTGCTGATCTTAAAATTCAAAAACCAGCAACCAAAAATCGCAAATAAGAACTTCATAATCTAAACCTTACGCGCTTAACACATAGGAATAGCAAATATCTTTAGCGAAGAATAAGTAGCTTTTTAGTGTCCACTTTCTGCTCCTCCACAAATAATGTGTAGAAATACTGTCCCGGTGCTAATTCACCTTCTGCAATTTCAATATAGCTCATTCCATGGTTATTAACAGGAATTTTTTTATACAAACGGCCATTTAAATCATAAACTATTATGCTGGCCTTGTTAATTTGGCTGGGTATATAGTAGTTTATTCTTGTAGAACCATTAGATGGATTAGGAATATTTTGATACAATTCCGCACCCGAAATATTCTCTGCATTTATTATTGTTGAAGCATCGTCATGATAGGTTTTTAATAAAGCAACGTCTGCTTCCAGTTCTCCAATTCTGGCTTCTTGTGCATCTAGCCTGTTATTAATGTCAACCAGCATAGAGGCAAGATCAACAGAAACAGATGTTCCACTTTCTATTTCAATTTGAAGTATTGTTCCGTTTAAAGATGCATTAGTTAAATTTTGATCATCTGTACCTCCTGTAAGTGAACTTAAATCGACATTATTACCTCCAGAAATAGAAAGGACTGTTCCAGTTAATTCCAGAATTTGTTCATCGGTATTAGCTTCAAATCCATCTCGCAAACCATCAAGGTTTACCGAGTTTCCATTCTCAATAGATAAATTCGAACCATCAAATGATAAAATCTGTTCGTCGGTATCATTGAATAGACCTGAAAGATCTACCGGGGTACCATCGTTTGTAAGACTAAGAATACTGCCAGACAGGTTAAGATCCTGGTTATCTGTATTGGGGTCAAAACCATCTTGCAGGCTACTAACATCAATGGCATTCCCACCCGAAATTGATAAATCGGTTCCAACTAATGATAATGTTTGGGAATCGGTATTGTCAAGATACCCTGCAAGGTCTACCGGTGTTCCGTCGTTTGTCAGACTAAGAGTATTTCCTGATAATTCCAAATCCTGGTTATCTGTATTCGCTTCAAAACCATCCTGAAGGCTGCTAACATCAATTGTGTTTCCGCCAGAAACGGATAAATCGGTTCCAACTAATGACAAGGTTTGTGCATCGGTATTATCGAGATACCCGGCAAGGCTAACAGAATTACCGTCGCTTATAGAAAGAGTATTACTGGTTAATCCCAGAATTTGAATTCCACTGGAAAGCCATGTTGTACCATTCCAGATATTCAATAACTGGCTGGTACTATCATATATCATCATTCCTTCATCTGAGGCAGCTAATGAACTGCTAAATGTAGTTTTCTCAGAATTAGACATACGTGTAATTAAAAATCCTTTGTTATTTTCAGCAAGTTCCAATGAGGCATTCTGATTTGGAGTATCTGTCCCAATTCCAACAGACATCCTGGTTACAGATGTTGTGCCTCCTATTACGCAACTGTTATCTGAAGAAACTCTTGCGTTTGAGCCTATCACGCATGAATAAACCCTTTCACCATTTATTAGGGCATCGTAACCAATTCCAATATTATAACTATTCGTAGAGCCATTACCGCTCATGCCGGTAGATGAAAAATCGGTCAAGGCCCCAAGCAATACATTGTATTGTCCTTCCCGGTTTGTAAAACCGGTGCTATAACCTAAATAGGTATTATAATTGGCATTATTGGATTCATTGGTTCTGTTGTTGTCCCAACCGGCTAGTGAACCAACAAAGGTGTTGTAGTCAGCATATTCAGTGGCCGCTCCGCTGGCTTGCCCCACAAATGTATTGTGATGTCCATCACTAACATCAATACCGGCAGAATCGCCAATAAAAGTATTCCTGTATCCGATTGTGTTATCCCATCCGGCTTCGTTTCCAAAAAAGGCATTTCTTGTACCTGTTGTATTGCTCCTTCCAGCCTGGTTTCCTACAAAAGTATTGTCACTGGCAGTTGTATTGCTGTACCCGGCATCTTCACCGACAAAGACATTATCATCACCGGTAGTGTTAGAATAACCGGATTCCTCACCAACAAAAACGACATCGGCCCCGTTTTCATTATAGTATCCGGCATGTGTTCCAATAATAACTACATCGGTACCATAATGGTTATAACCAGCCATTTTTCCAATAATTACATTATCGGTACTGCTATTAAGAACAGGAGTCCCGCCCATGGCCTCTGCCCCAATAACCGTATTATCACTCTGTGTAAAAGTTGCGAAATTTAAATTATACCCCGCCCGGTATCCAATAAAAGTATTGTAAAGCCCGGTTGTATTTGTGTAACCGGCAGAATCACCAACAAATGTATTAAAGTCTCCTGAAGTATTACTGGCCCCTGCACCATCACCAGCGGCATAAACACCTAATTGTGAGAAGGCATTTTGATTTATCAATAGCATTAAACAAATACATATACCTGCAACAAAATTGAATACTTTCATAATAATAAGTTTTAAAAGATTATGAGAAATGAAGTTCTGTTTATATTAAATATACATAAAATCAGGCATATCTAAAAAAATAACACTTTGATTGTAGACATGACTCTCTGCCTTTATTACAACGGTATTTAATTTGAACTAAAGGAATAGAGTATATTGGCTAAATTCTAGTTCAGAAGTTGATATGTGAGGAATGATCCAGAACAACTGAATATACTTACTCTTCAATATAGTTCGCATCTCTCCTACCCTATGTCCTACATGTTATTTGTGTAATCTAAGGAAAAATACGTCCTGTTTAATAAATACCCTAATTATGGTATGTCATATTTATTAGCCGAAAACCAGGAAGCCGTTAACCCATATAGCATTTTGATCTTCAGTGGAGCATATATGTCTTCCACAGGAAAAAAATGAGGTACCTGTGCGGTAATTTCACTTTCGAAACTATTTAAAAAAAGATCCTTTGAGAATCTTAAAACAATAACTATTCAATCTTGCTGTTTATTCAAATATCTATTTAAAATTCTTAAATTAACGCTATGCATTAAACGAAATCAGATTTTTTTTGTTCTCCTGATTAAGATTACTCAAATATCTAATAGGAATATTTAAAACTACAATATGAATAAACTATTTGTCCTTCTTAAAAAAAATATCGCTTTCTTGTTTAATTCCAAAGCAGCTGCTGTATATACAACATTATTTGCAGTAACTATTGGCATTGCTACGTTCATCGAAAATGATTTTGGAACAAGTTCTGCTCAAAAAATAATTTTTCAAACCTGGTGGTTTGAACTTCTGCTTGCATTGTTTTGTATAACCATTCTGAACAATATCTTTAAATACAACCTTATTAAAGAGAAAAAATGGGCCATCCTGATTTTTCATGCTGCTATCGTTTTAATTTTAATTGGTGCAGGCATAACCAGGTATTTCGGATCTGAAGGTATTATGCATATTCGTGAAAACAGTACTTCAAATACATTTTTATCAGCCAATACATATTTAAAATTTAAAGCAATCAAAAATGATAAAAGCTATGAATTTGATGAAGCTGTACTATTTGCCACATTAGGGAACAATAAATGGCACGAATCATATTTAATCAACAATGATTTAATTGATATTCGGGTAAAAAAATTTATACCTAATCCGCAACAGATTTTGCAGGAAAGTATAGATGGCAAACCCTTTCTTAAGATTATTGTTGCCGGAATGAATGGTCGAGAGGAATATTTTATTAGCAAAGGCGAGAGAAAAACGATTAATAATGTTGTATTCAATTTTAAGAATAATGAACTGCCTGAGGCCTTCAATATAATCAATAAGGATGACTCAATATTTTTTAGGTTCAATAGACCTTTAACCCAGATGGAAATGGTTTCTCAAAAGAAACAAATTATAAATCCATCGGATGAGTACAAACTATTGAAACTTCGCACCTCATATTCTGATGGTCACAATAATTTTGTGTTCGCCGATTTTATAAAGAGTGGTAAAGTTGTAGTTAAATCCAAGGATCCAAAAGTGAAGGGCGAAAGTTTAACCGCACTCTCAATAGAAGCAAAGGTTAATGATGAAACCAGACAAATACTTGTTGTTGGCAGTAAAGGACTTCCGGGAAGTCCTGCTATACTTGATTTTGGCGGTTTAAATTTATCTATCTCTTATGGGGCAAAAGAAATCCAATTGCCATTTTTAATCAAATTAAAGGATTTTATAATGGATAAATATCCTGGCACAAATAGTGCCTCGTCATATGCCAGCGAAGTACAACTTATAGATGATAGAAATAATGTAATTAAAGATTTTCGTATATATATGAACAATATTTTAAATTATGGTGGTTATCGTTTCTTTCAATCATCTTTTGACAGGGACGAAAAAGGCACCTATTTAAGTGTAAATAATGACTATTGGGGAACCTTGATATCCTATTCCGGATATATTTTGCTCACTATTGGTATGCTTCTTACTCTATTTAGTAAAAAAACAAGATTTTATCAACTTATTCAAAATATTAAAAAGCTAAGAGAAAAAAGTATGGCTTTGCTAATAGTGATGTTATTACTTCCTTCCTCTGGCATATTATGGGGGCAGTCAAATAAGCATTTGCCAGCTACTGAACATGCTATAAATGTGGAGCACACCAATAAATTCAGCAAGCTTGTTGTTCAAGATTTTAGAGGTAGAATGAAACCTATGCATACTTTATCTAGAGAAGTTATGAGAAAAATTATGCGTAAAGAAAGCTGGAATGGTCTGAATGCCGATCAAATACTGTTAGGCATGTATGCTGATGCAAGCAGTTGGTATGATGTTAAGATTATTAAGTTGGGTAAGCATGAAAATATACGAAAAATTTTAGGAGTAAGCACTGAGTATGCCTCATACATGGATTTTTTCGACGAAGAAGGCAATTATAAACTAGGTAAAGAAGTGCAACAGGCAAACAATTCAGAACCTTCTGACAGGGGTGTTTATGAAAAAGAATTGTTGAAAGTTGATGAAAGGTTAAACATTCTCAATATGGTATTTTTGGGTGGTTTATTGAAAATTGTACCTAATGAAAATGACCCCGCACAAACATGGATTTCTGCTCATAACCATGGAAATTCAGATGAATCAACTGTAGCTGAAAAATTCTTTAGTGCCTATAAGAGTTCGCTTCAATACGCCATTTCAAACAACGACTATAGTAGTGCAAATAATCTTGTTGATGAGTTAAAAAATTTTCAAAACAAATTTGGAGGGACAATAGTTCCATCAAAGTCAAAAATAAATGCTGAAATATTTCTAAACAAAGCCCGGATTTTTAGCCGACTGTCAACACTTTATGTTTTGTTGGGATTAATCTTTTTATTCTTCTTGTTTTTATCTGTATTTAAACCAAAAACAAATCTAAAAACAGTATATAAAGTTTTAATAGCTTTTGTATTTTCAGGATTTTTTGTCCATACCCTGGGACTTATAATACGCTGGTATGTTTCGGGCAGGGCACCTTGGAGCAACGGTTATGAATCAATGATATATATTGCCTGGACAGCAACACTCTCGGGAATTCTGTTTACCAGAAAGTCTTTTGGCGGATTGGCTGCTACTATGGTATTAGCTGCTACCATTCTTTCTGTATCAACACTTAGTTTTCTGGATCCTGAAATTACTCCATTAGTTCCTGTGCTTAAATCGTATTGGTTAACTATTCATGTTTCAATGGAAGCTGGAAGTTATGGGTTTTTATTATTAGGTGCCCTAATAGGACTTATAAACCTTTTACTGATGGTGTTTCTAAGAGAATCCACTAAAACAAATACCTTGCGGATTATTAAGGAGATGTCGTACATAAGCGAATTAACAATGATTGGCGGCCTGTTTATGCTAAGCATCGGCACCTATTTAGGAGGCGTTTGGGCAAACGAATCGTGGGGGAGATATTGGGGTTGGGATGCTAAGGAAACATGGGCTCTTGTGACTATTTTGGTATACTCGTTTATACTTCACATGCGGTTTATCCCAAAGCTAAAGGGACTATATGCTTACAATTTAGCCTCCATTTTTGGAATGGCTTCTATAATTATGACCTATTTTGGCGTAAACTATTATTTATCAGGACTGCATTCATATGCATCAGGTGACCCTGTGCCTATTCCTATCTGGGTATATTATGTTGTAGCTTCAATTATATTTATTGGAAGTATTGCCTATTTTAAAAAGAGGAAATATAAATTGGTTTGAGAATCTGATAGGTTCCAGCTTCCAATTTAAAAAACATGAATTAATAATAGCTTAAATGAGTCTCAGGAATCAGTAATAATCTAATGAAAAACACCCTAAAACGTCATTCCGGAATTTTATTTGTTACATAAAAAAAATACATATACGATATTGTACCACTTAAGAATAGAACAAGATGAAAATCAATTATTATACCCCAACCCTCTTGAGTTTGACAGTTTGAGGCCCAAAAACGGCATTTCCCGGTAAAAATCAACGGTAGAATGCGGCTTTCGGGGTGTTTTTCGAAAAAATAAGGTAGTGCGAAAATGCATTGGCATTTCCATTTTAAAGTGTTATTTTTG